>NZ_JAVHWZ010000001.1:0-667500 GCF_035607555.1 Candidatus Bealeia paramacronuclearis | reverse complement strand
AAATATAGCATACCAGGTATGCATTTAATGGTTAACAGGTTGAAGGTATTTAAAAATGTTAAAAGCGTGGTCCAAGGAAGAATTGGCATGCCTGAAGGCAGCCATGAATGAGTCTATCCAACTGAAAATAATTGCGAATTATTTAGGGAGAACCGTCTCCGCCATCAGTAAGGTTTTGGTACGGCAAGGCATTCGCACGCCTTCTCAAAAGTGCGGAAAACCAAAGGGGAGAAAGCTTGATTTTTCTCAAAGCAAGAAATATGAACGGGATATCCAAGTGATGAAAAAGCTTGCGGTCAAGTATTTCGGGGAAACCTTTGAGCAAAGGAGATTCTCTGCAATTCAAAAAATGCACATCCCCTCTTCCAAAATTTTAGAGGCACAAGATCGATTTTACAGGGGGAGAAGGCGTAAAAAAAAGGATGATTTTTTTCATCTCCCCGCATCCCTTTCTGTCGCCAAAGCATGGGCACATGAAGAGGGTCTTTCGTTTCGTCCGCATTGGCTTTCTTGTACGCATTCTGATCCTGCTTATGTCGTAGGACAAAAGCTAATTTCTGAGACAAAACTCATTATGATGATCAATCAAGCGCGCATGGATAAAGGGCTCAAGCCTTTTGAGATTGCGGAAATTTGTTGGGATTAAGGGTAACACCCATCGCATTTGTGATCAAATCCATGTCGTGATCGCTAATTTTTACAATCCCCAAACGGAAGGGATAGCCCCAGTTGATTTTACCAGACGTTAATTCAAGGTGCATCAAAAGAGGGTGAATGGCGGATTCATGTGCAACTTGAATCCACTCAACATCACGCCGGAAAGGCGTAAAGCCAGGAGTCATCTCCAGTTGATAAGGCGCACCGTCTTTCACGACGCCTAAAGCTGTGAACGCTTGCAATTTATCTGTCCCCCCAAAAGTAATTGTGGGGGAATAATACGCAATGCGATCACAGACTTGAATGCGATTGAGGGGGGCTTCCCTCCCATGGCAAAGTTGCATAATTCCAGCTTCAATTCCACGCCGGACATGATCTCGGCAGGCCACCCCAATCCAGTTTTGTGTCATTGCATATTCAACACAAAAACACGCAAACGATGCCCATCGGGATCTTCAGCCGTAAATGTATGACCAAAGTCCATATCTGTGGGATCTTGAATGATTTTAACACCTTGAGCTTTCCAGTTTTGGTAAGTACTTTGAAGTTCTGGGATCGTAGCCTTTGCAAATCCCAACTCAAATCCAGACCCTCCAAAATCGCCTTGAGGCTGAACATCAGACTTGGCCCAAAGCCCTAATTTGACACCTGAGTCCAACATAAACAAAGCAAACATAGGTGAGGACTCAACAGGAGTAGCTTCCAAAATCTGGCTATAAAATTGAGCGCTTAAAGTGGGATTTTCGACATAAAACATAATAAAAGTGGGGTGTGTCATGGTCGTATTCCTTTCTGTTGTTGCGTTTCAAGAGAATAACCACAAGCTGTGACAGTTTCTGTCAGCAGCGTTCAAGGCTCCAAAACACGAGTTACGCAGTTTGCAGCAAAAGGGTGGGAATCTAAGCGAAAGACATGAGTTTTGTTATTTCTCTAGAGATATCATGCTTAATAACATCCCACTGCTGCTGATAAAAAGAGAAGCCTCCAGCAAGTCGTCTTTTAAATCTTTGAATCCAAGCCGAAATGGCAAGAAATATATGATTTCTTTGGGCTCGTCCCGTGCGAGACTGACAGCGTTCAAGACCGCATGTTTGCTTTAATTCCCGATGATAAACTTCGATTTTCCAACGCGATTTCATGACCAGTTCAATATGATCACGAGAGGGATTATCCCTATTGGTTCCGATATAATCCGTGCGACCGTTTTTGGCAACAAACCGGAAAACAGTAATCCATCCATATCCGCGTAAGTGAACTTTCAGTCCTTCATCTGGAATGTCCAGCTTTTCAAGAGTTTCTCCACGATTCACTTTCCTGTTTTTCTTCAACCCCATCACCCATGTCCAGCCTATGGATTCAATGGCCTTCAGATTATTCAAGCTCGAGTACCAAGCGTCTGCAACCACGTCATCCGGATTTATCCCTCTGTCTTGAGCCAGCTTTAACATTTCCCTGAAATGGTCATTCTTGCTTTTGCCATCGCTGGCTTTATCATAAATACGATAATCAACAGGAATAGAGTCATGACTCCTCAGGCCATGCCATACCAAATTGACAAGACCTATCCCCGCAATAACATCATGGGCATTCCCAGAATACTGATAATGCACAAGCTCTATCTTCTCGCTCCGATTTTTATCCAAAATTGTATCGTCACATACTAAAAAACAAGGTTCTTTCTTGTTAATAAGAGATTGAGTAAGATTCCACACTCCGCTCGGACGCAATGCACTAGAACTCAACCATCGATTGACGCTGTCATGCGACAATGGAATCGGTGACACCTCCGAAAGTGCCAACCCTGAATAGCGCACACTGCTGGCTTGTAAAAATGAACGATAAAGTGATTTTGTGCATTTGTGTCGAGACATCATTTCTTCTCATTTAATAAATATTCCCTCTCACCTTATCTCTTCTCTCTTCTCCTGCAAACTGCGTAACTCGTGGGGATAAATCCGGATGACGTGGTTGCAGACGCTTGGTACTCGAGCTTGAATAATCTGAAGGCCATTGAATCCATAGGCTGGACATGGGTGATGGGGTTGAAGAAAAACAGGAAAGTGAATCGTGGAGAAACTCTTGAAAAGCTGGACATTCCAGATGAAGGACTGAAAGTTCACTTACGCGGATATGGATGGATTACTGTTTTCCGGTTTGTTGCCAAAAACGGTCGCACGGATTATATCGGAACCAATAGGGATAATCCCTCTCGTGATCATATTGAACTGGTCATGAAATCGCGTTGGAAAATCGAAGTTTATCATCGGGAATTAAAGCAAACATGCGGTCTTGAACGCTGTCAGTCTCGCACGGGACGAGCCCAAAGAAATCATATATTTCTTGCCATTTCGGCTTGGATTCAAAGATTTAAAAGACGACTTGCTGGAGGCTTCTCTTTTTATCAGCAGCAGTGGGATGTTATTAAGCATGATATCTCTAGAGAAATAACAAAACTCATGTCTTTCGCTTAGATTCCCACCCTTTTGCTGCAAACTGCGTAACTCGTGTAAGATCGAAATAGGTGATGATAATTTTTTTCTCACACCTAATGGCTTCACGAAGGAGGGGAAGCTCAATACTGTCCTCATTCAAACCCTCACCAGGGCCCACCAAAAGCCCGGCCCCTTCTAATTTTTCCCGAAGATCATTAGGCAGAACAGCTCCAATTTTCACAAGGGCATTTTTAGCTGCCTGAGAAAGGGCAGAATCCCCCCGATTCGCCACCCATCTAGACCCCAAAACAAGAGCTTCGATTTCTTCTTCTGAAAACATCAATGGCGGCAGCATAAACCCAGGACGCAAAATATAACCCACACCAGCCTCACCTTCGATGGTAGCCCCTTGGGATTGCAAGGTAGCAATATCGCGATAAAGAGTTCTTAAGCTAATCCCCAGATCTTGAGCCAATGTGGCGCCTAAAACTGGATACCGATGGTGCCTCAAGATTTGAATGAGATCTAAAAGCCTTTGAGCACGGGACATGAGTGACCTGTTTGAATTTCAACACCAACTCAATACACCCTTTAAGCCGCTTTTTGAACCCCATTCATTCTGGCGAGAAACTGATCAATTTTTTCGATCTCAGTTGCCGCAGCCGTGAAACCTAACCTGACGATGGAACCTTCTTGAGTTTCTAAAATCTTAGCCGGAACTGGGGAAGTATATCCTGGAATTTCAAGTGTGACGCTGGATCCCACGGAAGCTGATTTAGCAAATTCAGGAGAGCTTAAGGCTACACCTGAACAGGATATATCTTTCACATGGCATGTAAATGCTCCCCCGTTTCCAGTGACCTTAACAGAGGATGGATTTTGATAACGTTGATTTTCACGCCGGTCTCCGGCATAGGATTCACGAATGACTTGGCGCATGCGAAGTTGCATGCCCTCCATTTCTTTAATAATACGTTTTGTTGAATCCATAACCGTTGATGACAATGCACGTGTTTCTTGTGCTTCCGTATTCATAAGACTGATTCCACTTGCAACTTCACCAGTACGCATTGCAGCTTGCTGAGTACGTTTGTTAATTTCAGCAGTGGCAATGCCTTGCTCTTCAACAGCGGCAGCGATGGATGAGGAAGCATGATCGATGTCCTGGATGGTGCTGATGATTTCAGAAATGGCCGAAACGGATTCATCTGTGGACTTTTGAATAGACTGGATTTGACCTGTGATTTCCTCAGTCGCTTGCGTGGTCTGATTGGCAAGATTTTTAACTTCTGCCGCGACCACAGCAAAGCCTTTCCCAGCATCTCCCGCACGCGCCGCCTCAATGGTGGCATTAAGCGCAAGAAGATTCGTTCTTTCCGCAATGTCGGAAATTAATTTGATAATCTCACCAATGTGCGTTGAGGATTTTGCGAGTTCTTGGATGGTGACGTTAGTCTTTTCTGTGGTTACCACTGCGGTTTGGACAATATGCGTTGATTCCGCCACGCGTTCGCTAATTTCACGGATAGAACTTGAAAGCTCTTCGGTGGCCGCCGCCACACTTTCCACATCATGCTTGGTTTCATCGGTAACCGCATTGGCAGATTCTGATTGCGCACTGACTTTGTCGGAAGAGACAGTCATAGCTTGTGTTGTCTTTAAAACTTCATCTGAATTTTTAAGAACTTGAGTTAAGGCTCCTTGCAGTTCTGATTCAAGCTTTTCTGAAAGAGTTAAGAGTTTTTCCTTAATACTACGCTCTCGCTGTGCAGCTTCGATGACTTGTTGTTCAGTCATATCTTGAACACGTTTTGCATTATCTTTAAAAATTTGAATAGCTCTCGCCATATCCCCAATTTCATCAGGACGCTCTGTCCCCTCTATCTGAATATCGTAAGATCCTGCGGAAAGTTGATTCATATCTTCAATACTGTGAGCAATGGGCTTTTTTATTTTGAAAACAATGAAATACGCCAACATACCAATAGCCACTAGAAGACATCCAAAAATCCCTAGTGAAATGAATTTCAGAGCAGATTGCCCTTGCGCATAAATCACTTGTTGTGCATTCGCATAATCTAAAATTACGTCTCCTTGCTTATCCATACCAACTTCTAATTTTTTGAAGTTGATCATAAACGAATCATAATCCTTATCTTGGTATTGTCCTTTTTGTATAGCATCAATGACAGACCTTCCATTTTCTGTGTATACTTGAACAATTTTATAGTTGGCCTGGACAAGATCTAAAATGTCTCGCGGCGGCTGCTCTTCGATAATTTCTTTCATATTTTTAAGAAATGTATTTCCATGACTTTCTGCATCTTTAATGGTATCTTTCAGGCCTTCCAGGTCATTCTTCTCTTTTGCACGTATTGCCAAAAGAACATCAGCATGCAGAGCGTCATGAACCATATCACTTTCCATGCTTTTTTTAAGGATATCTGAAGATTTCAAAATATTGTCTACGCTTTGAGAGGTGTAATACTCCATGGCAATACCGCCTACGAAATTCACCACAACTAAGGTAACTGCAGCACCCAACAAAGCCGTCATTTTTCCAAATAATCTCATCATTTTTCCCCTTTAAAAAGAATAAAGCTGAGGGAAATCATATCTCACATAAGTTAAAAGATTATTAATGAGAAAAAAATCCTCCGCAGTAATATTCCACGGAAGATGCAAATAAGAAGAAGATGTGATCAAAAATTACTTATTGTTTTAATGCCGCGTTCATCAAGCCAAACTTGACCATTCCCAATCATACAACCTTGCGCATTTATAAAAAGATTTTTCATATCTTGATTTAAAATCGCATCAATAACTTTTGCGCTCATAATTTCACTATAGTTTTTTACAAACTCTGCGGGTGTTTTGATCATGGTGGCATTTTTTGTATTCGCGTCTTTAAACCAACGCAATGGATAATGAACCATATTGTTCGCAATGGTGTTAGGAATTTCTTTAATATCTTTGGGATCTGTAACTTTAAGCATCTTTTGAAGACCTGCAACAAAGGCCTCAGCGTCTTTTTCTGACATATTTCCAATTTCTGCGGCTACAGGAGCCGTTGTGGTAGGCGCTGAATTGGCGTGAATCGGATTTCCAAATGCCATTGAGACTAGAGTCATTGAGGTGAAGACATTAAATTTCATTGGATAATTTTCCCTGTTTTGTTTTTTCTCCTTCTGGAGGGTTCTTAAGATTATAAAGAATTAATGGCCCTATCACAAGGTGATTTTCTTTGTGAGTTCAGATCCCTCTAATCTGCGGGCTTAACTTTTAAAAATGTTCCCTCAACGCCCGTAATTTTGACTTGAGCGCCTTGGGGTAAGTCTGGCCCTATAACAATCCATTCTGTATCCCCCACTTTGGCTTTCCCCCGACCATCGACTATTGCCTTTGAAAGAACAAAAACTTGCCCCACATATTGGGCTCCTCGATCATTGAGATTGGGGTAATCGGAATCATCTTTAAGCGACGGTTTATATCGTTTACCAATCAGGACACTTACACGAGTTACGCAGTTTGCAGGAGAAGAGAGAAGAGATAAGGTGAGAGGGAATATTTATTAAATGAGAAGAAATGATGTCTCGACACAAATGCACAAAATCACTTTATCGTTCATTTTTACAAGCCAGCAGTGTGCGCTATTCAGGGTTGGCACTTTCGGAGGTGTCACCGATTCCATTGTCGCATGACAGCGTCAATCGATGGTTGAGTTCTAGTGCATTGCGTCCGAGCGGAGTGTGGAATCTTACTCAATCTCTTATTAACAAGAAAGAACCTTGTTTTTTAGTATGTGACGATACAATTTTGGATAAAAATCGGAGCGAGAAGATAGAGCTTGTGCATTATCAGTATTCTGGGAATGCCCATGATGTTATTGCGGGGATAGGTCTTGTCAATTTGGTATGGCATGGCCTGAGGAGTCATGACTCTATTCCTGTTGATTATCGTATTTATGATAAAGCCAGCGATGGCAAAAGCAAGAATGACCATTTCAGGGAAATGTTAAAGCTGGCTCAAGACAGAGGGATAAATCCGGATGACGTGGTTGCAGACGCTTGGTACTCGAGCTTGAATAATCTGAAGGCCATTGAATCCATAGGCTGGACATGGGTGATGGGGTTGAAGAAAAACAGGAAAGTGAATCGTGGAGAAACTCTTGAAAAGCTGGACATTCCAGATGAAGGACTGAAAGTTCACTTACGCGGATATGGATGGATTACTGTTTTCCGGTTTGTTGCCAAAAACGGTCGCACGGATTATATCGGAACCAATAGGGATAATCCCTCTCGTGATCATATTGAACTGGTCATGAAATCGCGTTGGAAAATCGAAGTTTATCATCGGGAATTAAAGCAAACATGCGGTCTTGAACGCTGTCAGTCTCGCACGGGACGAGCCCAAAGAAATCATATATTTCTTGCCATTTCGGCTTGGATTCAAAGATTTAAAAGACGACTTGCTGGAGGCTTCTCTTTTTATCAGCAGCAGTGGGATGTTATTAAGCATGATATCTCTAGAGAAATAACAAAACTCATGTCTTTCGCTTAGATTCCCACCCTTTTGCTGCAAACTGCGTAACTCGTGACTTAAAATGGAAAAGACGGCAAAAAACACCAACTGTCCCCAAACTGGCAAAGGCAGAAAATAATCCACAAGGCCCACCAAAAGCGCTGCCATGGCAATCCACAGCATGAAGGCACCGGGAATAAGGATCTCCCCCACAAGAAGAAGTCCGCCGAGAATCCACCAGCTCCAAAAATCAAGTGAGCTCATAATGACTTACCCCTTCTTGGTCTGTGATTTGGATTCCTCAGAAGATCCAAAAACTTCCTTGGCAATCTCTCCAATTCCCCCCAAAGCACCAATGACATTAGACGCTTCAAGCGGCATCAAGATAATCTTATGATTGGGGGCACAGGCCATTTGTTGAAGAGCCGTGATGTATTTTTGTGCAACGAAATAGTTCACCGCTTGCATATTTCCTTTTGAAATGGCAACAGACACCATCGCGGTTGCCTTAGCTTCAGCTTCAGCCGAACGCTCTCGTGCTTCTGCATCACGAAATGCGGCCTCTTTGCGAGCTTCTGCTTCTAAGATCACGGATTGCTTTTCACCTTCTGCTCTTAAAATTGCAGATTGACGAGCACCTTCCGCCACAAGAATTTCAGCACGTTTGTCACGCTCAGCTTTCATCTGCCTACCCATCGATTCGATAAGATCACGGGGCGGTTGAATATCCTTAATTTCAATACGCGTGACTTTAATTCCCCAAACGGATGTGGCTTCATCCACAACCAATAATAACTGGGCATTAATGCGCTCACGTTGTGAGAGTAACTCGTCAAGATCCATTGATCCCATAACAGTTCTCACATTTGTCACTGTTAAATTCAAAATAGCATTTTCTAAATTTGAAACTTCATAAGCGGCTTTGACCGGATCCAAGACCTGATAGAAAATAACACCATCCACCGTAACCATAGCGTTATCACGCGTAATGACGGCTTGGGACGCCACGTCCAAAACTTGCTCCATCATATTGATTCTGACCCCAATGCGATCGACCAAAGGAATGATAAAATGAAGCCCGGGCTTGAGTGTTTGAACGTATTTTCCAAATCTCTCAACGGTGTACTGCTGACCTTGCGGCACCGAATAAACACCGCGCATTACAAAGAACAGTCCAAATAGGGCTAAGACAACGGCAAAAATTGGAAGTCCTTCCATTTTTAAAAATTCCTTATTTTAAATACTGATACGAGCTAGACTACACACACCCCCCCTGAAGCGCAAGGGCGACCTTAGACCCCGATTTGCGACTCAAAAGTCCATCAATGTAAGCACTAGCCTCCATAAGTTTATTCATATTGACGCCATGATCGACTCCAAGACCATTCAGTAAATAGATCACATCTTCGGTGGCCACATTTCCAGATGCTCCTTCTGCATAAGGACATCCTCCCAATCCACTCAAGGAAGCATCAAATATGTGAATTCCCTTTTCAAGAGACACTGTAATATTAGCAATGGCCATCCCGTAAGTATCATGAAAATGCATGGCCATTTTTTCTTTGGGAAATGTTGCACGTTCTAAAAGAGCAATCACATCTTGAGGAGTTCCCACACCAATAGTGTCGCCAAAAGCAATTTCATCGCATCCCATATCCAAAAGCGTTTCAGCCACCTGCACGACTTTTTGAGGCTGGATATACCCTTCATAAGGGCAGCGGAAAATGCATGAAACATAGCCCCTCACCCGCATACCTTGGGCTTTTGCGAGTGGAATAAATTCAGAAAACCGCTCAAAACTTTCTTGAATCGAACATTTCGTATTTCTTTGGCAAAAAGCCTCAGACGCTGCTGTAAAAACTGAAATGGATTTGATGCCATGATGTTGAGCAATTTCAAAACCTTTAAAATTGGGCACCAAAAACGCATAATCCACGCCAGGCTTCTTTTGGATTTTATCAAAAACATCTTCAGAATTGGCCATGGCAGGAATGCTTTTTGAAGAAACAAAACTGCCCGCTTCAAGAGACTGAAGCCCTGATTCAGACAAAAGATCAATAAGTTTTACGCGCGCCGCAACGCTCAACATCGCACCGCGCTCTGCTTGAAGGCCGTCCCGAGGCCCCACTTCCACAATTTTAACTTGCTTGGGCCATAACATGGACTTTTTCCTCCAGAGGCTCGAGTTCAATGAGCTCCGCCCCCTCCTCAACGATATCTCCAATTTTATAAAAAATCCTCTTCACATGAGCCAATTGGGACGCCCGAATGGCATGCTCCATTTTCATGGCCTCCAGAATCACAAGCGGTTCTCCCCTTACAACCTCATCATTTTCTTGAACCCGAATATCAATCACTTTTGAGGTCATGGGCGCCCTTAAATGATGCTCTGTTTCTTGCAACACAACTTCTGTTTCCCAAGGAAAGCAAAGCGTATAGGTGTGCGTGAGCCCTTGGAAAAAGACTGTACACACCCCCTCTTTTTCAAAAAGGGAAACACGGTGGGTTTCGCCATTGAAGGATATCTGAAGATACCAAAGTCCCTCCCCTGCCTTTTCCCAAACGTAGCTTACTTTTCCAAATTTCTCAAAGTCCCATCCGTCTTGAAAATAGGTGGCCATTAATAAAATCTCTTCCTGAGATCCATTTTTCATTTTAATAGCTTGAGGCTGATAACCTTGAATCGTCCATCCCTCTTTTTGATCCCAAGGAGACGAAATTTTGGAATTTGGAGAGAACAAAAAGAAAAGGGCTGCAGCGAGATTAAAAGGGCTTAAATCGGAATGGGACTCTAAAAATTCATCGCCAGCTCGATCCAAAAGCCCCACATCATGAGATCCTTCAAGAACGCGCGCATCTTGAATCAAATTCAAAAGGAATTCTTGATTGGTTTTTAAACCTCCGATACGCCAAGACGCAAGAGCAATCTTGGTTTTTTGAAAAGCCGTCTCACGATCCCGGCCCTTAACAGTCAATTTTGCAATCATCGGATCATAATAAGATGAAATCTGAGACTCCCGTTTCACACCGCTGTCAATTCGCGCATCAGGAAGGGCCTCATCAAAAACTGAAATAGTTCCCGTTTGCGGTAGAAAATTCTTACCGGGATCTTCTGCATAAAGACGCACTTCAATGGCATGCCCTTGACATTTAATTTCGGATTGAGGAGGCAGTTTTTCCCCTTGAGACACACGAATTTGCCATTCCACAAGATCAACTCCTGTGATTTCTTCCGTAACAGGATGCTCAACCTGAAGGCGCGTGTTCATTTCCATGAAATAAAATTCACCGTTTTGATCCACCAAAAACTCAACCGTCCCAGCACCAACGTATTCAACGGATTCTGCCAATTTCATCGCAGCTTCTCGCATTCTTGAAAGCAACTCTTCTGAAAGACCAAAAGCGGGAGCTTCTTCTAAAATCTTTTGATGACGTCTTTGAAGGGAACAATCTCGCTCAAACAAATGAATGATATTTCCAAAAGTGTCTCCAAAAATCTGCACCTCCACGTGACGTGGCGAAGAAATGTATTTCTCCAATAAAACGGTCTCGTCCCCAAAGGCGGATTTAGCTTCCCTCCGACAAGAGAGGAGAGCCTCAGAAAAAGCCTCCACCGTCTCGACAATCCGCATGCCTTTGCCACCTCCCCCCAAAGCCGCCTTAATGATGAGAGGAAAACCCATCCGTTGAGCTTCTTTCAAAAGAAGCGTTTCCGACTGATCTTTTCCATGAAATCCAGGAATCACAGGAAGCCCTGCCTTTTTCGCAATCTCTTTGGCCAGGCTTTTGCTTCCCATGCTCCGAATGGAGGTGGGGCTCGGCCCTACAAATCGAATTCCTGCCTTTTCGCACGCGTCTGCAAATTCTGGATTTTCAGAAAGAAATCCATAGCCTGGATGAATAGCGTCCACCTGAGCACGCTTTGCAATCTCAATAATTTTGGAAACACTAAGATAACTCTCAGACGCGGAAGCCGGCCCCACACAATACGCCTCATCGGCACTCGCCACATGAACCGCCTTTTGATCCACTTCCGAATAAATCGCAACGGTGCGAATACCCATCCGTTGCGCGGTTTTCATAATTCGGCACGCAATCTCGCCCCGATTGGCAATCAGAAGCTTTTGAAGTCTTTTTTCTACCACGTTCTTATTTTATCCATCCCTGTTTTTAAAATTACTATAGGCGACTTTGGCGCGGATTCAAGTTTTTTTTATGAACAAGCGAATAGCTAGTGCTGCGACCTCCTGAATCATTCTTTTTGAGTTTCCTCAAGTTTTAGATATCCTCAAATTTTGAGGAAATTACACACCTTATTCTCAGCAAAATCTACGGGGATTAGAGAAAGCATTCACCGCAAAGTAGGATCCTCTGCATTTTTATAAGAATCAAAAATACCGTACGATGCGTTTGCACCACTCCGAGGGAGTAGAAGATACATAGAATTATTTCAAGACACATCAAGTCTTCTCTTGAAAAGAAGTTATAAGTCTCTTAAAAAGATAAGTCTGAGTTGGAAGTGAAACGTTGAGCAAACTGTGCTTGTCATCCTGAACCTTTAGTCCCGGACTTAATCCGGGATCACTTCAGGATCTCAGAAAAAAGTGCTGAAATAAATTCAGTATGACAATGCGTTTTACGAGACTCGTATAGAGATGATTTGAAACAAAGGAAACAAGAACATGGTTGCGATTCGATTGCCTGATGGAACGGTTAAAGAGTATTCCTCTGCCGGGACGACGGGCCTTACGATTGCAGAAAGTATCAGTCCTGGCCTTGCCAAGGATGCGGTCGCAGCCCGTGTAAATGGGGAACTGTGGGATTTAACGCGCCTGATTGAAAAAGATGCGGACGTCCAAATTGTGACCAAGAAAAATCCTGAAGGCCTTGAGATTATTCGTCATGACGCGGCTCACGTTTTTGCAGAAGCCGTCAAAGAGCTTTATCCCGAATGCCAAATCACCATCGGTCCTGCCATTGAAAATGGCTTTTATTATGACGTTTTCCGGGAAACAGCTTTTAACCCGGATGACCTTGTAAAAATTGAAGACCGTATGCGCGAGATTGTGGATCGCAACGAAGAGATTACGCGCGAAATTTGGAATCGTAACGAGGCCATTCAATTCTTCAAAGACATGGGTGAACATTTCAAAGCTGAAATCATTTCCGATTTGCCGGAGGATCAAACCATCAGTTTGTACCGCCAAGGAAAATTTATTGACCTTTGCCGCGGCCCCCATTTGCCGTCTACAGGAAAACTTGGAAAAGCCTTCAAGCTAATGAAATTGGCGGGGGCGTACTGGCGCGGCGATCCTAAGAATCCCCAGCTCCAGCGTATTTATGGAACGGCGTGGCCTTCAGAGAAAGAGCTTAAAGATTACCTCTTCCAATTGGAAGAAGCGGAAAAGCGTGACCACCGGAAATTGGGCCGCGAGATGAATTTGTTCCACCTTCAAGAGGAAGCCGTAGGCTCTGTTTTCTGGCATCCCAAAGGTTGGACGCTGTACCGAATTCTTCAAAATTACATTCGCGATAAAATCTCCGAACAAGACTATGTGGAGGTGAATACACCCTCCCTTGTGGATCGCTCACTTTGGGAGCAATCAGGACATTGGGAAAAATTTCGCGAGGGTATGTTCACGCTTGAAGATGGAGATACTTTCTTGGCGCTGAAGCCCATGAACTGCCCTTGTCACATTCAAATTTTCAAGCAAGGTATTAAAAGCTATCGCGATTTGCCATTGCGCATGGCGGAATTTGGATCTTGCGTCCGAAATGAGCCTTCAGGTGCGCTTTCTGGCCTGACCCGCGTTCGATCGTTTGTGCAGGATGATGCGCATATTTTTGCGACCGAAGATCAAATCAAAGACGAAACCTTTAAATTCTGTAGCCTTCTTTTGGAAGTTTATAAAGAGATCGGATTTGAGGAGGTCACTGTACGCTTTTCTGACCGCCCCGAAAATCTGGCGGGGCAAGACGAGCTTTGGGATAAGGCCGAGCTCCTTTTGGAGCAAGGTGCCAAAGCCGCAGGCCTTAGCTATTCCTTGAATCCAGGCGAAGGAGCCTTTTATGGACCGAAGTTGGAGTTCGTCTTAAAAGATGCTTTGGGCCGAGAGTTTCAATGTGGCACTCTACAATTAGATTTTGTTTTGCCAGAACGATTGGATGCGACTTATATCGGGGAAGACGGTAAAAAACACCGTCCCGTCATACTCCATCGTGCAATCTTTGGATCGTTCGAACGCTTTATTGCAATTTTGATCGAGCACTATGCTGGAAAATTCCCGCTGTGGTTGGCACCTGTACAAGTGGCAGTCACCACCATTACGCAAGAAGGTGATGCTTATGCGCAACAGGTCTATGATGCCTTGAAGCGTGCCGGACTTCGTGCCGAATTAGAGCTTAAAAACGAGAAAATCAATTACAAAATCCGCGAACTGAGCCTTCAGAAAGTCCCCTACATTTTTGTAGTGGGTAAGCGCGAAGCGGAAGAAGGCACCGTGGCCATTCGTAAACTTGGCGGTGAGTCACAAGAAATACTTGCACTTGCTGATGCAATTCGTAAACTAGGTAGTGAGGCGCGTCCACCGCACAAACGCTCTTCTCATGGACATGAGGAATGCGTTAAAGAACGCGTCCAAGTCTGCATTAACGATTAACATAACAATAGGAGCTTTTTTGAACATCCGTACCCCTCGCGACCCTAACGCAGCGCCAACAACTGATGGTCCTCGCGTTAACGAACACATCCAATCCCCAAAAGTCCGTTTAGTTGATGAAAATGGTGAGATGGTCGGCGTTGTAAGCCGACGAGATGCACTTGACCGTGCTTTCCAAGCTGGCCTTGATTTGGTTGAAATCTCTCCCAATGCTGAACCTCCGGTTTGCAAAATTTTGGACTATGGAAAATACAAGTTCGAAGCCCAAAAGAAAAAGGCTGAGGTCCGGAAAAAACAAAAAGTTGTCGATGTCAAAGAGCTTTATGTGCGCCCCACCATTGATGAACATGACTATCAAGTCAAAATGCGTAGTGCAAAAAAGTTCATTGAAAATGGCGATAAAGTCAAAATCTCTGTCAAATTCCGTGGACGTGAAATGGCTCACCAAGAACTTGGAATTAAGGTTTTGGATCGTATGCGAGAAGAACTGGGTGACACCATTAAAATGGAGCAATTGCCAAAACTTGAAGGCAAGCGCATCATCATGGTCGTAGCTCCTTCGAAATAAATTTTTTGAGGGGGACGAATTTGCGGAAACAACATAAACAGCCCTCTAAAAACTTTCAGGCCGGTTTGTTCATTTTTCTCTTGGCAAAAGACAAGAAGACAGCTAATGATAAACATATCAGGAAGGTCACGCAGTCGTAGCCTTTAAATCCTAAAACAAATTAATGATTTTAGGTTTCTCTCGGAAGAGATGAGCGTTCAACATATTTTTTAACAACATTGATGTCAATTTCATGAAACCAAATACATATGCGAAACGTCCGCGTCACCATTCACAATCTCGTGGGCGACCCAACCAACAATTTTCTCAGCCTATGAGTGATTCTGGAGATCATTATGATCCCAGGATGAAGGCCACAGCGCAACAACAACTGATGAAATATCTGAACATGGCTCGCGAGGCGGCTTCATCCGGTGATCGCGTGGCTGCTGAAGGTTATTACCAACATGCTGATCATTATCAGCGTGTTTTAAACACCTTCCGCCCACCGGTGCGCGCACCCCAAGCTCCACTTCCAGAGATGCCTAGAGAAGGTGCTGGTCAAGGTTCTCAACTGCCCACACAAACAGAAACAGTTGCATCTGAACCTCAACCTATGGCAACCTTACCCTCAAGCGAGCCTACTTCAGAGGGGGAGGAGACTGCGCCAACCACTCTGTAGTCATTTTTTATTCTTGTATTGGTAAAAGGGAGACCATCCATGAATCTTGAAAAATATACCGAGCGTGCAAAAGGATTCTTACAGGCCGCACAAACCATCGCCCACCGTGATGGAAATCAACGCATTATGCCATCCCATCTCTTAAAGGCCCTTCTCGATGATGAGGAGGGGATGGCTGCATCCCTCATTCAATCTGCGGGGGGAGATCCCACAAAAGTCATTGCCGTCAATATCCAAGATCTTGCCAAGCTACCAAAAATTGAAGGCGCCGGTGCGGGACAAGTTTATCTCTCCCCTGACCTTGGAAAAGTTTTTGAGATGGCCGAAGAGGCAGCACAAAAAGCGGGGGATAGTTTTGTAACCGTCGAATATCTGCTTTTAGCACTTGCCCTGACGAAAGAAAGCGAAGCAGGTAGGGCTTTGGCCGCCGGGGGAGTTACCTCTCAAAACCTGAGCCATGCTATTGTGGCTATGCGCAAAGGAAGGCGAGCAGATACGGCTACTGCGGAAGATCGTTATGATGCCCTCAAAAAATACGCAACAGATTTAACAGCACTCGCACGTGCTGGAAAACTTGATCCTGTCATTGGGCGCGATGAAGAAATTCGCAGAACGATTCAAGTTCTCTCAAGGCGGACCAAAAATAATCCTATTTTAATCGGTGAACCGGGCGTTGGAAAAACTGCGATCATCGAAGGACTTGCCCATCGCATTGTGAAGGGAGACGTTCCAGAGTCTCTTCAACATATTGATCTTATGTCTTTGGATATGGGGTCTCTTATTGCAGGTGCCAAATATCGCGGAGAATTTGAAGAGCGACTCAAAGCCGTTTTACAAGAAATTACTTCGTCCGAAGGTGGAATTATTGTTTTCATCGATGAGATTCACACCCTTGTGGGGGCTGGAAAAGCCGATGGCGCTATGGATGCGGCTAATCTTTTAAAGCCGGCCTTGGCCCGTGGGGAACTCCACTGCGTGGGAGCCACGACTTTAGATGAATATCGCAAGCATATCGAAAAAGATGCGGCGCTTGCGCGCCGATTCCAACCCGTTTTTGTAAGTGAGCCCACAGTTGAGGATACCATTTCAATTCTAAGGGGTTTGAAGGAAAAATACGAACTTCACCATGGGATTCGGATTACGGATGGGGCCATTGTGGCTGCAGCAACGCTTTCGAATCGCTATATCACGGATCGGTTTTTGCCAGATAAAGCCATCGATCTTGTGGATGAGGCAGCAAGCCGCCTTCGCATGGAAGTCGATTCCAAACCTGAGGAACTCGATGAATTAGACCGTCGTTTGATCCAACTCAAAATTGAACGCGAAGCCCTTAAAAAAGAAACTGATGAGGCGTCCAAAGAAAGACTCTCCAAACTGGAGGATGAAATTTCAGGACTTGAGGCACTGGTGAGTCAAATGACAAGTGCCTGGCAGGGGGAAAAGGATAAACTCCAAGCCGCCCATAAATTGAAAGAATCATTAGATACAGCACGAAATGAACTGGAGCTTGCCCAACGTCAGGGAAATCTGACGCGGGCGGGAGAGCTTTTGTATGGGGTTATTCCTGACCTTGAGAAGAAGATTCACGTGGCCGAATCAAACGAAAATGCGCATATTGTTCGCGAGGAAGTCAGTGCCGATGACATCGCAAGTATCGTCTCACGATGGACTGGAATTCCCGTTGATAAAATGCTAGAAGGCGAACGGGAAAAGCTCCTTCAAATGGAGACAAATTTAAGCAATCGTGTGATTGGTCAAAGCGAGGCGGTGGTGGCTATTAGCCAAGCAGTCAGGCGCGCACGGGCGGGACTTCAAGATGCCAATCGCCCCATTGGATCATTCCTCTTTTTAGGACCCACGGGGGTCGGAAAAACTGAACTCACTAAAGCTTTGGCGGAGTTTCTTTTCGATGACGAATCGGCTATGACCCGCATTGATATGTCGGAATTTATGGAGAAGCATTCAGTCTCCCGACTTATTGGCGCCCCTCCCGGTTATGTGGGCTATGAGGAGGGTGGAACTTTAACGGAAGCCGTGCGCCGTCGTCCTTATCAAGTGATCCTTTTTGATGAGATCGAAAAAGCGCATCCCGATGTATTCAACGTTCTTCTTCAAGTGCTTGATGATGGCCGCTTGACGGACGGACAGGGGCGCACCGTTGATTTTAGAAATACGCTCATTATTATGACCTCAAACTTAGGCAGCCATGTTTTGGCTGAGCATCAAGGGGAGCCTTCCGAAGACGTTCGCGAGCAAGTGATGGACGTGGTAAGATCTGCTTTTCGTCCAGAGTTTCTTAACCGTATTGATGAGATTCTTCTCTTCAAACGCCTTTCTCGGGAAGACATGGGCGACATTGTAAAGATTCAATTGCAGCGTCTTATGAATCTTCTTGAGGATCGTAAAATTATCCTTCAATTGGATGATAAGGCTTTAACGTGGCTTGCCGATGAGGGATACGATCCTGCCTATGGCGCACGTCCTTTAAAACGTGTGCTTCAAAGAAGCCTTCAAAACCCTTTGGCCACGCAAATCCTTGAAGGCAAAATCAAAGACGGAGAGACAGTGACAGTTTCCGCAAATGATAAGGGACT
This sequence comes from Candidatus Bealeia paramacronuclearis, assembly GCF_035607555.1. NCBI lineage: Bacteria > Pseudomonadati > Pseudomonadota > Alphaproteobacteria > Holosporales > Holosporaceae > Candidatus Bealeia > Candidatus Bealeia paramacronuclearis. Next base: position 649,408 of record NZ_JAVHWZ010000001.1, on the reverse strand, counting down.
TATGATTGGATGAAAATAAAACTGGGTATTGTGGCGGGATTGATTTTGGGGACCCTAAGCAACGGTCCCCTCTTTTCAGCGCCATCATCTGAAAATAAGGCTTCAGCACTTATGCATCAGATTGAGGGTGTTTATAAATACCACTTTAAAAATGGTCTTGTTGATGGCTCAAAATATGATTCTGAAAACATTCTCGAAGTTGTTCCTGTCACAAATGATATACTCTACTTTAAGACGAGCTTGCAGTTTTTCAATGGCCATAGCTGCGGCTTGTATGGTCTTGCAACCTATCAGAAAGATGGTTCCTTTTTGTATAATACTGAGACAGAGGATTCATCTCTTGAGGGATGCCAACTTAAAATTATTCCTACTGCTGACACTATCTCATTTCAAGATGGTGCCAATGGTGGGAAAACATGCCGTAATTACTATTGTGGCGCACGTGGTGACTTTGATGGGGTTGCGTTTAAAATGATCCAAAGACACCCCATTGGGTACATGAAAATTCTCAAGGACTCCCAAGATTATAAAGACTCAGTTAAGGATCTGAAAAAGGATTAAATCCTTTTTCACAAGAAAGACGTTTTGGTGCCCCTCATTCGTCCTTAATTTTGACGGAAATATAGCGCATTTCATCTTCACGATTAATCAAAAGAAGAACGGATTTACGGCCCGCTTTTTTCGCTTTTTCGACCAAGTTAACGACATCTTCCGGTTTTTGAACATCTTCCTGACTGATTTCAACAATGATATCCCCTGATTGAAGCCCTTTAAACGCCGCATTACTTTTGGGATTAACCTCTGTGACAACCACACCCGCAATATCATCGGCGATTCCATTTTCACGACGAAAATCAGGAGTGAGCGTTTGGAATGACATACCCAAGGCTTGAGTCGTTTTGGCGGTGGATTTTGCTTGAGGGGATTTGATAATTCCAGCCTCTTCCGCCTCTTCAAATTCACCTACGGTGATATTTTGAACAAAGGTTTTCCCTTTGCGCCAAATGGTGAGAGGTGCCACCGATCCCACAGGCATATCGCCCACAAGTTGCGGTATGCTACGTGAATCTTTGACAGGTGTCTCCCCTACTTTCAAGATGACATCTCCGGGCAAAAGTTTGGCAGCCGCAGCGGGTCCTCCTGGAATCACACTTCCGACAAGGGCACCTTCAACTGTTTTAAAGCCCAAACCTTCAGCGATATCTTCCGTAACCGACTGGATGCGAACGCCGAGCCAACCGCGCTTCGTACGTCCAAACTCACGAATTTGATCCACAACTTTTTGTGCAACGGATGCGGGAATCGCAAAACCAATCCCTACACTCCCCCCCGTGGGCGAGAAAATCGCACGGTTAATGCCCACGACCTGTCCCTGCATATTAAACATGGGCCCACCAGAATTCCCCACATTAATGGAGGCATCCGTTTGAATATAACCTTGAACGTAGTCGAGATTAACCCCAGGGTTTTGGCTCGCAGAAATATCTCTTTTGATGGTGGAGACAATTCCTGCCGTCACCGTTCCGCCCAAACCAAAAGGATTGCCAATGGCAATAATCCAGTCACCAGTCCTCAGTTTTTCAGAATCACCCCAATTGACAAAAGGCAGCTTTGTTTTGGTTTCCACTTTCAAAAGCGCAATGTCGGTGCGGTGGTCACGCCCCACCACGGTTGCGGGTAATTTTGTGTTGTCGTTCAAAATAACGGTAACTTCATCCGCCCCTTCAATCACGTGATAGTTGGTGACAACAAGTCCCTCGGGCGAGACGATAAACCCACTTCCTAAAGACGCGACATTCCTGTGGCTCGGGGCTTGCTGGTCAAAAAATTCCCGCAGCATATCCTCAAGCGGACCGGAGGGCAGATTCGGATCAAGGGGAATAGGACTGCGAAGTTGCGGACCTGATTTCACTTTTGTCTTGGTTGAAATATTCACAACCGCCGGCAATAGAGGCGCCACCATATCCGCAAATCCTTGCGGCGCAGAAACAGGTGAGGGTTTAACCTCTTGAGCTCTCAAAGTTGCATTCTCAAGGCTGAGAGTGGCTAAAAGAACAAGAGAGAGAGAAAATCGTGAAATCTTCATAGTGTTACCTTCTAAAAAAAAAGAGCAGTTGAGTAGATATTTTTTTGCATCCCTATCGTCATGCTAACCTTTTAGTCCCGGGCTTGATCCGGAATTATTTCAGGATCTTTTTTTGAGATGCCAAGTAGCAAGTTCATCAGGACAACTCTATTGAGCATTTTTCAAACATACTAAACTAAGAATTGAAGAAGTTTCATCACGTGCACTTATCCTCCAAAGTATTTAAAGAACGTATTTGTAGGAGATAGAATATAAGTTGTGCTATCACTTGCAAGTCCTTTTTCATACGCTTGCAAAGACTGATAAAAATCAAAGAATTCCGGGTCCTGACCATAGGCTTGGGCAGAAATATCAGTCACAATGGCATCCCCCTCACCACGCAAAATTTGAGATTGCTTACGAGCATCTGCCAAAATAATAGTCTTTTCTTTATCTGCTTTGGATTTGATTTCTTGCGCCATTTCATCACCGCGTGATCTGAATTCTTGAGATTCTTGTTTCCGCTCAGAAATCATTCGCGAAAAAATGGCTTCACTGTTCTTCACTGGCAAATCGGTCCGACGCAAACGAAGATCCACAACTTGCACACCAAAATCTTTGGCTTCTGTATTCATTTGATCGCGAATTTGCTTCGTAATTTCTTCACGTTTTGCAGACAGAACATCTGATAATTTGACCTTACCTAAAATGCTCAAGACGATACCACTATTAAGCCCCTCAAGGCGAGCCTTGGCGCCCTGCTCATTTCTCACAGTCCGATAAAAAATTTCAGGTTCTGCAATGCGATAACGCGTGAAGGTATCAACCGTTAAGCGCTTTTGATCGCCCAATGTGGCCTCAAGCGCCTGCATGTCAAAATCCAAGATTCGGTTATCGTAATAGATAATATCTTGCATGAAGGGAATTTTGAATTGAAGTCCCGGATCCTTTTCAATACGCACCAATCGTCCAAATTGGAGGACGAGCGCTTGCTGCCCCTGCCCTACAATAAAGAACGAACTGGTCGCAAGAAAGAAAACGATCAAAAGTGGGACGATATAAGCAATGAGTGAGTTCTGTCTCATTTTTTCACCTCTTCCGTTGAAGCTGTCTCAGGGATGGGTTTTGTCTTAAGCTCAGGCAAAGGCAAGTAAGGCAAGACACTTTGCTTTCCAGTGTCGCCATTTGTGACCAGTTTATTTGCCCCTTGCAAAATTGTTTGCATGGTTTTGAGATAAAGACGCTTTTTGGTAATCTCTGGCGCTTTGCGATATTGTGTCAAAACGGACAGGAATCGTTGCGTATCACCTTGGGCATCTGCCACAATCTGTGACTTATAAGCTTCCGCATCTTGGATGATTTTTTGAGCTTCTCCTCGCGCCACAGGCACGATAGAGTTATGATAAAACTCAGCTTCGTTCCGTTTTCTTTCCATATCCGCTTTGGCGCGTTGAACGTCCAAATACGCATCCACAACCTCAGCCGTCGGAGGTGTCACTTTCAAGAGTTTCACTTGGGTAATAGTCACACCCAATTTATACTCATCAATGACTTTTTGAAGACGTTCTTTGACCTTGATGTTAATATCAGAACGCCCCTCAGATAAAGCTTGCGCAATGGGCGTTTGAGCAATGACTTCACGGAAGACACTGTCTGCTGCCGCCTTTACTGTTGCTTCTGGAGATTTTGCACTAAAGAGAAAATTCTCAAGATTGTTGATTTGCCAATATACGGCAAACTGCACATCGGCGATGTTTTCATCTCCCGTCAGCATCAAGCTGCCATCACCTGCATTTTCTGAATTTAATGTAGTATTCGTGAAAACGTTAATTGTAGTAACATTTCGAATAACTGCAGTTTCAATAGGTAGCGGCAAGTGGTAGTGAAGCCCTGGATCTGTTGTGCGATCCCATTTTCCAAATTTCAAAATGGCCGCTTGTTGATCGTTTTGAACTTGGTAAACACCTGTTAAAAGCCAGAGAATAAAAACACCGCCTGCAACAAGCCACAGTAAATTTTTATTAGGACCTGGGCCTCCGGACATCTTTTTAAATTTCTTTTTCTGGTCCTTAAACCATTTTTCAAAATCAGGGGGCGTACTCTTGCCACCACCGGGCTTGCGTTGCCATGGATTTTTATCATCATTATTGTTTCCCCAAGGGCCACCATTTTCATCCCAGGCCATAACCTACCTCATTCGTCAGGATTGTCATTTCACTATAAATATATAAAGTATCACTGAAAAAGAAGCAATTGAAAGGATATATGAATGTTACATGATCACGTGGTGGCCATCTTATCACAGGTGATGCATCCGTTAACCCAGAAAAGCCTCATGGAATCGGACTGTATCTCAGGCCTTGAGATAACCGAAAATGGAATTATTACCTTTACCCTTGAGTTTGATACGCAACATATTCAACTAGCACAAGAAGTTAAAGAGAAGCTCGCACAAATCCTCAAAAAAATTCCAGGAATTGAAGAGGTCCGCATTATTTTAACCGCCCAAAAAAAATCAAAGCTGCTTAATCCCAAAGAGAGAAAATCTATTGAGGGCGTGCGCAATGTGATTGCCATAGCCTCTGGAAAGGGGGGCGTTGGAAAATCAACGACCGCCGTGAACCTCGCCCTGTCCCTTCATCAGTTGGGGCTGCGTGTGGCCTTGTTAGATGCCGATATTTATGGACCCTCCATTCCCCGCATGCTCGGAATTCGAGATCGCGTCAAATCTGAGGACGGAAAAATATTAATCCCCCATGAGAAATATGGAATTGCAGTCATGTCTTTGGGATTTATGACAGATGAGGAAACGCCCGCCATTTGGCGCGGGCCGATGGTGCAAAGTGCTCTTCAACAAATGCTACGACAAGTCAGTTGGGGGGAACGAGATGTCCTTGTTATTGATTTGCCGCCCGGAACCGGAGACATTCAATTATCCCTTGTCCAAACGGTGCCATTGACGGGGGCGGTGATTGTTTCAACGCCTCAAGACATTGCTCTTATTGATGCACGCAAGGGTCTAAATATGTTTCGTAAATTAGAAATCCCCGTCTTAGGAATTGTTGAGAATATGAGTTACTTTACCTGCCCCCATTGCGGTGACCAGTCGCACATTTTTGACCATGGTGGCGCAAAAAAAGAGGCAAAGAGATTGGAAGTGCCTTTTTTGGGTGAGATCCCCCTTCAGGGCAAAATTCGGGAAACCTCAGATCAAGGAAATCCCATTGTCATCAGCTCTCCCGAAAGTGTCGAGGCTCAGTGCTATATCAAGGTCGCAGAGAAAATCATGGGACCCCTGAAATGAAACACTCACCTCTTGGATTGCATAAATTGAGACACCATTTTCTTCAGCTCCCCAATTTCATTTTTAAGGTTGTCAATTTCTTGCACTTCGATGGTAATTAATTTTGCCTGATCTTTGACATTTTTTTCCAAAGGATCCTCATCATTTTGAACGGCTCGCTGAAGGGCAGTTACAACCACCGCCACAAAAAGGTTCAAAAGAACAAAAGCCAAAATCAAAGTAGCAGAGAGAAAGAAAATCCAGGAGTAAGGGTAGGCAAGAAGAATAGGCCTTACTATGGCGCCATAATCATCATAAATCATAAGACGGAAAAGCGTAAAAAACGACCAACCCAATGTGCCAAAACGTTCCGGGAATTGCTCTGAAAACAGTTCAACGCCAATCACCGCTAAAATATAAAAGCCCACCAGCATGAAAATTACAACATTCAAAGCACTAGGCCCCACATGTCTTAAGGCCGCAAGCAAATGACGTGTGTGCGGAGAGAGCTCAAACAAACTGAGAGAATGGAATACACGAAAGGACCTTAAAATCGTAAGCCCCGCCGCATGAGGCAGAATCGAGATCACAATAACACTTAAGTCAAAAATATTCCAACCATGCTTGAAAAAGTCGCGCCGAAAGACAATCATTTTCGTCAAAAGCTCAAGGATAAATGCGCCCAGAATAAAATATTCCAAAACCTCAAATTCAAAGCCGATTTTGTGCATGACGTCTTTTGAGGTCTCAAGCCCTATGCCAATTGCATTGACAATAATAAGCCCTAAAAGAATCATTTGAAATAAGCGACTTTCAAAAAAATCAGCGAGTTTTTTACGATGCGGATGCACTTTAGACCTCCTATTTTTTTTGAGTAGCTTACATTTTTTTCCAATGACTCGCCAGGTTTTTTCAAAAAATTAACTCTCCTTTAAGAAAGTCAGTGTAAAGTTTTAACCCTACTACCTCATCACATTTGGAATTTAAAAATGTTAAAATACAGAATGTTTTGTAAATTTTTAAATTTTCAAAGAAAAATAAAAAAAAAGAACTCATCATAAAAAATGTTTAAATCAACTTTAACAATCATATTTAATATCATCATTTTCTTTCTATAAAATCACTAAAAAAGATTGAGCTTTCCTAAACAAAATGCAATTGTTCGCCCATGGTTAAATTAACACTCCCGTACGAACTCTCTTTTAAAGACCTTTATGATCGGGAAGGCCTCATAAAGTTAGATGCGTCTTTCCTTGATTTTTTAGAGGACCATTTACGAGTCCGTCTCCTTCAAGCACGTTTTGAAAATGCAAATGATGAAAGTGCGCTCATCCTAGAACTCGCACCTCATCTTGAAGATTTTCTGGGAACGTTTTTTGGAATTGCTGGGGAGATCCATGCGTTGCAAGAGTCCACACACGCAATTTCCCCAATATTTTCAGCTAAACGTCAATTTGTGCAACGTATTGCGGCAAAGACATTCTCGAAAGGAGAAGTTGAGAGCTTTGATGGCGCCACACTTTATCGTCAACTTGAAACGCTGATTCATCCGGATTTTAAAGATCTTGATTTTGCAAAAGCTGTTTTGGGGTGGCTTTATGAAGAAGATCATCTAGAAGCCTTGGCGCTTGCAAAAAAATATGCTGCATTCCAGATCCATGAAAAAACATCTTCTGAATTATTCAGACTGCCTCAGAAAAAAAACTATGGAAATTTAGTTGATACATCTCTCATAAATCATACTGAATTTATTTTAGAATCTAAAAGCGGGATGACAAAAGAAGAGAAAGCCTATTATCGAGACGGCTTCAATTGCACAACACCCCCCGCATCTCAAATTCACGCCCTTGATCAAGCTCACTATTGCATTTGGTGCCATCATCAGGGAAAGGACTCGTGCAGTAAAGGACTTAAAGTCAAAGGATCCGAGGGCTTTCAAAAAAATCCGCTGGAGGTTTCTTTAGAAGGGTGCCCCCTTGAAGAAAAAATTTCGGAGATGAATGAGCTTCGAACTCAAGGTTATACGGTGGCAGCCCTTGCTACACTTATGATCGACAACCCTATGGTGGCGGGTACAGGGCACCGCATTTGCAATGACTGCATAACATCTTGCATTTATCAAAAACAGGATCCCGTTGATGTCCCCAGCATTGAATCGGAGACACTACAATCGACCCTCCGTTTACCTTGGGGGTTTGAAATTTACAGCCTTCTTTCAAGATGGAATCCACTTAATTTCAAAAGACCTTTTCCGGAGGAAAATTCCGGTTGTAAAATCCTTGTGGCGGGAATGGGCCCCGCGGGATATACACTGGCGCATCATCTCCTTCAAGAAGGTCACACGGTTTTTGGGATTGATGGTCTTAAGATTGAGCCCCTTCCCGAAGATCTCCAAAAACTCGAACCTATCTACAAAATTCACGATTATCTAACGCCTTTGAGCAAGCGTATTGTGAGTGGATTTGGCGGAGTTGCGGAATACGGAATTACGGCACGCTGGGATAAAAACAACCTCACTTTAATTCGATTACTTTTAGAAAGGCGGTCTCAATTTTCACTCAAGGGCGGCGTCAGATTGGGCGGAACAATTACGCTTGATCAGGCTTTTGATGATTATGGATTTGACCATGTGGCTTTGTGTTTGGGCTCAGGAAAACCCAAACTTTTGGAAATTCCAGGCGGGCTACCCCGGGGCGTCCGCATGGCCTCTGATTTTTTGATGGCGCTTCAACTCACAGGCGCGGATAAGATTAATTCACTGGCCAACCTTGAACTTCGACTTCCCATCCTGGTGGTGGGCGGAGGCCTGACAGCCATGGACACCGCAACAGAAGCCTTGGCCTATTACCCTCTTCAGGTCGAACGATTTTTGCAACGGTATGAAATTTTGGGACCTCAAAATAATTGGTCGGAAGATGAGAAAAACAGCGCAAATATTTTTATAGCGCACGCCAAAACAATTCGAGAAGAACGAGCTAAAGCTCAAGCCGAAAATCGGTCTCCTGAAATTTTGAATCTTCTTCAAAGTTGGGGCGGATGCACTTTGATCTACCGAAAATCCCTTCAAGAAGCCCCAGCCTATCGCCTCAATCACGAGGAAATTACATCAGCACTTGCCCAAGGCATTTCCATTTTGGAGAATACGACACCGCACGCTTTTCTTAAAGATAGATTTGGGCATCTCTCTCATCTTCAGGTTGAAAAAGAGGGAAAGGTTTTTGATCTTCCTGCAGGATCTGCCCTTCTTGCCTTGGGAACTCAACCCAATACGCAAATTGCAGAAGAAGTCAGCCTCGCTCTTCAAGACGGTAATTTCAAAGCCGAGAATGATATTTTCATTTCCCGCACGCCGGGGCGCTCTATCAGTTATTTGGGGGATCTCAATCCTCATTTTTCAGGCAGTGTCGTCAAAGCTATGGCGAGCGCCAAAAAGGCATATCCCTTAATTACAGAGATGTTGAAGGTCAATAAAAACCTTCAATCTCATGGGGCCCCAAAACAAGTTCAGGATGACAATATGGCGGCGGCCCTCTCTGCTTCCGTCGTGGCTGTCAATCGCCTTACCCCCACCATTGTGGAAGTCGTGGTCCATGCCCCTCTTGCGTCCCGGAATTTTAAACCCGGCCAATTTTTCCGCCTTCAGAATTTTGAGAGTTTGGCCAGAGTCAAAAACGGAACCCGCCTTGCCATGGAAGGGCTTGCCTTAACAGGCGCCAGCGCCAATCCAGAAAAAGGCACCGTAAATTTAATCGTCCTTGAGATGGGAGGATCGTCCAATCTTTGCGCGCTTTTAAAACCTGGAGAGCCTGTCATTTTGATGGGCCCTACAGGAACACCTACAGAAATTTTGCCTCATAAAAATGTCCTTCTCATAGGGGGTGGACTTGGAAACGCAGTTCTCTTTTCTATTGGAGAGGAGCTCAAAAAAGCCGGATCAAAAGTTCTCTATGTAGCGGGATATAAAAATGCTCAAGATCGCTTTAAAACAGAAGAAATTGAGACCGCTTCAGACCAAGTCATATGGTGCTGTGATGAAAAAATGGATTGGAAACCTAAGCGCTCCCACGACCGCGTTTTTCAGGGGAATGTCATTGAAGCCATTCTCTATTTTTCAGAAAATGGAAATCTTCAAATCCCCCTCCCCCAAATTGATCACATCATTGCCATTGGATCGGACCGGATGATGGCCGCTGTAGCACACGCGCGGGAATCTACCCTGAAGAACAAATTAAGTCCCCATCACACTGCTATTGGCAGCATTAACTCACCCATGCAATGCATGATGAAGGCTATTTGCGCGCAATGTTTACAGGCTCACCAAAATCCTCAAACGGGGGAAGTTTCTTATGTCTTTTCCTGTGTGAATCAAGATCAACTTTTGGAAACCCTAGATTTTACAATGCTCCAGGATCGTCTGGGTCAGAACTCACTTTCGGAAAAATTGACAAAAGCGTGGATTGAGGCTTTGAAGATTTAAGGATGGTCTCCCAACCGCCACCCAACGCTTTATAAAGTGCAATGGCATCAACGCTCAAGGCCGCTTGACTTTGAATAAAATTCAACTCATTTGTGTTCCTTACTGTTTTAGCCGTGAGCACAGTCAGAAAATCAATAACTCCTGCTTGATATTCCGAAAGACTTAAATCAACAACACCTTGGCTCGCAGTTAAAGCCGCATAAAGATTTTCGTGGCGCTTGCCTTCAGAGGAGAGATTCACAAGTCCATTTTCCACATCTTGAAGCGCGGAAAGAAGAACACTCTTATATTGATAATAACTTTGATCTTTTATCGCTTCCTGCGCTTCGATATTGGCACGGACTCGACCAAAATCTATTATGTCCCATGTAAACGTAGGACCAAATGATGCGTTAAAACTGGTGTGATCGAAAAAGTTAGAGCCTTTGCTACTGTTATACCCAAGGTTCCCCGTGAATGAAAACTTCGGGAAAAGATCACCCATAGCCAAACCAATTTGTGCCGTATTTGATGCCAAATTACGCTCAGCCTTCCTAATATCAGGTCGCCTTTCCAACAGAGCTGAAGGAAGATCTGCAAAGATTTCACCCGAAACTTGGGGGATAGGATGGGGTTCTGAGAGCTTATCATAGAGACTAGCGGGCGGCTTTCCTGTAAGGATCGCTAATTGATGAAGGGTTGTTTTAACATTGGCTTCAAGAGGTGCAATTTGGCTACGTGTTTGATCACGAGAAGTTTTGGCCTCGAGAACAGAAAATTCTGAAATGTGCCCCGCTTGGAATAACGATACATTTAAATTATAAAGCTCATCCCAGCTTTTGGCGTTTTTTTGTGTCACCAAAAGCTGCTGTTGATATTGTCTTAAAAGAACATAATTTTGGGCGACCTCCGCAATCAAACTCAAAAGAATATCCTGCCCATTGGCAACATCCCCTTCAAAGGTGGCTTTGGCCGCCTCATCCGCTCTCCTGAGACGCCCGAAAAGATCAATTTCCCAACTGGTGTCAAAACCCAATGCATATGCATCGCTTTCGCGGACCCTCTTTCCACCGCTCCCCCCCGAATTAACATTTAGACTATTGAGATTATGTGAGTAAGACCCCGTCCCATCAATCTCAGGAAATAACCCTGCAGTTGCACTTTTGACTTGAGCCCGCGCTTCTTGAATGAGCGAAAGCGCCTGAAGATAAGTCGGATTTGATTTAACAGCCTCTTCCACCAATTCCGTTAAAAGAGGGTCCTGAAATGACTTCCACCATTCCGCCTCAATTTTCAGATCCCGTTCTGGATTTTGGGATCCTGCATTTTCCCATACATCGGGGACTTCAAATTCTGGTTTTTCATAATCAGGCCCAATTGCGCACGCGCTCAAGAGACAACTTAACGAGATGAGAGCACGTTTCATTGTACGGGCACTCCAGGGCCACCATAAGTAAGGGAGGCTGGAATTTTATCCGCTTTAATATAGACATCCACTTGTTGTCCCATATACCCGGGAAATGTTTCAGGATCATAGGCATAAACCACCTCAAGAACGCGGGTGTCCACGCGCTCAGTGGCATCTCCCGTAAGTGATTGTTTCGGTATAACGTAAGGCTCAATATATTTAAATTGAAGTGGTGTTTTAAAATGAATGTTGCCGCGTAAAATTGCTTCTGCTGGAGATTCTTTTTTAAATCTCCACGCTTCATTTTCATCAATTTGAACGCGCACGTGATAGTCCTGAACACTTCCAATGAGCATCAAAGGTGTGGTGAGTACCGCAGCCGCAGCATATTCACCAGGGTGAATATTGACTTGTAGAATCTCACAATCTAAGGGGGCACGAATGGTATAAAGGCTTAATGTTGTCTCAGAAACCTCAAGAGATTTTTTTGCAGACTGAAGAATTGCCTCTGCATTTTTTAAAGCCGCCTCATTAACGAAAACCGCATTTTGACGCGTTGTGAGATCTTCTTGTGCAATGGCGCGTTTATCAGAAACTTTTTCTAAAAATCCAAGATTATCTTTCGACGATTTTAAATTCGCACGTGCTTGCTCCAATGCCGTTTTGGACTCTTCGAATTGTGCGAGCTTCAAAGCTACGTCGGCTTGCGCTTCCCTCATATCCAAAGTAAAAAGCGGCTGACCTTTTTTAACTTTGTCCCCAACTTCGACCAAAACCTTATCGACAGCCCCCCCCACGATGGTTCCCAAATTAAGGTTCTCACTTTTGGCCTCAATAATTCCTGAGGCCGAAATAAAACTTTCGTAAGGCGAAGTAGAGGGTATCACCGCAGGCTGAGAAACGGGGGCTTTTTTTTGATCTTTGATCACCATCCAAAGACCTGACAAAATTCCTATGATGGCCAATGCGGTTAGAACACGATTGAGGTTTATTATTTTTTTTGGCATTTTACTATCCTTCAAACTCTCGGTGATCATTAATAATTTTGATAATTTTTCCATCTTCCATTTTGGCAATTCGGTCAGAAAATTGAAAAATACGACTGTCATGAGTGACGACAATCAAAGCACGATCGCCTTCCATCGCCACAGACTTTAAAATCTCCATGATCTTGTATCCGGTACTACCATCCAAAGCACTTGTCGGCTCATCACAGACAATTAATCGCGGATTATGAACAAGAGCACGACCAATGGCTACACGTTGTTGCTGGCCGCCTGAAAGATTGGCGGGGAAAGATTCAACCCGATCTCCAAGCCCCAACTTGTCTAAAACTTCTGCCCCCCGCTCTGTTGCCTCTTTGCGGGGGACTCCCCCAATAATAAGAGGGACGGCTACATTTTCAGCAATGGTGAGGGACGGAATCAAATTAAAACTTTGAAAGACAAATCCAATGTTTTTTGCACGAAACGCAATTTGCTCACGTGGTGCCATTTGATTAAAAGAATGACTAAATAATTCACACGTTCCCTGATCTTGAAAAAGAATCCCTGCAATAATGGAAATCAGTGTAGTTTTCCCGCATCCCGAAGGTCCAGCCAACATCAAAAGCTCGCCAGCCTTAACCTCAAGATCAACACCTCTTAATGCCACAACTTGCGTTGAACCTGTACCATACGTTTTTGTAATATTATGACATTTGACAGCAAGAGAGTTCATATTAACTCTTAAAGACGATTGCAGGTTCAAGTTTAAGAACTTTGCGAATGCTAATAAGGGCCGCAAGGGCTGAAATCACAGTCACGCCGAAAACACTAAAAACCATCAGTTGCCAGGGAAATCGAAAAGCCAAAAGAGAATTTTTGGTGAAGTAGGCAAAAATTGCGGTTCCTGCAATCCCCAAACCATAGCCAATAAAGCAAACAATCAGCGATTGAAATACAATCATCAAAAGCAATGTTCTGTCCGCAACACCCATGGCTTTCAGAACTCCATAGTATCTTAGGTTTTCATAAGTAAAACTATAAAAGGTTTGCCCCGCAATAATAGCGCCCACCAAAAACCCCAGCAAAACGGAAACCCCAAAGTTAATGGGAATCCCCGTATATTTGAAATAATAGTCGATGGTGGAATCTTTAAATTTTTCTCGAGGCAAGGCTTTAAGTCCTGATTGCTTTTCAATTCTGTGGACGAGCTGATCGATATCTTGACCAGGTTTGGCTTTAACCAGCACATAACTCAAAAGGTTTCTTTGCGGCGGCACAAATTGCTTGGCGCGTGAATACGTTGTAAAAATAACTGGCAACGACTGGAAAGTTCGGGTAGATTTAGCAATTCCCACCACCACAGCCCGATGATCATTAAGTTCAATTTCTTGACCTACACGAAGGGGGATTTTAGGACCGCCTGAAGTTACGGGAGGGTTTGCCAGCTTATCATTAGCCCCCTCTTCATTGACGATGACAGCATCCGCCTGCCACAATCCTTCAATATTTCCTTGGATCAATTGAGCCGGGGCTCCGATCAATGTCGTGTCATCAATTCCAATCAAGTTGCAATTTTGATAGGTGCCTGTATTGAGACGTGCTTGAATATTGCCTTTGTAAAGCGGTTTGGCCCAAGCCACACCATCAATACTTGCTACACGATAGAGATTTTTTTCAGGCATGGTTTTGCCATCATCCACATAACGAACGGTCGGATCCATTACCCAAATATCAGGAAGCCCCAAATCAGTAATAAAGCTATAAGTTCGGGTCATAAGCCCTGAGAAAATTGCGGGCTGTTGTGTCATGATGAGTGACGCAAAGGAAATGCCCAGGATAATCCCTAAATATTTTCCTCGATCCCCCACCAGCATTTTAAAGGCAATATAAAACACTGGAATCCCCGCTCATTTTTTTGAGTCTTGTTTAAATAAAGAGAAACAACCCTCAAAAAATGAGGGCTGTTCCTTTAAAATATTTCAAAATTTAATTCGTTTTTGCATTCAAGAGATTCACCTCTTCACGTAATTTTCTGTTTTCTTCTTCTTGTTTTTTGAGCTTTTGTTTTGTGATTTTTTTTCGTTCATTTTTCTTTTGCGTTTTTGTTTTAGAGGTAAAATCCGATTTTAATATATTAGCATCGCTTGACTTTTCCGCAATGCTAACATTTCCATCTCTAATCTCTTTTTTAGAATCAAGCTCTTCTTCCTTTTTTTGTGGATTTTCAAAAACTATTTTCGTTGTCCCCTGAGACTCCACAAAAGGGTTTGTATCGTGATCCTGCAAATCATCTTTGGGGGAATTTTGCTTAATTTCTTCTTGAGGTAAGTTTGTCTCAGTGATAGTTTCCTCTTTCTTAAGATCAAGATTTTCTTCCCTTTGAAGATCGCTTTCCAGCACTGATGTTAGAATTTTACTCGTGGAATTATCTTGTGTTAGATCGGTAGGCTCTACCTCTTTTTTTGGATCTTGAACAAGTGTTTCAGTCATTAGAATCTTGCTATCCTCATCGTCTTTTCTAATAATAACAACATCTTTTTCATCTGTTTCTTTTTGAGAAGCGTGTGTATTCGTCCCCTTACCAAAAATATACCCCCCCAAATGATAAATTCCAGTCAAGGGTGCAGAAACGGGCAGCGTGAGCCACCAGGCAGCATTTCCTAAAGATTGAGCCCAAGTTGTTTTCTGAACTTTTTCAAGGACTTTCTGAACGTCCTCTTCTGTGGTTTTCTTGCCGTTTTGGATGGGATTTGAATTCGCCCTTTCTTCCTTGTATTCAATCACAGAACTCGTCAACGCAGTTTCTTCAGGAGTAGGGTGTTCTTCCAGTTTCTTCTTTAAGACAGCTGTATCTGTTTCCAAGAGATTTTTCACTTTTCCTTCAAGGTCTTCCTTGGTAGATACAAAATCATGCGGTGTTTCTTTCTTCACATCATCAGAAGTCTTAACAGGAACTGTTGTCGTTGTTGAGCCTTCTTCTTTAGTTCCAGGCTCTTGCATAGCGTTTAATTGAGAGGAAAGTGCGCCGAAAAGAA
Organism: Candidatus Bealeia paramacronuclearis; assembly: GCF_035607555.1. Classification (NCBI taxonomy): domain Bacteria; kingdom Pseudomonadati; phylum Pseudomonadota; class Alphaproteobacteria; order Holosporales; family Holosporaceae; genus Candidatus Bealeia; species Candidatus Bealeia paramacronuclearis. Next base: position 634,175 of record NZ_JAVHWZ010000001.1, on the reverse strand, counting down.
CAATTAAGGATACGGTTGAGAAAAGTGTGGATGAAATTTTCATGACTGTGTCTCCCTTTTTTTATTTCATCCTAAGCCTAACACGATATGATGGGTGCTTGAAAAGACCTAATTTGATTTAAGCAAAAAAACAAGAGGATACTAACCCATGAAATTCAATACAATTTTAGATAAAATGACTGTAAAGAGCTTGTGGTTTGTAATGTTTGGCGTTTCTTTTTGGGCACCGCAAATTTTTGCAATTTCCGTTCATCAAGAGTATGGAAAAACTATGCTTTCCTTAACCTCTGAGGAATGCCTGAATTTGGGAATTGCTGCCGAAGCATCCGAAGACGTCAATTATGTGGGGGGGGTGGATATGGACGGAAACGCGGTAGCGCCTGCGGATTTGGCCTCAAATATTTACAGCAAAACACCGCGTTTTATTTCGATTCCCATTGAGGTTCATTTGAATCAATTTTTGGGAATAACAAACCCAATTTTAACCGATTTTGCGCGAAAAGCTGAAGCGGGAAATGTTGTTGTCGATTTGCAAAGCAACCAGGCTTTCTATAACGGGCAGCCCCTCTTCGACGTTCCCGCGGCGCTTCTTGAAAAAGCGTGTCGGGACCACATGCAGTCGTCCGTCTCCTCGTCCACTGGGGAAATGGTGGGGTGGTAGCTTTTTCACAAAGCTTAAAGAGATGATAATCTGATTTAAAAGCAGCTCCAAAGTTCCCTTAGTCGCCATAGCCAATATCATCATCACCACAAAAGAGAGGACTTTAATTTGAGCACTGAGCGCATCGGAAAACATAATCACACCAAAACGAAATAATAATTACGCAAATTCATTTGCTTTTATTTACATATAAGCAAGTTTTTTCCCGACTTCCAATTCCATTTTTGCAAGGGTGTTTTGAAAATAGTAATGGTGTGAGATAATCGAGTATATTAAGATCTCGTCAGTCTTATAATTGAAATCCAACAATTTTTTCATTTTAAATTTTATATTGACAGAAATTCAATTAACCTATATTGATTTCAACCTTGTTAAATTTAAAAAAGGTGATTATTCTATGTTAAATATAAAACTCTTAGCATCCTTGTTCGTTTCTGTTTCTGCCTCCTCTCTTGTAGCCATGTGGCAAGATCCAAATGAAGGCCATGATCGTAAGTTTACCCCTTCTCACCAAGTAAACTATGGTAGCCAAGGCAGCCACAGCGTAAACTATGGTAGTCACAATGTAAACTATGGTAGCCAAGGCAGCCACAGCGTAAACTATGGTAGCCAAGGCAGCCACAGCGTAAACTATGGTAGTCACAATGTAAACTATGGCAGCCAAGGTGTCACGGCGTAAACTTCGCTAGCCAAGGCAGCCACAGCGTAAACTATGGTAGTCACAATGTAAACTATGGCAGCCAAGGTGGTCACGGCGTAAACTTCGCTAGCCAAGGCAGCCACAGCGTAAACTATGGTAGTCACAATGTAAACTATGGCAGCCAAGGTGGTCACGGCGTAAACTTCGCTAGCCAAGGCAGCCACAGCGTAAACTATGGTAGTCACAATGTAAACTATGGCAGCCAAGGTGGTCACGGCGTAAACTTCGCTAGCCAAGGCAGCCACAGCGTAAACTATGGTAGCCAAGGCCCTCACGGCGTAAACTATGGTAGCCAAGGCCCTCACGGCGTAAACTATGGTAGCCAAGGCAGCCACAGCGTAAACTATGGTAGTCACAATGTAAACTATGGCAGCCAAGGTGGTCACGGCGTAAACTTCGCTAGCCAAGGCAGCCACAGCGTAAACTATGGTAGTCACAATGTAAACTATGGCAGCCAAGGTGGTCACGGCGTAAACTTCGCTAGCCAAGGCAGCCACAGCGTAAACTATGGTAGCCAAGGCCCTCACGGCGTAAACTATGGTAGCCAAGGCAGCCACAGCGTAAACTATGGTAGTCACAATGTAAACTATGGCAGCCAAGGTGGTCACGGCGTAAACTTCGCTAGCCAAGGCAGCCACAGCGTAAACTATGGTAGTCACAATGTAAACTATGGCAGCCAAGGTGGTCACGGCGTAAACTTCGCTAGCCAAGGCAGCCACAGCGTAAACTATGGTAGTCACAATGTAAACTATGGCAGCCAAGGTGGTCACGGCGTAAACTTCGCTAGCCAAGGCAGCCACAGCGTAAACTATGGTAGCCAAGGCCCTCACGGCGTAAACTATGGTAGCCACTAATTCATCCTAGAACAAAAAAACAACCTCAAGGACTCAACTCCTTGAGGTTGTTTTTTTGAGATAAAATCTCTTCAAATCCTCAAATGTAAGATATAGTTCTAAAAAAATGGGGAATTCTTATGTCGAATCAAAAATTCTTTTCCTTAACCTTAAATTTAAATCAGTCTTTTCGGGATATAGGATATCTCCTCCCCTTTTTAATAGGATCGACAATACTTCCATTTATTGTGATCGATATTTTTAACCATCCTTACATGTGGGGAAAAACTTATTCTGTTTTTATCGCAGCGAGCTTGGGGCTGGGAATTTTAATTTTTACCCCCCTTCAATCTTATCTCATTAAGCTCACGGCACGAACGCGCTACTTGTTATGGGGACTTTTAGGCACTTTGATTTTTAACTATTTTTTTCATGAGGTCAACCCGTTTTACGTTGAAACATTTCAGCGTATTGTTTTTTGGGCTCTTGTATTTTTCTTTGTGGCATTCTTAAAAATTATAAACGAAGGAGAAAGTTATCTCATTTTTATTCCCTTATTTGTGGGGCTCACAGTTTTTATTTTTATTGATTTATTACTCTATGTGATTTTTGCAGAACATCTTCCGTATTTGACATTTGGCAACCAAAATATATCGGCAGAATATGTAGGGTTTTGTTTTGCTTTGATGATGGGTGTCCGCCGCAAATTTGAGCAACAAGGGTACGGAAAAATTTTAGACTTTCTTATTCCTTTTTCGGGCACATATATACTTTATACGAACTGTCGATCCGCCTACATCGGAGCCATTCTTGTTGTATTTTATATGCTCGTAATGCGAGAATTAAATTTAAAAAAATTCTTCAGATTATTTACAATATTTTTCATTTTTTCTCTTCTGCTTTATATCGTTTTTATTTCTTTTCATGACCCGAAGCTTTTGGGGACAGTCCTTAATAAAACAACTTCTACGTCTGGAAGATGGATTATTTTTTTAGACTCATTAAATATGCTTTTAGATAAACCTTTCGGATCTGGCCTTGGAAGCTATGAATTTTCTTCCATCCCCTACCTCACCAATCTTTTTCCGAACTTAAATGAGGGGATGATTTTTAAATCACCTCATGTGGAATTTTTAAGGTTTTTAATTGAGGATGGAATTGTTGCCGCAGGCTTAATGGCTGCAGTTATTTTATTCTATCTTTATGATGTTCGAAAGTTATTACCACAAACTTTGAGGACTCATCCAGAAATTGTAGCTTATTTCATTTTCTTCTCTGTTCATTTTGCCGTTCAATTTCCACTCGATAATCCGTTTCCTTTCTTTATGACGGCGTTTATGGTAGCCTATTTTATTACCTCCTTGAACGTGGATGTTATTCCACTTCGTTCCTCCATTGTAAAAACAGTATTACCTCTTTTATTCGTTATTCTTTGTGTAGGAACACTCACTCAAATTTTTTCAAGATATATTGATCATACATACCCTTCTCATCGTAAGCTCAATGCATTGGCATGCCATTTAGATCCTAGCAATTGGAGCGCATGCCTTAATGTAGTTTCCATTGATTTGAGCCAGGGGAATTTAAAAGAAGCCGAAAAAGGAGCAAAAGCAGAGCTGTTAAGGCGCCCCAATAATTATCATGCCATGAGATATTTAGCTTATGCATACCTTGATCAGAACGACAAAAAAAACGCCTGTAATCTTCTTGAAAAATATGATGATTTTTTTGCGAATCATAGCTCTCTAAATGGTCTAAAGTTAGAGAAATGTCTTAATTACGGGAGAAAATAAATCAATCCAACCTTCCTTTTTAAGATACAAGGCATCCACATAAACTTATTGAAACCTTGGAAGAAAATCACGTAAATTACCAAAATGATAAAGACGCCCTCTCTTCAAAACGGAATTAGTATCATTCAAAATCAGGTTAAGCATTTGAAAGATGTGCCTGGCGTTTATCGCATGTTCAATGTGCGCGACGATGTACTTTATGTAGGCAAAGCTAAAAGCTTAAAAAAACGGGTAGCTTCCTATACACGTCCAGAAAAGCTACCCTTGCGTCTTCAACGCATGATTGCCGAAACCGTTCGTATGGAATTTGTAGTCACCCATACGGAAGCCGAAGCACTTCTTCTTGAGGCAAATCTCATTAAAAAGTTAGAGCCTCGCTACAACATCCTTTTTAAAGACGATAAATCTTTTTCCTACTTGCATATTGAGGCGGGCCACCCCTTCCCTCTCCTCACAAAATATCGAGGCGCCCGATCCGAACAGGGAGATTTCTACGGCCCTTTTGCCTCAACGGTGGCTGTCAACACAACCCTCACCACACTCCAACGTGCATTTTTGTTGAGATCTTGTAGCGATTCGATATTTTCTTCCCGAAAACGGCCATGTCTTCAATATCAAATCAAGCGTTGCAGTGCGCCATGTGTGAATTATATTTCTCAAAAGGATTATGCCGAACTTGTAAAAGACGCGAAAAATTTTCTTGCCGGACGTTCTGGCAAAATTCAAGAAGATCTTGCTCAAAAAATGCAGGAGTCAAGTGACCGCATGGAATACGAGCGTGCTGCACAATTTCGAGATCGCATCCAGGCATTAACTGCCGTTCAATCGACTCAATGGGTGAATATTCCTGAGAATAAGGATATTGATGTTTTTGCCATTGCCAATCTTCAAGACCAATTTGTAATCCAAATTTTGATCTTTCGCGGTGGATGCAATTATGGGGCCCATGCAATTTATCCCAAATCAGTCCAGGGGAGTACGCCCGAAGAAATTCTTGCAGCCTATATTTCTCAATTTTATGATCTTTCGCCTGCCCCTGAACTGATATTGACAAATCTAGAGCTTCCCGAAAAATCCCTTCTCAAAGAGGCTTTAAAGATCTCCCGAAAAGGCCCCTTGGACATTAAAACGCCTCACACTGGCAAATTAGAAAAAATCCTCAAGCGCGCCCATGAAAACGCCCTCCAGGCACTCGAGCGTCACTTGGCACAAAGATTATCTCAAAAGAAAATTCTTGAAGGCGTTGCCGCCCTCTTTAATTTGCCAGAGCCTCCCTCACGGATTGAAGTTTACGATAACAGCCATACCCAAGGTAGCCAACCCGTGGGCGCCATGATAGTAGCTGGACCTGAAGGATTTATTAAAAATGCCTATCGTAAATTTAACATCAAATCAGAAACGCTCACACCTGGGGACGACTATGCCATGATGCGAGAAGTCCTCTCTCGACGTTTCAAACGTGCTTTGACCCATGATCAAGATGATACGCCAAATTGGCCAGATCTTGTCCTCATTGATGGCGGGAAAGGACAATTAAGTACTGTCCGTGAAATCTTTGAAGATCTTGCCGTCCGAGATGTGGCACTTGTGGCCATTGCGAAAGGGCCAGAAAGAAATGCTGGGAAAGAAACATTTTTTATGACGGACACCCCCCCCTTCAAACTGGAAAAGAATGATCCCGTTCTACACTATCTCCAACGCCTTCGGGATGAAGCCCACAGATTTGCTATTGGAACCCATCGGACCCGAAGAACCAAAGCGCTCACGCAATCCCGACTCGATGATATCCCTGGGATTGGACCTTCCCGGAAACGCGCCCTTTTAAGACATTTTGGATCTGCAAAGGGCGTTGAAGCCGCAGCGCTTGAAGACCTCCTCCGCGTTCCTGGAATTCATAAAACTATCGCCGAAACTATTCATACCGCCCTGAAGAAAAGATAGAAATCCTTGCAAAACCTCGTCTTTTCTAACGATTGTGACAGAAAACTTGCAAAAATTGTGTTCATTCTCTATGATGGACTAAACAAAGCGTTAATATAACTTATTTAAACACGCATTAAGGTGCTTTCTCATGTCCCGCCCTGGACAATTTTGGATATCTGCAATACTCATTCTGGCCATTGTCGTTGTCGAGGTGGCCACAGATATTTACATTCCAACGTTATCGTATCTCACTCAATTTTTCAAAACGACTGAGGAGGCCGTTAACTATTCGCTGAGCGCCTGCCTTTTGGGGTTCAGTGTGGCGGGTCCGATTTTTGGCCCCCTCTCAGATAGTTTTGGACGGAAAAAACTGATTATATTGGGCCTGATTCTTTTTACATTGGCGTCCTTTGGATGTTCGTCCTCCCAAAGCATTGAGGGACTTATTGCCTGGAGGTTCTTGCAAGGCATGGGAACAGCAGGCCCTGCAGTTTTGGGCTGGGCCATTCTTAAAGACCTTTATGAAGGACGAGAAGCCGCCCACGCCATGACCACAGTCGGGATGGCTATGACATTATCCCCCGCAATAGCCCCCCTTTTGGGAGGCTATATCGCCATCAATTTTGATTGGACGTGGATTTTTGTTATTGTAGGAAGCGTAGGAGCCATTTCTGCTGTTTCAAGTTTTGTGGCTCTTCCAGAAACACTGCATCACGATGACCGTTTGAAATTTTCCATCAAAGGACTTTTTGCGACTTATTCTGAGATTTTAAAAACCCCTGGATATATTCTGCCTAATTTAATCGATGCGCTAACCTACGGATGCCTTTGGTCTTATCTTTCTGCGACCACATTCTTCTTTGTGAATCGCCTTGGCTTTACCATGATCGAATATGCTTATTTTGATGCGGTTCTCTTGATTTTTTATGTGATCGGAAGCCTTTACACACGGCGCCTTTTGAAAACAACACCCATCGAAAACGCCCTTAAAAAAGGAATCATGCTTTGCATCCTGGGTAGTTTTGCTCTGCTTTTTGTCTCCATTTTCTTTTCTGAAAATGCCTTTATTATCACAGCCGCCATGACCGTCCATTCCTTTGGCATGGCCCTTGTCTTTCCCAACGCTGCGACCTTAGCCCTTGAAGCCACACCGGACAATTTGGGATCAGGATCCGCTATGCTTTCAACACTGCAATGTTTAACGGGAGGAATTATGATTATTATTGGGGGATACCTTTATATGACTAATATCATTTGGGTATCCGTGATGATTGTAATCGCCTCACTTTTGGCGTACTGGTTTTTCCAAAAACTACATTTGTCGAAAAAACTGGCCTAAAATTCTCTCATAAATCGCGGTCAGGATCTCAATATCTCCAACCTCTACATGCTCATCAATTTGATGCATAGTGGCTTCCTTAAGTCCGCACTCCACGACAGGACAATGATGTGTGATGAAACGACCATCCGTTGTGGCTCCGCTGGTGCTGAGCTCTGGAACGCGTCCCGTCACATTTTGAACCGCAAGAGATACTAATTTAATTAAATCCTGATCTTGGGTTAAAAATGCATCTCCATGACACGTAATTTCAAGATCATGATGCCCTGCAGTTTCACGACAGACGTCTTCAATCCAAGTTTGGATTTTCTCGCCCGTTTGAAGATCATTAATGCGAACTCCAAAGTAGGCTGTGACTTTATTTGGAATAATATTCGAAGCCTTATTGCCCACATCAATAGAGGTAATTTCAAGACGAGACGGCTCAAAATAATCTGATCCTGCATCAATGGGATTTTCAAGAAGGACTTGCAGTGTTTTTAAAAGTCTCGGGATAGGATTATCCATAAAAGCGGGATACGCAATATGACCCTGCTTACCATGACACGTTAATTTTCCAGTGACACTTCCGCGCCGTCCGATTTTAATCATATCGCAGATCTGAACTTGAGAGGTCGGCTCTCCAATCAAGCACGCATCGGGAAAATCATTTCGGTTTTTCAACCATTCGAGGACTTTCACGGTGCCATGAATCGCATCTTTTTCCTCATCACCTGTAATCAAAAAACTCAAAGACCCCTGAAACGCATTTTGCGAAAGGAATCGCTCCACAGCCACCACAAAAGCGGCAATGGCACATTTCATATCCGCCGTTCCTCGACCCCAAAGTTTTCCCTCAGAAATTTGGCCTGAAAATGGATCATGTGTCCAAGCACTTGCATCCCCCAAAGGCACAACATCGGTGTGCCCGGCAAAACAAAAATGCGGCGACCCCGTTCCAATTTTAGCGTAAAGATTCGAGACATCTCCATAATCAAGTCGATGACACTCAAATCCAAGATTTCTGAGAACTTTCTCCAAAAGGACCAATGCTCCACCTTCTTCGGGTGTAATTGAAGGACATCGGATGAGCTCTTGGCTCAAAGAAACGGGATCATAAGTCATGGGCGCAACAGCTCATTTAAAGAGGTTTTTGCGCGAGTTTTTTCATCCACGCGTTTGACGATGACCGCACAATTTAGGGCAATTCCGTGTTTTTGATCCGCAATCGTTCCGGGAACCACCACTGAATAGGAGGGAACACGGCCATAGGAAATCTCACCCGTTTGGCGATCTATAATTTTAGTTGAAGACGTTAAAATCACGCCCGCCCCCAAAACGGAACCTTTCTCCACAAGAACTCCTTCGACAACTTCAACACAAGCCCCCAAAAAGCAATGATCTTCAATGATAACCGGTTGCGCTTGGAGGGGCTCAAGAACGCCCCCAATCCCCACATTATCGGATAAATGGCAATTCATTCCGATTTGTGCACACGACCCAATACGAACGCCTGAATCCACCAATGTCCCCTGCCCCACATAAGCGCCCACATTGATGAAACTGGGCATAAGAATTGTACTGGGGGCCAAATACGCGCTATGCCTTACAATCGCGCCCGGAACCACACGAATTCCTGCTTCTCGAAATTGCAGGTCCCCCCAATTTTCAAATTTGAGTGGAATCTTATCAAAAGCCTTAGAGTTCCCATCAGAAATTAAAAAATTATTATGGACACGAAAACTTAAAAGAATGGCTTTTTTAATCCAGTCATGAACAATCCAACAACCAGTATTCTTTGTGGCCACACGCAAGTCTCCACAATCGAGCTCAAACATCGTCTCGCGGATAGCCTCAGGAATTTCTCCCTTACTTTCCGGAGAAAGCTCGGCCCGCTTCTCCCAGGCACTTTCAATAATCTCTTTTAAATGGTTATATGCTGAAAACATAATGCCCCCACACACTTAGGCTAACCCAGTCACAAAAATCAGTTTTTCTGATGTTGGGGCATCATAAAAGAACTTATCCCCCCTGTCACGGGGGATTTTTTATTATGCACCTGGCGTCCGGAAGCGAAGTTGCTGTAACGTGTTTCCAATGTTTTGGAAAACGCCTTGAAGATCTGCTGTTGTAGGAGAGTCAAAATAATAACTCGCTTGGGTTGCACAATTTTGCATAATGGCCTTTACTGTAGCATCAGGCGCCCCAGAGCCAGACCCTACTGTGACAGTGAAAATTGTAATACCTTGAGCTTTAACGCGTGTACAAAGATTAGCCAGCCGTGTATTGAGTGTGTCCAAAGGAACAGATCCTAGCTCAGCCTGTGCCTGCGTCGTTGATCCATAGCCCGAATAGCCAGAAAGGTCATTCATACCGTCTGTTAAAAGAACAATGGCTTTTTGAGTTTTATTATAAGCCTGAGGAAGAGTCACTGAGCCTGAGCTATAAATACCATTCCACACATTCTGCCATTTTGGAGAAAGTGATCTCCACCCCCAAGCAAGGCCCACATTAATGGCCGTATAACCTTGAGCTGTTAACCCCGTTATTGCGTTTCTAATACTTGTAATATCATTTTGAAGAGGAACTGTACGTTGAGGGCACCCCCCGATGTTAGTACCTGAATCTCCCACAATGTTATCCCAAGCCCCCCAAAGGGTAGCCTGATTCGCCGGATCAGGGGGGGTGTCGTCCCCCTCTCCATCATTCCCAACTCCAGAGAATAACGCATTATCCAATCTTGCCTCTGTGCATCCAGTCCAAGGCCCTGTATCTGTGTAGGTTGTTTTTCTTACGCCTCTCACATTTCTTGTTGAAGTACTCCAAAAATCACCATATTGGGGAAGTGGAGATATCACAGGTGACGTTGTAACTCCTGAGGGAATCGTTGTTAAACATTGCGCTGAAGGCTGTCCTAAGGAATTCAAACAGGTCGTAGGCGTTCCCCCTGAGGTTAACCAATTTTTCCATCGCGTAGGTTCTTGATCATAAGTCCCTATATTAATCATAGATGTATAAGGCACTAAGGCTACATAAATACCGCTTTGCGTCGTTGTGGAACAGGTACCCGTACCGCCGCAATATAAAATATTGAGTAACGTATTTGCAGCTGACTTAACGGCCGCAAGCTTCGATAGCCCCCCACTGCCAGCGCCTTGCGTCATAGACCCTGTATTATCAATAACCAAGGCCACCTCAAGACCGCTGAGGGATCGATCCACAAGCGAGGATGCTGTTACCGTAACATTATTTTCCCCTACTAATTGGAGAAGTGTTGTAGAAACTATTCCTGAGGAAGCTACGGTCACCTGAGTTCCCGTAGTTGTCACAGTCAGGGGATTGGACGGAAGTGTCGCTAGAAAATTAGGGGGAAGATTCGCGTTAAACGCCATCTTTGCTTCAGAAGTTGCAGTCGTCGCATTGGATTGTCTACCTGCAGCAATGGCGGCTGCATCTACAGCCCCTGTTAAAACTGTTTGTGCATAATAAACACGGGAAGCATCAATGGCCAATCCCGCAAAAGCCAGCATCGGAACTGCAGCTAATGCTATAAAAACCATAACAACGCCCGAATCATTGTGTGTGAATTTTTTCAAATGACTCACAAAACACTGCAAATTTAACAGTTTCATTTTAACTCTCCTTATGGACATGCGGCCAATGTCGCTGCTGAACCCGTTCTCGGCTTTGTGACAGCCATTCTATAAACTTGCTGGGGGCCCGTAAAAATCGTATTAAACAAAGGCGTATAGGTATAAAATACTTCAACAAATATAGCACTATCTCCAGAAGCTATTGTAAATCCAGTGGGTAATTTTGCAGTTGCCCCCACTAATCCAATGGCACTTGTGGCCGCCTTAGGAGAAAATTGTTGCCATGTCACAAGTGTCTTAGTTCCATTATTTGAAACACCCGTGGCAATAATACTTCCATTAGCATTAATATCAAATGGTTGAAAAAACATTCCAGCATTATTTAATAAGGATTGAAGATCACATACACGCAATTGATTCATCCCTGTTATTTGATTAATCCCCACAGTGCCCTGTTGGATTTTTTGATAAAGATAAGCATAACGGGAGATCTCAAACGTTCCAAACAAGATCAATATCAATATGGGAAGAATAAGCGCAAACTCAAGCGCAGCAATCCCCTCATCTTTCAACAGCTTCATACAAAAATTTAATGGTTTTCTCATCACATTAATCCATTTAAAAAGGTTCGTTTACAACAACCGCTGCAACTTTAATGGGGTAAACACCATTGCTTGTAAAATATTGAGACACAATGGGCGTATACATTGTCCAATCATAAACCATAGTATAAAGAACAATTTGCTGCCCCGCGCCCAAATTACTAGCTGCTGTAAAATTTCCTGTGCCCGTGGGGGCCGCTGCCATATTAGAGGGAAGAGCTGCAAAATTAGGATAAACCGTTGCCGAAATTTTTATTTGTGCAGGATCAATAAGTCCAAAACTATATTGTGAAGCCAGGGTGTTTGCTTGTGCATATTGAGACACTCCTGGAAGAACATCCCCTGTCCGACCATATCGCACAACCTGTGATAGAGCAAAATCCATAGAAGCTTGTGTTAAAAAAATTGCTGAAATTTCAAATATTCCAAAAAAAATAAGAAATAAAAGGGGTGAAATCAGAGCAAATTCAATCATCACCGCCCCCTGGTCTTGGGCAACTTTATTGCTTACACAATATTTTTTGCGAAAATAGAACACAGTGACCTCCCCTCTCGGGAAATTTATATTTTATAATTTTATTATACCATATTATACCACAAATAAATCCATCATTTAAAAGTATTTATAGCATTTATAGCTGCAGGGCCCAATATAACAATAAAAATACAGGGCAAAATAAAGACAGCCAGCGGCAACGATAACAAAACGGGAATTCTACCAGCTTTCTCTTCGGTTTTCATCATACGTTCTAAACGAAATTCTTCGGAAATCACCCGCATTGTCTGCGCAATAGGCGTTCCGTATTGCTCTGATTGAATAAGTGTTGATATCATTCCTCTAAAAACTGGCATATCAAGTCGATTACTAAAATTTTGAAGGGCCACTTTACGATCAGGCAAAAGGTTTAATTCAATGGACGTGAGCGCCAGCTCATACCCTAAATCTGGATAGACTTGACCGACCTCTCGTGCTACGCGCTGCATAGTTGCATTCAAGCTCAAACCCGCCTCCGTACAGATCACCATCAAATCCAAGGCATCCGGAAAAGCTTGTTGAATTTTCGATTGGCGACTACGAATGGCCCCCTCTAAAACTTGATTAACGGCATAAGAGCCAAAAAGTGCCGCCCCGACAACACCTCCCAATTTATAAAGACCTGGCCATTGTGTAAAATACTCTGCATAAAAATAAATTCCGATAGCAGGGGGGAAAATTGCGAGCGTTTTTGCAATCATATAGATGAGCAATGAATTTTCAGACCTCCACCCCGCCTTCTCAAACATTTTCTTGATTTTTTTCTGCTCTTCAAGAGAAGAAAATTGAAGTTTTTGGAGCATCCTAACAAAAGGATTTGACGACAAAACTATGTCTTTGACATAAACTTTTTTTGCTGATTTATCTTGCTGGTCCGTCAGCACACTTTGATGACGATTCAGATCCTTAAGTCTTTTTTTGAAAACATCAAATTCCCTTGATTTTTTAACAAAATTCAATCCCATAACCATCACAACAAACGACAAGAGAAACGTCACAAAATCCAAATTCATGATATATCCTCTCTAAACATCCATTTTTATGATGCGATTGATGACAACTATGCCCATACATATTAATGCACCTGCTATCATCAATAGGGTATGTCCAGTTTGAGTGGAAAATAAAGGATCTAGATAATCCGGATGAACTGAGTAAATAATACCGACGAATACAAAAGGAAGTGCTGTCAGAATATATCCACCCGCCTTTCCTTCTGAAGAAAGCGCTTTAATTTTTAATCTCATTTTACTGCGTTCTCTCAATAAATTAGATAGATTTTCCACAGCTTCCGCTAAACTTCCACCTGTCTCTTTTTGCAAGATCATGACAATCGCCAAAAAATGAAAGTCGTTAATATCAAGACGACTAAAGGCTTCACCAAGTGCGTCCTCAAGGGTTCCTCCCAGAGTCAATCGATCGACAATAAATCTAAAAACTGGCCCAACTGGCGCATCAACATCACTCGCGACAATTTCCATGGCACGACTCGGCGTCTGCCCCGCCCTCAATGATCTACGAATCATATCCAATGCATTTGGAAATAAATTTAGAAATTGCGCTTTCCTCCTCCCAATTAAATACGAACAGACAGAATAGACAAGAAAGAGTGAAACACTCACTGAAATTGGAGCCGCATAATAAAATTCAACTGAATACACCTCAACAAGAAGCGCAAAAGATACGATTAATAATATCAAGACGCTTCCAAAAAATGAAACAGGGGAAATATCATAGCCAGTGCGTTTCAACCAGTGATTCAAGTCATTTACACGAATGAGTTTACTTTGAAATATCCGCTCTAAACTTTTCTCAAGCCCACTTTTATCATTGTGAAGAATCGCGCTCAGAGATTCTTCTCCCCCCAAAACTTCAGACTTTACAGATTTCAATCGCCGCATCCAAAGCTGCTCATCCTTTACAGCCACCTTTTGAAAACGAAAATACCAAAAAACAACCACCAGCAAAAAGCTGGAGATGGGAAGGAGAAAAGATAATAAATTGATGATATTATCGTTCATGGCCCCTCGTGCAAGCTGTCCATTAGCTCTTTCTCAAGATTAAAGTACCGCGCCCGAGGCGTAAAAAAAGGCTTTAATCCTGTTGAGCGAAAATTACCTTTAATGATAACATTCTCACTGTCAGGATCCATTTCTTCACCTTCAAAATCAAAAATAAAAAGATCCTGCGTCATAATGATCTCTTCATCAATTCCGGTAATCTCTGAAATTTGCGTGACGCGCCTTTTTCCATCCCGCATACGTTCTGTATGAACAATCAGGTTCACGGCCCCCACAATCTGAGCGCGCACAACCTTCGTTGGCAAACTCCAGCCCGCCATGTTAATCATATTTTCCAAACGCGTCAAAACTTCACGGGGCCTGTTCGCGTGAATCGTTGACATCGAACCGTCATGTCCTGTGTTCATGGCTTGCAACATATCCACAGTTTCGGCACCTCTGACCTCACCAATCACAATACGATCAGGGCGCATACGCAGGGCATTTCGTACTAAATCACGAATTGTGATTTCCCCTGTTCCCTCAATATTGGGAGGGCGACTTTCAAGACGAACGACGTGAGGTTGCTGCAGTTGAAGTTCTGCCGAGTCCTCAACGGTCACAATACGTTCACCCGGATCAATCAAACGCGACATTGCATTTAATAGCGTTGTTTTTCCAGAGCCAGTTCCGCCTGAAACAAGTGTATTGAGACGACAAGCGGCACAAACCTTAAGAAAAGTACACATCTGATGCGACAGGTTTCCTTGCTCTGCCATCTTCTCTAACGTAATTTTTTGTTTAGCAAACTTACGAATCGAAATTGAAGTCCCATCCAAAGCCAGAGGCGGCATAATAATATTAACACGGCTTCCATCTGCAAGGCGTGCATCAACCATGGGGCTTGCCTCATCCACACGTCTTCCAATGCGATTGGCGATCCGCTGAGACACCTGAACAAGGTGCGCCTCATCATGAAAAACAACTGGTGTTTTTCTCAGTTTTCCTTTTCTCTCGACAAATATATTTTTAGGGCCATTGACCATAATATCGGTTACAGATTCATCATTCAAAAGCTCTTCCAAAGGGCCTAGTCCAATCATATCGTCAACAAGCAGATTGGCAACTAAAAGCTGTTCTTTTATATTGAGCTGAACGTTATTTTCCGCAGCAAAATCGGCAACGAAAACCTCAACCTCATGTCGAAGCTCATCTGGCCTCATTTTTGAGGCTGCAAAAAGATCAATGCGATCCATAAGCGCCAAATGCACTGATTTCCGGAAAGCCGAATAAATATCCCTATTATCGGCCCCTTCGCCTTTATCTTTCCTTAACGTAGCACGACGTTCATAAAAAGTCGCATCTTGAGTTAATTGTTCCTCTGATGCGTTATCTTGGGTACCGTCTGATCCTTGTTTTTTTCCAAAAATTGCCATAATGCCCTGTTTTAATATTCATATTTTTATAAGTCATCTATTTTAGCATACCAAACAATTTATCGAAAATCCCCTCTTTTTCTTCAGTCACCACAGCACCGCCCCCAAGCTGATCTACAAGCCTTCTAATGGCTGGAGGCACACGGGAATTACGGGAATTTGTCAAAGGTTGTCCCCGATTTAAAAGATCAGCAATGTCATTGCTGTCATAAGGAATGACAATATCGACCTTATTCCCAATAGCCCCTTCAAATTCCTCGAGTTTAACTTCACCAGTTTTATATTCTCCCATTTTATTCAAAACAATAACCAACCGGCGATTTGCCCCAAATGGGCTAAATAAACGCGAAATCCTCTCTGTATCCCGAGCCGAAGCCAAAGATGGCTCTGCCGTCACCACCATAATATTTGTATGTTCGATGATAGATTGTGTAATGGCATTAAATCGTCTAGGAATATCGATAATGACATAGTGAAATTGCTTGACCAAGAAATTAACTAACGTATCAAGCCCTTCAATTGTAAAATCAGGAATTTCATCCAAAGGCTCTTCCGCACTGAGAATTTTCAGCCGATCACTAATGTGCGTCAAAAGACGATCAAGAAAGACCTCGTCCATTCTTTCCGGGGATTCTAAGACTTCTCTCAATCCATGATTTGGCTGTTGATCCAGATAAAGAGAAACGGATCCTGTGTGAAGATCGAGGTCAATAACGGCGACACGCCGACTTCTTTCTTGGGCCAAAATCCAAGAAAATGTTGTTGCGATCATTGTTGATCCAACACCACCTCTCGCCCCCAAAAAGGCAATAACTTTACCCGTTCGATTCGTTCTGACGATAGGAGTATCACCGCCTTGGAGCACTTTAATGGCATTGCTTAATAACTCAGGAAGTAATGGCTTTACTAAATAATCCGATATTCCAAGGGACATCAAATCACGATAAAGGCCCACATCATTTTTGGCACCTAAGGTGATGACTTTTGTACCAGGTTCACACACCTCTGCGAGTCTATTCAATTCATTCACTGGAAGATCTGTCTTCGAGATGTCAATTAAAAGTATTTTAGGGGACCTATGCCCTGAAAGAAGTTTAATAGCTGACTCAAGGCCACCTTCATAAATTCCTGTATCTGGAAGATTCAACCCTTTCAAGCAATTTTTTGCGACATTGATATCTGAAGATTCTTCCAAAAAAGCCATAAACTCAGATTGAAGTTCTTGGGCTGAAAGTTGAGAAGTTTGTGCAGCTTTATCAGACATTAGTTACTCCCTCCAGAGTTCCCTCCAGAACTTCCCCCAGATGAGCCTCCAGAGCCAACAGATTCAACTTTTAATGGTTTTATTTTATCGGTACGATACATGTTAATATCCAATGCATGTCGTGTTCCATCATACCCCCCTGTCTCACGTCCAACGATCAAATCCCGAGGATCAGAAACCATCATACCAAAATTAATAGCTTGAGCACAGCCAAAATTAGACGTTGTTGCGGCCCCTTTGGCCTCTCCCAATTCTTCAGACCAATTAAGACAATTGGGAGGAATCACTACAAAGCTTTCTACAATAAGATGAAGCCCTGAGCCCTTTTGCTTTTTATGAGATCCAGGCTCATCAAACTCATCAACGGTGATTGAATCGCGTCTAATTCCATGATCCCTCAAAATTGATGTCACGGCCTTAATTCGTTCTTCGGAATGCCCTCCCACCTCTTCAATATAGACTGTGACCGCATGAGGATTAGAAGCATTTTTTGTTAAAAAAGCCTGAAGACTTCTTTTTTCATTCACAGACAATTTTGGTTTGTGCGCAGGAATGCTGACAAAATAATCATAAGCCATCCTTTGAACCTGGTTTTTCTTGGGCATTTCGGCTTGCGTTTTTTGAGCAACCTTGGGGGTACACCCTCCAAAAACTAAGGCTACAATTGAGGCCATTAGGCACACTCTATATTTACACTTCATAACAAATTCCTTTCAACTTGCTCTTACTGATCGATGCTAAATCCTGCAGGTCCAATTAATCTGAGGCCACTGGGCCCTAATGCAGGTGCGGCACCACGATCAACGCCAGTTTTTGTGAGTTTTCTCTCAAAAATCTGCTCAACAAATGTAGCATACTGCAACCCATCTGTCGGAAGTGCCATCTCTTTTCCAGAAACAGGCTGAACAATGTAGGGGGTCACGATAAATACCAGTTCAGAATCACCACGCTGAAATGCATTTGATCGAAAAAGAGTTCCCAATATAGGAATGTCTTCCCATCCAGGAAGACCTGAGATTTCAGAACTTACCGTATTTTTTAAAAGCCCCGCAATTGCAAAAGTTTGGCCACTAGCGAGCTCAATTGAAGTTTCCGCACGGCGCGTACTAATTCCTGGAACCTCAAAACCATTAAACTTAAGCCCAGTTGTGCTATCCAATTCGCTCACTTCGGGACGAACCCTCATACTTATCAAATTGCCGTCTATGACGGTGGGCGTAAAGGCAAGACTGACACCAAATTGTTTGAATTCTATAGTGATTTGATTATTACCTTGAGGAACTGGATATGGAAATTCTCCGCCCGCTAAAAAGCTGGCTGTCTCACCAGATACGGCAATCAAATTGGGCTCCGCCAACACGGTGACCAATCCTTCTGTTGAGAGGGAGTCAATTGCCGAATCAACATTCCAATTCTTATTTGTAAAATTGCCCACAAACGTATTATTTCGATTCGTTGCAGCAGGATCGACAACGATGTTTGATGGAGTGATTTTACCTCCAGCAGTTGTAAATGGAGACCTTCCGCTCAAAAGTCCTAAACTAAAATCCCCACCTGAAAAGGCACCTAACCAATCGAAATTAAACTGATTGATCACAGAACGTTTTACTTCGGCAACTTTCACCCTTAAGTTGACTTGAAGTGGGGCTCTGACAGTCAAGCGATTGATAATGTTTCCATCTTTACCGACAAAATTTTGTGCGATGGATCTTAAATCTTCTGCAGTTTTTGCGTCATCAACTTTGCCCTCAAGCACAATTCCTGTTGATGTGGCTCTAACTTTGATTGAAGAATCAAGCGCCACTGCATCCAGAAGCTCTTGAAGTTGCTCTACATTTTGAATTACATTCAAGGTCAACGACAAGAGATGCTTTCCAGTTGCACTTGTGGCAAACACATTGGTCCGTCCAGGCGCTTTTCCAAAAATATAGGCCAGTTTGGAGTTGCTTAATTGAACGTCTGCGACTGCTGGATTTGCGACAAAAAGTTCTGAAACAGGCTCATCAAATGAAAAAGCTTCCGCTTCATTGACCGGCAAGTTAATCGTCTTCTTTTCAAGAGCCGACAAGTTTTCCCACATAAAACCAAGTGACAATAAGAGGACTGAAGCAAGTGCTTTGTGCGATTTCATTTTTATCTACCTCTCGTTAACAAGAACGGCCGAAGTTTTATCTCCGCGCATTACTTTTATCATATCGGAATTGGCAGGATTTTTCTCATTGCACGCATCCCCAACACAAGGATGCGGATCTTCTGCCAATGAATGTACACTCAAAAAGATATCTCCAGATTTTTGAGCCGCAGCAATGATTTCCGCCTGATTTTTTGTAACTTCAAGTGTTGCTGTTTTGGGAGTCTCCGTGGTCGTCGAAATAATAGATTTATCACCAGCGGCGACTGGTGCTTCTGTTTTTAAGCTCTTCCCCAAAGCCACAACACGCACATTTTTAACAACTGTTTGCGCTTCGATAATTTGACCGCCCCCCTGATCAGAACTTCCAGATTGAACGGACCTTGAAACGATAATATCAACCCGATCACCAGGGACAATCAATCCACTGCTTGAACTCGCATCATTCACGTTAATGGATATTGCACGCATACCAGGCGTTAGAACCGCAGCCAAAAAACTATGATCCCCGGGTTTAATTAAATCACCCGGTGTCAATGGCTCACCCTCATGTACTGGATGCCGCACAACAGCACCCGAAAAATCTGCCACTTTTGCGTTTGGCGCGGTCAAATAATTACTGATCCCTTGTGTGTCAAGTGGCCAATCCGCCATTTTTAAAGCTAAAGGATCCACAATCTCTCCCACATTCAGAGCCCTTGCTGCGACAAGCACAGAAGCCGCTTTAGGAGCCTCTTGCTGGGCCTGCACAGGAGCAGAGGCTTTATCTTTTGATAAAACCAATCGCGTCACATATGCAACTCCAATAGCCGCAACAAGTGCAAATCCAACTCCAACGAGATCTTTTACACGCATGACTTCACCTGCATCATTGATAGATCCTTCCTAAAAGTATAATCCACGACCCCAAAGCAATTGCGACGCCATAAGGAATGGATTTCTGCGCAATAGCGCGCTGAGGCCCTGCTTGAGCCCCCTCTCCACTCATATGCCAAACGAATTTGAGAGGAGGAAACGAAGATTCACATTTTTGTAATCCGGCCCAAACCCGATCCGAAAGACTGGAGACCCAATCCTTACAGATAAGATAAAACACGGAAAAAACTCCACCCGAAAGAGCCACCCATAAGAAATAGTCGGCAATGTGATGAAGTCCTACCCAAAGCGCCCCTACGGCCAAATATTTTGCGTCCCCGCCACCGATCCACTTAAATGCAAAAAACGTAAAGCTTAAAGCAAGAACAACAAAGAAGACGATAATGTTTACACCGATCTCAGACCATTCCATGGTGAGCGGCGCCCAAAAGAAAAAGAGCACAAACAAAATGACTACCAAAAGATTCGGAATGCGAAAATAGGCAAAGTCATAGATCGCCATGAGACCATGAACGAAGAGCGCTAAAACAAGACAGAGGATGCTTAAAATCGCCACTCCATTCCCCTTCTAATTTGACCAAGACCGCGCCGAATCGTAGGGGCGCTTAGGCTGATTTAAAGGTAGGATTCCAGAGACTTGACCGCTTCCTAATGGCATCGATCTCACCGCTTCGAAATAGGCAATATTATTTTTCATCGCGCGATCATCTAAATCTTTGCGCCCCATATCCTTTGCCTTTTTCATATCTCCACTCAAGCCATAAGCAAGGGCTAAGTTTTGACGTATTCTTGGGGTTGCTTGAGGAGATCTTGCAATTCTCTCAAGAACGCGAATAGCCTCGTCAAATTTTCCAGCAAGAACTAAAGAGAGGGCAAGGTTATTCTCATAGGACATATTCATAGGCTCAAGCTCTAAGGCCGCACGATAATTGGCTTGGGCTTTTTCTGGTTGACCCAGCATATCGTAAGCGATGCCTAATGTACTTAAGGCCTTATGATCCTGAGGATTCAACGAAAGGGCCTTACGCAATTCTTGAGCCGCACTTTCCGGTTGGTCAATCACAAGATAAACGGCACCCTTACCCCGATGGGCTGGTGCATTATCAGGAAATTTTTCAACAGCCCTTTCAAAAGTGTTCATGGCCTCTTCGGTTGCATTACTATCCAAAAGGGTAAATCCCAAAGCGACATAAGCCTCACAATTACCTGAATCTTCCTTAATGGCCTCACGATACTTTGAAATGGCTAGAGGTAAGTCGCCTTTGCCCTGCGCGGCTTTTCCTGCCTCAAAAGAAGACAGTGTATCACCTGTTTGAAAATAGGGATTAGAAGCACATCCCGCCAAGACGAGCACGCTTACCAGACATAAATGTTTCATTATCCGCATCGATCAGAGCTTCCCTGTTTATATTTATTAAACTTATTATTCTCACGCGTGTTAAAATTTGATAGCATTTACCCATTGAGTTTTTACATATTTAAAAATGCTGTGTTCTTAATGACACATCTTAAAATGAACGAGGACGCTTGTGGGCTCTAAAATTATTTATCTTTTGCGACATGCTGAAGCCTCACCCAAAAATACCGGAATTTCCGATTATGATCGCTCTCTCACGCCTCACGGCGAGGATCAAGCACAAAACGTGGCTAATTATCTCCGTGATAAAATATTGACTTTTGATTTTGTGATGTGTTCCTCCGCATTAAGAACTCAAGAAACGCTCGAGCCTCTCCGCCCCTATTTGGGCACAGAAGATATTGATCTTAATCCTCACTATTATAATATTGAGGAAGAAAAAGTATTAGACTTCCTGAGACTGGCATCGGAGGACGCCAAAAGAATTCTTTATATTGGTCACAACCCTGGAATTGCATTTGCGGCCTTACGATTTGTGCCACAAGGCCAACCGCATCCCTATATTCAACAGGGTTTTCCAACAGCAGGTCTTGCTGGTTTTTCCTTTGAGATTTCATCATGGCATGATCTTAACTGGGGAAAAGGTCAATTGATTGAGTTTTACAATCCTGATGGAAAAAGCTAAGCAATACGGTTTCTGAGTTTGACCCAAGGTTCAATGAGCCCCAAAGGCACGAGAAAGAAAAATGGCCAACTCAAGAGAAGGGCCACCGTATAAAATCCAAAGAGAATCCAGGAAGCATAAGAAAATTTTCTTGCAATAGCATGAACGGTTCCAATTCCCGTCAAAAGGAAGGGGAGCAATGCGGGAATAATCAAATTCGAGGACGCATCCGAAAACACTCCCAAGGGCAACAATGTCATGACTCCCAATGCCGCCAAAATGTAATAAAATATAGGCAATGGATAAACATCACACACATCGGGAGAGGGTCTTAAGTTTTTCCCGAATGCCTTCAAAAGCCCTTGCGCTAGGATTGCATTCATAAGTGCCATCATCGCCCAAGACATGGCCACAATGCCAGGCAAAACTTTAATTAACGCTGTCAAAATCAAAATCGTTTCTGCAGGTTGAGGTCCCATCGCCGCTTGAATTAAAGCGGAGAGATTTTCCCCAGATTGTGCCAATGAAAACTGAATAAGCAAAAAAGATACCCCTGCAATTCCAAGAGCCATAGAGGTCAAAAAATTCATTAAGTTGACAGAGGGAGTGTAGTGGGGCTCTCCTGATTCATCTGTACGGTATTGCAAGGCCTTAAAGAGAATTAAAATCGTTGGGATCACATTAAAGATGGCATAAGGAATAGCCAATCCAAAGCTCCCGCTCATCATGGAAAAAATAAGACTTAAGACAATTCCGGCAGCGCCGGCAATAAGTGCTGAGGAAAAGCCCAGACCTAAACCCACTGCAAAAAGGGGGAGTGTTGAAAAATAAGTGAGCAACATCCCTCCCAATGAGGGGGTAGCTAAAAGAAAATAAGGGGCGGCGCTGAGCACCCCCCCTAAAATCGAAAGTGGCAATGGATATTGGCGGAATGCCATCACTTAAACCACAATTCCGTTATTCGCTAACGTAAGGCATCAAGGCCAAAAAGCGTGCGCGTTTAATCGCTTGCGCCAATGCGCGTTGATGTTTCACAGAAACAGCACTAATACGGCTGGGGATAATTTTCCCTTTTTCTGTGATAAAACGTTGAAGCATTTTTACGTCCTTGTAATCGATCTTGACACCTTCAGGACCGGAAAAAGGACATATTTTTTTTCTACGAAAAAAAGGTTTGCGTTGCACGTTCATTCATCATCTCCTTGTGAATCATCTTTATCTGTCTCAAATCGATCATCAGAACGACGCTCAGGACGCGTATGACGACTTTGCATCAAAGCGGAAGGCTCAGAATCCAGCGCATCCACGCTGATTGTCAAATAACGCATGACGTCTTCATTCAAACGCATATTGCGTTCCATTTCCTTTACTGCATCGGAAGGAGAGGAAAGACTGAAAAGGACGTAATGTCCTTTTTTGCTTTTATTAATTTTATAAGCCAGTGTGCGCAGACCTGAAAACTCAGTCTTTGCCACTTCACCGCCACCTTGGGTGACGATGTCTGTAAATTGTGTCGCAAGCGCTTCAACTTGTGCTGGCGACAAATCAGGCCGTGCAATAAACACGGTTTCATAAAATGCCATTTTGGACTCCTTATGGCTAATCGTTAACAGTTTTTCTGTTCACAAGCCAGCATCGCTGGCAAGGAGCTTTTCTTTACATACTCGATTTGAGATCACATTTGCAAGGATTTTAGACATTTTTTCCAGCTCTCAGCACAGAAAAGAAGAAAAGAGTCTTGCTATGAGAGCAAAAATAACTTTGCAAGACCTAAGAAAACGGAAAAACCAAAGACGTCTGTTGTGGTCGTTAAAAGTGGGCCCGCGCTAATGGCGGGATCCCATCCCATATGATCAATGATAATAGGCAGCAGTGTCCCCGCACAAGCCGCCCACAGCATATTAAAAATCATGGCAGAGGACAGAACTATCCCTAAAGGCAGATCTTGAAACCAAATTGCAGCAAGCCCTCCTAAAAGGAGTCCACAGAAAATACCATTTAAAAGACCAACAAGAACTTCTTTGTTAATAACACGCATCATATTCATCGAACCCAGCTCTTTGGTGGCCAGAGCACGGACGGTGACCGTAATTACCTGCATACCAGAATTTCCACCCATGGCCGCTGTAATCGGCATAAGAACTGCTAAAGCCACCATGTGCTGAATGGTATCTTCAAATTGAGAAATGACGGTTGCGGCCAAAATGGTATTGATCATTGTAAATAAAAGCCACCGCAGGCGGGCATAAGATGTTTCGAAAACAGGCGAATAAAAGTCAGATTCGGTCAAGCGCGACAAATGGAGAATTTCTTTTTCGGCTTCTTCATCGATAACATCCACGACGTCATCAACCGTAATCATACCAATAATCCGGTCTGCATCATCCACCACGGGAGCTGCGACCATTCCATATTTTCGGAATAAAATGGCAACTTCTGACTGGTCCATGGTTGCGGGAATTTTTTTAACATCCCGATCCATAATTTCAGCAATTTTGCTTTTCTTAGGGTGACGGAAAAGCTGGCCCAAGGGCACAGTTCCCACGGGGATATGCTTGGGATCAACTACGAAGACTTCATAAAACGCGTCCGGAAAATCTTCTTCCTTGGCGATAAAATCGATAGTTTGGGCAACAGTCCAAAAACTAGGGACACAGACGATTTCCCGCTGCATCATACGTGCTGCTGAATCCTCAGGATAGCTCAGGACCTCTTCCAAAATAACGCGTTCGCCTGCAGGAATTCCTTTGAGAACAGCAATTTGTTGGTGCTCTTCCAGCCCTTCGATAATCTCAAGTGCGTCGTCACTTTCAAGATTTCGCAAAGCCTTGGCTAATTCGCGCATACCAATGCGATCAGCCACCTCAATCCGGAGAGTTTCATCCAAGTAATTGAGAATTTCAGCATTAAACTGTGGCCGCAAAAGATCCACAAGATCTTCACGAATTTCAGGCGCTAGATAAGAAATGACGACCGCAACGTCCGCCGCATGGAGGGGCAATAAAATCTCACGCACACGCTCGAATTGATGAGATTCCAAAGCAGATTCAAGTTCGCGGATAGTCTCTTGGCTCACCCCAAGAACATCCTCTTGAATCTCCTCTAAAGTATTAGGATCTGAGCGCTCGTCAACCATGAGGCTCCATCCTTAAGCTGCATCCATTTGCATAGTTTCACAATCCCCATCATGAACTTGCGCATCCACAGCGGCAATTGCGGTCATATTGACAATTCCTCGCGTGGAAACGGAGGGGGTTAAAATATGAACGGCCCTGCTGGTGCCCATCAAAATGGGACCGATGGGCTGACCGTCTGCCACAGATTTCAGTAAGTTTACCGTGATATTGGCGGCATCAATATTGGGCATGATTAAAAGATTCGCCTGCCCCTGAAGGCGTGTATTGGGAAAAAGATTCTTCCTCAAAGTTTCACTAATGGCGGCGTCTCCATGCATCTCACCTTCCACTTCCAAGTGGGGCGCTGTCATTTCCAAAATGCGCAACGTCTCTCTCATTTTTTCAGCAGATGGATGACACGAAGTGCCAAAATTGGAATGCGACAAAAGCGCAATTTTAGGAGAAATGCCAAAGCGCCGAACTTGCTCTGCGGCCATAGTTGTAATTTCGGCCAATTGAGACGGTGTGGGATCCGCATTCACATAAGGATCGCAAATGAAGAAGACACCTTTTTCAAGCGCCATAACGCTCAATGCTGCGGGCATTTCCACTCCTGGCAAAAGGCCAATGATGTCTTGAATAGATTGAAGGTGCCGTTCATACCGCCCCACAGGACCAATAAGCGCCGCATCCGCTTCGCCGAAATGCACCATCAAATTGGCAATAACCGATGTATTCGTGCGCAAAACCGTTTTTGCAAAATCCGGCGTTGTGCCTTTGCGCTCCATCAGTTTGTGATATTCCGTCCAATATTTGTGATAACGGAAATCATTTTCAGGATCCACCACTTCAAAATCTTTATCAATTTCAAGTGTCAAACCCATGCGCTTCAATCGGCTATCAATCACTTCACGTCGCCCAATCAAAATGGGGGAAGCCAGTTTTTCATCCACAACGGTTTGAACCGCGCGCAAGACTCTTTCATCTTCACCATCGCCATAAGCCACGCGGACTTGTTTGGATTTGGCTTGGTTAAAAACAGGGCGCATGACAAAGCTAGAGCGGAATACAAGTTCGCTTAATTTCTCACGATAAAGATCCATATCTTCAATGGGCCGAGTTGCAACGCCTGTCTTCATCGCAGCCTCTGCCACAGCAGGCGCGAGCAGCATCACTAGGCGAGGATCAAAGGGTTTGGGGATAATATAATTGGGGCCAAATTTCAGTTCTTCGTTTTGATAAACGGCCGCAACCACATCCGGCGCCTCTGTCATGGCAAGCTCAGCCAAGGCTCTAACGCAGGCCAATTTCATTTCCATATTGATAGTAGTTGCGCCGACATCAAGGGCACCCCTGAAGATATAAGGAAAGCATAAAACATTATTGACTTGGTTAGGATAATCCGAGCGGCCCGTTGCGATAATGGCGTCTTTACGAACTTTCAAAACGACTTCAGGGCGTACTTCGGGTTCAGGATTGGCCAGTCCAAAAATAACGGGTTTATCCGCCATGGCTTTGATCATCTCAGCTTTCAAAACGCCTGCGGCAGAAAGCCCTAAAAACACATCCGCACCCACAATCGCCTCACCTAATGTGCGGGATTGCGTTTCGGCCGCATATTTTTCCTTAAAAGGATCCATCTTTTCATGGCGGCCGCGATAAATAACACCGGCTTGATCGCACACGATAACATTCTCTTTTTGAAGGCCCAAATGACAAAGGATATCAAGGCAGGCCAATGCCGCAGCCCCTGCCCCCGAACACACCAATTTCACAGATCCTGGAGTTTTCCCTTGAATCTTGACCGCATTCAAAAAGGCCGCGGCAACAATAATTGCAGTACCGTGTTGATCGTCATGAAACACGGGAATCTTGAGGCGTTTAATGAGATCTTGTTCAACTTTAAAACAATCGGGCGCCTTAATATCCTCAAGGTTAATTCCGCCGAAGGTGGGCTCCAGACTTGCGATAATTTCAATTAATTTCTCAGGATCATTTTCATCAATTTCGATATCAAAAACATCAATGCCGGCGAACTTTTTGAATAAAACTGCCTTACCTTCCATCACCGGCTTTGCGGCCAAAGGACCAATATTTCCCAGCCCCAAAACGGCCGTGCCATTGGAAATCACAGCCACTAAATTCGAGCGCGCGGTCACAGTTGCAACTTCTCTTGGATCCGCTACAATAACTTCACACGCCGCAGCAACCCCGGGGGAATACGCAAGCGCTAAATCTTCTTGCGTGGAAAGGGGCTTTGTCGCCACAATTTTAAGCTTGCCCGCAGGCTTTTGACGGTGATAATCGAGTGCGCGTTGCGCGAGTGTATCTTTCAAAACAAATCCCCAGGCTAATTTCAGTTTCAAAAAGAGTATATGCCAGCTTTGTTAAACACAAAAGCCAAAAGACACGGAGAACACGAATTCGGCTTTAATTCTTGATTTTTCGTATTGATACCAAACTTTTTTAATAAAATTAGATTTATTTAGAAATGAATTGAAAAGATAAAATAAATAATTGCATTTTTTGAAAATTGAATTTATAACGTCTTCAGTTTAATTTTTTTATAGGTGTTCAATTATGATTTTAAAGGCTTCTCTGAAAGCAACCGTAAGCGCATTTGTTCTTTTAAGCTCAATTTTAAATGTCCCTGTCATTTATGCCAGCGGCAAACCCTCTCCGAACAAAGAGGAGCAAACAACTCCCTCAAAACAAAAATTTAAATCTGCCACAGAAGAGAAAAATGAAGCTCTAGATTATGTTTTAAAACCTTTCCCCACAGGTACAAACCTAGAAAATTGGGAGTTTGCACTTTTCAAGGCTGAAGAGACTACAACGAGAAAAGAAGGACTCGGAAGCCTAAGCGAACTCAGTGACGAAGTAATTTTAAATATTTTGAAATATCTCACATATAACGATTTACTCACCATGAGGAGCGTTTCCAAAACCTATGGAGAATTTGCCACTTATCCCTATCAAAAAACACTCCAAGATAATATTGAAAAACTGAGACACTGGAAGCCAGTGCCGATGAATGGCCCTTTTATGATGCAGCACTCGAAAGACGAAAAACTTCTTCATTTTTTCCTATCAACAAGCCCATTTCACATGTTGATGCTCCATCACATCTTAGCTGAAGAATGCCCCCTCTCAGCAAATATTAGGGATATTTACTGCCCTAATATTGAGAAGTTTAATCCAAAACGCGCTGAGAATTATTCTAAAGGCGTTGTTGCCACAGAAGTTACCGACAAACTCAAAGCAATCACAACGTACATGCGTGAGCTGCAGCTTGAAAAAATATGGGGCAATAATTCAAAACTTTATAATATTTACAGAAATCTATATAAAATTTGGATGCATTATATTCCATTAGATGACACACCTATGCTTTCTACAGCCTTTTACCTCAAATCGATCGTACAAGCTGTGCAACAAACGGGCGTTAGCGGGAGCCGTAACCGAATAAATAATCCACCTTCCAATGGCGAAGAATCTAACAGCGCCCTCGACGAAGTCAATAAAGAAATATTATACATTCCTGATAATTTTCTTGAAGATATCATCAAAAAAATAAAATTTGGATTTGAAACTACAGCTCTTGAAAAATTGCATGAGTATGAAAGCGAGTTAGCTGATATTGAAAACACCCCCAGATTCAAACAGCGGCTTCGAATAGCTCGCCTCTTGGGTCGAAGCGATTTTTTCTTAAATCAAATGTTGGCTCTAAACTTTGTGTGTGGCTTAAAATATTTTGATGCTAAAAAATATGAAGAGGCCTTTCCACTGCTTAAAAAAGTTGCGCAATACCCAGATACCTTTAATCAAGGTCGCGACGCCACAGCCCAATTACGACTTTCCATTATGTATAAAAACGGATGGGGAGTTTCTCAATCTTCAAATATAGCGTTTAAATGGCTGTTGAAGAGTGAGAAATCAATAACATCCTCAAACCATACCAACAACTCAAAATCCTTAGAGGTAATTCTTAGCGAAAAAGCAGGACTATATAAATTGTTTATGCAAGAAAATAACTTTTCTCAATCTTTTAATTTCTTAACATCTATCACCAAGAAATGCAATCCAAAAGACGCTCAAACGAGATGGGCCCAATTTTCTCTAGCCCACCACCATGCTCAAGGTCTTGGCACTAAACAAGATTTCAAAAAAGCATTGGAGTTGTTGAAAAGACTAGAGGACAATAATGCTCTGAATTCCAAAATCACGCAGGAAGAAATTTCTATACTTCAGCAATTCAAAGGCAAAACAGAAATGAATTTTTGTGAAAAAGATCCCATACAGGCTTATGAATATTTTTATTTTTTGGCGCAAGAAAGTAAGTTATCTCCAAAAGGAGACCCCCGTGCGCAGTATCTTCTTGGTCTTATGTACAAAACGGGGGCATTGAAGACAAACAATGACCTTAAAGCCGCCGATTATTGGTTTCAAAAGGCCAAAACCAATGGGAACACAGATGCCCAAAAGGAAATTGATACGATTTCAAAACTATTTAAACCTGAACCCACCGTGTAAAACTCGTGAAAAATCAATTGTGCCCTACCCCTTGATCGATAGGCCCAACTTTTCCCAGGTGGCTTTCATATGATGAGGCAACTCCGCTTGAAAAGTCATTGTCTTGCCATTGGGATGAGTAAAGGTGATGGCACGCGCATGCAAATGTAATTGCTCACGGCCTTGGGGATGAGCGCGCTCCCCGCCGTACTTTCCATCACCGAGAATTGGGCAATTGAGCCCCCGGGTATCGGCACAATGAACACGCAGCTGATGGGTGCGCCCCGTATGCGGCTCCAGCTCCAACCATGCAAACGCTTTGCCTAAGGCGTCTTTCACCCGATAATAAGTTGATGCATATTTGCCGTCTTCGTTCACAATGATTTTTTCTAGATCTCCAAAGGTGGCTTTTTCAAGAGGCAGCTGAACTTCCCCTTCCCGCTTTCCAGGAACCCCCACAACAATGGCCCAATAAATTTTGGCAATGGTTTTTTGAGAAAATTCGCGAGTAAGGAATTGAGCGGTTTTGAGATTTTTCGCAACCACCATCACGCCAGATGTATCTTTATCCAATCTATGCACAAGCTTAGGTGCCCCATGACCCGGCCCCATCATGGCTTCTAAAATAGAGTCCAAATGCTGCGTTTGCCCCGTCCCACCCTGCGCGGAAAGACCTGCAGGCTTATTGATCACAAGAATATCATCGTCCTCATACAAAATGCATTTGCGTAGATCTTTAATCATCTGGGCGGGAACAGGCAATTTCCTACGTTTTGGTCGATCCATCACCTTAATCTCTCCCAAATCATCGGGATAAAGAACCTCATCTGAGCCAACAAGACGATAGGAAGATTTCACTTTCACGCCATTCACACGAATGCTGCCTTTGCGCAGCATCATCTCGATCATCCCTTGCTTAAGGGCTGGAACTTCGTGCTTCAGCCATTTATCAAGGCGTGCGCCGATAAAATCTTCAGGAATTTGTTTGATCATAATTTTTGTACCACTTTCGCATTTCATAAAGACGGGAAGCTGTGCGCTCAAAAGCTTTAGCACCCTCCCCCTCAGGATAGAGTAAATCGGGACTGACTGTTGCATTGTAATAAAGAGGAATCTTCCGTTCGTAAAGCACATCCACAAGGGCCATTAATCTGTGGGCTTCATTTCGGTCCGAACTTGAGAGTTCTGGGATGTGATCAATGAAAACACCTTTATAGTTTTGGCTGAGCAAAAGATAGTCTCTCACCCCCAAAGGACGAGCACAAAGGTCTGCAAATGAAAACCACGCATAATCCCCTTTTGATTTTTCAACGACCAAAGAGCGCTGCCCTTTTTTTAACACAGCAGTTGATTCAGTAGCATCTTGGGTAAGCTGATCCCAATGCGTTGAGATTTCATAAAAGAACCTTTCCCCAGGCCCCCTTCTATAATCCTTTCCCTCTTTTATATGAAGGATTTCCAGAGACTCACTTAAAAGTGCGATAAAGGGTAAAAAATGCTCACGACTCAGGCCATTTTCATAAAGCTTTGAGGGCTCAACGTTAGAGGTCATCACCATGACCACGTCCCGCTCAAAAAGACGGCGAAAAAAACGGCTCATAATCATGGCATCTGTAATGTTGGTGACTTGAAATTCATCAAAGCACAACACTTGGGTGCGATTGGAAATTTCATCTGCCACAACATCTAACGATTTCACCTGGGATATTCGGGCGTGAATCTCTTGCATGAAGGCGTGAAAATGGACCCGCTCTTTTTTAATATTCGATACTGAGTCATAAAATAAATCCATCAAGCATGTTTTGCCACGCCCCACAGAACCCCACAGGTAAATGCCTTTTATTTTCCGAGATTTCTTTTTAAAAAGGGACCACTTGGAAGGCGCCATTAATTCCGACCTCAACCGTTCAAAATGAATAAGCAACTCCAGTTGCCCGTGATCGGAAATCGGGAATTTCTCATGATAAAGATCCGTAAACGTCTCTTTTTGAATTTTTGGACTCGCTATTGTCATCTAATCATTTTATATAAAAGCGATGGAGAATGCACCCCCACTTATTGATTTACACATTAAAGAATTACAGCTCGCCCGTGCACGGCCACATTTTGAAAAACACAATTTCCTTTTTAAACACGTGGAAGAAGAGCTAACGGCAAGACTTTCAAATATCAAGAAAAACTTTCCCCGCGTTTTGAATTTATCATTTTGGCCTGTCACTCTCAATAGAGTGGAGATTGAAACGCACTCCCCTTTAAAACCTTTCACCACCACAAAACCTTATGATTTGATTGTCAGTTGCTTGTGTCTCCATTGGGTCGAACAGCTTCCCCAATATCTCAAAGCCATTCGTTCTTGGCTTTCCGATGAAGGCCTTTTTATGGGTACCTTTTTTGCCGGTGACACGCTCATTGAATTACGAGAAAGCTTTTTGAAAACCGAACTTGAACTTTATGGAGGAGCCTCCCCCCACGTACTTCCCTTTGTTCGCCTTGAAGATGGTCCCAAATTAATGGCTTATGCCGGATTTCACGAACCCGTCATTGATTGCGACTCCATTCAAGTCGAGTATACTTCTCTTCAGACACTTTTCCGGGATCTTAGATTTACCGGTGAGAATAATGCACTTTTTCAAAGAAGTAAAACTTTTCAATCGCCCACATGCTTTAAAAAACTTGAAAATTATTATAATTCAATGTATAAAAATGATAAATATAGCGTAGCAACGTTTGAGTTTTTAACTCTGACCGGCTGGAAATAAGGGACCGAACCTCTCAGTGTTTTTGACGGACTTGACCAGACGCCTCAGGGATTAAAAACTGAGGATTTCTAAGATACAAGACATTACGCCTTACAGGACCTGCTGAGTTGGCAACATCAGGCGCTGAAGTCACAGAAATGGTGGGAATATTCGAATATAGCAAACCTGTATTAGAGGTGTCGTCCTCAGAATCATTGGCGTGATGCCTTTCCATCCAAGACTCAATTTCAAGAATTGATATGAAACCTTTATTTTTCAAACACTCGACAATACGATCAGCATCTTCTTTTGAATAATTAAAAATACCATACAATCTTTTTCGAAACTGCACCTCTGTTAAAACAAATTTACTTGATACATTTTTGTCGCACGTGACTTCATATTTATCTTCTGCAAGAAACCGATAGCCATACCTTCCATAAAAGTCGATATTGCTTACATCCTCTTCGCACGCAGCATACAAATCATCTATTGTCTGCTTTGGCGCCTCTGTCTTTTGATGCTTTAAACTTTGACTTTCATTTTCTCTTTTTTCTCGGATTTTCCTCTTCTTTGTATTTTTCGTCCCCTCTTGATCCACAGAAGGCTTTCCAGAAGCATGCAGCTGACTCACAGCCCCAAAGACTGCCGACAAGGTTACAATCGAACAAATTACGAAAATAAAATACTTTTTTAACAAAATAGAATGCACCACAAGCTCCTAAAAACAATAAAAAACATCATACTTCATACAACATATAAAAGTTTATTTACAAGCAGAAAATCTTTATGATAGAGAGACCTTATGAAAAATTTTATCTTAAGAAGAAGTTGTAATTTATCATTTAAATAGATGTGCCATCCTGAGGCATCAACTTGTGACACCAAAAAGCTCGTTTCTCAGGATATTTTTATTTGCGTGCCATTTTTAAGGAGATGCTGACTGGAACGGCGATGCAACAAATAAATTCAGCATGACGATTCGCTAACGTGATACTTTCTGTTTTTCAGAAGGTGGTCCAGTTGACAGGAAACTTCAAATTGTGTATTAATAAAGAATAATAAAAAATTTACGGAGGCTTAATCTAAAATGAAAAAATCACTTCTTCTCACTGCTGCTGCTCTCTCTCTCTCTCTCTCTCTCGAGGCGGTAGTCAAGTTAGATGTCATCTACGATGCTGATGAGAATGCCTTCGTTGAACGGGACTTTGTGAAAACAGACATTAACTTTTATGACATTAATTATGAAAAGGAGCATAGAGAAAGAGAAAACGTCTACTTAGTGTTTCAAAATAAACAAGATGTGCTGACACAAACTCAAAGTGCAGAGCTCGTAGAAAACAGAAAGTATAAGGTTACGTTCTTTCCACGGAATAGTTCTCAAACGACTACAACTGGTTGGATGTGTTCCCCTCACCCAATCAAAATTACACCCCAAACCAAAGCTGTAAAAATTACAATACAAAAGAATGTTCCAGCAACAAAAGCCTGTAATGTTGAGATTATTGAAAAATAATCTAATTTTGAGAATGGCACCGAAATCGTATAATACTATTTCCATTAAATGACGCAGTCTTTCTCCTTCCTTTCTGTCATCCCCGCTGAGGCGGGGATCCGTTACGGAGAAAACCTCTCATTTACGAGGATCAGCGAGGCCTATTTCATTATTTTTTAAATTTTAATTTCAAACTCAAATAATCTTTCGAGATTCCCATTTTAGGGATCCCCGCCTCAGCTGGGATGACAATGTATTTAGTTTTGATTATATTAATAATTTTTTGGAAATGGTATAAAATGTCACAATGGGAAAAATGATCCAATACAAGGCTCTAAAGTCCAATCATAAATCCAACAGCTTCTGAATTTTTTGAAGACGGTCATTGATGCCTTTTAAATACATATCGGACCAACCCTCAAAAGGTTTTTTATCAATAAAACCATCCCCTTTTTCCGAAAACATCGTTTTGAACTTAAGAAGACGTGTGCGAAGGGTATCCATTTCCACTAAGAAATCCTTTGAAAAGGAGACTTCTCGGCGTTCTAATTTCTCAAAATACACTTTTCCCTTTTTGTAACCGAAAAAAGATTTTTCGATATTATCGAGAAAAAAATGAATAGATTGAGCATAGTTCTGGGTTTGCATATGCCATGCGTCTCGTTTTTCCGTCAAAAATTCATCAGCGCGATCACATTCATATTTTGAAGTTCTCAGATGATCTCTACCTCTCTCGATTAAGTATGGAAACGCAAGCTTTGGATCTTCAAGAATTTTGATACTTTCTTTCAAATCTTTTTGAGTTTCTTGACTAATCCACCCAAGGTTACGTTCTGCTGCCTTTTTGAAAATCTCTAATTTTTTCGTCTGAAAGTAATGAAAAAAATCGGGGGCATCTACATATCTTCTCGAAACAAAGGATGTGTCATATATTAATTCGGTAATTTCGCGATTAAAGATTTCATCAAATGCATCCTGATCAATAAGCTCTTTTTGAAGCATACGATAGGCCACCAATGAGCGATTGTTTACTCCCATCCAAGTGTTGATATGCCCACGATTATTTAATTCAAAAAAACATTTTTTGAGAATTTTCCGATTTTCTTGGGTTTGGATATCTTCACGCTTTACAAAGAGCGGTATCAGGTCTTCAAGGGGCGCAAACATAAGAATCGATTTCGCGTCTTTGTCTTCAATCAATTGCGGGAAGGTTATTTGATAGGATTTGGCTTTAAGGGATGCTTTTTCAATTTGCTCATCAATATAATCAGCATCAACCCCAAATGACGCAAAAATAATGGCACCTAACACTACAAAAAATCGCAACTGACTCATTATCATAAAAAACTCCTTAATAATTATTATACACGAGTTACGCAGTTTGCAGCAAAAGGGTGGGAATCTAAGCGAAAGACATGAGTTTTGTTATTTCTCTAGAGATATCATGCTTAATAACATCCCACTGCTGCTGATAAAAAGAGAAGCCTCCAGCAAGTCGTCTTTTAAATCTTTGAATCCAAGCCGAAATGGCAAGAAATATATGATTTCTTTGGGCTCGTCCCGTGCGAGACTGACAGCGTTCAAGACCGCATGTTTGCTTTAATTCCCGATGATAAACTTCGATTTTCCAACGCGATTTCATGACCAGTTCAATATGATCACGAGAGGGATTATCCCTATTGGTTCCGATATAATCCGTGCGACCGTTTTTGGCAACAAACCGGAAAACAGTAATCCATCCATATCCGCGTAAGTGAACTTTCAGTCCTTCATCTGGAATGTCCAGCTTTTCAAGAGTTTCTCCACGATTCACTTTCCTGTTTTTCTTCAACCCCATCACCCATGTCCAGCCTATGGATTCAATGGCCTTCAGATTATTCAAGCTCGAGTACCAAGCGTCTGCAACCACGTCATCCGGATTTATCCCTCTGTCTTGAGCCAGCTTTAACATTTCCCTGAAATGGTCATTCTTGCTTTTGCCATCGCTGGCTTTATCATAAATACGATAATCAACAGGAATAGAGTCATGACTCCTCAGGCCATGCCATACCAAATTGACAAGACCTATCCCCGCAATAACATCATGGGCATTCCCAGAATACTGATAATGCACAAGCTCTATCTTCTCGCTCCGATTTTTATCCAAAATTGTATCGTCACATACTAAAAAACAAGGTTCTTTCTTGTTAATAAGAGATTGAGTAAGATTCCACACTCCGCTCGGACGCAATGCACTAGAACTCAACCATCGATTGACGCTGTCATGCGACAATGGAATCGGTGACACCTCCGAAAGTGCCAACCCTGAATAGCGCACACTGCTGGCTTGTAAAAATGAACGATAAAGTGATTTTGTGCATTTGTGTCGAGACATCATTTCTTCTCATTTAATAAATATTCCCTCTCACCTTATCTCTTCTCTCTTCTCCTGCAAACTGCGTAACTCGTGTTATACTCCTTTTATTCTTAGGAATAAATGGCGTCAATTGCCAATTTTTCAATTGGGCAAATTCAAGGATGAGATGCGACTTGCCCCAGATAATCTACTTGCGCTTCTAAAAACGTCGCCGTGTCATGATGATTTTGTGGCCGTCCCAAATAATGACCCTGTCCATAATCACAGCCCAAAGAAATCACTTTTTCAAAAAGGTCTTCATGTTCAATGCCCTCAATCCAAACTTCTTTTTTCATCTTATGTCCCAAGGTCGCAATGAGGTCGATCATGGCAAGGTCGGGCTTGCCCTTCTTTGAAATATCCAAAAGAAAAGATTTATCCACTTTGATAATATCAAACGGGTAAGAGTTGAGGGTACTTAATGAGGCATAACCCGCTCCAAAATCATCAATGGCAATACGCATTCCCATCTTTTGCATGGCCTTCAGATACCAATTGGTTTTGTCCCGATTGGCAAAAATTGCATTTTCCGTCAAATCAATGATAACTGTTTTGGGATCAAGATCATATAAAGACAATGAACTTTCAAGGGTAATATAAAGGCGTTCGTTTTCAATTTGTCGATGAGAAACGTTCAATGAAAGCATCAAATGAGGAAGAGAAAACATCTCCTGCCAGGTTTTGAGTTGCTTTAAGCTTTGAGAAATTAAAAACTCACTTAAAGCAAAAATCGTTTCATTTTCTTCGGCAATAGGAATAAAAAGTTCAGGTGCGACATAACCATATTCTGGATGCTGCCACCGCAAAAGTGCTTCAAAACCTAAAAGACTTTTGTCGTTTAAAGAAAAGATGGGCTCATAAAAAACAAAGATCTCGCCACGCATGAGAGCTTTTTGAAGGCTCGCTTCCATATGAAATTGACTGACCGCCTCAAGACGGGCCTTTTC
This sequence comes from Candidatus Bealeia paramacronuclearis, assembly GCF_035607555.1. NCBI lineage: Bacteria > Pseudomonadati > Pseudomonadota > Alphaproteobacteria > Holosporales > Holosporaceae > Candidatus Bealeia > Candidatus Bealeia paramacronuclearis. The sequence continues at coordinate 597,286 of NZ_JAVHWZ010000001.1, read as the reverse complement.
GTCAAAAAATGCAAACGTTCCCCGTTCTTTTTCCTTAGCTTTGTAAAGCGCATAATCCGCGTCTCTTAAGATATCTTCTGCGGATGTGTAATTTTTTGTGTCGTTGAGAATGCCAATCGTACACGAAGGATGGAAAGCCCCATTGTCAAAGACAACTGGCTCCCTAACCACTTTTTGGAGAGTTTCAATGAAATGAATTATATCCGCCTCCTTTGTGAGTTCTGGTAGAAGGAGTACAAATTCATCCCCACCAAATCGCGCGAGTGTATCACTTTTACGGCAAGAAGTTTCAATGCGTCGGGCAAGCTCAAAAATGAGAATGTCGCCTGCGGCATGGCCAAAGGTATCGTTCACACTTTTGAAATGATCCAGGTCCAAAAATAAAACGGAATAAGAGGATTCTTTTTTACGTTGATTGGCAAGGATGCTTTGATTAAGACGATCGAGAAAAAGAGCGCGATTCGGAAGCCCCGTTAATGAATCATGAAAGGCATCGTGATAGAGTTGCTCTTCAAATTTTTTCTTCTGAGAAATATCCGTTTGGGACCCCACAATGCGCACAACTTTTCCAGCCTTGTTTTTAATCGAAGATCCCTGGGTTAGCACCCATTTGTAGCTGTTATTTTTTGTACGCATTCTGTATTCACATTCAAATCGTTGAGATTCGCCTTCCAAGCATTCTTGCAAACTATTTTCAAAAAAGGGGACGTCTTCTGGATGGATGGAAAGCTTCCAATTATCAAAAGATTCCGGGAATTCGCCTTTTTGATAGCCCAATATTTCCTTCCAGAAGTTCGATAAGTAAAGCGTGCCGTCGCTCACATTCCAATCCCAAAGACCTTCATTGGAGCCTTTAACCGCCAGGGCGTACCTCTCTTCTTGAGTTTTAAGTTTTTTGAGGGAATGCTGATAGGCCGCTTTTAAGGACTTTGCCTGTTGTGCCAATAGCTCATTCTGAGTTTGAAGGGCAATTGCGGCCTCTTTTTCATTCTTCTTTAAAGCCTGAAGAAGGGGTAAAAATTGCGATACATAGAGAATAATTCCGGCAAAAATTGAAAAACTAAAACCTATTAGCAAAAGCTCATCCAGAAGATAGGAGGGCACGACAAAAGCGAAGACGCTCACGATAAAAACAGCGCCAATAAATAAAATCGAAATGATTTGGAAAAGCAGCTTTCCTTTGATCTTCCAGTCTGATGGCATACCAACCCCTTTATTCCTTTATTATTTTTCAGCAGTATGACAAATGGAGATTAAAGATGCATTAAGATTTAAAAGGGGGTGGATGATTTAAATGGTCGGAGTGGCGGGATTCGAACCCACGACCCCCACACCCCCAGCGTGGTGCGCTACCAGACTGCGCTACACTCCGACGATTCTGAGACGGACTATAATGTCCAACTTTCAATGATGCAAGGGGGTTCCTTCGTTTTTAAAGCATCAACTATTTGCGAACGCTTTAATCTTGGATTTTTCACTGCGGTTCAAAAGCACGAATGTGAGAAAATTGAGTCCAATCCCTGCAATTGCTGCATCAAAGACACCTGTATTGTCCGCTGTTAATTTCCATCCCACCATGCCGATGACGCCTGCAAAACTAGCGATCCAGAATGTCTTAGGTGAGCTTTTGTAGCCTAAAATTCCAGCCACCAACGGCACCAATATAAAAGGTGTCCAAAAGTTATACGCATACAAAAGAACATCAATCACACTAGCAGAACGTAATGCAAAAAGGGCGCCCGCCATTCCCATAAGAAACGTAGCAATGCGGGTAAATCTTAATTCTATCTGAGGATGAAGGGGCGTTTTCAAAAATCCTTTAAGTCCATCATGAATGGCAGAAATAGAGGCCGCATTTAAAAATGAATCCGCAGAAGACATCAAAACAGCCATAATTCCTGCAATTGCCAATCCTTTAAATCCTAAGGGCATCACGTTTTGAATCACATAAGGCAGCGACAAATTGGGATTAAGCGTGGGCGACATAGTTAAGGCAATGAGCCCTATAATTCCAATCATGAGGAAAAAGGGAATTGAAAGAAGGCCGCTCCAGAGTGTTCCTCTTGCGGTTTCTTTCAACGTTTTTCCAATGAGAAGCCTTTGCACATAAGGAGGCACAAGCGTTTCCCCAAAAAAGAAACTTAAAAATATCGCAAAAAGGGCAAGAGGAGAGAGGGAAGTGAAAATATCGTGATGGGTTGCGGGTAGGTTATTAAATAGATTTTCAAATCCTCCCACATAATTAATTCCAAAAAATAACACGAGGGGCAGAGAAATTATCAAAACACAAAAATGAATAGTATCATTAATCACCACAGATTTCATGCCACCCAATGTGGAATAAAATACAACGACAAGAGCCCCCACAATGACGCCCATTTCTTGAGGAATTCCAATTAAGATGTGGGCGATATAACCAAAGGCGCTGAATTGAGCGCCTGCAATTCCCGCACAGACGAGAGCGCCCGCAATGCCTGTAAATGTCTTAGCGGCTTTTCCGTAAAGTTGACCCATAATATCACCCACGGAAATAGCTCCCTTAAAAGGGCCCATGCGTGGCGCAATAAATTTAGCGACGAGAATTTCTTTGAGGCTAAATCCCCAAAGCGCCACCACATAAATAAGACCATTTTTAAAGACACTTTCAGAAAGCCCCATTGTAAATCCCCCACCAATAAAGGAAGCGGAAAGGGTTGCAAAAACGAAGAATGCGGAGTATTTAGCACCGCCTAAAGAATAATCATTTAAGGTTTTGACAGAGCGGCTGGCATGAATACCAATGCCTAAGATGACCACAAGATAAATCCAAAAAATACTCACATCAAAAAACGAAAAAAACGACATAAAGCCCCCTGTATTTGGATAAGATTTTGAGACTATGAACGAAAACAATCCCTATGCCAAGGGGGAGATCAAAGTCAACACCTCCAATTAAAGTTTATGAAATTAAGAAATTTCAATTGGATGTTTTATTGATTTTAAATATATCATTTATTTACCACAATAAAGAAAGGGAAAATAAAATGAAAAATCCTATCATCTCATCATTCCTCATTTTATCCACAGTATCTCTCTTGAGTGCACTGAATTTAAGTGCAAATAACCATAAGATTGCAGTTAACAATCTCAGCACAGATGTCGTTGATATCTATGTCCGCGGGGAAGGGAAAAATAGCCCCACCCAACCGCATGCGACGGTTTTAGGGAAAACAAAAAAAGAGTTTTCACAGAGCCATCCTGATGCATTTATAGAAGTTGTTGCAATATCTCAAGGGTCCCAACCTGATTGGAATCCAACAGGTGGTGCGTGTAAGCACTTACTATCAACAACGGACCATACAATTGTTGTTGAAGACACAGCAATGGGACTGAAGTTTAGATGTGAAACTGTAAATTAAATAATTTTGAAAGGTGGGGAGGGGTGGACCTCCTCGCTTTTTATCCCTTCTTATAAAAACATGGAGAGTTGCAAATGGAAAAAGACAAATTAGAAAAGGGTTATGAAAAAGTTAAAGAAGCCGTAAGCAAGACTGTTCAAAAAACAAAGGATACGCTTTCTCATCTCACTGAAAAAGAAGTCGATAAACTCTTTAGAGAAAATTACGAGGAGTTGCAAGACACTCTCAAATTAACTTGGCCTCGCCTAACGCAGGAAGATCTCAAATCTATCGAAATGAAACGTGACAAGCTCATTATTTTGCTTGCTGAAAAATATGGAGAAAACAAAGAAGCCGTTTCTCAAAAACTCAACAATTTACTTGAAGACCTTAAAGATTAAATAGCTTTCAAACATGCGGCTTCCTAATTTTATAAAAAATATAAAAATCTATGGAGACTTAAAATGAAATTTCAAATCATAACGTTAGTGGCCTTTGTATCTTTAGTCGGGTGCCATAGTGCGCAGGTCGAAGAAGAAGAAACTTATCAAATTGAAACATCCTATATTCAGAAAAATGGCCACATGAAAAACCTTGTAAAAACATGTTAGCTACAATGCATTCTGCTTTGTAGAGTTTGATGTTCTTCCAACGTCCACGCATGGTGAAACGCTTGTCCAGGTAGAAAGCCTGAGAATGAAACATAAACATGACAAAGAGTGGTTATTAAGGGCCTATGTTAAATCGACAAACCTTTACGGAAAAATGATCGAAACCCGCGATGAAGTTTATACCACAACAGAAAAAATGAACTCAAAACCTCTTGTGATTTATGGAAAAGAAGGGAGCCGAGTAGAAATCAGAATATTCCCTTGAAATTTTTGGAGATCTTTTACCATGAATCCATCACTTAAGGATTATCTCTCGCAACAAAGTCCACATACAACGGAAGAGAGAAGCATTATCCTGGAGCAGTATAAAATCTTAGTGGAATCCATTAACCACTCAAATTCCGTACGGGAGCAGTCTCACGGCTTTTGGATGACCATTAATACTGCAATTATTGCTGGTGTGAGCTATATAAAAGAGTCTCACACACTACCTTTGGAACATAAAACTTCGCTTCTCTGGACACTTATTGGATTAGGTACAATATTTTGTTATTTTTGGATAATTTTTCTTCTTTCTATTAAAAAAAGCATTAACAAACGAAATGAGATGCTCTTAGGCATGGAAGCCTACCTTCCTATCAAAATTTTTAATTATATTTTTGAGCCTTCCCACGATAATAAAGGAGGATCACTTACCCTCAAAGAACTCACAGTGCCCGTATTTTTTTTGTTGGGATACGTATTCCTTGGCATAAGCCTTTACAATTTCACAGAAGAGATTGTGATTCCAAGTAGATAAACTATAATTTCCAAACAGACGCTCAAGGCCTCTGCAGAGCATCAACTTTCCGTGACCGTCTTTCTAAGGTTAGCCCGCACGGTTCTGGGAAAATTGAGATAACGTCAATACCCATATTTACTTCTCCCAGCTTATATTTATCTTATAGAATATATTTAATTAAAAATGAAGAGACACTTAACTAAAGATAGATAACGTGATAAGATGGCTTATTTAAAGGGGGATAGGCCATGGAATGCAAGAAATGTAATTCAGTTCAGTATGTTAAGAATGGAATGGTCAGAGGGATCCAACGCTACCGCTGTAAAAGCTGCGGCTGCAACTTCACAAATACACCTAAGCGCGGAAAGCCAGAGGCCATGAAAGCCTTGGCAATCCTTTTATATACATTGGGAAATGCAAGCTTTGGAATGATCGGAAAGGTTCTTAAAGTCAGTAATGTCGCTGTTTTGAAGTGGATTCGAAAAGAGGCAAAATCATTGGAAAGGCCTGCCGTTCCATCTGACCTTAAGCTCGTTCAAATCGACGAGATGTGGCATTACGTGAATGGAAAAAAAACAAAATTTGGATCTGGAAAGCCTTTGACCCTGTGTCAGGGCGAGTTATCTCCTGGACTTTGGGTCGCCGTGATGATCGAACAGCCAAAAGCTTAATCGACGAAATCGGCACGAGGGATCTCACTTTCATCACGGACGATTGGGAGGGATTTCATCGTCTAATTCCTGAACATCAACTTTTTACTGGCAAGGATTTAACCTACCCAATCGAGCAGGATAACAGCAACACACGTCATTATCTCGCGCGCTTTCGAAGGCGCTCCAAGGTCACGTCTCGAAGCCATGAAATGGTAGATCTTTCCTTACTTCTTCTTTACCATCTCTCCAATCCTGAAGTCTTCAAAAAATATCTGGACTCTTTCTTATCTATCTTTAGTTAAGAGTCTCAAAATGAAAAACACCACCTGTGCCACTTGGCATTTCCTATCACAGAATGAATTTTTTGCACTTATTTTATTGACTCCTGGCCAGGACCTACTCATAAAGATATTTTTTGGTAGGATAACGATTTGATTTTGGGGGACCCATCGTCAGAAAATGAAAGATACGATGAAAAAGAAACAATTCAATCAAATCAGCATAGCACGGAACGAAACAATCCAAAAACCTCACAATGGCGGCGTTTTTATCTTGTTGCACTGGACTCAGTAAATGATAAATCCCCTTCCCTATTCTGATGAAAACACGAGTTACGCAGTTTGCAGCAAAAGGGTGGGAATCTAAGCGAAAGACATGAGTTTTGTTATTTCTCTAGAGATATCATGCTTAATAACATCCCACTGCTGCTGATAAAAAGAGAAGCCTCCAGCAAGTCGTCTTTTAAATCTTTGAATCCAAGCCGAAATGGCAAGAAATATATGATTTCTTTGGGCTCGTCCCGTGCGAGACTGACAGCGTTCAAGACCGCATGTTTGCTTTAATTCCCGATGATAAACTTCGATTTTCCAACGCGATTTCATGACCAGTTCAATATGATCACGAGAGGGATTATCCCTATTGGTTCCGATATAATCCGTGCGACCGTTTTTGGCAACAAACCGGAAAACAGTAATCCATCCATATCCGCGTAAGTGAACTTTCAGTCCTTCATCTGGAATGTCCAGCTTTTCAAGAGTTTCTCCACGATTCACTTTCCTGTTTTTCTTCAACCCCATCACCCATGTCCAGCCTATGGATTCAATGGCCTTCAGATTATTCAAGCTCGAGTACCAAGCGTCTGCAACCACGTCATCCGGATTTATCCCTCTGTCTTGAGCCAGCTTTAACATTTCCCTGAAATGGTCATTCTTGCTTTTGCCATCGCTGGCTTTATCATAAATACGATAATCAACAGGAATAGAGTCATGACTCCTCAGGCCATGCCATACCAAATTGACAAGACCTATCCCCGCAATAACATCATGGGCATTCCCAGAATACTGATAATGCACAAGCTCTATCTTCTCGCTCCGATTTTTATCCAAAATTGTATCGTCACATACTAAAAAACAAGGTTCTTTCTTGTTAATAAGAGATTGAGTAAGATTCCACACTCCGCTCGGACGCAATGCACTAGAACTCAACCATCGATTGACGCTGTCATGCGACAATGGAATCGGTGACACCTCCGAAAGTGCCAACCCTGAATAGCGCACACTGCTGGCTTGTAAAAATGAACGATAAAGTGATTTTGTGCATTTGTGTCGAGACATCATTTCTTCTCATTTAATAAATATTCCCTCTCACCTTATCTCTTCTCTCTTCTCCTGCAAACTGCGTAACTCGTGGAAAATGATCTCCCTCTTCGTGGGCTCACGTCCTTGAAGCTCACTCATTTTCGTTGTTACGCCTCCCTTGCCCTGAATTTAAATGGCGGGCCTGTTATTTTAACGGGTGCAAATGGAGCAGGAAAAACCAATATCTTAGAGGCGGTATCCTTCTTTATTCCAGGGCGAGGATTAAGACGCGCTAAACTGAAAGATGTCGTTCAACAAGGTCAAACCCAGTCTTGGGCCGTTTCGGCAATTCTCCATCAAGGAGATTATCCTCTGACTTTGGGTACGGGGCTTGAAGCTTTGGAAGGCCATTCTGAACGCCGGGTCGTCAAAATTGATGGCAAAAAAATTTCAGGTCAAGCCCCCTTGACGCAGCATTTGAATATCACCTGGTTAACACCTCAAATGGACCGCTTGTTTTCAGACGGAGCTTCTCAGCGGCGTAAGTTTTTAGATCGCCTCGTTTATGGTTTTGACCCCGGACACGCAGGCCGCGTCAATCAATACGAGCATGCCTTAAGGGAACGGCGAAAACTTTTAATCGACCGACGCTTTGATCCTTTTTGGTTGGGAGGCCTTGAGGAGACCATCGTGTCTCAAGGAGTTGCTATTTTGGTGGCACGGTATACAGTGGTACGAGAACTCAATATAGCCCTTCAGGAAGGCGATACTTATTTTCCAGAAGCCACTCTTTTCCTCGAAGGAGAGCTCGAGTCATTTCTTGAAACCCATTCGGCACTAGAAACTGAGGACTATTATAAAAAACGCCTGATGGAAACGCGGAGACTTGAGTCTGAAACAGGATCCACTCCCTTGGGGCCACACAAAAGTGATCTTGTGGTCATTTTTACACCCAAAGGGCAGCACGCCGCTTTTTGTTCAACAGGGGAACAGAAGGCCTTGCTTTTAAGTATTATTATGGCCTCCTCCCGTCTTTTAAGTGCACGAAAAAACTCAACGCCGCTCTTACTTTTAGACGAGGTGATCGCTCATTTAGATATTTCTCGCAGATCAGCATTGTTTCATGCGCTGATAAGCCTTAATATGCAGGTGTGGCTGACGGGAACGGATGCGGCTCTTTTTGCAGAGCTTCAGGGATCTGCCCAATTTTTCCAAGTCCACGCGGCACAAGTTCAAGAAATGTAAGGTAAAAAACGAATGACAAACTCAACACTCCCTCAAGAAGAAGAATACGGCGCCCATTCCATTAAAGTCTTAAGGGGCCTTGATGCGGTCAGGAAACGTCCAGGTATGTACATTGGAGATACGGACGACGGCTCGGGACTTCACCATATGGTCTATGAGGTTGTGGACAATGCCATTGATGAATCTTTGGCAGGACATTGTGATCGGGTTGAAGTTATCTTGAACGCAGATGGCTCGGTGACCGTAACTGATAACGGCCGCGGCATTCCTGTGGATATCCACGAAGAAGAAGGAATTTCAGCGGCAGAAGTCATTATGACCCAACTGCATGCCGGTGGAAAATTCGATCAGAATTCCTACAAAGTTTCAGGCGGTCTTCACGGCGTGGGCGTTTCGGTTGTGAATGCGCTTTCCGAATGGCTGAAATTGACCGTTTATAAAAATGGGAAAACTTACGTCATCACTTTCTGCCATGGGGATGCGGAAGGACGCCTTAAAGAAATTGGGGATGCCGGGGGTAAAAAGGGCACGCATATCACATTTATGCCCTCCAAAGAAACTTTCACGAATATTGAATTTGTCTTTGCAACCCTTGAACACCGCTTGCGCGAACTCGCGTTTTTGAACTCGGGCGTTAATTTAATTTTGCGGGATGAACGTCACGTTGAACCCAAAGAAGTCGTTCTTCATTATGAAGGTGGTGTTCAAGCTTTCGTGAATTATTTAGATCGCAGCAAAACTCCTCTCCATTCTCCGCCCATTTCTGTTCAAGGGGAAAAAGATGGCATCCATGTGGAAATCTCCATGGAGTGGACGGACAGCTATCACGAAACGATGTTGTGCTTTACGAACAATATTCCGCAAAGAGACGGTGGCACCCACTTGGCTGGATTCCGCGGTGCTTTGACGAGAACGATCAACAAATACGCTGACGAGATTAGCAAGAAAGACAAGGTGGCCCTCACGGGTGAAGATATGCGAGAAGGTCTAACTTGCGTTTTATCCGTAAAAGTGCCTGACCCAAAATTCTCATCTCAAACGAAGGACAAACTTGTCTCCTCCGAAGTACGCGCTGTGGTTGAAAGTATTGTGGGGGAAAAACTTCAACAATGGTTTGAAGAGCACCCTCAAGAAGCCAAAAAAATTATCGCACGCGTGACAGAAGCCGCATTAGCCCGAGAAGCCGCTCGAAGAGCCCGCGATTTAACTCGGAGAAAGGGCGTTTTGGATATTGCCTCTCTCCCGGGGAAATTGGCAGATTGCCAAGAGCGGGACCCCGCCTTATGCGAACTCTTCCTCGTTGAGGGAGACGGCGCGGGTGGATCAGCCAAACAAGGACGCAAACGTAAGTTCCAAGCGATTCTACCCCTTCGCGGTAAGGTTCTCAATGTCGAACGTGCGCGCTTTGATAAAATGATCAGCTCTGAACAAATCGGAACTCTCATTGCTGCCTTGGGCACAAGCATTGGACGAGAGGAATTTAATATCGATAAAATTCGCTATCATAAAATTATTCTCATGGCCGATGCGGACGTCGATGGAAGTCACATCCGGACCCTTCTCATGACATTTTTCTTCCGTCAAATGCCAGAGCTTATTGAAAGAGGATATCTTTATATCGCACGTCCTCCGCTTTACAAAGCCAAGCGCGGAAACTCAGTATTGTATCTCAAAGATGATGCGGATCTGAACGAATATCTAATTAACGGTGGCATTAATGGCCAAAAACTCGCCTACGATGATGGGACCGTTATTATGGGCGAAGATCTCAAGCGTATTGTGACTCTTTCCAAATCCGTTGAGGATTTGCTTGAGGTTCCCGCACGTCAGGTCGGAAGCATTCAAGTTTTAGAGCAAGCGGTTATTGCAGGATGTCTTGATTTTGCAGAGTTTGAATCCAACCCTCAAGTCTTTTCACAACGTCTAGTTGATCGCTTGAATTTGATTGCCCTTGCAAATGAGAAAACGTGGGTTTTCAGCATTGTTGAAAATGGGAACGTCCTTCAAGTTCGCAGAAGCGTGCGGGGGGTTGCTGAGGAATACAATATCTCCAAAGCTCTCCTTCACACCTCTGAAATTTTGCGCCTGAGGCAGCTTCTGTCCGAAACTCAAGAAACATTTACAAAAACAGCAACTTTCATCAAAACTCGGGTAGTCGGTCCCGTGGCGCTAACAGAAGCAGTCCTTGAAGAAGGACGTCGCGGCGTTGGAATCCAACGATATAAAGGATTGGGTGAAATGAATCCTGATCAATTATGGGAAACAACACTCGATCCTGAGGTCCGCACGCTTCTTCAAGTCAAAATTCAGCATTTGGATGAAGCCAATGAGATCTTCTCAACACTCATGGGCGATGTGGTCGAACCCCGCCGTGAATTCATCGAAAAAAACGCCCTGAATGTGAAGAACCTCGATGCTTAAGGAAAGTGAAGAACGCGTTATTCTTGTCGATGAAAACGACCAGGAAATCGGAACCGAAGGCAAGTTTGAAGCGCATTTGAATCCGCGCCGCCATCGCGCTTTTTCGATTTTCATTTTTAATCCTCAAGGAGAAATTCTCATTCAACGCCGAGCCCTGTGCAAATATCATGCTCAAGGCCTTTGGGCCAATACGTGCTGTGGTCATCCAAGACCTCAAGAAAATGTATCCTTAGCTGCTCAAAGACGCCTTCACGAAGAGCTAGGATTTGGAGCCCCACTCACATTTCTTCAAACAGTAAAATACGATCTCAAATTAGATGAGCGCATGTGGGAAAAAGAATTCACGCATGTATTTCAAGGCGTTTATGAGGGATCTTTTGAGCTCAACCCGGACGAAATTATGGAAACACGATGGATCGATCCCCTTAAGTTAAAAACTGAAATGGAGTCTCATCCTCAGAATTTTGCGGCTTGGTTTTTGTTCTATGTCCACAATTATTTCGAAGCTTTATTTTTGCCAAAAATTGATCTTGAAATCAAAAAATGCGGATAATCAAAACTGAAATTGAAATTAAGGCCTCTTTAGAAGTCGTTTGGAAAATTCTGATGGATTTTGAGAATTATCCGTCTTGGAATCCCTTTATCACAAACATTTCAGGTATCCCCCAAGTAGGACAAAAATTAGCTGTGATGATTTGTCCCCCTGGTCAAAAGGGAATGAAATTTTCCCCTAAGGTTGCTGAATTAAGTTCTCAAAGTCAGTTCTCCTGGAAAGGTCAATTTCTATTCCCGGGACTTTTCGATGGAGAGCATTCTTTCTCCCTTCAATCTCAGAAGGCTAAGACCATTTTTCTCCATCAAGAAGCGTTCTCGGGGCTTCTCCCTCACATTCTTCCTCAAAGTTTTTTTGACAAAACTCAGACAGGCTTTCAAATGATGAACCAGGCCTTGAAAAAAAGAGCTGAAGCACAATAATTATTTGATTTTAAATCAAAATACATTTCCAATATCGCTATCCTGAACCTTGAGCCCTGAAATTGATTTAAATTCATGATGAAAATTCGGAAACATGTTGTGTTCTGTTTTGCATGAGGTGGCCCTGGCGATTTTCCGAATAAACCTGGCAAAGCGGAGATTGCGATGTTATATGAAAGGAAGAGAGTTTATTTTAGTATTTATCAATGATTCAAACACGCAACCCGGCCCTTGAAGGCGCTTTTTGGAAAATAATTTCATGCCTCGCTTTTGCGGGCATCAATGGGTTCGTCCACCATTTGGCGCATCACAGCAATGCCTTGAGATTACCTCCTGCTGAGCTCGCTTTTTTTGAAAGCAGTTTTGGGCTGTTGTTTATGATGCCCTGGTTCTTTACCCACGGACTTGAATCTTTAAAAACCCAACATCTTAAACTTTATTGTCTCCGGGCAATCGCTGCTGCGGGCGGGATTTTATTGTGGTTTACATCCCTAAAGGATCTACCGTTGGTGCAAGTCATTGCACTTAAATATCTATCTCCCTTTCTCGTTTTAGGGGGAGCCTATTTCTTTTTTCGCGAGCGCTTAGACACACCTCGCATTTTGGCCATAGTATTTGCCATGGGCGGCGCCATTTTAATCACGGCGAATGACGCGATCAAACCCCATCCCGTTTATGGGTGCATTTTTAATTGGACGCTATTGTTGCCCGTGGGCGCTGCTGTTTGTATTGGAATTTCAACTTTGATTGCCAAGCAATTGGCCAAAACGGAAAAAGCCTCCACCATGAGTTTTTATCTTCTGGCCTTCACCATGCCTATTTTTTTCGCAATTTCTATTCCTACCTGGATCACACCGGCCCCTGACCAATGGGGGCCACTGATGATTATGGGAGGGCTTGTGGCGTTGGCGTATTATGCCCTCAGCCGGGCGTTTGTGGTTGCAGATCTGATTTATCTCATTCCTTTAAGCTTTACACGATTGATCGCAGCAGCTCTGATTGGGATGATCTTTTTTGATGAATGGCCGACCTTGCTTGTAGGAGTCGGCTCATTCTTGATCCTTATGGCAAGCGTTGGTCTTTACCGCTCTGAATCCCATTTGAAAAAGGTTACGCCATGAGTGGCCTTGCTGCCTTTTGGGAGAATTCCCCCCATTTTAGGGGGGCCTTTTGGAAAGTTTTGTCTTTTGTCTCTTTTTCAGGCATCAATGGCATTGTGCGATATCTCTCACAATCAAGCGTTGGCGAGCCCCTCCCCCCTTATGAGGTGGCTTTTTTTCAAAATTTATTTGGCCTTATATTCTTGGTGCCCTGGATTTTAAAAAATGGGCCCAAATCTCTCAAAACGCAAAGACCTGGCATTCATGCGTCTCGCATTGCCCTTTCTGCATTAGGTATTATCCTGTGGTATTCAGCACTTGCGTTTATGCCTCTCTCCCAAGCGGTAGGGCTCATGTTTTTAGGTCCTCTTTTAACCGCTCTTGGTGCTGGTTTTTTTCTGCGCGAGCGCATCGGAATTGAACGTGGCATCGCCATTGCCATCGGATTTTTAGGGGGCGCCCTCATTTCCCATGGACTGAGCCTGTCATTAGGCTTGGATACTTTTTATAAAGATATTAACATCTTGCTTCCCATCTCAGCTGCAGCTTGCTTTTCAGGAGCAACGCTTATGGTTAGAACATTAGGACAACATGATTCCTCCCAATTGATTGTAACTTATCTTTTGCTTTTTATAGCGCCTTTGCTTTTAATCCCAACACTCTGGGGGGGATTCTGGCCTGAATCCTGGCAATGGCCTTGGCTTTTGTTTATGGGTGGTCTAGCGGCCCTTGCCCATCTTTCCCTAAGCAATGCTTACAAAGCTGCTGAAGTTAGCTATCTCATTCCTTATGGATTTACCAAATGGTTTGCCTCAAGCTTAATTGGATATCTCGTATTTTCAGAAATTCCTGGATTCTGGACCGTTGCAGGTGCATTTATCATCATGGGAGCTATTGTTTTTCTCAGTCACATCGAGCTGAAGCGCCGAAAACGCCTTGAGGTTTAGGATCTTTTTTTAAAGTGGCACCTGATTGAAAAAATATTCAAAAAAAAACTTGCGGATATAAACACTCAGTGACTATATATAAAGTGAGCAAACACAGATTGGTGTGGGTTTAATTGTTTGCTCAACTTGTTTTTGAGTATGTTGTAGTTAGTGTTGTTTAGAGTTTTTTGAGCTTTCTTGCGCGTCATTTCGCAAGAGTAGACTGCAAACATAATTATGTTTTGTAGCCTCCCTGTTAAACTCGGCGGAAGAAGATCCAAATCTTCTTCCGTTTTTTTATGGCTTTTGGGCCCTCATTTTATTTGACGATTTTTCTTGCATTCCTGAGAGGTGCCTGCTAGGTTCCCCTCATCATTGACGCGGGGTGGAGCAGCCTGGTAGCTCGTCAGGCTCATAACCTGAAGGCCGCAGGTTCAAATCCTGCCCCCGCAACCAAATTTCCGGTATCACTCTGTTCATCGTAGGGACGATTACAGCAAATCCGTTCAGACTTCTATTGAGAAAAACGATATGGGGATCTTTCAAAAATATTTGGAGGATCAATTGCGTATGCAGGCCATAAGATTCTCAAATCCCCTTTTTAAATCGGGCAGTACGATCATTGAATCCATGAGAAACTGTAAAGATTATTGTGAAGAAAAACTTGATAACCTATTGAAAAAATTTAACATTTAAAGCGCGCAACTCCATTAAGACTGAAAGTCGTAACGAAACAGGTTTTCATAAAAAGATTGAAGTGGTTTTAGCGGCTTGAAATAGTCTTCAAAAAAAACTGCGTGCTGGCTTAATCCAGCTGCAAAACCATTAAATGCTCATCGTAAAATTTATCATCAATTTTAACAGATCGAGGCGATGTTCCATAAACTATGAACCCATTTTTTTCGTAAAGCGCAATTGCATTTGGGTTGTCTGCCAAAACGGTGCAATGAAGCTGAAGAACCTTTTCTCGTCCCCGTTGGATTATGGCTTTTAAAAGAGCACTTCCATTGCCTTGAGAGCGATTTGCAGCTTTAATGTAAAACCCAAAAAACATCCCCCGATGCTGCATTTTGCGATGAGGTAAAATATAAAACCCTCCACATCCAACAAGCTCACCCTCCTGAAATACGCCAAAAACATCACTCTTTTCAAGATCGTTTTGGAAATCTTCAGTGGATCGGATTGATTCCTCTGGATAAGAGCTCGCAAAAGCTTCTGGGTTTTCTTGAAGGCCATGAAGGCGAATTTCGCGCCATAGGTGCCAGTCATCTTTGTGAAGTTGTCGAATGTGAATAGTCATTCAAAATAGTCCCTTTTGGTGATGAGGTTGGATGCTGGAAACAGGTAGTGGTAAAAATGTGGCGTCACGACTCATGAGGAAGCTCATTGTGATTTCAAAAAGATGGTGGGTATGATCAAAATCATGCAACAAAAGAATTTCCTCGGGAAAAGAGCTTTTTTCTGCATAATCTTCCAATTTTTTCAAATAACTTTCGGGACTTTCAATAAGGTCTTTCTTGTAATCCTTCGTATCCCATGTCCAAGGGGCATCATAAAATTCAAGATCGGAATGATGTCCAAAATCCATAGGGCAAAAATGCAGTTCTTTTAAAAATTTTTGAATTTTATGCGAATTATCACCTCCCCGATCTCCAAAAGGAAGGCGTATCACTTTGTGGAGACGAGTGGTCCCGGCCATTTTATAAGCTGTTTCAATCAACTCTTCCGTTTTTAAAATTTCATTATAACAGTGATTCAACGAAATCTTTGAAAAATAAGGATGCGAATAAGAATGATTGCCCACCAAAAATCCATTTTGAATGGCATATGCGACCTGATCTGGATATTTTTTGATAAATTCCCCGCGACAGAAAAACACGGCGGGAATGGTGTGAGCCTTCAAAAAGTCAATCTTTTCATACGTGTGAATTGAAGGCGAATCATCGATGGTGAGATATATGCGTTTTGAAGATTTGAGCATGGCACAAAAGGGTATTGAGAGTTTGAATTTATGACTTTAAACGCGGAGCTCAATTATGAGCAAGGGGAAAGTTAGCTCACAAAAAACAGCCCCTCTTCGAGGTTAAATTATCGTTTATCAATAATTTTATGTTGACAGTCATTTTTTGTACCTTTAGGATCTTTTCATCAACAACTTTGAGGATTAAAAATGGAACGTATTCAAAAAACAAGTCATTATCTTTTAGCAGTCTTTAATATTTTGCTTATAGCACTTCCCCTTTGGAATCTAACTCAATGGATTTTTATTGAAACTAAAACAATAGATATTCCAGATGCACTTAACTTTTTTGGGATGCTAGAACAGACCGTAAAAACCCCAGAGGGGATTGTCAATTTAAGTCAGATAGAGAGGACGTCTTCTTTAAAGATTATGGGTGTGATGACGGGTTTTTTTGGGGTTTTGCCATTTTTTTTGGGTGTCCTCGTGCTCAAGTCTCTTTTTAAGAATTATCAACGGGGCGAAATTTTTAGCCTTCAAAATGCCAAACACTATCGACAATTAGGGTGGCTATTTTTTCTGGATGCGCTTTTGGTTCAGCCTTTAAGCGGAATGTTGTTAGTATTGCTTGCAACGCTTTCAAACGCTCCAGGACATCGTTATATTTCAATTCATTTTGGGACACCTAATTTGGAAGCACTCTTTTGCGGCCTTCTTGTGATTGTGATTTCGTGGGTGATGATTGAAGGCTATCGCCTTTCTGAAAATGACAAGTTCACGATTTAAAGGGGAGATTTAAAAATGCCGATTATTGTGAATTTAGACGTTATGCTCGCCAAGAGGAAAATGAAGCTTCAAGATCTTGCGGAACAAGTTGAGATCACCCCACAAAATCTTTCCATTCTCAAAACGGGAAAAGCCAAAGCTATTCGCTTTTCCACTTTGGAAAAGATTTGTGAAGTCTTGAATTGTCAACCTGGGGATATTTTAGAATTCCAATGCCCTCTTTAAATACAAAAGCCCTTCCTGGAAATTTTTGGGATGGGCCATTTAATTTGAAAATATCACTTTCGGATTGTAGCAAAATTTAAGATGCCCTAGACTTACTTTTATAAAAAATAAAAAAGCTGAGGCAATCTCATGGTCGACTTTATTTATGGCATTCCCAACGTATTACTCTTTTTTCTCATTTCGATTGTGACAGTCTTGTTTTCAATTGTGAGCCTTTTTGCTGTCAAAAGCTTTATCCCCCTTAAATTGAGGTATGCGGAAAACGAAGCGGTGGGTCATATTAGTGCAACAATAGCCGTTATCTATGCGGTTTTATTTGGATTCATTGCAATTAATCTACTTGACAACTTTAACACCGCCGAAAAAAGCACGCAAAAAGAATCAAGTGTTCTTGAAGATATTTATACAGATTCTAAATTGCTTCCAAAATCTATTCACAATTCTATTCGAATGGATGTTGAAGCATATATTATAGAAGTTATGGAAAAAGAATGGCCTGCACTAGAGAAAGGTCAAGATGTTTCTTCTTGGGGGGATGCTGTTTTAAATCGCATGGTTCACACCGTTCATAATTATACGACAAACAATTCAATGGATCTTTTTACACAACAAGAAATTTTAAAAGAAATAAAGTTGCTTTTTGATGCCCGGGAAGAAAGAATTTTTATGGGGAAATCCGCATTAAGCACTGACTTTTGGATTGTGATTCTCATTGGGGCATTTTTAACGATTGCGGTGCATTTTCTTTTTGGCATGCAATTTCATTTACATCTATTTTCTGTTGTTGGAGTGGCTTTTGCGATATCTTCTGTCGTGTTTTTGATTGTTGCAATGGATAGACCGTTTCGAGGAGAATATTGTGTAAAACCAGAAGGATTTGAGTTTTTAAGAGAACTTATTAAGAATGACGTGCAAAAGGAGACCTCTCCCCCTTGAGATACAATTCTAAATCTTGCTTTGATAAAATTTGACCATGTTCGCAATCATTTCGTTGCGTTGCGTTTCATCCTCTAAATTGAGATTACCGTTATATCTCCAAATTCTCTTTTGTCTTAAAAGGATCCACGACTGGGCGCATTTTCCAATTGTAAATAGCTCGTTATTCTTTTTGTCAAGCACTTCAAATACAGTCGTCTCATAAAGAGGAACCTTGCGGATTGTATAGTCATCATTTTTTTCATTCAGCTCTTGAGGGCCGTATTTTCCCGCCATCATGAAAGATTCAGAAAATATCAGAATTAAGAGGTACAGGCCAAAAATCAAAAAAGATTTCGTCATCGTTTCACCTCATCATAATGGGCACTCTTACGATTCTATCAGAAAAGATTAATAGTTTCTTAAAGGAAGGGTAAAATACGCAGAAAAAAGCCACTTACCCTTGCGTTTTTTCCAAAATATAAAGCCTTAGCGCACTGGAGAGGGAGCCTTTTCGAGAACTGTCAATTTCCAAAATAAGCGAGCTGAGTGTTTTTCCTTGAGAGAAGGCTTGCGCTTTCAGAAGCATCCAAAAGGGCTCCTCCAAAGAAATACTGGTTTTATGCCCCGCCAAGGTTAGAGATCTTTTCTTGAGTCGTGCCGAATTGACCTCCTCATGCCACATGAATTACTCTCCAATCATATTTTCTGGACGGACCCAGTCGTAGAATTGAGTTTCATTTAAAAGACCTAAGGCAAGTGCGGCTTCTTTCAAAGTTGTCCCTTCGTGGTGAGCTTTTTTGGCAATTTTGGCGGCATTGTCATATCCAATATGCGTATTCAGTGCAGTCACCAGCATTAATGATTGGGCCAAAAGTTCTTGGATGCGCTTTTCATTGGCCTGAATTCCCACCACACAATTTTCGGTAAAACTGATTGCTACATCTGACAAAAGGCGAATGGAGTTTAAAACATTGGAAATGATGAGCGGCTTGAAGACATTGAGTTCAAAATGCCCATTAGATCCGCCGACAGTCACGGCCACATGATTTCCCATAACTTGAGCGGCCACCATCGTCATCGCCTCACATTGTGTGGGGTTGACTTTTCCGGGCATAATAGAGGATCCGGGTTCGTTTTCAGGCAACAAAAGCTCCCCAATTCCAGATCTGGGCCCCGATCCCAAAAGGCGAATGTCATTGGCAATTTTCATGAAAGAGACTGCAATTACATTCAATGCACCTGACACTTCAACCAATGTATCGTTAGAGGCCAAGGCCTCAAATTTATTAGGAGCTGTGACGAAAGAAAATCCCGTGAGCGTGGCTACTTTTTTGGAAAATGCTTCGGCAAATCCTTTTTTGGCATTCAGACCCGTTCCCACCGCAGTACCGCCTTGGGCCAATTCATAAAGATGGGGAAGGGTTAATTTAATCCGTTCAATACCGTTTTTGATTTGGGTAGCATAGCCTGAGAATTCTTGACCCAAAGTCATCGGCGTTGCGTCTTGCAAATGGGTACGTCCGATTTTGATGATTTTTGCAAATTGATTTTGTTTTTCGCGAATAGCCGCGCCCAAAGTTTCAAGAGCGGGAATTAATCGGTGATGAATTTCAAGTACTGTTGCAACATGCATGGCAGTTGGGAATGTATCGTTTGAAGACTGTCCCATATTAACATGATCATTGGGATGAACCGGCTTTTTTGAGCCAAGCTCACCGCCTAAAATCTCAATGGCGCGGTTGGAGAGGACTTCATTCACGTTCATATTCGTCTGCGTGCCCGACCCCGTTTGCCACACAACCAAGGGGAACTGCTCATCCCATTGATGTGTCAAAACTTCATCGGCCGCTTGCACAATCGCCTTTCCAATTTGAGGATCCAAAACACCCAAATCCATATTCACAAGAGCTGCTGCTTTTTTCACAAGTGTCATGGCATGAATGAGCGGCAGAGGCATGCGGTCGGTACCGATTTTAAAATTATTGAGGGACCTCTCCGTTTGGGCACCCCAATATTTATCACTTTCAACATCGATGTTTCCAAAAGAATCTGATTCGATGCGGGTGGTCTTTATAGCTTTGGCGTGCTGTGTCATGATAGTCCTCATAATTGGAATTTGTAACAAGACGAACTCCACACACTGTCATACTGAATTTATTTCAGCATCTCGTTTTAGATCCTGAAACAAGTTCAGGATGACGATGATGTCGACGTCATTTTGAGTGAGATTCTAGCGGATGTTAGAGAGAAGTAAAATAAGCTTTATGAATTTGGCCCTTCAAGAGGCGAAAAAAGCCATCACCTTGGGAGAAGTTCCTGTAGGTGCTGTTTTGGTTTTAAAGGGTGATGTCATTGCCCGTGCTCACAATCTTGTGGAACAAGAAAATGATCCCACAGCGCATGCGGAAATGGTGGTGATTCGGGAGGGCTCACGAAAATTAGGAACCCCGCGCCTGCCAGAATGTGATTTATATGTCACGCTTGAGCCGTGCCCCATGTGTGCTCAAGCCCTGAGTTTTGCCCGAATTCGCCAAGTTATTTTTGGAGCTTATGACCCCAAAGGCGGCGGTATAGATCACGGTCCCCATATTTATGCTCATAAAACGGCCATGCACAAACCCGCGGTTATTGGTGGCATTGAGGAAACAAAATGTAAGGAACTTTTAAAGACATTCTTTCAAAGTTTGCGTGTACCTTGAAGCTTTGTTAAGCTTTCAAAAAACAAATCAGAAATGATCACAATAAAAATGATACTCAGGGCTCTTCTATTGGCATTTTTCTGTCTCAGCTTCTCCATGCCGCTTCTGGCGGGCACAGGAGAGGTAGGTGTGAGTGTCACCCGCAAAAAGGATGGCGTGAAACTCTTTTTTGAATATGGTATCGAGGTGAGTTATGGTGTGAATTCTGGAAAAGATCGCGTTGAAATCATCTTTGATACCACCAAACCTTTTGATAAAAAAACACTAAAAAAAGGATTACCCAAGGAATTTTCTTTTGAAGAGGTTCAGAAAAAAGACAGTGTCACCTCCCTCTTTTTAAAAACACCCCCTTTAACTTTGGTCAAACACGACCGCACCGAAAAAGGAATCACGATTGAGCTTTTTCCCGGTCAAGCCCCCAAAACTACGGAATATCCTGACAAACCATTGCCAGCACTTGCTATTCAGGACAAAGAAGTGAAGCCCAATCCGATCTCAGATCTTCTTGAAATTACGAATTCTGAAAATGGTGCGGAATTGAAGTTCAATTTTAAGGATATTCCGGGCCTTGCAGCTTATGAAAGAAATGGAAAAATTTACCTCATTTTTGACCGAAATATTAAGCTTGAAACCAAGGGTGCACTTTCCCCTGAAGTGGGAGTTATGGCGTTAAAAAGTCAAGGTCCTATTAGCGTTATGACGTTTATTTTAACCAACCCAGGAAACTACTTTGTGTCACTCCAAGACAATAAATGGGTTTTTAATATCGATTGGATTGAGAAAAAATCAAGGACAAAGGAATTGAAACCTTTTCAAGGCACTTTCACACTTTCTTCTGACAATAAAGTGATGTACGCTCTAGCTCTTCCTGAAAAAGGAACACCTTATGTTATGACGGATGAGGGTAAGGGTGACCCTCTGGTGATTGTCCCTTTAAAAAATGATGGTTACGCACTTTCACAAAATCATAAATATGTCGATTTTGAGGTGATTCCTACGCAACAAGGAATTGTGATTGCCAAAAGGCGAAGTGACCTTGAAGCCCAAGTTCAAAATGCCCAATTTCAACTCCACTCGCCTCAAGGGCTTGTGATTTCGTCCCAAAAAGATCGGGAGCGCGAGAGAAAAACCATGAAAACTTTGGCTCTCTATGAATTCAAAACGTGGCAGCACAATGATGTGGATTTTCAGGAGTTTCAGCGCGCCACTGAAAACAAAGCAGCAGAATTGCCTGCTGGAAAAAAAACAGAGCCTTATTTAGATCTTATTCGGCACAATCTCGCACATGGCCGCGCGGTTGAGGCTATTGGATTATTGCGCGTTGTGGATCAAGAGGATCCTCGTTTGAAATACGACATTAATTTTCATGCTTTAAGAGGAGCTGCACGTTTTATGATTGGGGATTCTCAGCTTGCACTTGAAGATTTAAAATATGAAGAATTAAAAAATGAACCAGAGTCTAAATTGTGGCAGGGATTTGCCCTTGCTGGACAAGGAAATATAAAAGATGGCCTTGCTTTAATTGAGCAAAATCTTCCTTTTTTGACGCTCTACCCTCAACCCATTAAGTCCATGCTTGTCTTAAAGGGAGCGCATGCAGCTCTTGCTGGAAATAATGTGGCGCTTACGCATAAACTTTTAGATCTTTTGAAAAATGAAAAGATTCCAGCCCCTCATCAGGAGGATTACAAGCTTGTTTTGGGCCTTCTCGAAAAAGCGGAAAAGAATACTGAAAAAGCCGGAGAGCAATTAGAAGAAGTTGCCAATGGACCTGATAATAAGGCCTCTGTTTATGCAGAGCTTGAAGTTATCTTGTCTAATTTGGAGTCCCATGACCTGAGCCCTAAGGAGGCAATAGAAAAACTCGAAAAGCTTCGTTATTCCTGGCGCGGTGATGAAGTCGAGTTTGATATTTTAGACGCCCTTGGAAAACTTTATATTGGAGAAGGTGATTATCGCAAGGGTTTGAGTGCCATGGCGTCTGCAGTTCAACATTATCCAAAAGCTAAAGGATTTGATGATCTCAGCAAAAGATTACATCAAGCTTTTTCAGATCTTTTTCTTGAAAAAAATAGTACCAAAATCCCAGCACTTACGGCCATTAGTCTTTATCAAAGTTTTAAAAGCTTAACGCCTCAAGGTGCAGAGGGAGACACAATTGTACTTGGTCTTGCCGATAGATTGATGACACTTGATTTGGCAGATCAGGCGATTGCGCTTTTACAAGAACGTTTAAAACTTTCTCCTCAAGCCAATATGCCACTCATTAAAAAATTAGCTCAAGCCTATATTTCCCAAAAAGATGGGGAAGGTGCGCAAAAAATGATTGATGATGCTCTTTTACAAGAAATGGATGAGGGGGATCGCAAAAGCTTAAGACGTCTTAAGGCTCAAATTTATGAAAAAAACAAGCAGTATGACGATGCTCTTAATCTTTTAAGTACAGATGAGACTTTTGAAGGGCTATCTCAAAAAGCTGAAATCTATGGAATAAAAAATCAATTCCCAGAGGCTGCGGCAACTTTAGGTCGTGCATTAGAACAAAAGAAACCCAGCGAAACGCCTGCCAGAAGCATTTTGAATTACGCACTTTATCTGAATAAAGCCCAAGATTGGAAAACTCTTGCCGATGTCAAAGCGAAATACACTCCTGTTTTGAAGGATCCTCAAGACAAAGCAGCCATTGAACTTTTGGTTCGAAATCGCGATGAAACCGCTTTGTTGGATCATTTGCAGCAAGAGCTAGATGAAGTTGATCTTTATGATTCAGTCCTTAAAAAGGAGGAGAAACCAAAACCGTGAATCATTACCGCGCAAACTATAATCGTGTTATCTTTTTGACATGTTTTGCCATCATGATGATCGTTGTTGGTATTGAAACGCTCAAATTTTTATCCGACAAACAGCGAGTTTTTGAAGATCTGCGCACGCGTCTTAAAGAACATGCTATGAGCTTTGAGATGAAGGCACAGACTATTCGTGATTATACGCAAGGGCTTAAAACGGGTGCTGAAAATAAAATTTATTATCAGAATAAAAAGCAAGATCACTCTTATCATTTCAGAGATGTGATCGAAAATCCAGGGGGAAAAACCTATTCCCTCGATATTAAAAGCCCTTTGGTGCAAAAAGATAAAGTCGGAAATCTGACAGGTCTTGGCAAGGTTTCAACTTTGTCCGAAAAGATCAAACAAGAAATCAAAATGGCACTCTCGTTAAATACAATTTTTGAATTGGCACTCAAAAATAATCCGGGGGTTGTATGGGTTTATTATACCTCTAAAAGTGGGTTTCAAAACATTTTTCCGTGGCTTCCCAGTGTAGATATTTCTTATTATGAGCAGATGCGGCAACGATCTTTTTTTGTTAAAGGATTGCCACAAAATAATCGTCTGAGAAAAAATTATTGGACTGAAATTTATCGCGATGGAAACGTAGGGGGGCCTCTTTATGATAAAGGATTTGTCGTCTCGAATTGCGCCCCTGTTTATGATGAGAATGAATTTTTAGGAGTTGTGTCTATTGATCTTAGTTTGCGCGAACTTGAGCGACTTTTAAATAGCTTAAAGCTTCCCGTAGGAAGTTCGGCCCTTGTCAATGATGATGACCAAATCTTAGCCATGCATGGATTTTTCAATGAAGAAGAGAAAACCATTCACCAGATTCAAGATGTTGTCCCCTCTAATATCTTAAATGATTTCATGAAAGAATTTAAAAATCCCCAGGCCAAAATTATTTCGCTCGGGAATTATTATGTTTATGTTCATCAACTGAGAGCCGCCCCCTGGCGTTTAGTGTATGTTGTTTCTGCGTGGGATTTATTTAATGCGGATCTGCTTCATGCTTTTGAAGATGTCATTATCATCTCAATTATCCTTATCCTTGTGATTGGAATCGGGTATTTTGTGGTGATGCGCGATTTTATTTCTCCCGCCCAAAAACTTCTCATTCATATTGAGAGGGAAAACAAGGGGCTCCCCCCCAGTCACAGGGACGTCCCAGAGCGTTGGAAATCTTGGTTTGAAATTGTAAGTCGCATTTTTGAGGAAAACCGCGTTCTTTTGACGGATCTAGAAAATCGCGTTAAATTAAGGACTACTCAGCTTCAGGAGAAGAATCAAGAACTTGAAAAAGCCCTTGAGGATCTTAAAAAAGCCCAAAACCAAATTATCGTTCAAGAAAAACTAGCCAGCCTTGGATCGTTAACGGCAGGCATTGCGCACGAAATCAAAAACCCCCTTAATTTTATCATAAATTTTACAGACCTCTCTTTGGATTATTTAAATGAACTGAAAAATTTAAGTCCGCAAGAACGCGAAATTATCACACTCATTTTGGCCAATATTGAAAAAGTCAAAGAACATGCCCACCGGGCAGACTCTATCGTCAAAGGTATGCTTTTGCACGCAAGCAGCAATCCCGGGCGATTTGAAAAGGCGGATCTGAATGCAGCCCTCGAAGAAGCCTTAGAACTTGCTTTAGGAGGGTTTCAAACGGATTTATTGGGCTTCCATGTCACAGTTGAAAAACATCTGTCCCCCGATTTGCCACTCATAAAATTCAGCATTGGCGATGTTTCCCGCGTCTTTTTAAATATGTTTAATAATGCGTGTTATGCCATGGCGGAAAAGTTAAAATCTCAATCCAATTATGAGCCCAAACTTATACTTGAAACAAAAGGAGTCGATGGTTTTGCGGAGATCATAATTGAAGACAATGGGCCGGGCATGTCCCAATCCGTGATCAAAAAAATCTTCACACCCTTTTTCACGACAAAAAATCCCGGAAAAGGAACAGGGCTTGGGCTGTCGCTCAGCTATGATATTATTGTGCAACAACATCTTGGATCGCTCACTGTGAAATCAAAGGTGGGCACAAATACAAAATTTATTATCCGTATCCCCGTTTCCTAATATTTACCAATTCCTTCGATGGGGTGGCCAGTAGGCTCAACCCCGTCCCGTTTCTCCGCCGATGCGCAGTTGAATGGCCCCGCTTTTGACAGCACGCTGGAGTTTTTCAAAGGCGCGTGTTTCAATTTGACGAACACGCTCGCGGGAAATCTTGAGATCTTGCGCAAGTTCTTCTAAACTTTTGGGATCTTCCAAAAGTCGGCGATGGTGGATAATTTTGGCTTCCCGTGGATCCAAAGATTGCAGGGCTTTGTGAAGAAGAGCATTTTTAACCTGACTTTCCCCCTTTGAGATGACAAAGTCTTCTTGATTGGGACTTTCATCGACAAGCCAATCCTGCCATTCATCTAAGCTTCCCGCATTCAAGGGTGAATTAAGAGAACTGTCCCCACCTGATTGCATTCTTTTGTTCATCTCAATGACTTCATTTGTGGAAACATTGAGATCTTCTGCAATGAGGGCAATGGAGTCAGCGCTAAGGAAATCAGACTTGTCTTCAAGTTCACCCTTCATACGTCTTAAATTAAAAAAGAGCTTCTTTTGGGCCGCGGTCGTTCCAATTTTAACCAATGACCAGGAATGCAAAACATAGTCTTGAATAGTTGCGCGAATCCACCACATCGCATAGGTGGAAAGACGAAATCCTTTGTCGGGATCGAATTTATCCACAGCACGCATCAGGCCCACATTACCTTCTGCAATGAGATCTGCCATTGGAAGACCATAGCCTTTATACCCTGCTGCCACTTTCGCTACCAACCGAAGGTGGGAGGAAATTAATTTTTCCGCAGCTTTTCTATCTTGATGCTCTTTCCATCTTTTAGCGAGCATAAATTCTTCCTCCGCATCAAGCATGGGGAATTTTCGGATTTGATCGAAATAATGCTTCAAGCCTTCCTGTGCATTAGGAATACTCAAGCTATTGGCTTTTATGGGAGTTTCAAGAGGTTCGAGTTCTGCTGGAATCATGGCCTAAATCGAAGTTGAAATAAGATGTCTATTTAAAGTCTAACACAGATTTTAAAATTCTCATATCTTCTGGTAAGGGGCAGGAAAAAGATAAGAGATCCCCTGTGCGCGGATGAATAAATTTAATTTGGGCCGCATGGAGGGCTTGGCGTCCACCCGTCCAAGGTACTTCTTTGAGATGGTTTTTTAAAAACTCAGGAACGCCTTTGGGCGGACGCCCATAAACGGGGTCCCCCAAAAGAGGATGCCCCAAATGCGTCATGTGGACGCGAATTTGATGAGTGCGTCCGGTCTCAAGACGGCACTCGACAAGGCTCGCTGTGGGGGGGTAGGTCTCTAAAACCTGATAGTGAGTGATGGCCTCTTTTCCACCTTCGGGAAGGACCGCCATTTTTTTGCGATCTTTGGGATGACGCCCCAATTGTGTACGAATAGTGCCCGTCTGATTTTTTGGAATTCCCCATAAAAAGGCTTGGTAGGTTCGCGATAATGTTCGCGTAGAAAGTTGATGACTGAGATGATGATGCGCCAAATCATTTTTGGCCACAATCATCAAGCCGCTCGTATCTTTATCAAGCCTGTGTACAATGCCTGGGCGTTTCACGCCCCCAATTCCAGAGAGAGACGTTCCGCAGTGCGCCAAAAGCGCATTCACAAGAGTATTGTCGTGATTCCCAGGCGCGGGATGGACGACTAATCCTGCAGGTTTATTCAAAACCAAAAGATCATCGTCTTCATAAATAATTTCAAGGGGAATATCTTGCGGTTCTGGAATGGCATCAATGGCCTCAGGAATCGTGATGACAAATGTCCAGCCCGCCTTCGTTTTTTGAGCGTGACTTTGAACAGCACGCCCCTCCACAAGAACATGGCCTTCCTCAATTAAATTTTGAATGCGGGTACGCGACAAATCCGGGCAGGCCAAGGATAAAAATTTATCCAGGCGAAGTCCTGCCTCTTGTTCTGAAACCAAAATCGTGCGAGTAGTCATAGCATTGTCCAATATCATGAAAAGAGATTAGCATATGCGCGCCATAAAAGTCCTGATTGTTGTGATGGGAATCCTTATTATTGCAGGCGTTGTTGTTTTAGGGATTAAAATTGCAGATCGCATGGAAGGAAAAGACGAACCCGAAAAGAAAGAAGACCTCATCACTTTACCACCTCATGCGCAAATTAAAGATTTTCAAACCCAAGACGGTCAGATAATTTTAAGGCTTTCGTTTCCCGGAACCACGCATGAGGAAATTTGGCTAATTCATGGAAAAAAAGGAGAGGTTTTGAAAAAGATTGTGACTCAAGATCTAGTTTGATAAACTCTTTATGCTTTTTTAAAAAGCAACAAGAAAATTGAGAAAACAAAAAGGGAGCTAAAAATGATTATGAATAAAAATTTGTGCTTTGCAGTTGCTGCTTAATTGCTGGAAATTCTTCTATTTTAGAGGCAACTTGTATGGATTTGAATACGGATCAAGGTAAAAAGGACTTGGCTGAAGCTTATACAACGTCTTCTAACCCTGAGATTGAGAAGTGGGCATATTCTTCCATTACAGATAATGGAGCGAATAAATTGTTAGATAACAATGCCGCTGCAAATAATATGCTCTACCAGTCCGATGTTTCTATTCGATTTTCTTCCTCAACAAACACAGACTGTATATATGAATTGATCAAGAATGATCAGGGTCAAATAACAACGTACTTAAAATTTAAGCTTACTAAACAGTAAAACAAAAAAAGATGTAGGAGCAATTTGAAAATGTCCGGTTAAGCAATTTAGAAATGTCCGGATTTGTCCTTAAGTTTTATGCTGATGCAGTCAGCAAGCAGGAGGATGAATGGAGACATTGTATAGCGAGGCCGAGATGGAAAAACTAAAGATATTGGATGACATAAAACGAGGTCTGCTGCGCCAAGGTGAAGGTGCGGCAGAGTTAGGTTTGAGTGCTCGGCAAGTGAGGCGTTTGCAGGCGAGAATTTCTGTTGAGGGACCTTCCGGGATTAAACGGCGTGCTATATCGGGCAGTAATCGTGCGCATTCAGAGGGCTTCAAAGCCAGAGTTCTTGAGGCAGTTCGGAATCGTTATGCGGATTTTGGTCCGACGCTAGCCAGCGAGAAACTGTTGGAGAATGAGGGGCTTAAGATCAACAAAGAAACTCTGCGACAATGGATGATAGCCGATGCATTATGGAGCGGGAAAATTCGGAAAAGCTCGCCTCTGCATCAATCCCGTCAGCGCCGCTCGTGCTTTGGTGAGCTTGTACAGATTGATGGGTCGCACCATGATTGGTTTGAGGGACGGCGTGCAAAGTGTTGTTTGCTCGTCTTTGTAGACGATGCCACCAGCCGCATCGTATCTATGCGATTTGAAGAATCGGAGACCACTGCCGGCTATTTCCGAGCCATGGAATCACACCTCGAGCAGCATGGTCTGCCTCTGGCCTATTATAGTGACCGGCACAGCATTTTTAAAACAACGCGCACAACTGACGGATATTACCAAGCTACTGAGCTGCATCGCGCCATGAAAGATTTAGGAATTGAGTTGATTTGCGCTTACTCACCCCAAGCCAAGGGCCGTGTCGAGCGGGCGAATCAAACGCTGCAAGATCGCTTAATCAAAGAGATGCGTTTGAGAGGTATCTGCGATATTGCGACTGCCAATGCCTATTTGCCGGCGTTTATCGAGAAGTATAACCAAAAGTTCGCCGTTGATGCGGCAAACCCGAAAGATCTGCACCGTGACGTACCTATCGACGCGCAAAGGTTGCGACGAATTTTATCTCATCACGTCACGCGCAAGCTTTCAAAAAACCTTGAATTCTCTTTGGAAGGGCAGGCCTATCAAGTTCAAGTGCCTGGAAAAGGCTATCGCTACCAGAATAAAAAAGTCACAATTTATCAACATTATACGGGGGCAATAGAGGTGATGCTTGGAGAAGAAGTCTTAAGCGTGATGGCGCTGGATAGGGTGACAAGGGGGCCCATTCTAGCTGATCGTAAGGACTTAGATCATGTTTTTGACCAGGAAATCTTCCCCAAAATAAACCCAGACTTCTTATTACCCACAGGGTCCACAGCCCCAAGTCTCTCTTGCGCTTGAGAGCGCGAGAGAGGGCTATGGACTTGTGGATAATAATTCAACTCAAAGCGGACATTTCTAAATTGCCTTGACATAAAACAAAAAAAGATTGAAAAATGGTAATATCTCCTTCCGCATACCTTTTGTGTGGAAGAAATTTTTAGTTTTCATCTTTAACTCTTGTAAAACGTCTTCTCAGGCCCTATCTCATCTTTATAACCTGTATTCTGAAAGTGTGTTGTTCATGCGTGATATTAAATTACCAGAAATTGTTTTGTTACATCCCCTGGCTGGAACTGTTTTATTACCGCGCGCGCAGACGACGCTTTCGTTTCAAACAACTCAGGAGCTAGAGATCTTCCAAAAAGGACTTTTGAGCGAAGGCCGTTACATTGGATTTGTACAGCCTATGGCTCAAAAGGCAGATCAGGAGATGCCTCTTTTTCGTCATGGGTCCTTGGCCAGAATCACAGGATTTCAAGAGAGTGAGACGGGGCGTATTTTTGTCTCTTTTGAAGGTGTCAGTCGCTTTGAAATTTTAGAAAAATTATCGCCTGTGGGCGGGCTTCATTATGCACGTGTGTGTTATGAGGCCTATCAAGGTGATCTTAAGGAAATTCACAAAGATCCTTTTGTCGATCGCTTGCGACTTTTGTCGGCTCTTAAAATTTATCTTCAGGATCAAGACATGATTATGGATTGGGACGATATTGAGGAAATTTCTGATGAGTTCCTTTTAAATTCACTGGCTCAAACGTGCCCTTTTGATAATGTCGAAAAACAAGCGCTTCTTGAGACGAAAACCCTTGCAGAAAGGTGTGAGATCATGACAACATTAATCGAGATGGCGTCACTAACTGGAAAAGGACGCATGATCTCTTACCATTAGAAAGGATGATGATGTCGAGCACTACTTTAAGCTCCAAACTTCTTGAGATGTTGGTTTGCCCATTGACCAAAGGGCCATTGAAATATGACCAAGAACATCAAGAACTCATTAGCGAAAAAGCAAAATTGGCTTATCCCATTCGCGATGGCGTTCCCATTATGCTGGTGGATGAAGCCAGAAAACTGGATTAACTCCAAATGGTGCGGATTCTTTCCTTGGCTTTGAGCCTCTTTGCCTTTTCTCTTCAGGGTATGGCGGACTTTAAGGAAGGAAGCCTGATTCGTGACGCTGAAATTGAAGGCATTTTAAAATCCTATATTTCCCCCATTTTTGAAACGGCGGGCCTCAACCCTAAAGATCTCAATCTCTTCCTTGTGATTACAAAGGAGGTGAACGCGTCCGCGAGTTCTAATCATACCATTTTCATCAACACCGGTATTATTTTGAAAATGAAAAACGCCTCTCAATTGATTGGCGTCTTGGCACACGAGACATCCCACATTTCAGGCGGACACGTGGTGCGGTTTCAAAAGGTAATGGATAATGCGTCTTTGGAGCACATTATTGCCATGGTTTTGGGCGGGGCTGCTGCTGCCGCTTCTGGAAAACCCGAAGCTGGTATGGCTGTTTTTTTAGGTGGCTCCCATTTTGCGCTTGCCAATTTATTTCGCTATAGCCAAGGACAAGAGGGGGCTGCAGATCAAGGCGCCATACGCATTCTTGAAAAACTAGGTTGGTCTTCCAAAGGCCTTGAGGAATTTTTGAGTGTGCTTATGGAAAAAGAGATTTTTGCAGAAAGCCGTCAAGACGGGTATATGCGTACCCACCCTTTAAGCCGAGATCGTGTCGAATCCATTAAAAATCATATCGCTCAATCTCAATACTCAAAATCATCACTCCCCCCCGGATTTGATGAAAAATTTACGCTCATGCAAACCAAATTGCGTGCTTTTATCGAGCCTGTGGGACGAGTTCTTTTAAATAACAAAGAATCCAGCATTGATCCTTTAGTGCACTATGCCCGCGCTATTGCTCAATACCGAAGAGCAGATCATGATCTGGCCTTAAAAGAAATAGAAGGGCTCATTGCCCAGAGTTCCGAAAATCCTTTTTATTGGGAGCTCAAAGGGCAAATTTTATTTGACAGTGGAAACATTAAAGAAGCCGAGCGCGCCTATGCCCGTGCCGTTGATCTTGCGCCGCAAGAGCCCCTTTTACGACTTTTGTGGGCGCAAACGTTGATTGAAAGCAATGATCCTCAAAATTTTGAAAAAGCCCAAACTGAGCTTTTGAGATCCAAAACCGATGAGAAAACCAATCCTTTGACGTGGCAGCTTTTGGCTGTCGTTTACGGAAAATCCAATCAATTGGGCCTGCTCGCCTTATCTTTAGCGGAAAAACATTTTCTCACAGGCCAATTAAAAGAGGCCATACAACAAGCCAAACGCAGCCAACAAACCCTTAAAAAAGATAGTATTGAATACGTTCGCGCCCAAGAGATTTTGGATCAAGCCCAAGAGATCGAAAAGAAGTCAAAATAAAAATTTTTAAGTTTATTCTTTTTACCGGAGGCTGGCTCGGACAGAAAAAGGAATTCATTCAACCGCCCTGTGTTTTTGGCGAGAACTGAACATTATCAAACCCAAAAGGATGAATAAAAGAAGAAGAGAAGATCCAATAGTGCCAAATCCAAACCCGCCATATTCAGGGT
Organism: Candidatus Bealeia paramacronuclearis; assembly: GCF_035607555.1. Classification (NCBI taxonomy): domain Bacteria; kingdom Pseudomonadati; phylum Pseudomonadota; class Alphaproteobacteria; order Holosporales; family Holosporaceae; genus Candidatus Bealeia; species Candidatus Bealeia paramacronuclearis. Next base: position 565,467 of record NZ_JAVHWZ010000001.1, on the reverse strand, counting down.
TTTTTGTAAGCAAGTCTCCCATAGTGGCTCCAAACGGACGCGTGAGCACAAAAGCGCTCCAAAACAACGTTGTTCTTGAAATAGACGTGAAAAAATACATCAAAACAATGGCGCCAATAATACTTGAAATCATTAAATTCGTCTCTGCATACCCAAGACCCGAGCTGTCAGAAAGAAAATCTCCAATGGCCGTTCCTAACGTATTGGAAATCAAAATGGCGAGCCAATAAAAACACTCTCCCTTGGAGCTTTTAATGTGGTCAACTGAAATCGTTCCCATTGAAAAGCGCCAGGAAGCAAGTGCTCCAATGAGTAATATTATTAAAATAGTGCTTCCCGTCGCATATCCCAAACCGAGTGTGCGATCCATAAAGTCAGAAATTGTAGTGCCGACCGTACTTGTTGCCAGAATGACTCCCCAATACAATAACGGATGAAATACTTTAGAAAATAATTGCGCCGCTAAAATAACCAAAAATCCATTCAAAAGAATTAGTGTGCTTGTCGCATACCCCCACTTGAACGTCATGGAGAGCATATCTCCACCAGTCTCACCTACGGTTGTTGCGCAAATTTTCATGATCCAAAATGTCAGAGTGACGTCGGCGATTTTACGCGTCGAAATTGAGGCCATTTTAGCTGTGTCCCGTTTCATGGTGAAGAGTTGCAGAATCAATGCCCAAGCGCTTCATAGCCTCGGCCCATTTGTGATGAACGGGAATGTCAAACATAAGGTCTTCGTCGGCATCAAGTTGCAACCATCCGCTTTCATGGAGCTCATGATCCAGTTGCCCTGGAGACCAGCCCGCATACCCCAAGGCCAATATACAGTTTTTAGGACCGTTTCCAGAGGCAATGGCCTCAAGAATATCTAAAGTAGCTGTCATCGATATATGTTCATTAAGAGCGACCGTTGCCGGATGTACATAATCGTCCGAATGAAGTACAAACCCACGAGTTGTCTCAACGGGCCCCCCGAGATAAATGGGAATATCGAGTTGAATGGGATCGACTGTGACTTGAAGTTGCTCTAAAAGTCCTTTTAAAGTCAAGTTCGGAACGGGCTTATTGATAATAAGTCCCATGGCGCCATTTTCATCGTGGCCGCAAATATAAATCAAAGCATGATCAAATCGAGGATCGCGCATTTGGGGTGTTGCCATTAGAAACTGGCCAGTCAGATATCCTGAGATTTCTTTCATAGGATGCACCCTCCATGTCTTTTCTTTTTATTTATATCAGAGAATATGTTAAAAATTGGTTACACGAAAGATAAGCTACGAAATATCACATGACCGTGTTGCGATTACTCAGCGCTCTTTTAATTTGCATAGCGTCCTTCAGCACGCTTTTGGCTGGGGAAACTCCTCCTTTTCCCATCACACTTGAGCTAGGACAAAAACAAGAAGATAGAGCTCTTTTGGGGTTAAGCCTTGATATCAAGGCGCCTTGGCAGGTTTATGCACCCTCCCCTGAGGGAGAGGTCGGATTTGGATTTCCTCCAGAACTCACTTGGGACAAAAGCCAAAACATCTCAGCGCTCACGCCCGAATGGCCTGTGCCTTTACGGGAGAAAATGGAGACAGGGGATACAGCATTTATTTATAGACAACCCACAACAGTACCTCTCACAGTAAAGCTTCAAAACGCAAAACAAGGAGGCGACATCAGGCTGAAAGTCACTCTTTTGGCGTGTTCAGATTTGTGTGTTCCTGTGGAAACAACCCTTCAGGTAACCCTTCCCCCGGGAGATGTTCTTGGGGACGAAGGCGTCCTTAAAACCCAAAAAGAAGTAGAGCTCGAGTATGAAGGCTTGCCCATTGGGATGCTGATTTTGGGTGCCCTTTTTGGCGGATTTATTTTAAATTTTATGCCCTGCGTTTTGCCTATTCTTTCGATTAAACTTTTGAGTCTTGTGAAACACGCCAAAAAAGAGGATATGACACGGGCAAAAAAAGGCTTCTTGATCTCAACTCTTGGGATTTTGACCTCCTTTCTCTTGCTGGGGGGGGTGGCTGTTATACTCAAAGCTTCAGGCGAGGCCGTGGGCTGGGGAATTCATTTTCAAAATCCTTATTTCTTAAGTTTTATGTTTGCAATCCTTTTTCTTTTTGCAGCCTCCCTTTGGGGGGTTTTTGACTTCCAATTACCCGAAACGGTAAATCATTTGATTTTGTCCGAAAACTCTCAAGGCTATACCAAAGAGTTTTTGATGGGTATGTTTGCAACGCTTTTGGCAACGCCTTGCTCAGCTCCTTTTGTAGGGAGCGCTGTGGGTTTTGCTTTGGCACATGACACCAAAGAAATTCTCTTTGTATTTTTAACATTAGGCATTGGATTTTCAGCACCCTATTGGATTACAGGACTTTTACCCAAGCGTTTCTTCTGGCTCCCTAGGCCGGGGGCTTGGATGCTGATTTTAGAGCGGATCCTGGCTTTAGGATTAACATTATCTGTGATTTGGATTGGATTTTTACTCCTGCCCCATGTACCTCTTTGGGCGCTTGGACTGATGGGTGGGGCTTTGATCATTCTCTCCCTCATCATTCGTTTTCATGAGCAAGGAAAGCTTTGGACATTTAGAACAACGATTGTGACAGGGCTTTTTTTGCTTTTGGGTATTGTCACGTTTCCTGCCACGTTCAGAGCGGAAAAAGATGCGAATTATGCCAAAAAACTGGAGAATGCAACTTCCGTCCTTGAGATTTGGCAACCCTTTGACCCGGAAGTTATTCCTCAACTAGTGTCTCAAGGGAAAACAGTATTTGTCGATATAACCGCTGATTGGTGCATGACGTGCAAAGCCAACAAACAATTTGTTTTAAATGCTCCAAAGATGAAAGATATTTTAGCCTCCCCGGATGTGGTGGCCATGCAAGGGGATTGGACGAAACAAGATGATGAGATCGCAGAATTCTTGCAAACTTATGCCCGATATGGGATTCCCTTTAATGCTGTTTTTGGACCTTTAAAACCAGAAGGTAAAGTTTTGCCCGAGCTACTTTCCGAATCAATTTTAGAAGAGGCTTTTGCAACAGTGGGATTTAAATCAAACAATATTCACAACCAAAGGAGAAAATAATGATGATTGAAATCGGAAAAGAAGTCCCCGTGGTGGGCCTTAAAATCATGACATCTGAGGGAATTAAAGATGCCTCTTTTGAAGGCATCTTTAAGGGTAAAAAAGTCGCTCTTTTTGCAGTGCCTGGAGCGTTCACACCCACCTGCTCAAACATTCATTTGCCCAGCTTTTCCCAAGAAGCCCAAGCTCTCAAATCCAAAGGTGTGGATGCTGTGTATTGTGTGGCGGTGAATGATCCTTTTGTGCTTGAGGCTTGGAAAAAATCGGCCAATATTCACGATGAAATTCAAATGCTATCTGATGGCAACTGTGACTTCACACGCGCTTCTGGAATGGAACTCGATGGTCGAGGGGCAGGCCTTGGTTGGAGATCCAATCGCTACAGCCTTTTGGCAGAAGATGGCATTGTGAAAGTTTTGAACATCGAAACCGCGCCAGGCGAGTGTAAAGTCTCTGATGGAAAGACACTTTTAAGTCAACTTTAGAGGTAAAGACTTGAGCTTAATTCATTATCTCATCATCGGTTCTGGTGGGGCATTGGGGGCGGTTTCTCGTGTGGTGCTGACCAAGGCTTTGCCAGAAACCGTACTTACGTCCTTCCCACTGCAAATTTTTGTAGTAAACGTTTTGGGGTGCTTTGTTATGGGATTGTTGGTTGAGCTCATGGCCCTTTATTGGTCGACCCATTTACATTTAAGATCTTTCATCACCACAGGATTTTTAGGAGGCTTTACCACTTTTTCTGCCTTTGCCTTAGAGGTAGGACTTTTGGTTGAAAAAAACATGCACGGCTGGGCCATTTTTTATGCGATCTTAAGCGTGACCCTCAGCCTTTTGGCTTTTTTTATGGGAATGAAATTAGTGCGGTGGGTGTGAGCACCAAGCCTCCTCACAATAACGAATGAATACAATTAGTAACAACACCCCAAATGGAAAAAGCCATGTTTTCGGTGATCTCGATATCCTGATAGGCTGGGTTTTCTGCACACAAAACGACTTTATCCCGCATTTGAGAAAGACGTTTAACGGTAAATTCGCCATCGAGTGCAGCAATAATAATATGCCCTGAGGTGGGAATAATGGCCCGATCTACAACAAGCATATCCCCTGGAAAAATTCCCGCACCCGTCATGGACTCCCCGGTGGCTTTTAAAAGAAACGTAGATTGTTTGTGCTTCACAAGATGTTTTCCCAAATCGACCATATCTTCAATATGGTCATCCGCAGGAGAGGGAATGCCTGCTTGAACGTGACTGGAATAAAGGGGCAGCGAGACTTGCGAGAGCATATCTATATCCAAAGCTCCCATCCAAAATACATCTGCCCCCTTTGAACTTTTAAGTTTTTCGTTAAAATTGGCCGCCAGTTGTTTGACGGACTCCTCCAAAATAACAGGGATTCGAATGGTTTTTGTTGGAATATTATTTTTTTTACGACCCGCATTTAAACGAAATCCACCGTGCGATGATGATTGAGTCATTGGAATCCTCCTTGATAAAAGTGACAAAACAATAAAAATTATTTTTGTCACAAAAATCAAAAAAGTGCAAGGGGGGTACAGTATTTTTTCTCAAAGATTATTCCGTTAACAATTTATTAACTATTAGTTAACATTTTGTTAACCATTTAAATATAGCATTTTGATCGCCATGTATATATAGTCATATGTGGTTGGTACCATTTTGAATTTAATCAAGAATAAAAACAAGGCAGGGTTTGGGTTCAAAGTATATGGAGCAACTTCTCCATTCAGACCTCGCCCACCTTCAATTGACTAAATGAGAACTGGTTAAAAAACCGTTCCACAACACAGGGAAGGAAACTCCAAAAATGACACTACGACTCTCAAAAATAGCTCTCGTCACAACAGCTCTTATGACGCAAGTCTCTATGCTGAGCGCGGTGCTGACACCTGTTCAGGACCTCACTGAAACCAAGCGCACGTCGCCCATAGCCAAGCAACTTACAACAGATGGTGTATGGCATTCAACCGTAGCTTCCGACCTTGATTCAACCCTTGATGGCGCTACTTTAGGAACAATGATTGTAACACCAAGTACCGCACAATACTGGGGATTTGACTCATCAAGTAATAAGCTGCGTGTTTTGGCAACAAGCAACAGCGCTTGGAGCCTTTATGAGCTTGTCCTTTCCGCTTCATGGAGTGCAACATCCACATTAACGCTTGCGGAAACCAAAAGAGACGGAACAACCGGCCCTGGAAGTCCAAAATCACTTGTTCTTACAGCTACAAAAACAGGAACGCCAGCGGATTTAACACGTGCTGGTTTGGTCACCTTTTTGCAAGGAAGCTCACTTACAGGACTTTCTACAACCACAGGAACAGGAATAACCCTCACCAGTACAGCCGCAGCTATTACAGGCTGGGGTTTTACGGCGCGTTTCTTGGACAACGGCAGCACGGCCTTTGCAGGAACTTTAGACCCTATTACTCAAGGGTATACGTTGCCACTCACACTGTCAGATGGAGTGACCACAAAAAACTTAACAACAATCGTTGACTTAAGTCAGTCACTGGTTGCGGCCAATAGCACAACTGCTGTGCCTTTTAAATTTACCAACAATCAATTGGAGGTTGATTTTAATACGTATCCTGGAACATTTGTGCGTACAGCTTCAGTTAACACAGGATATCTCGGGGCCGTCAATGCCTTTACGGGACGTGCGATCACCAGCGGTGGTTTTTATAACAACGTGGTCTTAGCCGATAACGATCTTATCGACATTGTGGGGGTCACAAGCGGAACTGTTTATTCGAACTTAGCCGCAAAAGCAGGAACGCTTGTTTCTGCAAGTGGTTATGCTGTTGGAAGTTTTGGAAGCTCGGCCCTTACTAACACCTATGGCTTTACATACCTTGGGAGTACGGACCTCACAAACGCCGTGTGGTCAAGTGACAATGCGAATCTTGTTCTTACAGGAACAGTGGGAACTGGCGTGACTGACACCTTTAAAGTGGCAATCACGGGACCTATTATGAAAACAGGGACTCAAGAAACATTAATACTGACCTCAGCCACAACCGGCCGTGTCGTTTTCTTGCGAACTTTTGATTCAACGGGCATTGATGAATCTGGAGTAACCGGTGTATCTTCATCAATGAAGAATGCCATCGTTGCTAATGCATTGGCCCAATTGTTCAATGGCGTTGTGACAACTGTCGCTCATAAAACTTTTAACCAAATTTAATACCTGTATGTGGAATGGGAGTGAGGCATGAAATCAAGCCTCACTCTTTTTTCAATTTTTTTTGGTAAACTCAAGGAAAATATAGTGCCTTCTCCTGAGGCAGGAGTTTCCACCCAAATTTTTCCACCGTGGGCTTCGATAATTTTTTTGCAAATACACAATCCCATGCCTGTCCCTGGATAATCACTTAAGGGATGAAGTCGATTGAAGATTCTAAAAATACTTTTATGAAACTTAGGGTCAATTCCGATTCCATTATCTTGAAATGAAATTATCCAAAATTTCTTTTTTTCGAACATAGTTATTTCGATACAGGACTGAGGATTTTCATTAAATTTCAGTGAATTGCTGAGAATATTTTGAATAACACGGGAGATTAAAGCCATATCTCCCTCAATTTTCGGAAGATTAAGCGGAACCCGAACCTCAGCATTTTTTTGACAAATTTTGTCTTCAAGGGACATTTTTACAGATTCAATAATCGAACCTAAAGAAAATGAACTCACACGCAAACATTGGGTTCCAAACTGAGAATAGGCAAGCAACCCATTTACAAGATTGCTCATATGCTTCACATTTTTTGTAATATTGTCCAGATAATCTTTTGAATTATTATCAAGATTATCTTTTAATTCGGATTCCAAAATTTGGATGTAGTTTGAGATTGTCCTTAAAGGCTCGTTTAAGTCATGGGCGCAAATATGAGCAAATCTTTCAAGCTCTGAATTTGAGGTGTTCAAAGCTTTAATGATGGATTTCATTTTTTTCTCAAGCGTTTTTCGCTTTGTGATTTGTTCCACAAAAAGAATAATGCCACCTATTGTATTTTCATCCTCATACCAAGGTAGAACCTCCCACCGAAACCACTCAATGCTGCCATCTGCACGTTTGAAGATATCCTCATCGGACTTTAGGTTCTCTCCCTGAAGTCCTCTTTGATGAATATCTTTCCATTTTTTAGGAATGTCAGGCACCACCTCGTACATATTTTGACCCATAATAAGCGTAGGGTTCAGGTTCGTTTGCTCGTTCCAGCGCTTGCTTGTAACCAGATAGTTGAGATCATTGTCAAATACGGCAAGGGCAGCGGGAATATTCTTGATAATATTTTCAAAAAAAGTTTTTTGAATTCCGGCCTGGATAATCATCCTCTTGTCCTGACCCGAATGAATATTTATTTTTCTGTTTTTAGACTCACGACTTTTTAAAAATTCACTTTTAAATTGAGCCCCTCCGAAAAAACACTCAATGGACATAAACTCTCCTTAATTCATTGTTTATTTTAAAATAAATATTTTGGGATGGTTTTTTTATGAAATTTTTATTTTTCAGGGTATATAAAACACAAGTTTTTCAGCCCATTTTTATTTCAGATTTTTTTAGCCCTGAATTCATCACTCCTCCCCCAGTCTGTGTCCTGATGACTATTTTTAATATGCTTAATATGCACACAGAAATAATAGAGGGGAGAACTTAATATGAGTATGTTAAAAACAAGCTTCAATTCAACCAATCTTATTTCAGTTCATCTCGTCATAAAAAACTGATATACGAGACCTACTTTAAAAGAAGAGGATTCTACCCCCTTGCAAATGGGAAAAAAAGGAATATAATTTTAATACTCTCTCTACTCCACCTTAGAAATTTGGTGGGGGTGGCTATGCACTCAATATGCATCCCTTCTAGCACTCTCTCTACTAAAGTAGCCCCCTGCTGCTTTTGTGATTTTATATTAATCAAAACTCGAATTGATCCCAGTTTATAATAACTAGGATTTTCTAATTATTTTCCTTTGGGTTGAAACACTTATTGTGCCGTCCAACCACCGTCGATCGAAATAATCTGGCCATTCATACCCTGAGCATGGTCTCCACAAAGAAAAACGGTTAAAGCGCCAACCTCCTCAATTTCAATAAATTTTTTGGTGGGTTGTGCTCCTAAAATAATATTTTGAATCACGTCCTCTTCTGAAATGTTGCGGGCTTTGGCTTGGCCTTTAATTTGCCCCTCAACCAGAGGAGTCCTCACATATCCCGGACAAATGGCATTGCATGTGACATTATCGCGCGCAGCTTCTAACGCCACAACTTTGGTCAGCCCCAAAAGACCGTGTTTTGCGGCCACATAAGGCGCTTTAAAAGGGGATGCTACCAGCCCGTGGGCTGATGCAATGTTAATGATCCTCCCCCAGCCATTCTCACGCAAATGGGGAAGTCCATGATGGATCATGTGAAATGCGGAAGACAAATCAATGGCGATAATCTGATCCCATTTTTCAGGAGGCATTTCGGTGATGGGCGCTACATATTGCACACCTGCGTTGTTGACCAAAATGTCAATTTTACCAAATTCTTTTTTTGTGATTGAAATGAGATCTGCGATCTCATCAGGTTTCCCCATATCTGCGGGGTGATACAAAGCCGTAACGTTGTATTTGTCAGAAAGAAACCGCCGTTCCTGTTCAATTTTATCAGGCTCTCCAAAGCCATTTAAAACAATATCAGACCCTTGTTGCGCGAGGGCTTTTGCAATTCCTTGCCCAATACCGCTTGTGGAACCGGTCACGATTGCAACTTTTCCTTGAAGTTTCATTTTTTTGCCTTCCGTTTTGATTTTATCTATTATGTGATACAATCAATAAAAGTACAAAGGGGAGAAATTTAAAATGTCCTATCTTTCAGATGAGGCGGCTAAAAAAGCTATCATTACCGCGCTGAATAAATTTATGGCTGATTCGGCGGTGGCTTATATCAAAATTCATGGGTTTCACTGGAATGTGGTTGGGCCACATTTCAAGCAACTGCATGCGCTTTTTGAAGAACATTATACGAATCTTTGGAAATCCCTCGATACGATTGCAGAACGCATTCGGGCATTGGGAGGAAAAGCACCTGGAAGTTTTGGAGATCTTTTAAATCACGCCAACATTATTCGCGAAATTGACACGCTGCCTCATGCAGAAATTATGCTCCGCATCGCCCATGAAGACTATACACTTTTGAGCCTTGAGGCGCACAAAGTTGAAAAAATCGCCGAAGAGCATGGAGACACCTTCACTGTCGATATGATGACTCAACGTGTCGGAGATCTTGAGAAAATGATCTGGATGACCCTTGCACATTTACAAGGAAGTGAAAGATTGTAAAATGCTCAAGAGTCTCGTTTCCAAGAAACTCTGATATTTTTTGAGAACCGATGCTTGACAGTTGTCACTGACTCAGGTATTCCATGCCCATCCCGTCATTGACGAGATGCGGGGGTGTAGCTCAGTTGGTTAGAGCGTCGGCCTGTCACGCCGAAGGCCGCGGGTTCGAGTCCCGTCACTCCCGCCATTCATCCTCCCCCCAAATTCTTAAAGATTTTTAAAAAAAGTGAAAAGAATGAAAAAGAGGACTTGAACGTTTCCTCAAAAGTCGCTTATATCATTTTGGTCTCGGGGAGTAGCGCAGCCTGGTAGCGCGCCAGTTTTGGGTACTGGATGTCGCAGGTTCAAATCCTGTCTCCCCGACCATCTTTTTAAAAGCCCAAAAATTTTGCCATAAAAAAACAAGACCAAAGCCCTGCTCTAGATGTTTCAAAACTTTAAAAAGACCACGAAAACTCAATAAACCCCGCTGGGCAGAGGCCGAACTTCAGCTGGTTGAGGATTCGCCGTGAAAATCAAATTTCACATGAAAATGTTTTGATTTTCACGAAGAGACATAAAAAAAATCTCAATTGACTCAAGCGCCTCCCATGTCGCCACCAGAACATTTGCAAAAAGCAACTTAATTCTTACATGACGTCCCTACTTCTTATCGTAAGGATTTTCACCACTTCTGACCATAAGGCGAATGGGAACGCCGGGAAGATTTAAATCCTTCCGAATGCTATTCACAAGATATCGCGAATAAGAATCAGGCAACTGCATGGCCTTTGAACAAAAGAGAACGAACGTAGGCGGGCGACTTTTAATTTGAGTCATATACTTAATTTTAATTCGCCGACCGTTAATAAGGGGTGGGGGATGATGGTCCACAATATGCTCAAGCCACCGATTGAGTTTGGAGGTGGGAATACGAATATTCCAAATCTCATACATCTCCAATACGGTCTTCATCAACTGATGAAGATTTTTGCCCTTAGTAGCCACAATTGGAATCAAGGGCACTCCTCGAATTTGAGGGAGTAAATTCTCAAGCTCTTCCCGGATTTCTTTCAAATACACATCTTTGTTTGTGATAAGATCCCATTTATTCAATGCCACAACAAGGGCGCGTCCCTCATCCACAATGCGGGACGCAATTTGCAAATCCTGTTTTTCAAGTGGAATCATGGCGTCTAAAACCAAAATAGCCACATGAGCGTATTTCAGAGCATCGTAGCTATCACCCACAGCCAGACGCTCGAGTTTTTCCACAACTTTTGCGCGCTTCCGGATTCCTGCAGTATCAATAAGACGAATGGGCTTACCTTCAAATTCCCACTCAACAGAAATGGCATCCCGCGTGACCCCGGCTTCAGGTCCGGTTAAAACGCGTTCGTCGCCAATCATATGATTGAGAAGGGTTGATTTTCCCACATTAGGGCGTCCCAAAATAGCCAACTGAAGAGGACCTAATTCCTCCTCTTGCTCTGCATCAACCTCTTCAACGATTTGCTTTTTGCGATAGTGAAGTTCCAAAGCGTCATAAAGGTCGCCCAAGCCTTCTCCATGCTCGGCCGAGATCGCCACAGGCTCACCAAATCCCAGACGATAGGATTCTCCAATCCCCACACTTCCGGCTTTGCCTTCGCATTTATTGGCGACCAAAATCATCGGTTTTTTTTGCTTGCGGAGAAATCTTGCCAATGTCTCATCATCTGCAGTCAGGCCTTCACGAGCATCAAAGACGAAAAGAACGACTTCGGCTTCATGAAAGGCGCGACTGGCTTGCGTCCACATTCCCGCCATCAAAAGATCCTCAGATCCTTGCTCCAGCCCTGCCGTATCAATAAGAACAAGAGGAATATCGGCCAATTGCCCAAAGGCTTCTTTTCGATCCCGCGTCACGCCAGGTGTATCGTGAACGATTGCGATTTTCTTGCCCGCAAGTCGATTGAAGAGCGTGGATTTTCCCACATTGGGGCGCCCTGCAATTGCGACTCTAAGGCCATTCCTACGAATGAAGTTTTCTGTAAATTCGACCATCAGTGAATCGCCGTCACAGTTCCATTTTCGCCTAAAAGATAAAGAACACTTTGAGAAACAATGGGGGGCAATGCAAATCGACCACCGATATCTTGAGAGGAACGCTCTTGCCCTGTTTTGGGATCAAACGCCTTCAGTTCACCTTTTTGACCCACCAAATAAAGTTTTTCGCCAGCTAAAATCGGACCAGCCCACATGATGCGATGAGGCTTTTTTTCGTCCCTAGGAAGAGGTGTTATCCACGCCACAAGTCCGTGGTCTTTCGTGAGTGCAATGAGTTCATTGTGCTGACTCAAAAGATAGATAAAATCACCGGCAACAACAGGAGTTTGGAGGCCTCCCACTTGGCGCTCCCACACTTTTTGCCCGGACCTGAGATCAAATGCTCCCATTTTTTGGTGATGTCCTACGATCAAAACAAGATTTCCTGAAATCACAGGCAGTGCACGAATATGAGAGATGTTGGAAAGAGAATCAGGCCGCCTTGAGGAGCTCAACGTTTCAGACCAGAGTTCATGACCATTTTCAACTTTAAGCGCAAAAATTTCACCCGAGGAATAGGTCACAATCACAACACCCTGACTCACGGCAGGGCTGGCTGTACCTAAAAGTCCTGCATGCTCTGTGATTCCTGCATGAGACCACAATTTTTTACCCGTTGCGGATTCAAAAACATCCAATTGGTTGTTGATAGAAACCACGTAGATTTTTCCGTCCTGAACGGTGGGGGCTGCACGCACTGGTGAAGATGTTTTCGTCCGCCATTTAACTTCTCCGTTCTCAGGATTTAAGGCCAAAACTTCGGCATAAGGGGTGGTGACAAAAAGAAGGCCTGCCTCATAAGCAACGCCTCCCCCTAAGGACCCACCTCCAAATATACTAAAACCGCGGGTACCTTCCGGCGACACATCCACTTGCCACAAACGACTTCCAGAGCTGGATTCAATAGCGGATACAAAGCCCCTGGAGTCCATACCATAAACTTTGCCATCAACTGCGATGGGGGTGGAGAGAACGCGAGAAGAGGAGCTATTGCCCGATCCTAAAGACGACGTCCACATGACTTTGGGAGACGCCCCCAAATCTGCATGCGGCATGACGTGACTTGAATTTGCGCCCAACTGTCCCCACGCGGGTACAGATTCCATAGCGGGCAATGTCACACCATATTTTGCGGCCTCAGGATCAATTTTAACGCGCGATTGATATTCGACAACCGCCAAGCGTTTACCTTCCAACGGTGGTTTTTCGGAATCACAACCAGCCAATACCATTAAGCTTAAAATTCCTAGTAACGAACGTCTCATCACCATTGATTATTACTCCTTTGATTGAGGTTCTCTTTGAATTTCTGGCGCAATTCCCAACGACGCCATCATTAAAAGCGCACGGGCCGTATTTTGAGGTGAAATGTGCCGTGCATTTAAAATCGCATTAAAGCTTTCGGCAGTTTTGGATTTGTCCCCTTTTTGAAGAGCATAAATACCTTGAAGCTCTAAACTAAGGCCCTGCCAAGGATTACCTTCTGACGCCAAAGGAGTAAATTGATTAATAAGCGTTGCCGATTCCTGACTTTCAATGCCGGCATACGCAGCGAGAATTTTGGAAAGACCCGAAAACGAAAGATCAGAGGCCTCATTTAAATTCAAGTCTTGGTATGTTTGAAGCGCTTTCGTAAGCTCCGTCGACCCTTTAGTTTTGGCATTTTGAAGGGATACTGCTGCACTTTGAAGGCTTGCCAATTTGGCATATCCCGTTTTTCCAGAAGAAATCAACTTGGTAAAAATAGCTTGAGCTTCCTCAGTTTTTCCCAAACCTGCCAAATGCACAGCAGACGTATATTGAGCCGATTCACTTGTTTTGACAGAGTGGTGATAATATTTCCATGCTGGAACGCACGCCGCCCCAATCACAATTAAAATGGCGCCGCCAATAATCCAGTTACCCCACGCCTTCCATAAGTCGTGGATTCTCTGCTCTTTGATGTCTTCTTGCAATTCGTCAAAAATATCAGCCAAAGCCAGTCTCCTTTGCCAGTCTCCTTTTATTTGTTCCTTAAAATAGCTGCATCCCTTCATTTGGTAAAGGCCACAAAATTTTTATTAGAGGATTGTGAGGAGCTGTGAAAAACATAAAATGAGGTTTTCAGCTTATTAAACTGAAATCATGACCAAATGATTATCTCATATATGCATATGAGCGCGACTATTAATCCGAACGCATTATTAATAATAAGAACCGCATCCTTAATGATAAGGCCATAAACGAACCAACTGGACAGTGACATAAATGCTATTAAAAATCCAATAAGAGAAACCCCTTGAGCACTTTCCGTCGTATAGATTTTCCAAGCCTGAAATACGAAGAGAAAGTGCCCCAGCATTCCCATCACAATCATGTAGATCCGATAAAAATAAACGTATTGCGTTTTTATCATTAGACTACACGCTTGGATTTTTGCTTCAATTGAGAGCGGTAATCATAACTGCCATTCTTGATTTCAAGGCCTGTAAAATGATTAACGCCCCACAAGAACGCGAGCACAGCGGGAAGCGTGATTACCCACAATCCATAGACTCCAAAAAAATCTCCCAGATAAACCAATCCAAAGGATGTAATGATATACATCACAGCACGAGTTAATGCGTAGAGAAAGCTCGTTGTTGTAAATCGGCGATAAACTGGAAAATGCTTAATAAATACGGCATCGGCAGGCACACCGCCCAACATCAAAATCATAATTAACGATTGAACCAAAAACATTTGGTAAGAAGTGTCGAGATGTCCCATCAAAAGAGGAAGAATAAGCATAAGAATCAGCGCAGCGCTCCCCCTCCACTTTAAGATTTTGAGAGGATGAATTTTATAGCTCATAAGAGACCACACAATACAATTGGTCAGCTGAATAAGAGAGAGCCAGAAATTATGAAAAATAATATCTTCCGCAGAATATCCAAATTTTGATTTCAGCAACGGATTGAAATACATATAAGCCAGGTAAAAGGTTAATGGCCACCCGCAGTAAACCATAAAATAAGCCAAAGAATTCTTTTTGTTTATTTTTTCATAATTCAAGGCTTTCATAGAGGTGAGAAGCTCTGCATGTTTTTCAAGCCCTTCGGATTTTGCATCTGCCAAAGCTTTTTTCAGTTTTTCTTTCATATCAATAAACTCAGGCGTTTCTCGAAGACGTGTACGTGCCACGGAACCCACAATTGCAATTAAGGCGCCCACCCAAAACGCAATTCTCCAATTAAAATGGAATGACGTCACAATCACGGCGGTTCCCAATGCTGCCATAGCGCCTATAGCAGAGGCTACGCTAATAAAAGAAACCGCAACGTATGACACAGGAGGTTTTGTGATTTCAGAAACATAAATTTCAGCCCCCATGATTTCCCCCAGAGAAGAAAGTCCCTGAGAAATCCTGCAAGCCGTAACAATCCAAGCTGCAGAAATACCAATTTCTGCATATGTTGGTAAATTTGCCATAAATACACAGGAGATTGCCATCATTGTTGTTGTAATAACAACTGTATTTTTCCTTCCAATATGGTCTCCAATATAGCCAAAAATAAGGGCGCCAAAGGGCCTAACGACAAAAGTTGAGCAAAAAGCAAATGCAGAAATCAACCCCGCTGTATGTGGATCCGTTTTGGGAAAGAAGAGTTCATCAAGCAAAACAGCGAGATGGACATAGAGCATAAGATCAAAATACTCAAGAAACGTACCTATTTGAAGAAGGCCTACAGCCTCTTTTTGCTCACGACTCAACGCGGAAAACATACTCATAAATTACTCCTTACATGTTTACTACCATTCTCAAGATTAGTTGAGTCCCACCTCTATTGACGAATTGCAAATAAGGGAGATTTTCTCACCCGTTTAAAAAAACCGTCGAAGATTTGCAAAAATTTTAGATATTTTGTATATATATTTTATAAGCCTGAATTTAGGATATTGAGTTCCGGTGAAATTATTTTAGGACGTTAAGCGATCTTTCATTGAAAATTAAGTAAATTTTAAATGTCGGATGCTAAATTAAGCCTGATGAGTGACAGATCAAATTTTTTAATTGTGTTAACCAATTATTAACTCTTGATATGTTACTCGTGATACAATGAATAACAGTGGAAAAGAAATTTCTTCTTTTTCACAACCCGCGTGGAATCGCAAAACAGCACCACGTGTTAAATTATAAAAAAGGGGAGCATAAATAAAATGAAGACAATCCTTAAAGCCAGTACCACATTAGGCGCTCTTGCAGGCTTGATGTTAATGACGTCCGGCTGCGCAGAATTCTATAAAAAAACTTATGACTGGAGTGACGCCAAAGGCACAGAGTTCACAAAAGCTCTCGCCAATGAATACTATCAATTTGGCCAATCCGAAGAAAACATTATGTATGATGATTTGGAAGCGGCTTATTTCATGAAGAAGGCCAATAAAGTTCAAGATGGCTGCCCAATTATGCCAGAATATCTTGATGGCTGGAAATTGCCAAACCACACAGTTCCTGAGCTTCAAGCGGCGCGTGATCGTTTAATCTTTGCGATGCAAAATGGGGCACAAACAATTGCACCACAAATGACAGCCAAAGCCCAAGCAAACTATGACTGTTGGGTTGAGCAACAAGAAGAAAACTGGCAGTTCGATGATATCAAACTTTGCCGTGATACGTACTACATGTCCATTGACGCTGTAGAAAAACTCGTATTTGGATCTATGCTTCAAGCACCTCCTGCAGAGGTTATTGAATTTGCAACAGACAGTGCAGCGTTAGATGCAAAAGCCATGGAAATCATTGATGAGGCTGTGATTTTTGCAAGTTCCACAGAGTTTGGGCGTAGAATCCATCTTATCGGCCACACCGATGCGTCAGGAAGCAACAAGTTAGATAAAAAACTTTCTCACGAACGCGTCATGGCCGTAAAGCAAGAGCTTGAAAAGCGTGGTATTCCAGCCAGCATGATCACAACTGAGGCTGCTGGAAAAATGAAAGGCAAGAAACATGAAGCGGATCACCGTCGTGTTGACATCCTTTTCCTTGAATATAAATAAGGCATCATATTGAAGGGGAGGAAACCCCTCCCCTCTTCAAGATAACTGATGTTAAGGAATCGTTCCTTAAAACTTAACCATCCCAAGAAATTGGGATGGTTTTTTATTTCGCTTCCGCGAACACCTCAAGAACTTCTTTGACTTTTCCATTCTCCGCAAAGCGCAGGACTTTTAAAACCTCCAGGCGCCCCAATCCTTGACTAGAAATAACATAATGAATGGTTGCGCTGTTTGTGCTTTGAGAAGGAATAATTTCTATGCCCTCAAATTTCCACAGTTGATACATTTTTTTAGCTTGAGAAAGTTGAGCTACAAATTCATCTGAAGACTTGGCCACAACGGCTCCATTCATAGTTTTTTTGCAATCCGCACTAAATGGATGAGGAATTTCAGAAACCTTATGAAGAGGCACTTTTCCAATCTCTTTCAAATAGGCCATATAGGCTTCTGCAAAGGCTTTCGGATTCCGTTGCACCACATTTTCTGTGGGTATGACCGTTGTTTTTTTCTCGGAACAAGGGCAGTGGGAGGCACAGGCACTCAAAGTTAAGAGCGAAAGAAGCGCTAATTTTTTCATGAGACTATCCTTTGATTTATAAGTTGTTTTATGAGACGCGTCGGCATCTCATCTGACTTTCTTTGAAAAGTCAATACAATAGGAACGTTTTTTATAAGGAAGCACGGCTCTTCATTTTATAAGGAAGCACGGCTCTTCAATCTATAGAGCACGTTTTTTCCCACACGCCGAGATTCAACAATCTCAAGAATAAGGAGGCCTTTAAGATCATGAATAGCCGTTAATTTACTCACCCCAAATTTTTGTTGTACAAAACTGACGTTGACATCTGGCAATTGCTTTGTTTTGAGGATTCGAATAATTGTATTTTGACGCAGGTTCAATCTCTCATCAACAAGGTCATTTTGGGAGGAGTCAATGAGCTCATTAGCCTTAAATTGCACCAAAGCCTCATCAATCAGACGTATATTAAAATCAATGAAATAGGTCAAATCTTGATGATCTTGCTCTGTCAAAATAAAGGCTTTGCTGTAGTTTTGAACAGATCTTAAAATCAAAGGCGACAAAGGCAATGACGTTATATTGGGATATCCAGATTTCATTAAAAACCAATAGAAGAGGGCGCGCGCCGTCCTTCCATTCCCATCCACAAAAGGGTGCAAATAAGCAAACCAATAATGGATGCAAATGGCGTGGAGAAGCGGATGAAGATTGGGATGATCTCGGTTTACAAAATCAATAAAGAGCGCAAGTTGGTCCTTCAAAAAGCCTTCTGAAGGCGGGATAAACGTCACAACATCTGGAGACTTTGGCGCAATCACAATGTGATCCGTATCTGTTCTTAATCGCCCTTGATCTTTTTGAGGAAGATTAAGACGGGTCAATTGAATTTGCCACTCAAATAATGTCTCAAGGTTCACATAAAAATCAAGAGGGAGGCTCTCCAGCATTTGAGCCATTTTATAATTGTTTAAAATCATACGCTCCCCATAATCTGCTGGAGTCTTATGAAGATGTAACAACTGCAAGGCTCGATCTCGTGTTGTATGAGCCCCTTCAATCATGGCTGAAGAAATCGCCTCAATCATCCAAGGCTCCGATTGCACATTGGCCCCCCGAGGACGATTGAGAAATATTTTATCAAATAATAGAAGTGTGTTTTCCCATCTTTGAAGGGGGACAAATCGGAAAAAGTCTCCCCCTTCACTTTGAACGGGGGTATTGCGAGAATTTTTCTTACGATGATTTAAAATAATAGCCCAAGCCACTTCCTTTGACACAGAAAGATCTTTAAAAACTTTATATTTTATTTTATCCCAGTACAAATAAATAGGGTTTTCAGAAAGGCCAATAAGGCCCTCTGTCTGATCGTCAGTTAAATTTTGAGCCTCACGCTCCCAATCTTTCGGGACATTCGGCTGTTCAATGCGATACAGTTTTTCTTGCACAGGCACATATCAGGTATATTTTTCAAAATAATATACCTATTATATACCTATCTCATGATATTTAGAAGAGAAATCCACAAGGTTCAATCATAAAAAAACCGCTCTGGGCTTCCAGAGCGGTTCTTCAAAACACAATTACGCAAAACCAGCTAATTAAAAAACAATGGAATTATAGGATTATAAAAATCTAAATTAACATGGACAAGGTACCAACGCTAAAAATGTAATCCTCCCAAAACACATCCACCAGCACAATACTCTCAATGCAGATCTGCAAAAATTGCAAAACAAGATCTCACTTGCCGGACTTTAGGAATATGGCTAGTATTATGAAAAGATGATCTCATGGAGTTTTGATCTAATGATCCAACAACGCCTCACATTTCCCGCTCTTTTTTTAGGACTTTCTATTGCCGTGGGGCCAGCCCTTGCTGGATTCTTTATTTATTCGGGTATCAGGGATTTTAAATTGGCGGACCGATATGTAACCGTCAAAGGCCTTGTTGAAAAGATTGTCAAAGCTGATTTTGTCTCATGGGGTCTTCAGACACGCAATGCCGGAAATGACTTAGCAGTGCTTTACCAACAACTGACCTCAACGCAAGATGCGGTTAAAAAATTCCTTCTCCAAGCTGGATTTAAGGAAGAAGAAATCAGCTTTGCTTCCCCCACCGTCAGTGATCTTTTGGCACAAGAGTGGGGAGATAAAAAAGAGATTGAAAATCGCTATATCCTCTCCTCCTCCATTAACATTAAAACGAAAAATGTAGATGGTGTCGAAAAAACAGCTCAATCTATGGGAAAGCTTCTTCAAGAAGGCATTGCGATTTCGGGCATGACGTTTTCCTATCAAATGACAAATTTCAATGAAATGCGCCCTGCTCTCATTGCAGAAGCTACTAAAAATGCGCGTCTAATGGCCGAGCAATTCGCCCAAAACTCTGAAAGCCACGTGGGCTCCATCCGAAAAGCGAGTCAAGGCGTCATTCAAATTCTCTCTCCTGATTCCACAACCGAAAATGATTGGAGCAACGGAGCACCAGATTCCATTATGAAGAAGGTGCGCGTCGTTTCAACTATTGATTTCTTTTTGGTAGACTGAACACGCATTAATGAATTCTCTCGTCACCCACGATATTAAGGTTTCTGTTGCTGTCACTTTTCTTGACGAAGAATCCAACCCCCAGGAACATCATTTTCTATGGGGCTATCAAATTTGGATTGAGAATTTGGGCCAAAGCACGATCCAACTCCTAAGCCGCCATTGGTGCATTACAGATCAAATTGGCATCACACAAGAGGTGCGTGGAAAAGGCGTTGTGGGCGTTCAGCCTGTGATTGATAAAGGCGAAAGCTATACGTATACGAGCGGCGTTCCCCTTACTACGCCATCTGGGATTATGGCAGGAGAATATACGGTACAAGATGAATATGGCGATTTGTTTGAGATTATAGTCCCCCCCTTTTCCCTCGATAGTCCTTACGAAACCCGTCTTTTGAACTAAGGTTGAGCCGTGGCTTTGAAAAGTGATATACTGCGGCCAGAAAACAATCGAGTTCCGTCATGATCGCGTTTCGAATTATCTTTTTTATCGTAGGAATTCTCCTCACCATTCTTGCGGGCGCAATGGCGATTCCCGCACTTCTCGATATTTATTATCATGACTCCGACTGGGTATATTTCGCGCTTTCTTCAGGATGCACACTTTTTTTTGGCGTCTTGATGATCTTAGCCTTCCGCCCCGATGGCGCCATTGAACCAGGCATTCGGGAAACTTTTTTAATTACGGTCATCAGTTGGCTTGCACTTTGCCTTTTTGGATCTCTGCCCTTTGCCTTGTCTTATGCAGCACCCACATTCACGGACGCTTTATTTGAGACGACTTCGGCACTCACGACAACGGGTGCCTCAGTTCTCACCAATCTTGATTTTGCGCCCCGGGGAATTCTTCTCTGGCGTGCGCTTCTCCAGTGGTTGGGGGGCGTTGGAATTGTTTTGATGGCCCTTGTCATCCTCCCCAATTTGCGCATCGGTGGAATGCAGCTTTTCCGCAGTGAATTTTCTGATCGCTCTGAAAAAATCCTTCCTCGCGTTTCGCAAATTGCAACCGTGATTTTTGGCACCTATTCTTTAATCACATTGACGTGTGTGGTCTCCTATTGGTTTGCAGGCATGAGATCTTTTGAGGCCCTTTGCAATGCCATGACCACAGTCTCAACGGCGGGACTCTCTACCTCAGATTCATCATTTCGCGTTTTTGACAGCACTTCCATTGAGATGATTGCTTGTGTTTTCATGTTAATTGGGGCCTCTCCCCTCATTCTTTATGCACGCCTTTTTCGAGGAGACTTCAAATCGTTCCTCAAAGATTCCCAATTGCGGGCCTTTCTTCTTTTCACATTCCTTTCCATTTTAGCAATGGGACTTTGGCTTTGGAGCGCGAATACTTATGAATTGGGACATGCCTTTCGACATGCTGCCTTTAGCGTCATTTCGATTGTGACAACCACGGGATTTTCTTCAGCCGATTGGGGAAGCTGGGGTTAATAACTGCTCTTTAAAACCTATCTAAACTTGTATATAGTTATCCAATTATGGATAAGTTATTGAGTATCAGAGAAGCCAGTCGTATTCTTGGAGTGTCAAATGGCACATTAAGGCGATGGGAAAAAGAGAGTCGCCTTGTTCCCGAAAGAACAGCGGGAGGACAAAGACGTTATCCTTTATCTGCCTTGCGCCCTCATCTTGTTCGCACTGAAAAGATAGATAGAAAAACGCTTTGCTATGCTCGTGTTTCCAGTCACGATCAACGGCAGGATTTGGAAAGACAAAAACAAGTCCTTGAGATGTATTGTGCAGCTCAAGGTTGGAAGTTTGAGACCATTGCGGATCTTGGCAGTGGTATGAATTACAACAAAAAGGGTCTGAAGATCCTGATTAGTGCCATTTTAGACAGAGAAGCAGGTCGATTGGTTTTAACCCATAAAGACAGGCTGTTAAGATTTGGAGCAGAATTAATCTTTTCCATTTGTGAGATGAATCAGGTAGAAGTTGTGATTATCAATCAAGGGAAAGAACCCTCTTTTGAAGAGGAACTCGCCAAAGATGTGTTGGAAATTATCACTGTTTTTTCGGCCAGATTGTATGGTGCGAGAAGTAAAAAGAACAAGAAATTATTGGAAGGTCTGAAAGAAGCCTACGATGCTGTTAGTTCATAAAGTAGAATTGAAGCCAAATAATAAGCAGGCGACTTATTTTAGAAAAGCCTGCGGTGTTGCACGCTTTGCTTATAATTGGGCTTTAGATCAATGGAAGAAACAATACCAGAATGGTGAGAAGCCTACAGAAATAAGCCTGCGTAAACTTCTCAATGCTTGTAAGGCGGAAGAATATCCTTGGATGCAAGAGGTCACTAAAAATGCCCCTCAACAAGCCATCAAAAATTTAGGATCAGCTTTTAACCGCTTTTTCCGCAAACAGGGAGGATATCCCAAGTTTAAAAAGAAAGGAATCAGGGATAGCTTTAGAGCGGACAATGGTCCGCCCCAAAAAGGAGAGTCTGCCATTCGTGTGACAGGTAAAAAGATTCAAATTCCTTGTTTGGGATGGGTCAAAATAACAGAGAATTTGAGATTTCAAGGACAAATAAAATCCTTGACGATCTCAAGAGTTGCAGACCGATGGTTTGCATCCATCAGTGTTGAAATAGACAAACTGCCTCATGTACGCAAGAACCAAGGTATTGTGGGTGTGGATTTGGGTATTACAAAACTGGCAACTTTATCCAATGGCATGGTTGTTGAGGGAGCAAAGGCACATACCGCTTTGCTGAAGAAGTTAAAACGATCTTCTCGACAGCTATCTCGTAAAGATAAAAAGAGTATGAATTTTAAAAAGCATACTCAAAAACTGGCACGTCTTCACGCCCGAATCGCTAATATCAGACGTGATTATCTCCATAAGGCAACAACCGATATTGTCCTGAATCATCATGAAATTGGCATTGAAAACCTAAATGTCAAAGGTATGTCAGCGAACAGAAAATTAGCTCGACATATTTTAGATCAGTCTTTTTATGAATTCAGGCGTCAATTGGAATATAAGGCAGGTCTCTATAATGCTCAAATTTTTGTTGCTGATCGGTTCTTTCCGTCAAGCAAGCTCTGCCATAGCTGCGGATGTGTTTATGCGGATTTAAAGTTGTCGGAGAGACATTGGACGTGTCCACATTGCAACCAATCTCATGACAGAGATGTGAATGCAGCCCTTAATTTACAACGTTTATGTACGGGCAGCTCGCCCGAAACTTATGCCTGTGGAGTGGGAAGCTCTGGCTCATTTGCTCGTCAAATAAGTGAAACTACCTGCGTTGAATCAGGAATACAACACCATGCGTAACTTTAGTAAAATATGGTTAGGTTTGGATAAGTTTGTAAGAGCGGGACTTTTCCTGTACTCTTTTTATTTTTCTTGATGTTTGTAGGCGGTTGCACGGGATCTACGGCTGGAGGTGTTAAAATCTTTCGGTATCAAATTCTCTTGCTTGCGGCCCGCCTTCAAATGCGACATCTAAGACATCCCCATCGCGTCAATGTTCCTCACTATAATCGGCAGCCTTTGAATGATGAGGTTTTTTCCGCCGTTCTGGGTTTTTTCGCGCTTTATCTCATCTGCTATGCCCTTTTGGCATTAGGACTCTCCCTTTCAGGACTTGACATTCTTTCCAGTCTTTCAGGAAGCGCTATGGCTCTTGGAAATGTAGGAGTTGGAATTGGACCTATCATTAACGCCTCTGGAAATTTGTCCAACATGCCTGAATTTGCAAAATGGCTTTTAATGGTGGGGATGATCGTGGGGCGCCTTGAACTTCTCACTGTTTTAATTCTGCTGACCCCCAATTTCTGGAAAAGCTAAAATCAAAAAAAAAAAAAACGGCCTCCGAAGAGGCCGCTTTTCAAAAAAGTAAAGTCATTAAAGTGCTGTGCTGATTGCAACAAACTTACCTGAAACTGCAGTTCCCAAGTTTGTTATAGCCGTTATACAAACAACTGCAATTAACGCTGCAAGCAATGCATACTCAATCATGGTAGCGCCACTATCATCTTTTAAAAAACGATTTAAATTTTTCATTTTTGTCTCCCTTAGTTAAACGCAAAGTTTATTATTTTTATAGCCTTATTTCAAAACTATCATAAAAAAAAATAGACTGCAAACTTTTTTTACAATCAGGGGCATCTCATGAAAAAGTTTATCTCAAGATTATCTTAAGAATAATCTTGAGAAGGTATTTCATTCCAATTTATCAATCAAAATCAAACAGCTGCGCCATCTTGAATTTGTTTCAGGATCTTTTTTACTGAAGACACCGTAATAACTGTTTTTTTTCACAACCTATTGATATAATAAAATAATTTCAGAATGACAATTCGAAAGGACGTTTTCTATTTTTCATAAGCTCGCCCTGCCTTTGCAACCTTTGGGACTTCAAAATCTCTTTATTTTCTGGTATTGCTTAGTAAAATTAAAAAAATTGAAAAAATTTCTCATGATTTATACAACAATTCAACTCAGTTTTTTGGTTTTTTTTTCCCTTTCTGAAGCCCTATGGATAAGCTTTTTTCCCTTTGAAATTCATTATGAAATGAAAGACTACCTTGTAATAGGGATCCTTTTAGCCTGCTTTTTTGTTCCCCTTGTATTTTATAAACTGATTCGACATGACATTCGTATTGTCTCGCTTTTAGAAACACTCTTCTTTACGTTTGCCTATGCACAACTCATGATTTTATTTTCTTTTTTTGCAGCTACTACAACTCAGCCTTTAATTGACTCTACATTAGTTTCAATTGACAATTATTTTGGGATTTATGTTCCAATTATCGATTTTTGGTTTAGAGAACATGAGTATTTTCAGTGGATATTTGGCCAGATCTACAACAGTTATTTTTATCAAATCTTATTTACAGCTCTCTATTTTAGCTATTATAAAAATGATATCCAGCTCAAAAGATATGTAAATTTATTTATGATTTCCTGTGCGTTAACCATCGTCATTAGTGGTTTTTTTCCAGCTCTTGGACCTTATGATTGGTATCACTACCAACCGCATCCTATCTTAGCCAATGCGCTCTCTCATTTACTTGATTTACGTCAAAACATTGTCGACCTTGGAAAACAGGCTGGAATTGTCACATTCCCGTCATTTCATGCGATCATGGCGATGATTTATATTTATACGTTTCGCAATGAAAACAAATTTGTTTTTATTCCTATTCTCATACTCAACTTTTTGATGATTTTTTCTTGCATTCCCATTGGGGAGCATTATTTTGCTGATATTTTAGGAGCCATACCTGTCTTTTTAGTAACCATTGGAATCGACAACCTCATTTACAAAAGGATCATTTGCGAACAAGGACAAGAACTGAACTTAAAACCAGCCCCCTTCCCCACTCCTTGAAAAGCAATCAAAAAATAACTCAAAGATACCCTTTGATCGTTGTAAATAGACCTGAAATTGAGGAAGTTAAATTTGTAATGGCCACGACACAGACCCCTGCAATTAATGCCATTATCAATCCATATTCAATCATCGTGGCACCACAATCATTTTTTATGAAATACTTTAAAATTTTCATTTTAGAGCCCAATTTTAATACAACAGTTATTCTTGGGATTATACCACTTAATACAACAGTTATTCTTGGGATTATACCACAAAATTGAACTAATTTCAAACCTCTCTCTCTTTGACGAAATTTAGAAGCCGCGCTAAAGTTTATAAAATATTTAATGAGGAATAATCCATGTCTCACCCGGAAAATTTAGATTTAAGTTTAGGATTTGTTTTGGAAAAATCTCACATCCGAGGACGCCTCGTACGCCTTCATCACGTTGTGAATAATATTATTTCCAAGCACGCCTATCCCTATAAAATCGGACATCTTTTGGCAGAACTAATTGTAGCCGCCGTGGGCCTTCGGAGTCTTTTAAAATTTGAGGGTATCTTCACCTTACAAACCAAAGGACGCGGCCCCATTCAATTGGCTGTTGTGGATGTCACCAGTGACGGCAATACGCGCGGCTATGTTCAATATGACGAAGCGCAATTGACCGGAAGCAAATCTCAAAATTTAGCCCACCTTTTAGGAACGGGATATCTGGCCTTTATTGTTGACCCTTTAAAAGGACGGGATCGCTATGAGGGGCTTGTTGAGCTAACCGAAGACGATCTTTCTGCCAATTTGGAATATTATTTTGAGCAATCGGAGCAACTCGAATCCCGCGTTCGCATTGCCGTGGATTATGAAGATGGCAAATGGAATGCCACTGCTTTAATTTTGCAAAAAATGCCCGAAAAAGATATGTCTCCTGAAGAAGAGGAAGAAGCATGGAATCACATTGATGCGCTTTTAAGAACGCTGGGGCGCCAGGAATTTCTTGATTTTTCTCATGAGCCAGAAACACTTTTGTTTCGCCTTTTCCATGAGTTGGAGTTAAGTCTTTTCCCTCCCACCCATTTTCAAGCTAAATGCCGTTGCGATCGGGAGCGCATCCAATCTTTCCTCTCGTCCCTTGCCCCCGAAGAAATTGAGGAGTTCGTTATCAACAATCAAATTGACGTAACGTGCGAATTCTGCAATCACACTTATGTTTTTGAACGCAAAGACGTCCACACACTTCATTAAGGAGAACACTCATGTTCGTGAAATCCCTCACAAGAATCATTCCATTCGCATTGCTTTTAAATTTAACAGGCTGTTCAGAGCCCAAAATGCCTGAACCCATGGGACTCACTTATTTAACACAAGCTCCTCTGAAGGTCGATGTGGCCCACATTGAAGTCGTCAAAAAATTCAAATCCAAAAATCAACGGCCCCATGTCGAGCATGAATTTCCGGTCCCTCCCATAGCCATGGTCCAACAATGGGTTCACGACCGCTTTTTAGCAGTTGGAAAATCAGGCACCATGACGGTAACTATTGAAGACGCCTCCGTTGTAGAGGTGGTGCTTAAGGGTACGAAAGGATTTAAAGGCCTTTTTACTATCGATCAAAGTGAGCGCTATGATGCAAATGTTGCCCTTAAAATTGAAGTCACTGATGACGCGGGGACATCAACGGGATTTACAAACGCGAGCGCCAAAGGCTCGAAATCCGTTTCAGAAAACATGACCCTGGGGCAACGCCGCAAGGTTTGGATGAATCTCATGGAAAAAGTCCTCAATAATTTGGACGGGGAAGTGGAGCGCAATGTCCAAACCCATTTAGGGAAATTCTTAAAGTAGGGAGTCGCTTATTAATGGGCCTCTTTATTTTAGAGGGGCTCCAAAATCTCGAACTTTTACGCAATAATGTCCGGCAGCATATTGGCCTCAGCTTTGCGAATCTCATCTTTAAGCTGAAGTTTCCGTTTTTTAAGGCGTTGAACAGCTAATTCATCATGATTGGGCTGAGCGGAAAGACGATCAATGTCATCGTCGAGCTTGCGATGCTCAATCCTTAATTTTGCAAGTTTATTTTTCAAAGCGTCGTTTGGCATAGATCACACAACTTTAATTAACAGTTTCGATTTCGGATATCAGTTATCCTAATGTCAAATATATCAGAAATTTTGCTGGGAAGGTGAAAAATTTTCGCTAATATGGGGGGCGAAATTATTTTTTTAAGGACAGGGACGATGACAAAGAGATTAGGCGTTTTAACAAGCGGCGGAGATTGTGCGGGCTTAAATGCAGTTATTCGCGCCGTCACGTTACGCGCAACCCAAGGCTATGGCTGGCAAGTTTTTGGAATCAAACAAGGCACCATGGGCCTGATGTCGCGCCCGGTTGAAGCTGTGCCTCTCAATTCTGATGTAGTTGACGTCTCTTTAATTCGCCAAGGGGGCACATTTTTAGGCACCACCAATCGGGGAAATCCGTTTGCATTTCCCATGCCTGATGGAACTTTCCTGAATCGCTCTCAAGAAATTATTGAGGGAATTCGTGCACTCAAGTTAGATGCGCTGATTGGCGTGGGAGGGGATGGAAGTCAAGACATTATGTACCGCCTCTCCCAGCAAGGCGGATTTGAATATATCGCCATTCCCAAAACCATCGACAATGATGTAGGCCTGACTGAGCAATCCATTGGGTTTATGACGGCTGTGGATGTGGCCACAGAAGCGCTTGATCGCTTACAACCGACAGCTGCCAGTCACGATCGCGTGATGATTCTTGAGGTTATGGGACGGGATGCGGGACATATTGCCCTTCACGCAGGCATTGCCGGTGGCGCTGATGTCATTTTAATTCCTGAAGTTCCTTATCGCATCGAATTGATTGCCTCTAAAATTCGAAAGATATTTGCAAGTGGCAGGAACTTTGCCCTCATTGTTATTTCTGAAGCGGTTTTAACAGAAGAGGGCGAAAAAGTGATTATTACAGATCATTCTGGAAAATCCCGCTATGGAGGCATTTCCCACTATCTAGCGGATAAAGTCTCAACATTAACGGGTGCAGAAACACGATATACCGTCTTAGGCCATGTGCAACGCGGAGGACAACCGTCTTCCCAAGATCGACTTTTAGCCTCTGCCTTTGGCGTTTATGCCGTAGATTTGATTGCACAAGGCAAAACCAACCGTATGGTTACTTGGCAAAACCGAGAGGTTGTGGAGGTCCCTTTGGATGAAGCCATTCAAAGTTATCAAGCGGTCGATATCAATGGATCCATTGTTCACACCGCACGTGGCCTAGGCATTTCCTTTGGAGATCGATTTTAAATCAACTTGAAACAAAAAAAGGACTCGTAATGAGCCCTTTTTTATGGTTACGGGATAAGAAATTTATTTCTTCTCTTCGTGAGTTTTTCCAAGCTCAAGACCATATTGTTTATTCACGCTATCAAAAACAATTTGAATTGTTTTCTTACCTACTTCCTGCAAAGAATTTTGCAGATACTCATTAACTTCCTTTTTTTCAATCACTTTTTGAATAGTCGTTTTGGACTCCTCTGGGAACTCAATAAGTTTAAGTACTGGCTGATCAAGCAATAAATTCCCACCCACTTTGAGTTCATCCTTAGAATATAATTGGTTCCTTCAGATTCAGATTTTGAACATATCCTTCAATTTGGGGAGCTACAATTTCATCCACTTTATCAATAATCTTGTTTGCAAGAGGCCTGTATACATAATTTGAAATGCTCTTGTTGATCGCTTTTTTCAGTTGAACTGGCGCCAAGAATTTAATGATCTTTAGCGGATATTTTGTTGCCATGCCCATAACATTCCCAACTTTGCTTACTACAGAGATTCCCGTTTGAACCTTGGAGTTTGAGAAAACATCTACCACAACATCTTTAGCTTGCCAGACAAAATTCGGTGTCAAGTTTTGGGCCATTTCGAGATATTCTTTCACAAACTCTGGAGTCCAATCCAAAATTTCTTTCTTTAATAACGCCAATTCGCTTTTCAAGCTATCTTGACCCAAGAAAATACCTCGAAGAACGAGTTTGGCCCCCTCAGCAGCATTGCCCCCAACAACTTTCTCAACATGTTTCTCTATATCCGCAACAAACGCGCCTATCGTTTTTTTAAGGCTATTCTCTATACCTTTCACTGTCGTTAAGTAACCTTCTGCAGTCATTATTTCTGAAATATTTGCGGCTTTATAAGACAAATCATAGTTTATCTGAGCCATATGAAGTTCCTCTTTGGCCTCATCATAGGATTTTGTAGCACCAATCTCTTGTACTTCTGAATCGTCCGAAAACTCTTGTATATTCCGGAACTTCCTCTCTTCTTGCGCAAACTTTTCTTGAGCACGAAGAAGAGCAAGTTGTTTTCCAGCCAACGTATTGGCATCCACATTCATTTTTCCGTCAACCATCTGTATGGCGAGGGATTTTAGGGAGCCAAATATGCCCTCTGGCATAAAATTGGCAATATGAACGCCTTTATCCACGTAAGAAAGGATGTCGCTCACCATGGCATAAGGATTGCTCATCTTCATTAGAAAATTTCCAAATTTTTCAAGTCCACTTTGCACATCACCTCGCCAATCCAATAGTGCAACCAATGATTCTTTAGCGATATACCTCGCTCCTTTGAACAATGCATTTTCAATTTCTGGGGCAAGCTTCAATCCAACGCCTTGAATGATATTTTTCTCAATAGGACCAAGTGTACTGGGTTGGCTCCACCACGTTATGGCAGATTCTTTTGCCATTTCTAAAGCGCCCACAGTCTCCCCTAACTTTTCCTTTGTAGGAGTGTAAAGATCATAGCCCTCTTCAAAAGACTTTTTCATTTCCCGGCCTTGATCCACCCCTTGATTCAGCATTTCCAAAACATTCACACCCAGCTTCAGGCCTTCACAGACGACCCAGGCACCTCTTCTGAAAAAAGTATGAAAATAAGTATCACCAGGTTGATCTGTAATGATTTTTTGATAATTTTTTTCGACATCTATGAGTTCTTTTGTATCCCTCTTGGGACTTACCGTAAGTGCATTGCCCTTCTGCATCTCAAGAGGAGAAGGGTTATTATCTTTTTTATCCTCAAACGGATTATGCCCAGTCGAGGAAGTTGTATTTTGATTTTCTGACTCTTTTTCTTCAGGAGTCTGCTGCTTCACACCAACTGCCGGGGAAGCACCTTCTTTTATCTCTTCAATTATTACAGCCTGCAATGATGTGCTTGCCAACAATGACGCTACTAACAATAATTTAACACTTTTATCAAACACAAAATCACCTATATCATTAAAAATTACAATTGAATTCAAAAAAAATACTTACGTTTAATACGTAAGGTGACCTTTTTAAAATTACAAGGACATTTTTTCAAACCTGTCATTTTTTATATCAAAAAAATGTTTCCCAAAAGCCGTGAACCTGTGGTTCAATGCCGCAATTAAACTTTTTGATTCTGGAGGAACTATGAGTGGTCCGTTGATGCCAAAGGCAACCGCCGTTTGGTTGATTGAAAATACAACATTAACGTTTGAGCAAATTGGGGCTTTTTGTGGCTTTCATGCCTTAGAAATCCAAGCCATTGCCGACGGTGAAATTGCAATCGGCATTATGGGGCGCGATCCTATTACCGCCGGTGAATTAACAACAGCTGAAATTGAGCGCTGCCAAAAGAATCCCACTGCTCAACTCGCCCTTCGGACGGATAAATGGGAAAAGCCAAAAAAACGTAAAGGCGGCAAATACACACCCGTTTCCATCCGCCAAGACAAACCTGATGGAATTGCCTGGGTCTTAAAACATTGCCCCGATTTTTCGGATACGGACATCATTAAGCTTTTGGGAACTACAAAAGCCACAATCAATTCGATTCGGAACAAAACCCATAAGAATTCCACTGAAATGAAACCACAAAATCCAGTGACTTTGGGACTGTGCTCTCAAGCCGAATTGGATGTATTAAAAGCTAAATATCCCAAAGCCGTTCAAGAGGATTAAACCTCATGACGGCCCAAGGCGTTATCACTGTCCTTCTTTTTATTGCAATGGGCGCAACGCTTTTGGTTTTGGCTTTGGGGATTGCCAATCTTTTTTTGAAGGGAACCGATAATCCTGAGCGCAGCAATAAATTGATGCGTATGCGTATTGGTTTTCAAGCATTGGCGTTAGCTCTTTTTGCAATCTTACTTTTGCTTAAAAGATAGAGGATCTTGGATGGTACAACTCACACGAATTTATACCCGTGGCGGGGACAAAGGGAAAACTTCTCTAGGGACGGGAGAGCGTGTTTCTAAATACGATCTGAGAATTGAAGTCATTGGTGAGATTGATGAAGCCAATGCGGCTCTGGGACTTGTAGCAGTTGAAAGTCAAAACGCACTGGCAGAACTTCTCTCCCACATTCAAAATGATCTTTTTGATGTGGGTGCAAATTTGTGCGTACCTATGCGAGATAACGATAAGCCGCGCCTTCGCATACAAGACACTCAAGTGAAATACCTCGAAGATCAAATCGATTTCTACAATGAAAATCTTCTCCCTCTCACTTCCTTTATTTTACCTGGCGGAAATGAGATTTCAGCCCGGATACACTTGGCCCGCTGTATTGTAAGACGCGCCGAAAGACGCCTTTGCCACTTGGCAGATTTAGAAATAATTAATCCTGGGCTCATTCAGTATGTTAATCGCCTTTCAGACCTTTTGTTTGTTCTCGCGCGAGTCGTGAACAACAATGGTGCCCAAGATATTTTATGGCGCCCCGGAGGCAATACCTCCCCTTAAAATTTAACAGATTTGGTAGAGAACAATGATTCACCACCCTCTTGATTTTGATGACATGATTCTTCTTGTTTCAATTTCAAAGACAAAGTCTTTAACACGAACTTCAGAAGAGCTTTCCATTGCCATTGGTAATATTCGAAAGCGCGTTGCCAAAATGGAAGCTCTTTTAGGACAACCCATTTACACACGAAAATCAACTGGAATTGCACTCACACGGATAGGTGAAGAATTAAGCGTTTTTTACGAAGATTTTTTGAATCGTTTTTCATCGTTAAAAGACAATTTTCAAGGGTTGGAGGGACAGGACAGCAAACAGATTTTTACGATTGCCACAACTCAAGGCATTGCAAATTCGGCAGTGATCCCCGTCCTTTCAGAATTTCTTCATCTATACCCTAATGTGAATATTTCTCTTTTGACATATTCGAGCGAAAGAGAATTGATGGAATCTTATGCAGATGTCATCATTTGGACTAAAATTGATGCCCACAGATATCGTTATGATCTAAAGATTGATCACTTTTTCACGGCAAAATTTTGCTTATTTGCTAGTCAAGATTACATCAAGGCTCATGGTAATCCTGAAAATCAAAAGAAAGGCCACATTGCCGTTCGATTTTTTGACTTTAACAGCTCTCCCTTTTCAGAGTCCTCAAATCAACTTTTTGCAAAAGTGCCCGCATTTGAAATTTCACAAGAAATTAAAGTCACCAGCCACCCTTCCATGTTCAACCTCATCAAAGGGGGAGTTGGAATAGGCTCAGTATGGAGCGAATCCCCTCTCATCACTGAGAATAACTTGATTCCTATTTTTCAAGATTATTCGATTTCGACGGACACCTATATCATAACACGCAAGAATATTCCGGATTATCACCCATCGATAGTCTTTTCAAAATTTTTGAAATCGTATATTTAGTTGAATGAACAAACAGAAAGGAGAATAAAATGGAAAAGATGAATATCGAAAAAGTAGGGTCCCCTTATCAAATCGTTTTAATTAAAAGAAATAATGGAAAAGATAAAAAATAATATCTTTTTCCTGCTCAAAGAAGGATCCATCGTTCTTTGGGATTATGAGAATCATCAACAATATCGTCTCTCAAAAGATTATCTTGAGAGAATTGTTGATATCGCTCAAGGGGCTGAGATTGTGGAAGACGCAATCTCAGCGGACTTGAGAGCATCATCAGTTTTATCGCCTTCGCATAATAAACCTCCCGAGTGGGGCTGGGATGATCTTTCTTGGATTTTTCATCAAGGCACCAAAAATCCACCATTTGTGGAAAGTCATTCACAAGAATGGTTTAAGGCCTACCTTACTGATTGCGGTCATAAAACACCTCCCGAGCTCGACCTAAAATCTCGCTTAGATCAAACTAAAATTGACCTTTTCCCGTTTGATCCCACGCTTTTTAAAAATGCCTTGTTTCTTGATGTTCTTGACCAAAGAACCACCTCGCGTGAATTTACGAGCGAAGAAATTGATTTTAAAAGCTTCTCCTCCCTCCTTTACAAATCTTTTGCTTATATGAAGGATCCCTGGGGTAACGATTCCCAAATAGAAATTTTAGGACGTCATAAAGTAAGTGCCTCGGCAGGAGGGCTTCACCCCTTTAACTTTTATATTATTGTCAATGCCGTAGAAACCATTGATCCTGGACTTTACATTTACGCTATAGAGGAACACGCGCTGTATCTCCAAAAAACGGGAGATTTCCGACAGGAAATGATTCATTGCGTTTCGGGACAAGATTTCGCAAAAGAACTTTCTTTTGGCATTTTTTTAGTGGCTGATTTCCGAAAAGTTTGGTGGAAGTACGAACATTCTCGAGGGTATCGACATGTGCTTCTTGATGCAGGACATCAGTCCCAAACATTTCTGTTAATGGCAACGGCCCTACAACTTCTCACCTGGGTCACAGGGGCCTTGGATGATCGAGCCACAGAAGACTTTTTGGAAATTTCCGAATCCTACCTCAGCCCCATGCTGTTTTTGGGAGCCGGAAAAGGAGAGCCGAAGACATTAAGTACTTCTATGCTCTCCCAAATTTTATCAAATAATTAAAAAAATAGATAGTCTCATGAAAGAGACCTATTACTTCCCACTCACGACTCTTTCGCGCAAAAGATGAGACGGTTTGAAAGAGACTACTTTGCGTGGCGTAATCACAGCTTCTTTTCCAGTTTTGGGATTCCGCCCGATGCGCTTTGTTTTTGAACGCACATTGAAGGAACCAAATGAAGAGACTTTCAAACATCCTGATTTCTCAAGTTCCTTGATCATTTCATCCAAGCTCATTTCAAAGAAATCCACAGCCATTTGCCGAGGGATAGCCATTTCGCGCGCCATAGCATCCACGATATCTGCGCGCGTTAAAGTTGTTGTTTTCATTGTTATCTCCTTCTTTATCGAAGCTCTCAGAGTTCTTGAATGACTGTCCAAAACCGGTCCCTTACTCAGGACGCGGAGTGTGCCAGATCTTTTCTTATATTTCAATCCCCTAAGAAGCCTCCCTGTTTTTTATTTTTATCAAAAACAATGGCTTTATATTTTTAGAATGCCACAAACTTCTTAATTTTTTGTAAAAAAATCGTTAAGAAGAAATGACCTCATAAAAAAATTCAGTATCTACTCCGTATCTCCATAAATTTCGGCCCGATAAGCAAGTGTTCTTTTTTTCATTGCACCAACCCACGCCTCCTGCTTTCCATCATCATAATACTTATAAAGAGAAATTATTTTTTGACCGCCTTTATCACGTGCAGTTCGCTCTTCTGTCTTTTTAATAAGATGAGCCAGGTGAGTTTGCGCCGCAACATGGAATTTATAATAAGGTGTGCACGTGATATTTTTCACAACTTCAGGCCATTCTTTAAGGGTGGATTTCGCGGGAAAGGTTTCAAAAAACTTTACTTTGGTGTCCACATCATAAATCTTGACAGTTGTGCTTTTAGATTTTTCAAAATGAGTTTTTACGTTTTGATAATAGGTGTCCATCCAATAATACTTATCAGGCAGAATACTTGTGACAACATCCTGAAAAACATCTGCAAATTTATCGTCATCAATCCCCCTCACTTGCGTGAAAATTGACGCATCACGCCATTTTTCTCTATCGTAAATCTCCATAAATTGCCCTCCAAATTGTTCATCCTGAGCAAGTTTACGAAAATCATAAATCTGAACTTGCGCTAACAGCTCTAATTCAGAACTTTTCCGCTCATAAGCAGGTATTGGTTCACCAAAAGCTTTAAATACTTTTTCCAAAACACTATTAATGCGAAATTCTCGTTCTTCTTTTTTGGACTTTGGATTTATAAAAGGATCCAATTTTTCTGCAATCTCTTTTGCGGCAGCATAAAATCTTTCTTTATTATTAATTTTACAAGCCTCCCCTTTAAGCCTTGAATCCATCCAATTCACAGGCAAATCAGGAAGATGCTCAAACTCCCCATGTCCCAGAGGCGGCAAAAATCGACCAAAAAGACTAGGAGCTGGGTTTTTATTGCATTCGTGCACACAACCTGAAAATCCCTGATGAGCATGGGTATCTGCCATAGTATGCGCCGCTGTACCGATAAGATAAAGATTTCCACTCTGAATAGCCTTATCTAAGGACTCTTGTGCCATTTTAGCCCCAGGCGTTGTTATTCCTTCGAACCACTTTCCATCTTTTCGGGCTACACCAGGAACATCAGGCCCATCTCCAGGAGGAAAGTGAAGGAGCAATGTGGGATAGGTGCTATCTGAACTTTGCCTGTGATCAATTGAAAAAGTCGCCACAACTGGGAACTCTGTTGAGAGACCCTCGTCAATTTTTCTCCAGTAAATATTATCATCTACATGTTGAGAAGACTGGGCCACTATGCGGGCATCAGGCTCTGGCATTCCTAATCCTACGCACAGTAATTTAATAAGATAATAATGAAATCCAATATCCATGTGACCCTCCAATTTTTCCAGATTATGAAAAATTTGTTAACATTATTTTGGTTAATAAAGTCTTAACGAAAGACTGTATTTTTGCGAACGGCCTTTCACTCACGTTCGTCACCCTCTAGACCTTTTTGTGATCCTATGGCATTCTCGCCATCATGAAAAAAACACATCAATCACAACACCCTGAAATAACAGTCAAAGCCGAAGGCCTAGGCATCAGCTATGACGGAAAAACGGCACTTTTAAAGTCGGTGAATTTCTCTCTTCCCAAGGGGTCGTTTCATTTTTTGACAGGGCCCAGCGGCTCTGGAAAATCTTCTCTTTTGAAGATGCTCTATTTGGGGCTTCGCCCCACTTGGGGAAAACTCCATCTTTTTGGGCGCGACACCAGCCTTGTGAAATTCGAACACCTTCCCTCATTCCGCCAACGTCTAGGCGTAGTCTTCCAAGAGTTTAATCTTTTAGATCACATGACTGTTTTGGAAAACGTCAGCCTTCCCTTGCGCGTTCGAGGGCTTGACTCAAAAGAAGCGCGAATTCAAGCTGAGGATTTGCTTAAATGGGTGGGTCTTCAGGATTTTATTTATACATACCCAAACAAACTGTCAGGGGGGCAAAAACAACGGGTTGCAATTGCGCGCGCCGTAATCGCTCGGCCCCAGCTCCTTCTTGCGGACGAACCCACCGGAAATGTAGACGATGAGATGGCCTTAAAACTCATTCATCTTTTTGAGGAACTATTGAAATTGGGAACAACGATTTTGATTGCAACCCACAACCGCGAGATGATGACGCGATTTCCTTATCCTGAGCTTCGGATCGACAATGGGGCATTACTCCAAATCCCCTCTATCAAAGTTCCTTCTCAAAAGGTGGTGAATGCATGAAACGTAGTCGTGACCTCCCCTTGGGAAAAGAACCAAGTGCACGCCTTGTGCCTTGGATTATAGCTTTGATGATCTATTTGGGGTGCCTTTTGATGGGCGCCACGTTTTATACCATCGGACAAGCGCATCATTGGGAATCTCAATTGGGGGCTTCCGTCACCATCGAGGTTCCTCTCTCAAAATCTCTTTCTTCCGCAACCGCACAAGAGCGTGTTTTTTCCATCGTCAATCAAATGAAGGGAGTGAAGTCAGTACAAGTTGTGTCTCAAGACGAAATTCAAACTCTTTTGAAATCTTGGATTCCTGAGAATTCAGACGTCACCTCCCTCCCCTTGCCCTTAATTGTGGATGTCGCCCTTGAGCCTCATGCCAAAATTGACCTTGCTCATCTTGAGAATTTATTAAAGACCATCTCCTTAGAAGTTCATCTTGTGGATCATCGCCCTTGGATTCAAGAAGTCCAAAATGTAATTTGGATCGTGATAAGTCTTTCGAGTATCATCCTGGGATTTCTTTTGATCTGCATTACATTCACAACCATTTTTGCCACACGCACCAGCCTTTTAATTCATCGTCAAATTATCGAGGTCCTTCATTTGATTGGGGCAACGCCCACCTATATTTCTCGCCAGTTTGATACACACGCGTTGAAAGATGGACTGATTGCCGGATTTTCAGGTGTCCTTCTCGCAATCATGACTTTGGGTGCACTTTATCTCCTTCTTCAAGGTATTGATTTGGAAATTTCAGCATCCCCCTCTTTTATTTACAACACCATCCTCAGCTTTCTTTTGGCTCCTTTTTTAATTGCAATTCTTATGATGATCACAGCCAGAAGAACCGTTTATAAAACCCTCGCCTTTGGAGCGTATTAGTTATTCGATGATTTTAAGGGGTTTATTTTTTGGGATTCGATTGGGCTTCATTATGGCAAGCCTTGCTGTTCTTTGGGTTTTGGGCCTTATTATTTTCACACAACGCATTCCCATGGCCCCTCAAGATTTCACCACAAAAACAGGGGGGATTGTTGTCTTTACTGGGGGGAATGCGCGTCTTAAAGAAGGCTTTCTGCTTTTAGAACAGGGCATGGCGCCACGTCTGTTAATCTCAGGCGTCAATCCTGATGCAACTCTCATGGATCTGACAAAAGCCGCCAACATCAAACCCTCTTTTTCGAAAAATCAAGTAACACTTGGGTTTCACGCAGAAGACACTATTGAAAATGCCAAAGAAGCCGCAGACTGGGCAAATAAGTATCACATGAACTCACTGCGACTTGTCACCTCCAATTATCACATGCCCCGCAGCCTTCTTGAGATTCATCAAGAACTTCCCCACGTCCATATTATTCCACACCCTGTGGTCGCAGATGCCTTCAAACACAAAAAATGGTGGGCTGACCAAAAAACAATTCTCAATGTGATCCGAGAATATAATAAATATCTTTTTGCGCTTGGGCGCTATACGATCACCACTTTAGAAAGAATGTTGTAGATAAAAAAATGATGAGAACACTCAGGTCACTTCTTTTTGACGGATTGCTTTATAGTTGGACAGCGTTTTGCGTCATCGTCTTCATACCCACATTAATTTCACGGCGCACTGCGCTTTGGACCAATAATTTATGGGCGGCTGGCGTTTTCTGGCTTTGCAAGCATGTTCTTGGATTGAATTATGAAATTAAGGGCCGAGAAAACCTGCCCCAAGGACCTTATTTTATTGCTTCAAAACATCAATCTGCTTGGGAGACTATGATCTATCACGTTTTACTCACAGATGCCATTTACGTTCTTAAAAAAGAGCTGATGTGGATTCCTCTTTTTGGATGGTTTTTAAAACGCCTTGACATGATTCCAGTCTCGCGCAGTAAGAAAAAAGCCCTCCAAGATTTGCGCCAAATGCTTCAGGCCTCTGATGATGCTGTCCAAGAAAATCGCACCATTGTGATATTTCCCGAAGGTACTCGCTCAAAGCCAGGATTCCCAGGAACCTATCATGCAGGCGTTGCGGTTCTTTATAGTCATCTCTCTATCCCTGTTGTCCCAGTAGCTCTGAATTCAGGATTATTCTGGCCGCGAAAGGGCTTGATCAAAAAGCCTGGACTCGTCACACTAGAATTCTTAAAGCCCATTCAACCAGGACTTTCAAAGCAGGCTTTTATGGCCCTTTTGGAAGAGCGAATTGAAGAGGGCTCCTTAAAGCTTTATAAAAAGGGTTTAGTGCATGTCGAAAACGCCGAAGAAGATCACGCTACTCATCCTTAGCCTTTTACTGACATTAGCAATTGCCTGGTTTGCCTCATTTGAATTTGCAAAAACACGCATCCTGCAGGACTTTGAAAAAGAACTCACCCATTTAAAAACTCAAGGCTATGAGATTTCCTATGACGGAATTTCAATGAGCGGATCTCCACTTTTGGTGAGTGCCCACATTTCAAATCTCAAAATCAAAACGCCTCAAAATTGGGGTGGAGGGCAAACGCCGTTATTGACTCTCTCTTTAAGACCTTGGTCTTTAAACCATTTTTATTTGGATTTTGAGGGAGACACGCATTTTGACATTCCTCCCTTTTTAAATACCACCCTTTTAAAGTTGGTTTGCCAAAATTGCAAAAGTGAGATTTGGATTGAAAATCAAAACTGGAATCAAATTCAGATTTCAGCACACCAGATCGCATTTCAAAATGGCGAAAAAACCATCCCCCTCACACTTAGCGAAATCAACCTTGACCTTGAAAACAATATCATCGATCATCGCATCCATCTCGATTTTTCATCTCAACTTCAGGGTCTGGATACAGCACTCAATTTAAAAGGCTACACGAAATCCGCCACTTTTCTTTTCAAGAGCGAAATCTCACATTTCCAAACCCCTTACCCAAAAAC
Organism: Candidatus Bealeia paramacronuclearis; assembly: GCF_035607555.1. Lineage (NCBI taxonomy): Bacteria > Pseudomonadati > Pseudomonadota > Alphaproteobacteria > Holosporales > Holosporaceae > Candidatus Bealeia > Candidatus Bealeia paramacronuclearis. Next base: position 526,025 of record NZ_JAVHWZ010000001.1, on the reverse strand, counting down.
TTTAGCGGCATGGCGCGACCAAGGCGGCATTATCGACATAAAAAAACTTTCATTTACCTGGGCACCTCTTGACATTCAAGGGGATGGGACTTTCACATTTGATGAACAAATGCGCCCCCTTTCCGCGTTTTCAGCCACCATATCCGGCTATGATCGTGCACTCGAAGTCCTCACAGAAGTTGGTGTCATTAAGAAAAAAGCCGCCCAAATGGCGGGTTTTATCTTAGGCATGTTGGCACACCAAAATCAAAAAGGTGAAAAAGAAATCACCGTTCCTATCACAACCCAAAATGGAAAACTTTCCGTAGGACCTGCAGACTTAATAGAATTGGAGCCTATAAGGCCATAATGGCGGAGATGCAAAATGACAAGAGAATTAAAAAATTTCTCCCTCTTTGCTTACAGCATTCTGTTTTTTTCGTACTCACTTCCTGCAGCCTATCACAAACATATCTGGGAAGGGTCAAATCCTTTTTATACCCCTGTTGGAAAAATTTTAACCCGCTCCAACTCAGCCACAGGCACCGTTATGACAACACGGAATGGGAATCCCTTTATCCTCACGGCAAAGCACGCCATAATACCTGGTGAGGATATTTACTTTAATTCCGGACAAACCCATTATAAAATTTCTTCCGTGCTGACACCTTTTTCACCCTCTGTAGATTTAGCGGTATTATTTCCAGAAAGTAGTATCGAAAACAATCAATTATTACTGAGCTCTGCCATTCCGATCCACCGTGCATCGCCCATCTTCCCCGTAGATGTATCTGGAATTTCCACGGTATACACAAACCAAATCAACGAATTTCAATCCACTCTCTCATCTATTAAAATTTTAGGAACCTACCAAGATTTATCCATTCCTTACTATGCGGCTGGCTTTGGAGCCCCTGTCATTAGCTTTTCTCGGGATTTTGGTCTTTTAGATGCGACTTCAGTAGGGCATTATCGAAGCGCTTTTAAGCTTCAGTTTGATTTTCTAAAAAGCGTTGATTTTCATTATTTCAATTTTAATAGGCTGTTAGGCCTTAACCTTAAATCTCAACACACTCTTTATTTTAAAGGTAATTTTGAGAACGGTAATGATTTTCGAAATTCCAGTCCTGGATTTTCAGGGTCTCCTGTCTTTGGTTATTATGGTGAACCTATTGGAATAATTACGGCCTCTACAAATTTGAACTCTATTTTTCCTAACAAATACTTGCTTTTTAACCTGCTTAGGCAAAATTTTGGTACTTATTTTTTCCCTTGGAATAGCTTCTCTTATTATGAATATCCTTTTCGTCGGCATGTCATTTATAAACATCAAAACACAATCGTTGAGCCCCTTTTCCCTCACAAGGAGAATATCGAACTGACGGTCGATATTCACTATGAAAACCATTCCAAAGATGAGAACTAAAAATTATGGTGCGAGATAATTGTTATAGCCAAGGCTATATAAGGACCATTATCCACAATCAGATGAATTTTTGGCGCCTTCGGATATTTTTTACGTAAAGCCGCAAAATGCTTTTCCATGGCTTTGCTATCAATGGTTTCATGGGCTGCAATGGTAACGTTCCTGGTTTCTAAATTGAACGAGATCTGCAAACTCAACCAGCTCATCATCAAGGAGGGTTTTGAGAAGTGAGATGGCCTTCAGAGCCACCATTTTCAGAATTCAGCTTTTGCTATTCTTGTAATCGTTGAGATGGTTTTGAACAGTTTCATAGCGAATCCGCAAAGCCTGAGCGATTTGCTTTTGAGTCCAACCTTCTGCATTTAGCAAAACGGCTTTGATGCGATCAGCCACGCGACGATCTCTTTCTTTACTGTGCTGAAATTCTAGTTCTTGTTTTTCTTTAATTGTCAGTTCAATTTTTATCTCTTCTTTATACATAAAATTTTATTGAATTAGAACGCTTATTTTGGTTTTTCTCTGCCTTTATAAGGCATTTTCATTGGCGAGCGGTGTATTCCATAAAAAAATATCTTGATATTTTTGATAAAATGCTATGAAGAATTTAAAAAGCGCCAACTGAATTTCTTGATGAATGGAGTCGGACGTCAGGATTTCCTTTCCATAAGCAAGATTTAATAATTTGATGTTGTCTAAAAAGAAAAGGTCAAAATAGTTTTTTCGACTCAGCATTATTTTTTCAGTGTAGTTATTTAAATTTTCAAATACTTTTGTGAGATTCTGATCGGCGAACCCACAATATAGGAAGCGATCTTTTTTGCTAATGAGACCTAAAGCCTCCTTAATATTTGCAATGTGATTAACTTCGCAAATACTAGACCTGTTGTGTAATTGATTAATTGGCTATAGATTTTGGTGTTTTAGAACTTTTGATGAGGATCTAGCCGTTGTTATCGATGAATCGGGCGCTACAGAATGAACGCTTAATGTTATCTTTATCTGGAATGAAGATTGCAGAATTTATGACGCTGTTGGTGAGTTTTGAGAAAGTACTTCAGGCAGAATTATGTAACAGAGACAGAGAACGAGCTGTTGGAGCGGGTCGCAAAGGTGCCTTACGGGATGTGCGCAGTAAACTATTTTATATTTTATTTTATCTGAAGGTGTATCCGACTTACGATCTGGCGGGTTTTGTTTTTGGTGTTGATCGGAGTCGTTGTTTTCACTGGACAAAGCGCTTACTGCCGCTTTTAGAGAAAACACTTGGTCGTCATTTAGTTTTGCCCAAGCGGCAGATTCATTCTGTTGAAGAGTTTATGGCTCTGTGCCCTGATGTGAAGGATTTATTCCTTGATGGGACTGAGCGTCCGACACAACGTCCACAAAGAAGTAAATTACAAAAGAAACGTTATTCGGGAAAGAAAAGATGTCATACGCGCAAGAACAGTCTGATCGCCAATGAACGTCGAGAGATTCTCTTTCTCTCGCCGACTAAAGGAGGGCGTATGCATGATCTTACGCAGATTAAGAAAACAGAAATTCTCCGATATTTCCCTCCTGGTAAATCTTTGTGGGCAGATAAAGCCTTTCAAAGTATTCACAAATGGCTCAACCCTTCAAATACCGTTATGATCCCTCACAAAAAGCCAAAAGGCAAAGATCTGACTCGTCAGCAAAAGCAAGAAAACAAAATTATCTCTGGAATTCGTATCATAGTCGAACATGCTATCAACGGAATCAAACGATTTGCATCAACGGCTCATATCTATCGCAATCGCCGAGGTCAAGACGATCAATTCATTCATCTATGCGCGGGCCTTTGGAATTTCCATCTCAAAAACGCCCACTAAAAAAGAAATCAAAGCCAATAACACCGCTTGTTTCCTATCACACTATTACGCAACAGGTCTACTGATGATTTCCTCATTAAGATTTTTGGTTTGGTGAAATTTAATTCTTAACGTTGCTGCAACCAGCGGTTCTTCGAAAGGTTCGGGCCGAAAACCCACGCTTACGGAGCAAAAATTTTCATAATCCTCTTCCCAAATAATTTTATCATCAACGTAAAAGTCACCTTTAAGAATTTGAGGAAGTTTTTCCCTTAATAATTTTCGAATACAATAGATTTCTGGTGCGGATGATTCGGCTTTCTTCGCGCTTCCTACAACCCATTTTTGAAAAAGGGTTTTGAGATCTGTTTTGTGAAAATCTGAGCACAATCCTGGTATATATTCATGCAACAGCATAAACAACCCCACCTTTAAAAAATCTGAATGTATTTTTTCAAATTTCCAAATCTGCTGTGCAATAGATCTAAATGGCGCCCATTCAATTCCTTCAACCAAAAACTCTGAGGAAAAGTTTCCCCAATGGGCAAGATCATGAAGGTAAAACCCCAGCGATCCTTCCACATAATTTCCATGAGGGCCCCGACCATCCGCACACAGTGCCGTTAACCCTATGGGAAACGCTTCATCAAGATAAGCGGAAATAAATTGATTTAATGAAAATTCACCATTTTTATCATAAAGAATGGCTTCAAAACAAAACGGAAAGCTCTGAACTACAAAAAATTCATGTTCAATCTTGTGATAATTTTGAAGGTCTTTCCAATCGTCACTGGCATAAAATTTCTTGTCGATCTCAAGGGTTTCTTCTTTCCAAAATGGACCTTTCTTTTTTTGATACCCCAGAAGAAAAGCCAACTGTGTATTGATATTTTTGAAGTTCTTGAGGGTTAGATTTTTGGACTCAATGATATGAGCGGTTTTAATCCAAAATGTATTTAATAACTCTAAAGAATCCACGTGACTTTCAAGAAGCTCACGAACATAACGATAAGCTATGCGTGTCAGGGGAACAAGGCCCTCTATGTGAGTGTTTTTTGGATTGAGTCTAAAATCTTCTCGAAGGCTGAGAGGCTTAAAAGCCCTCTTATAGAGCCCAATCTGTTGATCCACATCCGGAATATCATCCGTTGGGAAATCATAGGGACCTCCAAAGGCCTTTGCAAAAAACAACATTAAGGTAAAAGATAGGAATAATTTCTTTTTCAAAAACATTTTCAATAATTCAGTTAACAAAAATAATTTTACAAATATTTAAAAGAGGGCATCTCGTTCAATCCAGCCTCCCCCCAGAACGCGGTTGCCATCATAGACCACGCAGGCCTGTCCTGCAGAAACGCCATATTCGGGGGAATCAAACTGGACGCGCGCTTTTCCATTTTCAAGAAGTGTGATTTTGGCAGGGACGGGTTTGTGGGCGGACCTAATTTTAACGAGGGCATTAAAGGTCTCTTTTGTCTGCTCCCCCAGCCAATTGAGTTCTTGAATGTAGACTTCAGATTTTGCGAGTGCTTCTTTAGGGCCCACATAAACGCGATGTGTTTTGGGGTCAAGTCCCACCACATAAAGGGGCTCTCCTCCGCCAATTCCAAGGCCCTTGCGTTGTCCTACGGTATATCCAATAATGCCTGTATGTGTGCCCAAAACGCGACCATCGAGATGGAGGATCTCACCCTCTTCGAGACTCCCCGGACGGAGCTTTTCAACAACAGACACATAAGATCCATTGGGGACAAAGCAAATATCTTGGCTGTCGGGTTTTTCAGCAATTTCCAAACCAAAGCGCTTGGCGTGTTTACGGGTTTCCGTTTTGGCATTCAGGCTGCCCAAAGGAAACCTCAGAAAATCAAGTTGATTTTGTGTGGTGGCAAAGAGGAAGTAGCTTTGATCTCGAATGGGATCAACGGCACGATGAAGCTCTGACTTCTCCCCCTTTTGAAAGCGCTGGACATAGTGCCCTGTCACAAGCGCTTCTGCACCCAAATCTCGCGCTGTGGAAAGAAGGTCCTTGAACTTCACGTTTTGATTGCACCGAACGCAAGGAATTGGGGTTTCTCCCCGCAAATAGCTGTCGGCAAAATCATTCATCACACTTTCGTGAAAGCGGGATTCGTAATCTAAAATATAATGGGGAATACCTAATTTATCACAAACCTGCCGTGCGTCGTAAATATCTTGCCCCGCACAACACGCCCCTTTTTTGGCAACCATTGCCCCTTGGTCGTAAAGTTGAAGCGTGATTCCAATAACATCATATCCGGCCTCAACCATGAGGGCTGCGGCAACTGAGCTATCCACACCACCAGACATGGCGACAACAATACGGTGGTCTTGAGGTTTTCCAGGTAGGTCTAAAAGCATGACAATACTGACTCAGTTGTTTTTCGTCTTATTCTTTTGTCATCCTGAACTCGTTTCAGGATCTCATAAGATGCTGAAATAAATTCGGCCTGACGGTTGTATATTTTGAAAATAAAATTTACTCCCCTAGAAACCACAAAATGACTTTCCACTTCAAGAAAAAAGCAAATAGGTCTAAACTTAAAATTAAAATAACGTGAAGGAGAAAGACTATGAAACGAATTTTGGTTGTTATTGTGACGGCTTATATGGGCAATGCATTGGAAGCAAGCGCTGAGAAAATTTCAGGGGCGCATGTGCAAAATGAACTTCATTATAAGACCAAGAAAAGTGAGAATGCGCCAGACGAGATCATTGTGGAAAAAATTGAAATATGCGATCCCAAAGAAGAAACTAGAATGCCGTTTTATAATTAATCAAGATGAAATAAAAAAAGCCCCACAAATTTTTGAGGGGCTTTTTCTCAAACTAACAACGAAATCGTTATTATTTTGCTGCAGGAGCAGGTTCCGCAGGAGCTGGAGCAGCAGGAGCTGGAGCTGGAGCAGCAGGAGCTGGAGCAGCAGGAGCTGGAGCAGCAGGAGCTGGAGCAGCAGGAGCTGGAGCAGCAGGAGCTTCAACAGCAGCTGGAGCTGGAGTTTCAGCTGCTTTTTCTTCTTTTTTGCCACAAGCTGTCAAAGCGAGAGCGCTTACAAGAAGAGCAGGGATGACGAAGTACTTCATGGATTCTTCCTCTTTTTAATGTTGGTTATATTTAATTCATTCACTAAAGGCAACTAATAGCAAGTGATTGCAGAAAATTGCCCAATGCGCGATACACTGCCATAAATTTTATGACATTGCAATGGCCGATAAATTGCACAACCCTTTAAATAGAGGATGCTGACTTTTTTGCAACGCTTTTCGACGGCTAAAAAAATTTCCTGTAAAGGTATTTAACGCTAAATTGTAAGGAGACGCAACGCCCAATTTTTCCAATTCCATCACAATGTAGTGAGGAAGGTCAAAATAAAAATGTCCGTCTTTTTGGGATTTCTTGAGGAAGAGATGCGCATCACTCCCTAAAAGTTCCTCAAATTCAGATCCCACCTCATAATGACTTTGCTGAATTGTCGGGCCTAATATGGCATAAAGAGAATCCCTTTCTGCGCCCAAACTTTCCATGGCTTTAATTGTTTTTCCTAAAATGCCAGCCATAGCACCTCTCCATCCCGCATGCGCAATACCAATCACTTCATTTGTGGGGTCTGCAAAAATCACAGGACCACAATCAGCTGTGAGGACGCCTAGAGCAATATTTTTTCTGCGTGTCACAAGTGCGTCGCCTTCGGGAAGAATTTGACTAGTTGATTCCACAATATGAACCGTTGCCGAATGAATCTGTTTTAACGTGAGAAGTGGAGTTTCCTCTCCCCTCATGATTTTTATCATAAATTGTCGTTGTGCATGCACTTGTTCTGCTGATTCAGAGTTCACAAAAGCACAATTTAAGGAGGGCATTTCTGTGGCACTTTGTTCAAAAAAACCATGTTGAATATCGGGAAATTTTAAAAGTTCGGGACTTGTGTGGATCATTTAAAAGCCTAAAGGTTGGATTTGGGGACTTGTGAGAGCCATCACTTTAAATAAATGCCCCATTTGAAGGGGATGGGTCAAGCGATGATATTGTGCTTCCAAAGAGGCATTCATGGGAAGTGTGGATTTACTGCGCAATTTTTCCTTCCATTCCACAATTCCAAGATTATGAAGAAATTCGGACTGAGTCACAGGTCCGTTTGCTGTGGGTGCAATTTTTTTCAAGGCTCCAAAATCGACATGAGCCGTGAGGTCGGCCATACCGATATGGCTCAAAGGAGAGACAGGATTTCCTTTGTGAAGGGCTTGAAGGCTCTCGCCGTGTCCTTCCTTGTATCCATAATCGAGAAGGAGCACTGCCCCCGTTTTTGTCGTGAGAATTTTAGAAAGAGATTGGATAAGGTCTTGCGCTTCGAGGCAGATTTCGAAAACCTTATTTTCAGGGTCTCCTTCGAGTGTGGGTATTATATTATGTTTGTCCACCTCACTTTTTAGATCTTCAAAGCCCCATTCATTGTTTTGAAAAACTACATGTCGTTCGTACCATTCCTGATCTTTGTGAACGTATTGATGGATGGGAAGCGTGTCCAAAAATTCATTGGCAATCATGACGAAGGGTGTATCGTCTTTTTTAAGGTCATGAAAACAATCTTGCCAGGAGGTGTAAAAGAGGGTGGAGAGCTCTGGGCTTGGTTCGAGATTATTCATTCCCCTGTTACGAGATCCTGAAACAAGTTTAGCATGACGATTTTGGATGAAGAGTTTCCCTTTATTGTCATTCTGAAATTGCTTCAGGATCCCTTCTTGCAGTTCTCGAAAATAAGGATTCACCTCTACACAGGAAAACCATAAGGCGTCCCGAAATTCAGAAATCTGAGAGGTGATGCGAAGTGCATCTTTAAGGAGTGTTCCTCGCCCGGGGCCCAACTCCACCCATTTAAAAACTTTGGGACGCCCCATTTGCTCCCAGATATTTACAGCCCAAAGTCCTATGAGTTCTCCAAACATTTGAGAGACTTCAGGGGCGGTGGTAAAATCCCCTTCATCGCCAATGGGTTTTTGTAATATGTAATATCCATGTGCCTCATGGGTGAGTGCCAGCTCCATAAACTCTTTAATGGAAAGGGGTGTATTTGCCTTTAGGATCTCTTCAAGGGGCGACATGAGATTGGCGTGTCCGGATCATGAGGAAAAGACCAAATGCAAGCGCGGGTAGAGAGAGAATTTGCCCCATAGTCACGCCCCCTGCAAAAAATCCTAAGAAAGCATCTGGCTCTCGGAAAAATTCAGCCGTGATTCTGGCTACAGCATAGCCCGCTAAAAAGAGGCCCGTTAAAAATCCACGCCTATGCCCTAAGGGTGATTTCGTGGCAAAAAAGGTCATGACGAAAAAAAGAAGAGCACCCTCAAAAAAGGCCTCGTAAAGTTGGCTTGGATGGCGTGGCAGGGGGCCACCATGGGGGAAAATGACACCCCAAGATGAATCAGTGATTCTCCCAAAAAGCTCCCCATTTAAGAAATTTGCAATACGCCCAAAGAAAAGGCCAATGGGTACGCCACAGCAAGCCACATCCGAAAAATCCAAAAAGCCCATCCCGCGCTTTCGTGCAAAAAAGGCAATGGTGACAATAACTCCCAAAAGACCACCATGAAAAGACATCCCCCCATGCCAAGTTTGAAGAATTTCTAAGGGGTGAGAAAAATAATAGTCAGGTTTATAAAAAAGAACATATCCCAAGCGACCACCCAAAACGACGCCAAAAACAGCCCAAACAATAAAGTCATCAATGTCTTTACGTGAGGGGTTCGGATATTTATCCGAAAGCCACAAACTATAGCGCCACCACCCCAAAATCCCTACGACATAAGCAATACCATACCAATGGACAGCAAAAGGCCCTATATGGATGGCGATGGGGTCGATATTTGGAAAAGGCATAGGATAATCCGCTCACAATTATTTTTTATATTCATAAAGGGGAGAGATCTAATATTCAACCCGCTTTTCAAATCCTTGAGATTAAGTCCTCAACTTCAAGGTAAAAAAGAGGAGAAGTGCAGTTTCGAGCCCTTGCTCCTGAAAAATAAAGTTGATAAATTTTCTTTTTTTTGCGCATTGCCAAGCCCATAAAAAACTTGTTATTTTGAATTAACTAATAAATAATAAAATTCATTACTAAATGTAATTTCTTGGCGGACTGATGGCAAAGAAACAAAAAGACAATTTTGAAGAGAATCTCAATCTCACTCTTGATGAGGCCGCTCACTCCGGAACTGTGGGCGACATTTTAAAAGACGCCCGCATTATAAAAGGCTTTTCTCTTGAAGATGTTTCCAAAGCCTTATGCATTACCAAATCCTTTCTCGTGCGCCTTGAGACACAATGTGAAACCTTGCCGATTGATGTCTATACACTAGGATTTATCCGTGCTTATGCTCGCTTTTTAGATCTCAATTCAGATGTTCTTGTGGGTCAATTCAAAGCCTCAGCCTCAATCCCGCAAAATGATGAAACTTTGGTATTTCCAAAACCATTACCCAGAAGAGGCATCCCCCACGTCAAGGTCGTCTCCATTTCATTAGCCTTTGCACTCATGATGTTTTTAGGTTGGGAAACTATTACACGAATGAGCCCTCTTGAAACGCCTTCCTTAGATGTTAAAAAACTTTCCCTTGCGGAAAATAGTATGCCGATGGCTCCGCATTCTATGGACGAGAACGGTGTCATTAAAGTGGCCGACATTGAAGCGCCTGTCTCCACAGAAGTTTTTGTAGGAACTCCTCTGCAACAAAATGAGAATCCTGCAACGAATCCTCCTCATGAAACGAATACTGCCCTTGTGACTTCTCCGGATGCTTCAAATGAATTGATAACACCTTCAGCCCCTGAAACCACTCTGAAAAAAGTAAGTTTTGAGAGTGAGCCCCCTGCGAGCGCCCCTCAAGGACATGCTGTAACCATGAATTTTACGGAAAAAACTTGGGTTCAAGTCAAAGATCTCCAAGGGCAGATCGTGATTAATCGTACTTTCAATCCAGGTGAAAAATATGAGTTCAAAAATTCTGAAGGCTATATTCTCAAAACAGGCAATGCTGGCGGAATTCGCTTGATTGTCAATGATAATGACTTGGGTCCGATTGGCAATACGGGTGAAGTGGTGGGCAATATTTCTCTTACTCCTGAAAAATTACTTGCTCAACACCCCAAGACCCAGTAACTCAGAAGAGACTAACAAACTAAAATGAGGATATCCCCATGCAACCCGTTCGTGGCACGCATGATTTGTTGCCCCCTGAATTTCGAAAGCATTCCCGCATCTTAAATGTCGCGCGCGGTGAGATTGAACGCGCCGGTTTTGAAGAGATGGCAACCCCCTTAATGGAATTTCGTTCCGTTTTTGATCGAACATTGGGAGATACCTCTGACATCGTTACCAAAGAAATGTATGAAATCCATGATCGAATGGGTGAGGGTAATATTGTTTTAAGACCAGAAGGCACCGCGGGGGCCGCACGTGCCGTTATGTCCAATGGCCTAACACAAAGCTTGCCCCTCAAATATTTCTACCAGGGCTCCATGTTTCGTTATGAGCGCCCACAAAAAGGACGTCTTCGACAATTTCATCAAATGGGGGTGGAATTAATGGGAGTGAAAGATCCCCGTGGAGATCTTGAAGTTATTCTTTTGGCATGGAACATTTTTAACGCGCTGGGACTCGAAAGTCGCGTTCAATTGGAAATTAATACGCTTGGGGATGTGGAAAGCCGAAATGCTTACAGATCCCGACTCCTCGAATATTTATCCGATTTTCAAAATGAGTTATCGCAAGATAGTCAAATTCGACTTCAAAAAAACCCTTTGCGCATTTTGGATTCCAAAGATCCTCAAGATAAAGAAATTACAAAAAATGCCCCAAAATTTTCTGAGCATTTAAACAATCTTTCCAAAGAGTTTTTTGGACGGGTTTTAGAAGGGCTTGAGGCTTTTCAAGTTCCCTTTACGCGCAATGAAAACCTGGTGAGAGGCCTTGATTATTATTGCCACACAGCCTTTGAATTTACGACAACAGAACTCGGATCTCAAGGAACGGTTTTGGCTGGAGGCCGTTATGACGGACTGTTTCCCATGATGGGTGGTCCCTTAATTCCAAGTGTTGGATGGGCTGGCGGACTTGATCGCATTGCAATGATGCTCGAGGATATTCTCATGCCTCGTCCTTATGTGATGATTGCTGGATCAGATCCCCTGATGGCATCCGCTTTGAAATTGGCTGATCTCCTTCGCCATGAAGGTTTTATTGTTGACATGTCTTATCAAACGCAAATTGGAAAAGCGCTTAAATACGCTAATAAAATTAGCGCTCTCGGGGCTTTGATTTTGGGCGAAGACGAATCCCAATCGGGGGTAATCACATTTAAAAATCTTGACTCTGGAGATCAATCCACAGTGCCCCAAGGGGAATTGGTGACTTATCTTAAAGAAATGAAGAGATAAAGTTGTGCATATTTTCAATTTAATTCCTCACAAGGAACCGTAACTCATGTCATTTGAACTCAAACTCTCCCAAATGGTGGCACGCCACGCACAATTGAGGGACATTCTTTCTCAAAGTACTTTTGGCGATCCACAAGAATTCGCCAAGTTCTCCAAAGAATATTCAGACTTGACGCCTGTGGTTGAGAAAATTGAGGAGTATAAAAATCTCCTCCAAGAAAAAGTGGATCTTGAGGAGATGCTCAAAGACGCAGCAGATGACCCTGAACTCAAAGCCATGGCACAATCTGATTTGGAAAGTGCTACTGAAAAATTGCCCCATCTTTTGCAAGACATTAAAGTTCTTCTTTTACCCAAAGATGAGGCGGATGAGAAAAACGCCATCCTTGAAATTCGGGCAGGGACAGGTGGGGAGGAAGCAGCCCTTTTTGGTGCCGACCTTTTCCGTATGTATCAACGGTATGCTGATATCCACGGTTGGAAATTTGAAATCATGGATGTGAGCGATACAGGAATTGGGGGGATTAAGGAGGCCAGTGCTTCCATTATAGGGCGCAATGTGTTTGCGCGCCTCAAATACGAATCCGGCGTGCACCGCGTCCAACGCGTTCCTGAAACAGAAGCTGGTGGGCGCATTCACACATCAGCCGCAACCATAGCCGTTCTTCCCGAGGCGGAAGAAGTTGATATTATGATTGAAGAAAAAGATATTCGCATTGATGTTTTCCGCTCCAGTGGTCCTGGGGGGCAATCGGTCAACACCACGGATAGCGCAGTTCGCATCACCCATATTCCCACAGGTATTGTGGTGCAGCAGCAGGACGAAAAATCCCAACACAAGAACAAAGCAAAAGCCCTCAAAATTTTGCGCGCCCGTATTTATGATGCCGAACGAGAAAAACTCGCCAATGAACGGGCGGCTTCCCGTAAAAATCAGGTCGGAAGTGGGGATCGCTCTGAACGCATCCGGACTTATAACTTTCCCCAAGGGAGAGTTACAGATCATAGGATTAATTTAACGCTTTATAAACTTGATCGTGTCTTAGATGGGAGTGCCTTGGATGAACTCATCGATGCGCTCATAACAGAAGACCAAGCAGAGAGGCTTGCTAACCTTGGAGAAGACGCTTAAAGACATTCGTTTTGAAATTACAGGCGCCCTCGATAATGCCGGGTTTGAAAATCCCATTGATGAAGCGCGTTGGCTTTTGGCCTATGTTTTGGGAAAAGAAGCGTCTTATATTACGCTCAATCTGGAAGAAATTTTTCCGCAAGATTTGGCTTTAAAACTTGAAGAAACTTTGCGAAGAAGACTCGCCCATGAACCTCTTTCCCGCATTCGGGGGTGTCGGGAGTTTTGGAGCCTTGAGTTTGATCTCAATCATGAAACACTCGATCCGCGTCCTGATTCTGAAATTTTGGTGGAGACGGTTTTGGGGCTCCTTCAACACAAATCCAACCCCTACAAAATTTTAGATCTGGGGACAGGCACGGGATGCCTTCTCATTTCTCTTTTAAAAGAGCTTCCCAATGCTTTTGGTGTGGGGATGGACTGTTCACTTTCGGCGATTAATATGGCGCGCCACAATGCGAAAAAACTAGGCACGGAAGGTCGTGCATCTTTTTTTCAAGGCTCGTGGTCCGCAGCGCTTTCAGGATATTTTGATATTATTATTTCAAACCCCCCCTACATTCCTTATCGAGACAAAGAAACTCTTTCCGAAGAAGTCTCAAAATATGATCCTTGCCGAGCCCTTTATGGCGGTGAGGATGGGTATGACTGCTATCGTGCCTTGGCCCAAGATCTTTTCCGTATTGTTTCAAAACAGGGATTCATTGCTCTTGAGCTCGGGATGGGACAACGCTACGAAGTCCAATGTATTTTTCAGGGTCTTGGATATCATGTCTTAGACGTCAAAAAAGACCTCCAGGGCATTGAACGCGTGATCTTATTTTCGGTCGCCTAAAAAAAGAGGGCAGAGGAAATTCCCACCCTCTTTTCTCTCACTTTTAAATGGACGTTGCCAATTCCGTGCAGATGGTTTTCAACCCACCTATCCCACTCTCTTCAATCTGAACAACATAGTTTTTGTCCTTGTGAAGTGTTCCGCAATGCGTATTGACGAGCTTCCAATCGGGGCCGCCTCCATAACAAGAAGCCCCAATGGCCTGAAATACAGGCTTATGGCTGATCGTTGTTTTTTCAATAGCAAAGACGCTTGCGGTTTTAGCTGGTAAAACTTCTGTATGTTGATTGGGACTATGTTCTCCTCTAAAAAACACACGCACCGTATCTCCCGTTGTATTGATTACATGAACTATTGATGCTGAAGCTTGACACGACAACACTGTAGTCGCAGTAAGTAAAAAGAAAAATGAGCGGTTTTTAATTTTCATTTTCATCTCCTATTTTTTATTGAAAAGAATATTTTCGATTCAACAATAATAGAGAAGATTTTTCTCTTTTTAAAAATTGAAAATATTAATTTTTTCCAACCTGTTGCATTAAGAAGTTACGGAAAAAAAATTCCGTTTCCGCAACGTCTTGGAAACTATGGGAATAAGTGCACAAAAAGAAAGACACAAGGAGACGAAGGTTATGGTGGGTTCTTTAAAAACAAGCGCCAACGTTTGCTCCGGATCCTGTAAATAGTGATCCGAAGCGCTTCCTAAAATTGTAAAGAAAACCACCTGAGGAATTGAGCCTAAAAATGTCCCAATCCAATAGTCCCTAAATCTCAAATTCAATGTTGCGGCCAAAAGAGTGGTGAGGAGAAAAGGAGCAAGCGGGAGAAATCTTAATGACAAAATAATCCAAAACCCGTGCGCTTTGAGTTTTTCCATTCCTTGAAAATGAACTCTTTTCAATCCGGCTTCTAAGGCTTCACGTCCCAAAAGAAAGAAGAGGGAAGATCCCAACGTGGCAGAAAGGAGTAGGACTAATGATCCGATGAGCGGGCCGAATAAAAACCCTCCCAAAAGGGCCAGAAGAAACAGGCGGGGCCAGGCGAGTGCTGAAAATAAAACCGCTAAAACGCCATAAAGAAAAATACATAAGGTTTGGTGTGCCTCAGCATAATATTGAAGCGCATGTTTTTCTTCAGAAATCATGCCTCCTGTGATAAATTCGTTCACAAAACTCGCCCAGATGATCCAGGACACAATTCCTAATAACAGAAAGGGAAACACCTTTTTCATGACATCATCAAAGGATTGAAAGTTCTCATCCATGGCACAATCCCCCATGAGTGTTTCTTCTCTTTTTTGTCATCCTACCATAAGAAATCATTCCTCTCTAGATTTTTCTCTTTGACAATTTTTTCAAGGCATGGCAAAGGCGAATTAGATATTTTTTAAAAATGGAGTTTTCAATCATGAGCAAAATCGAATGGGGCACAAAACGCACCTGCCAACAGTGCAATGCCAAGTTCTATGACCTTAACAAATCCCCCATTAACTGTCCAAAATGTCACCAAGAGTTTGATCCTGAAGCGACCCAAAAACGTCGTCGCGGTCGCCCCCCTTTGACTGAAGCTCAAAAAAGCAAACCCAAAGTAGAGGAATTTGATATCTTGCTCGAAGTTAAAATCCCCGACGTAGATGTTGAGATTGATGATGCCGACCTTGCAGAAGATCTTTTGGAAGAAGATGCCGACTTTGGTGAAGAGCCTGTTGTTCCCACGCGTCCTCGTTCTGACGACGAGTAAATAACAAAGTGAACCTCCACGGAGCAAGCTCCGTGGTTTTATGCGCGTATAAACCAAAGAATGCAAATCGTTGCTAACACACAAACAAACTGATATCTCTCATCTTAGGCTCTACTCCTAACTGGTATATGTTTCGGGGGCATGTCAATATTTATAATTGTGTGAGTTCAGACAGAAGTGAGACGAAAGAGAGAGAAAAACGCTTGAGAAAAACTTAACAAAAAAGGATGAAATCCTTAAGAAAGAGGGGAGCATTATACTTTTTGGATTATGAACTACATTAATTATTTACCTACAAATTGAAAATGGATATAAAACATGTTTTTTTAAAAAAAATATTTTTAATTTTTTTTTAATATTATTAATTCTAGGAGGTTTTTATTACGTTTTTTCAATGTATGATTTTACTATCAATCAAAATAAAGAAATCACGTTACAAATTCCAGATCGAAAGTCGGCATATTTCTTAAATTTATTGAAAGAAAATTTGAAAAATGATGGCGTAAATATTGCTTCCGATAGTGAATTGTGGGCGTATTATGCGCAGAATCAACAAAAAGTTGCAGACATACTTTCTGAAATTTCTTATTCATTTACAACGCTTTTTTCAGAAAACTATCATGATAAAACGAGACTAAATTTTCAAATCTATAAAAATGAAGATGGAACACTTTGGGTTTCGGAGTCTACAACGGCTAATTACACCCATTCAAATTCAAAATCAAAAATGATTAAATCAGTTGATTTTGATATTTTGGTTGCATCAAATTTCGGCTTAAGTGCTTTTTTCTTTGATGGAAATGGAAAGTTAAAAAAAATATTTAGAAGCAATAAACCTTATTATTCGGCTATAGCCACTGAAAAATATTTAATATTAGGAGGAAGTCACGAGCCTTTGCAAGTTATTGAAAGAAAAGATTATACAGTAAGGCATGATATTAAAGGTTACTGCGTATCTGCAATTTTTAAAGATGACAAAAAAGTTTTTGTGGTTGCCGCAAAAACAGAAATTATTAACAAAAACCCGTCTGATTTTTCTCATTATGCGGTCTATGAGTTCAATCCTGAGGATGGTGTATTAAGCCCAATTACAGCCCCTCTTTTTGGTGATGTCCGTGGCGGATGTGTTTATGGTGATAAATTAGTACTCGCAGAGGGGGATCAATATAGAATTATTGTCTGGGGCATAAAAAACCATGAAATTTCTAATATAATTAATGGATTTAATTATCCTAACGATGTCACTTTAACACCTAGAGATACGTTTTTAGTCGCCAATGAACATAATAATGAAGTTTTAGAAGTTGATTTTAGAGAAAATAAAATTTTAAGATCGACACCTATGGGGGAGCTTAGATCTCCTGGCTCAGCTCTTGAGATTGACCATGGCAATTTTAAAGGCTACTGGCTAATTTCAGATACTGGTAACGACCGTGTGATTTTAGTGGAACCCAACCAGTGGGAAATTGTTTTTGAAATAAGTGAATTAAATGCCCCTTTCTCAGCTGTTCCTGTTTTTTAAATATTTTTTAAGGATTAATCATGACATCAAATAAAGTGTTTTGGATAACTGGACTTTCTGGGGCAGGAAAATCTCAGGGCCACCTCATGAAAAAAATAGCTAAGAGATAGAAAAAATGAGAGCCTACCTGAAAAAAACAGGAGGTAGAAATGGGAATAGAAGTTGAAATTAGTTTTTTAGATCATTTTAAAGATATAGAAGATCCAAGGTCTGAGCGTAATCGAGACTACACAATGTCAGAAATACGCCTTGTCACTCTGTGCGCTGTAATATCTGGAGCAGAAGGATGGCAGGATGTTGAAGACTTTGGAAAGGCAAAGATTGACTACCTTCGTCAATTCTTACCTTACAAGAACGGAATTCCCAGCGATGATACCTATCGTCGATTTTTTAGAGCAATAGATCCCAAGGAATTTCAAGAGCTGTTTCGAAGTTGGGTCGAAAGTCTTAAATCTCAAATGCAAAAGAAAGTTATTGCTATCGATGGAAAATCATCACGGCATAGCTTTGATGAGGGAACTGATATGTTACATATGGTTAGCGCTTATGCGTCAGAAGCCAGATTGGTGTTAGCGCAGGAAAAAGTCTCAGAAAAAAGCAATGAAATCACAGCGATTCCTAAGCTTTTGGAATGGTTAGACCTGAGAGGAACAACAGTCACCATTGATGCAATGGGATGTCAATATGACATTGCCGATCAAATCATTCAGAAAGAGGGAAACTATATTTTTTCTTTAAAAGGAAATCAGGGAACTCTTTGCGAAGATGTAACAACCTGCTTGAGTGATAGCGAATTGAAAACAATTAACAATATCAGCTCTTTTAAGGATTACGATAAAGGTCATGGCCGCCTTGAGACAAGGCAATGTTGGGTCACACATGATGTGGCCTGGCTGCGAGAGCGGCATCCTCATTGGAGCTCAATTCATAGTATCATTCGTATTGATTCTAAACGAGAAACCAAAGATAAAACCACTTACGAAACACGATATTATATCTCTTCTCTCCAAGAAACTCCTCAGAAGGTCCTGGGGGCTATTCGAAGTCATTGGGAGATAGAAAATAATCTTCATTGGGTTTTAGACATGTCTTTTGGAGAAGATCAATCTCGCATCAGGAAAGAAAACGCCCCTCAAGTTATGGCTATTATTCGACATATGGCTTTAAATCTTTTACAGCTTACCAAAGATAAAATGAAGCGTCAGTCTATTAAAAGGCTTAGAAAAATGGCCGGTTGGGATGACAACATCCTTTCCAATATCCTCACTCAAAAATTTTCATGAGGTGGCCCTGGAGTCCTAGGGCACCAGCAGGTTCCCGTGACAAAATTTCTCAAACGAGCAAATTGCATACAAAAAAAGACAGCTCACAATGTCTAAAATTTTCTGGATCTCTCACTGATCTCAATGAGTTTTCATGTTTTCTCTTATGAAGTTTTTAAAGACAGTGTCGAAAGCACTGTCGAAAGGGTGGCTTTACGATCAAGGTCGGCCTTGCGGGACTCTTGAAACAGCTGAGTCACTTCATCCCAAAGTTTGAGATGGGTTTGAGTAGCCTCTGAAGAGAGATCGTTTTGTGCTTTTTCAAGAAGACCTTCTACTAAATCGGCGCGGATATAATCTTCGATGATTTCATAAATTTCAGGATCGTCACCGTGGGTATAGGCAAAGGCAAGTACCTCTTTTAAGGATCCCGCTTTCAGATGTGCAAAGGCCTTGACCATATTTTGGCAAAAGTCGAGCCCACCTAAGGCCAGTAAATGCTGAATGCGTCCGGGACTACCTTGGGCTAAGGGGAGGAGTATTTCTAAATCCTGACTTTTTAAGTTGGGATTCAAACTCAAAAGGACAGATTTCATTTCAGAATCAAGTAATTGCGCAAAATTCAAAATCTGACATCGAGATCGAATTGTGGGCAAAAGTCGTCCTAAAGAGGAGGTCACCAAAAGGAAAAGGGTTTGATGCGGCGGCTCCTCGAGGGTTTTTAAAAGAGCGTTGGCGCCGTGACGATTTAAATTCTCAACACCATCCACAATCACAATGCGCCACCCGCCCTCAAATGCCGTCTGTGTGAGTTTGCTCGTAATGCTGCGCACTTGTTGCGCCGAAATTTCACGGGCCACTTTTCCTTTTTCATCTTGGGTGAGTGCAAGAATAATAAGATCCCCGTGCCCCCCCGATTTCATGCGTTTGAAAAGAGGATCCTCAACATCAATCTGAAAAGGAAGAGTGATTTTATTTTTAAAAAGTGCATAAGAAAGATGAAGTGCAAAATTAAATTTCCCAATCCCTTTGACCCCTCTTAAAATCCAAGCATGGGGGAAACGGGAGGACTCAAAAGCCTTATAGATAAGTTCTTGCGGACCCTCATGCCCTATTATGGGGGGAAGATGATCTGGAATCAGCATGGAATTTTGACCCCGAACCGTTTTTCAATAACCTGAGCAATATCATAAAAAACCTGATGAATATCTTGAAAAGCATCAATAACAACACATCTCTCAGGATTGCGCTTGACAATTTCAGCATAGCCTTCGTCAACCCGCTCATGAAAAGTGAGGCCTTTACGCTCAAAACGATCTTCTATGCCCCCACGATTGGCTGCACGTTGAAGTCCAATACCACTTCCTAAATTAAAAACGAAAGTAAGGTCGGGGACAAAGTCCCCCATGACTGCATGATTGAGTTCACGGACGGTCTCATATCCCAATTCATGGCCAAATCCTTGATAAGCCATGGTAGAGTCAAAAAACCGATCACAAAGTCCCCAAATGCCTTTGGCAAGTGTGGGAATAATACGCTTTTGGGTAAGATCCCGTCTTGCGGCATACATCAAAAGCGCTTCCGTCATACCGTCCCAACGATCAGGATCACCTTCGACCAAAAGCTTGCGAATGGCTTCAGCGCCTGTGGTGCCACCAGGCTCACGGAAAGTCTCAACTTGGATTTGTTGAATCAAAAGCGCTTCTTGAAGCCTTCGGATTTGAGTTGACTTTCCGGTGCCTTCCCCCCCTTCAAAGGTAATAAAGGGTGCGCGTTTCATGAACCGCGCTTTCCCCAAAGAAGGTAATTAATTGACATTCCAATACGATTAAAAAAGCTTGCTTTTTCGACATCTTGTCCCGCCAAAAGTGGAATCTCTTTGGGAGACTTTCCAGGAACAGTAATTTCAATTTTTCCGACCACATCACCTGCCTTTAAAGGCGCTTCTAAAGGTGAATTGTAACTAGCTTTAACCACCATGTCATTGGTAGATGTTCTGGGAAGCACCATCTCGACTTGCCCCCCTGCTACAATAGGAACACTCGGGACATTTCCAACCCAAACATCAACCTGATCTACAACATCACCTTTTTGGAAGAATTTGTAATTTTTAAATTCATGAAATCCCCATGTTAAAAGTGCAGTTGCTTCTTTGTCCCGCGCGGAAGCCGAAGGTAAACCATTGATGACCAAAATCAAACGGTGTCCATTTTGAATGGCTGATCCCACAAGACCATATCCACCAGCATCAGTATGCCCGGTTTTCATGCCATCGGCCACAATCCCTGCACCCAGATTTTTGTAAAGGAGTGGGTTGCGGTTGCCTTGTTTGATGCCGTTATACGTGTAATCAATTTGGCTGTAATATTTTTTATATTCATCTGGAAAATCGCGTATGGTATGAGACGCCATCAAAGCCAGATCTTTTGCAGTTGTATAATGTCCGTCATCCGGCCAGCCTGAAGCATTTAAAAAGACCGTATTTTGGGCACCCATAGCTTTGGCTTTTTTTGTCATTTCCTCAGCAAAGCTTTCTTCACTGCCAGAAAGACCTTCGGCAAGGGCCACACACGCATCGTTTCCAGATTGAACAATCACGCCTTGAAGCAAATCTTCAACAAACACATCGGAATTGAGCGCCACGAACATTTTTGAGCCTTGGATGCGCCAAGATTTCTCGCTAATAAGCAAAACATCAGCGAGCTTTAAATGACCATCACGCAAGCGTTCAAACACCAAGTGAGCGGTCATGATTTTGGTCATGGAAGAGGGAACCATAATCTCATCCCCATTTTTCTCGAACAAAATCTCACCGGTGTTAAAATCATAAAGAACAACTTGTTTAGCTTCTGTCTCAATAGCACGAAGATCGAATACAAAAACACACAAAATAAATGCAATAAGAGAAGACAGTCGCTTTGTCATACGTCCTTTTCCTTGAGTTAACTGTTGCTAATTTCGAAAAATCATTTTGGCCTTATGATAGCCGGCTTCAACTAAATGATCCAGCAGAAGATCGGCATCTTTAGCGCTTTGAAGAGGGCCTAAACGCACCACCATATTTTGTCCAGATTGTGTCAAATCCGTATAAAGTCCCTTGGCCAGGGTCTGAAGTTTTTTTGCCACTTGATTGGCCTCATTTTGAGGATATTCCCCCACATCCACATAAATCCCACGACCACCACCAGGTTTTGGCTCAGGCGCGGGTTTTGCAACCGCTTTTAGAGAAGGTGGTGGTGGAGGGAGTTCTTTAGGAATAAGAGGTTTGGTTTCCATCAACGCCACCGCATTGGGTTCTACGGATTTAAAAAAATCATCTGGCAAAATATCAGGAAGGACATCTGCGTCTGCAATGAATTCCTTTTTCGGTTTGGGGGCCGTTGCAATTGCTTTTTTGGGAGTGTCGGCAAGAGCTTTCGTTGAAACCGCAACAGCACCAAGCGGAGCCAGAGTTCCCACGGCAATTTTATTGGTGGGGGCCGCAATGGGCGTTTCCACAACAGTTTCATCAAGGACTACTTTTGAGGCCTCAAGAGAATTGAGGGACATACTATCCTCAACTAAAGTTTTGACTCTCACTTTGGCGGTGCCTTGATTCTCAAATCCCAAAAGTTGGGCAACCCGTCTTGAAACATCAATAATGCGATCATTAACGAAAGGTCCACGATCATTAACTTTGACGACGATCTTTCGGCCATTCTCCAAATTGGTAACTTCAGCAATGCACGGCAGAGGAAGTGTTTTGTGCGCAGCAGTCACACCATTCATGTCAAATCGTTCACCTGTTGCTGTGGGACGTCCATGGAAAACATCCCCACCCCCATAATAAGAAGCCACACCATGTTCTTCATATTCATAGTGTTCTTGAGGATAATACCACACCCCTTTAATTTGATAGGGCTTACTGGTGGCCCGTTTTGGGGCTTTGGTCACGCTGCCATCGGGAAGGCGAATTTCTGGTTCTTGAGGGCCTGTGGCACAACCTGCCAAAATGAGCCCCAAAAGAGCAAGGGCGAAATATCTTAACATGTTATCGTGAACTTTGAGCCCCAAAGCCACTCCAGGATCCTTGAGGTTTTTTTTAAGAAGATTCTCACGGAAAAAGTGGAACGACAAACGATCCTGATACGCGGAACACCTTAGTTTATCGCTAAGAATCCTATCAAGATTACATTTTTTTTTATTCACCACTTCCAACATCACTTTAATTTATCCCAGGAAAGATTTCATCGCTTCGTCCATACAGATAATTCTGGATCAACGATAGCCATTCTCTCGTAGCATAATGAAGTGAAAGAAGTCCATCTCTTAAGCCTAAAAAGAACAAGGGATCATATTGGCCCGACGTATGATAATCCACGGGATAAGGGAGCACGTCAAAACCCGCTTTTCGGAAAAGTCCCACAGCACGTGGCAGATGAAAGGCTGAGGTCATGAGGACCCATTTTTCCCCAGGCTTGGGCTGAACAATTTCTTTTGTTTTGGTCGCGTTCTCAAGAGTTGTTCGAGACGTACCCTCAAAAATCATGCCTTGCGTATCGTATCCAAGGTCCGAGAAAATCATTTTTGCAATATCCGCCTCCCCCATTTTTTGCCCATGAATTGTGGGGAGATCTCTCCCACCCCCTGAAAAAACACGTTTGAGGTGAGGATACTTTTTAGTAAAAGCGATGAATTCCAAAAACCGACCTCCCGCCAAATTATAAGCAGGCATTTGACGTCCTTCCATGGTCATGAAATCAAAACTTCCACCTAAAACGATAATGCCTACGGTATTGGCGGGTAACGTTTGAGGTTGCGGAAAACGATTCTCAAGCTCCACCAACATCCAAATACCTAAAGGCATAATTGCGCAAAAAAACAGCCCCAAAAGCCCTGTGAGAAAAAAACGCTTACCCCATCTTTTGGTTTTGCAAAGCAATAAAATAAATCCGAACACAATGAAGCTCAAAAGAAGTGTATCAATATTAATAAAAAGCCAACCGATTGAACGTGTGAACGATTCCATAAAAGGCCTCAAAAAAGATACGGGATAGCCTCATCATAAAAAAAGT
Organism: Candidatus Bealeia paramacronuclearis; assembly: GCF_035607555.1. Taxonomy (NCBI): domain Bacteria; kingdom Pseudomonadati; phylum Pseudomonadota; class Alphaproteobacteria; order Holosporales; family Holosporaceae; genus Candidatus Bealeia; species Candidatus Bealeia paramacronuclearis. The sequence goes on along the minus strand of NZ_JAVHWZ010000001.1, from coordinate 502,797 downwards.
TCGACTTTGGTCAATAGAGGATATGGACAAGGACGAAAAATTTCTCTATAGACAGTCTTATCCATCACAGGGCCAGATAGCTCAGTCGGTAGAGCAGAGGACTGAAAATCCTCGTGTCGGCGGTTCGATTCCGCCTCTGGCCACCACTTTCCTGAAGATGAACTCTAAAAGCCTACATCCATTCCGCACAGGCGGCGTGAGAAGGCTTTGGAAGACCTTTCAAAATCCCAAAAGCCTCCCCGACAGAATTCGCAAAGAAGAAATAAGTTCTGTGCGTTTCAGATGCAAATTTTTGCGAGATGATATTATCCGCCAAAAGCTTCACAGGATCCCAATAGTGGTTAATGTTGATGAAGATGATGGGTTTTTCATGAAGTCCAATTTGCCGCCAGGTAATCATTTCGAAAACTTCATCAAGCGTTCCAAATCCTCCAGGCAGAATAAAAAACGCATCAGCCCTCTCAAACATTTTTTGTTTACGCTCATGCATGGACTCCACAAAATAAAATTCTGTGATATCGAGATCTGGCTTTTCAATTCCTTGCAAATGAGTAGGCATAAATCCAATAACTTTGCCACCTGCATCCATGCAACTATGCGCAATAAGACCCATAAGACCTTTATCTCCACCCCCATAAACAAGGGAGATATTTTTGTCGGCTAAAAGTTTACCCAATTCAATGGCAGAATCTTTGTAAACGCTGGCAACTTCGTCCTTAGAACTACTGTAAACACAAATGGCTGAGGGATGGTCCATAGCTTCCCTATTTTATTAATTTCTCATGACATTCTCTTTACACGATTCTCAAACCATAGAAAACAGTTTAAAGACCTGATATAAAATTATTTCAACATACAAAAAGGATGGTTTTCACAATGTGGCAATTTTTAGCACCTATTCATAAAGCCGGTTGGCCCTTTGTCGCAATTTTTGCGGTGGGCACGTTTTTACTCTCCCTGATGTCGTCTTTTTTAGGCATTGTGGGGGTGGGTTTAACACTTTGGTGTATTTATTTCTTTCGCGATCCTGAACGTGTCACCCCTCAAGATTCTCAAGTTGTGGTGAGTCCCGCCGATGGTTATGTTTCGATGATCACAAAGGCGGTGCCCCCCCAAGAACTCCGTTGGCAAGAAGGGGAACTGACGCGTGTCAGTATTTTCTTGAACGTCTTTGATGTGCACGTCAATCGCATTCCTGTTTCTGGAAAAATTATCAAGGCTCATTATTATCCAGGAAAGTTCTTTAATGCCTCCTTGGACAAGGCTTCTGAATTTAACGAACGTAATTCCCTTGTAATTAAAACTGAGGGAGGACAAGAAATTCTCGTCGTTCAAATTGCAGGGCTCATCGCACGGCGTATTTTGTGCGAGGCCAAAGATGGGGATGATGTCAAGGCCGGGGATCGCTATGGTATTATTCGCTTTGGGAGCCGTACGGACATTTATCTGCCCAAGGGCGTTGATTCACAAGTGCTTGTCGGTCAATATATGATTGGTGGCGAAACCGTCATCGCACGACTTTAAAGGAACACATTTTATGGCTCGCAAACGTATTCCTCCATCTCCTCTCATTAAAGTCATTCCCAATGTGATCACCGTTACAGCCTTGTGCGCAGGGCTCAGTGCCATTCGCTTTGCCTATCAAGGGGACTGGGAGAAGGCTGTAGCTCTCATCATTATTGCAGGCATTTTGGACGGAATGGATGGACGTATTGCGCGCCTTCTTCAAGCGGATAGTGATTTTGGCGTTCAATTGGATTCTTTGGCGGATTTCGTGAGTTTTGGCGTGGCGCCGTCTATTTTGATTTATCTTTATTCTCTTCAATTGTGGGGAAACTTTGGCTGGGCCATGTGTCTTTTCTTTGTGACGTGCCAAGCTTTAAGACTTGCACGTTTTAATACCCATGCAGGATCTGCGGCTCAGAAAAAACCAGAATGGATGGTGAATTATTCCGTAGGTGTTCCTGCGCCCGCCGGGGCAATTCTTGCCATGACACCTCTTATGCTTTTATTTGGGCTTCACCATCAAGGATGGACTCAATTTTCGTTAAACCCTTTTGTGATGTCCTTATTTATGCTCATGAGCGCAGCACTCATGGCCAGCCGGATCCCCACCTTTGTGCCCAAAAATATTCGTGCGCATCCCAAATCTGCACGCTTTATTTTGATTGTTGTGGCCGTCCTTATGGCCTCGCTTATTAGCGTACCTTGGTTAACATTAGGGGCAGGTGGCTTCCTTTATTTAGCCAGCATTCCCTTTAGTTATATCAGTTACAAAAAAGCGCTTAAGCGGAACGAGCTTGCTTCTTCTTTACCCGCTTCTCCTGCCATTGAGCATGCGCCCATAAAGCGCAGGGTGTTACGATCAAAGTAAGCGGAGATGCGAAGAGCACACCAAAAACAATAGCGGTTGAAAGCTGAATCCACCATTGCGTGGCAGGCGCCCCAATTGTGATTTCGGCCTTCACAAAGTCAATATTCATTGCAAACATAATGGGGAGAAGTCCCAAAATCACCGTCAGTTTTGTGAGGATCACAGGGCGCAAACGTTGAACGCCCGTCCGCAAAACCACCACTTTCATATCGGTAAATTGCTTTTCAAGATGCTGGTATGTATCGATCAAAATCACATTATTACTCACGATAATTCCGGCAAGCGCAATAATCCCAATTCCGCCCATCACAATTCCAAAGGGCTCTTGCATAATAATCAGTCCCATCAAAACACCCGCTGTTGACATAATGACCGCAGACATCACAAGGCACGCGTGGAAGAAGCTATTAAATTGGGTAACAAGAATGATCACAATCATAGCAATCGCCAAAAGAAACGCTTTGATTAAGAAATCTCCTGTCTCTTTTTGATCTTCATCTTCACCCTTAAATTCAACGCGGATATGCTCCCCTAAATCGGCAGTCTTGAGCCAGGTTTTGATTTCATTCACTTTATCATTGGGCAAAACCCCAAGCGCCACATCAGCCTTGATATTGTCGACTTCTTTTCCATTGCTGCGCTGAATAAATCCAACTTTAGGAACGGCTGTGCGTGTCACAAAATTCGAAATGGGAATAAGACCCAATTGTGTCCGGACGCGCACTTTATCAAGTTGCTCAATAGTGCGATAAGCTTCTGGATAACGCAGAACAATGTCAACTTCATCAATGGCATCGTCAGGGCGATACGTACTCACTTTGTAACCATTGGTGACCAAACGGATTCCAGCGCCTACCAATTCGACAGTGGCGTCAAATTTTGCGGCTTGCGCACGATCAATATTCATGTCCCAACGAATTCCTGGAATGGGGCGCGTATCTTCAATATCACGGAGTCCCTTCATTTGATCCATATGAGCTCGAATTTTCTCAACGGCTTTTGGAATTTCCCCAGAAATTGAAGAAAAGACATTCAGTTCGATGGGTTTGCCATGGCTAGGCCCGGGTTTGTCAGCACGAGGTTCGACATAAATTCCAGGGATATCTTTTGTTTTTTTCAAAATATCAGCCAGAATATCTTCTACTTTTCGGCGCGTTTGCCAGTCTGAAAACTCAAGCGTAATTACCCCAATGGTATCTTCGGCTTCATCCCCCCCTTGACCAGTGCTTCCTCCCTTGCTCATGTCTGGCTTTCCCACGCGCGTATAAATAGATTTGAGTTCTTTCATATCAAGAATACGGTCTTCCACAGATTTGACGAGGCCGTCTTGTTCTTTCATAGAAAGATTACCGCGGGCATGAACATGAATGGCGGCTTGTTCTGGCTCCACATTGGGGAAAAATTCAACGCCTACGCCTAAGAACGAATAGAGAATAATGACACCCACCAAAAGGCCAAATGAGCCCGCAAGAACAGCTTTTGAATGATTGAGAGATTTTTCCAAGATTTGGAAATACCATCCTGTAAATCCCTTTAATTGGGTGAGATCGCCTTCTTCTGTTGTGACAATCATCTCTTTGTAGTGTTGGGCATGCTCTTTAGAAATTCCGCCTAAATAAAATCCTAAAGCCGGGACAAAAAGAAGGGCCATAAGAATTGAGGCAGTCAAAACTGCTAAAAGTGTGATGGGCAGATATTTCATAAATTGTCCCACAACCCCAGGCCAGAAAAGAAGGGGTAAGAACACAACAAGAATGGTTGCGATAGAGACAATTACAGGCCACGCCATACGTTGTGCGGCTTGAATGAAGGCCTCTTTGCGGGGCACATCTTCCATCATTTTTCGGTCGGCATATTCCACAACAATAATGGCGCCATCCACAAGCATTCCGACCGAAAGAATCAGGCTAAATAAAACGACGATATTGAGTGTCATTCCCAAAAGATCAAGAACAAGAACGCCCGCCAAAAACGCACCCGGCACGGAAAGTCCCACCAAAACTGCAGATCTCCACCCCAAAGCAATGACAATAACCGCCATGACAAGAATGACTGCAAAAATGAGATTATTTTGAAGATCTCGGAGCATGTCCACGATCTGATCAGATTGATCTTGGGCATAGGCAATTTGGAGTTGCTCTGGCCACTTTTGTTGCATTTCTGAAACCACCGCTTTGACGGCCGCAACAGTCTCAATAATGTTTTCACCCGTACGTTTACTCACCTCGATGGCAACGGCAGATTTCCCACGATCTCGCGCAAAAGTAGAGGCGTCTTTATAGGTTTTTCTTAAACTTGCCACGTCTGCTAAAGTTACGACCGCATCGCCATTGACCGTAATGGGAACGGACTTCATATCTTCGACACTTTCAATAAGGCCAGGAACGCGAACGGAAAACTTTCCTTTGTCTGTATCGAGCGTGCCTGCAGAAACCACAAGGTTGTTGCGATTAAAAAGGGCCATAACCGCATCAAGTGTAATATTATAGGTCTCAAGTTTTGCAGGATCGACAAGAATCTCAACGACATCCTCACGATCACCCACAACAGTCGCCGAAAGAACGCTGGAGACACGAGCTTCAATCTCTTCCTTCAAATCTTTTGAGATTTGATAGAGCTTTCGGGGGGGCACATCTCCTGAGAGCTTAATAACAAGGACGGGGAACTGACTAAAGCTAAGTTCATTAACAATAGGTTCTTTAGCTTCTGTGGGGAGTTTGGATTTGGCCAAGTCCACCTTTTCTCGAACGTCATTTCGCGCTTTGTCCACATTGTGCCCGGCCCGAAACTCAACGATAAGCATTCCTCCATTTTCATAGGCATTCCCTCGAATTTCTTTAATACCTTCAATGGTTCGGATTTGCTGTTCAAGGGGCCTTAATAGAAGGCGTTGAGAATCCTCTGGTGAAATGCCCTCTTGGCTTATTGTCACAAAGATCAGCGGAATTTTGACATCCGGTGCAGATTCTCGTGAGATTGTGATATAGCTCCAGAGTCCTGCAAAAAGGATCATGAAGAACAGGGCAAGTAACGTCCGACTACGTCCGAGGGTGGCTTCCAGCATCTGATTCATTTTGAGTCAACGCCTTCTACAAGTTCAAGCAGTTCACCGTCTTTAATAAACGCTTGTCCTGTGACAATAATCTGACTTGTATCCGGCAGTCCCATGACCCAAACACCATTGGTATCTGTGTCTACAATTTCCACAGGAACAAAATGAGCCATTTTTTTCTCATCTGCAATCTTGATCCCAATTTTGCCCGATTCATCCAAAGAGAGAATTGAAGGCGTGATAAAATGGGCTTTGGCTTTTCCAAGGGGGATAAGGGCTTCAATCGTCATCCCATCGGGAATAGCATGGTGAGGGTTTTGAGCGGACAACTCAATTTGATAAGTCCGTGTTGCAGGATCGGCTACTCGGCTAATATAGGTGACCTCACCTTCAAAAGACGATCCATTAATGGATTTGATTTTTGTTTTTTCGCCCAGCTTGAGCAAATTTATTTTTTCTTCAGACACAGGAATTACAGATTTAATCGGATCTAAATCCACTAAGGTCACAAGCTCATCACCTAATTTTACAAATTGTCCAAGCTCCACTGATTGACTATCAATAATCCCTGAAAAAGGAGCTTTGATATCCGTATTTTTTAAATCGATTTCAATTTCCTTTAAATGGGCTTTTGCAACTTGAAAATTAGATTTTGCCTTCGCAAGTGCTGTTTTGGGAGTAAAGTCTTTTTCAAAAAGTTTTTGGGCCGCATGATACTCGATCTCTTTAGATGTGACAGTTGCTTTGGCTTCCTCCAATTTTGCAAGGCGGTCCTTTGGAGAAAGTTTTAAAATGGAATCTCCTTTTTTAACCGTGCTTCCTTTGTTTGCCAAAATTTCCATGACGGGCCCATCTGTTTCAGCGCGTAATGTGACTTTCACATCGGCCTTTGTCACACCCCTTAATGTCAAACAAACAGGATGTAGTTTGGCGTGCGATGTCGTGACCTTGACGCGGGCAAGAGGTGCTGCACTTTGACTAGCATCCTCATGGGTGGAGAAACTTTTGCGAATGTATCCTCCGGCAAACCAAAGGGCTACAAAAATGAGAATGATAATACTGATAAGCTTTGATCGTTGCATGAGATATTCCTTGCTTTAAGGAATAAAGCTTAACAATCGATTTTTGAAAAAATCGATTTTTTTTGTTTTTTTAATAAAGGTTTCTATGTGTATTGTGATGAAAAAGTCACTTGGCCTCCTATCTCAAGCTTTATGAGATCTACACTCAATCAAAATGAAAATTGGGTGTTAAGTCGTTCGAAGTTGTCTGTGACGCGAGTTTGGAGAAGATCTTTAATTTCATGAACTGTTTTTTCGAAAAAGTGTTTTACAACGTTGGTAAAGTCACTTCCTTTAAGGTAAAACATTATTATTCGAGACGTATTCACACATAATTTTCCATAATCGCGATGGGGTTCAAATTGGGGCTGTAGGGGGGCAAATAGTGAATGACAATCCGCGAATTTTCGACATATCTCCTCCTTTCCCTTGATGTATGGTAGGGGCCCTGATCCAAAAAGAGGGGGATTTGATAGGTCTTAGGATAACAACTTTTTGCATGCTATTCAAAGACTTATCCACAACTTTTATTCATGGTTGGCATAAAACAAAAATATTTTTTGAAAAAAAAATTGAATTTTGAAATTGTGTATAGTAAATAATATTTAGTATTTTTTATATTTTAAAATGTTTGTTATTATGAAAAAAAGTTCAAAATTTTGAGACTCTTAACTAAAGATAGATAAGAAAGAGTCCAGATATTTTTTGAAGACTTCAGGATTGGAGAGATGGTAAAGAAGAAGTAAGGAAAGATCTACCATTTCATGGCTTCGAGACGTGACCTTGGAGCGCCTTCGAAAGCGCGCGAGATAATGACGTGTGTTGCTGTTATCCTGCTCGATTGGGTAGGTTAAATCCTTGCCAGTAAAAAGTTGATGTTCAGGAATTAGACGATGAAATCCCTCCCAATCGTCCGTGATGAAAGTGAGATCCCTCGTGCCGATTTCGTCGATTAAGCTTTTGGCTGTTCGATCATCACGGCGACCCAAAGTCCAGGAGATAACTCGCCCTGACACAGGGTCAAAGGCTTTCCAGATCCAAATTTTGTTTTTTTTCCATTCACGTAATGCCACATCTCGTCGATTTGAACGAGCTTAAGGTCAGATGGAACGGCAGGCCTTTCCAATGATTTTGCCTCTTTTCGAATCCACTTCAAAACAGCGACATTACTGACTTTAAGAACCTTTCCGATCATTCCAAAGCTTGCATTTCCCAATGTATATAAAAGGATTGCCAAGGCTTTCATGGCCTCTGGCTTTCCGCGCTTAGGTGTATTTGTGAAGTTGCAGCCGCAGCTTTTACAGCGGTAGCGTTGGATCCCTCTGACCATTCCATTCTTAACATACTGAACTGAATTACATTTCTTGCATTCCATGGCCTATCCCCCTTTAAATAAGCCATCTTATCACGTTATCTATCTTTAGTTAAGTGTCTCAAAATTTTATTCTTGACATTTTCGTGAATATGATTTTATGTGTTTTTATTGCTTTTGAAGAAATATTATTTTTATTTGTGGTGTAGAATATGAAAAACTTTATTGTCGTCTCCTTTACATCTAGTCTTTTTTGCTTTGGATATTCTCCAGAAGCGTTCAGTATGTATCAAGATGTTCCCAAGACATCTGTTTCTCCTGTTAGAAAATCTTTCCTTGACACTCAGCTTGGCATCAATAGTACCGTCGTGGCTACAACAGAAAGAATTTATAAAAAGATTAATAAGAATTGGACTTATGTAGAGCCAGGATGTCAGATGAGCACGCAGTCCGCATTTTGGCTGCCGAAGTGGATTAAAGGCACTGTAATCGTAGATGGTGAAAAACAAAACACAAAGATTCCATCGCTCTTGCTAAAAACAGAACCTGATAATCTTATAGCGGCTTTAGAGGACTTACTTGATAAACCGGCGAAACTTGAATGCACAATAGCTCTAACAACAGCTAAGATTTTTTGTTTAAAAGAAATTTTAGGCGAGGAACTTTTTAATCGCTATGCAAAGGCCTTTTACAAATTATTAAATGAAACTCAAGGTTGGGACATCGAGCAATTTTTTCATGAATTACCTCTTCAGTTCATAACAAATGAACAAGGAGAGTCAGTCCCAGGATCCTTCACTTACATTACAAATATCCCATTATACCCGTACTTTAAGCCCAATGGGAATGGGATGGGAGATAACGTAATTTGTATGTCTCAAGATCGATATCTGGGATTTGGTGAAATTTATAAGGATGCTCCTAAGCCATTGGACGTTATTGAAGCTGAATATCTTAAATTGTTTAACAAGACAGAAGAAGTTGAAAGAGACGTTGAGAACCACAAAAAAATAAGCGAAAAATTTATTTCTGATAGAAATAAATTTATTGAAATGCGACGTAAGTCCCAAGAAAATCAAGAATTGCACCAGATTTTCAATATTAAAGAAGTTAACCACTTTATTAAGACTGGTGAAATTTACATTTAATTTTAATCTCATTGGGTCATATTCCCCGCCGCTCGCGGCGGGGTCAATTTATTTGGCAAGGCTGGGGAAGTTCCTGAAATCCTTGCAACGGCAAAGGGTATTAAGGTTGCATCCTTTTTTTGGTCACCCATGAAAACTGAACCAATGCCCAAGGGCAAAATATCAAATTTTGGGAAATTGTACCCCCAAGATTTGGAGGAGAAGGTCAGCTGTTGTCTCAAAACAGGGCCACCTCATGAAAATTTTTGAGTGAGGATATTGGAAAGGATGTTGTCATCCCAACCGGCCATTTTTCTAAGCCTTTTAATAGACTGACGCTTCATTTTATCTTTGGTCAGCTGTAAAAGATTTAAAGCCATAGTAAGCGTCATAGGACCCGCATCTTTTAGGTGTGAGGAAAATAGGACAAGGTTGACTCCGTAAAACAACTACGGAGATGAAAATGATGAAGGAGAAAAGGACGGGGCAACGTCAAACGCGAGATGAAAGATCCGCAGGGAAGCTGAAATATTGGGAAGAGCAGATCGAGAGCTGGCGTAAGAGCGGATTGAGTCAGGAAAAATTTTGTACGGCTGGAGGACTGAGTTATTCGTCCTTTAAGTATTGGTTTCCCCGCGTGGGAAGAAGGCTATTTGAGGGGTCATCGGTCGGGCGCTTTGTGGCGACTGCTGTGGTGGGGCACGAGAGTCCAGAAACATTAGATTTATTTGAGAGTCCTGCCCTTCAAGCAGAGGCTCGCCAAGCTCCCGTGCCCCTTGAGATTCGCTTTATGTCCGGGGAGAGGATTGAGATTGTGCCGGGATTTGATGGGATTACGCTTCAGCGTGTAATTGCAATACTGCGGAGTTGCCATGTTTGAGCAGACGCGAGGGGAGATTCTGTTTTATTCCGCCCCGATGGACATGAGAAAATCGATTGATGGACTTGCGGCTTACGTGGCCTCTAGCTTAGGTCGTGTGCCGTGTGACGGAACGATGTATGTTTTTTGCAACCGGACCCTGACCAAGATGAAGATCTTGTATTGGGAGACGAATGGATTTTGTCTTTGGTACAAACGCCTTGAAAAAGAGAGGTTTCAGGTGAGTTTGAGGGGAGATGTTTTGGAGTTGACCTCCCAGCAATTGAGATGGCTGCAAGAGGGTCTCAATTATCAAAAGCTCAAAGGCCATAAGGCGGTCCATTTTCAAGAATTTTCCTGAGGTTTTTACCTGAAAAAACTCAGAAATACATTGACGTTTTAGGGGGTTTTGGGTAGAGTTCCTCATGAAAAATGAGCCCCAAACTTCACTCAAAATCTCCTCTGTTTTCGACGCTGTGGCGCTCTATAAAAACTTGCAAAAATCAGAAAAAGACAAGGCTATTCTAGCCACACAAAATGAACATCTGGTGCAAGAGGTTGATCGACTGACTCATTTATTGCTTCAGATGAAACAAAGCAAGTTTGGGCGGAGCTCTGAGAAGATCAAGTTCGAGGAATTTCCCAAGCTCCCCGGGTTTGAAAACGTCTTTGATGAGGTTTACGAAGAGCCGCCTTTAGAAGCAGAAAAGGCTGGGGCTGAAAGTGAAACAGAGAATGACTCTGGAAAGGACAAATCCTCCTCGACTCTTCTCAAAAAAGGACGTCGTCCGTTGCCGGCTCATCTGCCGCGCGAACGTGTCATCCATGATATTGCTGGTGATAAAATCTGCACCTGTGGACATCCGTTGCATCAGATGGGCGAGGAGATCTCTGAGCAGCTGGATTACGTTCCCGCACAGTTAAAAGTCATTCAAAACGTGCGCTTGAAGTATGCCTGTAAATCTTGCACCGAAGGGGTGCGTGTGGCTGAAGTGCCCAATGCGCCTCTTCTCAAAAGCATGGCATCTGCGAATCTATTGGCCCACATCATCGTCTCCAAGTACCAAGATCATCTACCCCTTTATCGACAATCTCAGATGTGGGAGCGGTTTGAAGTTGACTTAGGTCGGGCCACGATGAGCCGTTGGATTCTTCAAATAGGTGATCTCTTGAGCCCTTTAAAAGAGCTTTTAAGATCTGAGATTCTCAAGGAGACTTATGTACGGGCAGATGAAACGCGGGCTCAAGTTTTAAAGGAATGTGACCGCAAGGCGCAAACGCAATCCTATATGTGGGTGTATATGACCGGGTCGTCATCTCATCACGCCATTTCTTATGAATACACGCCCACACGCAAAGGTGAAAATGCCAAAGAATTCCTGAAGGGTTTTAAAGGTTACCTTCATACGGATGGGTATGGTGGTTACAAAGCCTTGGCGCAAAGTCAAGACATCACGGCTGTGGGATGTTGGGCCCATGCGCGGCGCAAGTTTGCGGACATTATTAAAAGTACAGGCAACACCACGGGCAAATCTGCCGAGGCGCTCACCATCATCAGAAGCCTTTATAAAATTGAAAAAGACGCCAAAGAGGCTCAATACCCGCCCGATAAGATCCAAAAGCTCCGACAAGAAAAAGCCAAGCCCATCCTTGAGAAATTCAAGGTCTTGCTTAAGGAGCACAAAAAAGTGATTGTTCCCAAAAGTCCCTTGGGGCAAGCGGTTGGCTATGTTTTAAGGCAATGGGGCCCCTTGACAGAATACCTCAATGATGGCCGCTTGGATATTGACAACAACATGGCAGGACGCGCCATCCGTCCATTTGCTGTGGGCCGAAAAAACTGGCTTTTTATGGGCAATGTCAAAGGTGCCCACGCCTCAGCTGTCATCTATTCCCTCATTGAGACCTGCAAAGCCAATGGCGTCAATGCTTTTGACTATTTCCGCTACGTCCTCGCCAACATCAATTCCACACCTGAAAATAATTATTCCCACCTCCTCCCCTGGAATCTTAAGTATTCCCTTTCTAATTTACACCAATAAGACGCTTACAGTTTATCCGGCGATTGCCAAGCGGGCGCGCCTTGAAAATGCCGAGATTCATTGGGGAGATGAGGCGGGCTTTCGTTCCGATCATCAGACGGGCACAACTTATAGCCCCAAGGGTCAGACGCCTGTGATTTCAGGAACGGGAAAACGATTTCGAATCAATATGATCTCGAGCGTCACGAATCAGGGCACGTTGCGGTTTATGCTTTTTGAGGAGAATTTTACGCGAGAGGTTTTTCTTAATTTTCTCAAAAGGTTAATCAAGTCTTCCAAGAAAAAAGTGTTTCTCATTGTGGACAATCACAAAGTACACCACGCCAAAGTGGTCGGTGAATTTTTGAAGGAAAACAAAGAAAAAATTGAGGTATTTTTTCTGCCCGCTTACAGCCCAGATTTGAATCCGGATGAGCTATTTGAATCAAGATGTGAAAAGCAATGCCGTTGGGCGTAAACGTGCCAAATCCTTAACGGAACTCAAAAACAACATCACAAAATATCTTTTTGGAACCCAAAATTGCCCCGAAATCGTTCGCTCCTATTTCCTCAAAAAAGAAGTCACCTACGCCTCCTAACGTCATCTGTTTTATTACCGGAGCAATAAAGAGGCACCCATTACAAATACAGATGAAAAAAGTCTTTGAGAAAGAAGAAGCCGTGAGCCAAGATGAATTAAAGGGAGAACTTAAAACAGGAAAAATCACAGCCTCCACTCTGCAGGATAAAATTAATAAAATAAAAGATCCTAAAATTAAAATCGCGTCGGATGAAAATAAACATAAAAAAACAATAGTGAAAAAGCTAAATACAGAGGACTCACCGATGTCTTAAGTGATGCAATCAATAGAAGATGGTGTACAGTGAACCCCGATGAGTGTGAATCAAAAACACGTCAATAAACGAGTGGTCTTCCAGATCGTAAAATATCTTGCGCTTCAGGGGTGAATTGCCCTTGAGCGTCATGAAGAATAAGCCCTTGGCAAAAGGTCAACCCACTTTTCACCCCTTTTCGTCCTCTTATAATGATACGGCGCGCAGATTTTCCAGCAGAGGGCCAGAGGGGAAAAACGGAAAGATCACCCATTTTCGGATAAAGATAGGAGAGTATTTCATCCATTCGTTCGGCGCGGTGAATGAGCGTTAGGATACCTTTTGGCTTGAGGGACTGAATACAAAACGCCAGCCATTTTTTAAGGTCCACAGACTCCACATGGGCCATGGCTTTTTGGACATCAGGGGACGCTCTTGTTTTGTCGGCCTCATAATAAGGGGGGTTGGTCATGACCGCATCGAATTGTTTGTCTTTAAGAGCAGAAGGTGGGTCTAAAAGATCTCCACTAATAATGTTGACACGCCCCTCATATCCATTGATGGTAATATTCTTTTCAGCAAGTCTTACCAAATCTTGTTGAAGCTCAATCCCGCAAACAAGACACTCTGTCTTTCTTGAAACCAGGCAAAGAGAGGCCACCCCTACACCTGCACCCACATCCAAAACATGCCCCTTGCCCTTGAAGCACGTCGCTGCCGCCAAAAGAACAGGATCAATGGCGGCCCTATAACCTTGGACCGGCTGTAGAACTTGAATTTTTCCGCCTAAAAACAAGTCTTGAGTTATGCTGAGAGTGGCGATCACGTTCCCTTTGTGTGCTTAAAATTTAATCAGATCTTTTTATAGCTAAAATTGATAAAATTTTATACATCTAATTTTGAGAAAGCACCTATCGCATTTTTTAAGGTTTTGAAAAATATTTTGATTTTTTTGGAATTGCGAGATCATCCAAAAATCGCATAGGTATTATGCAAAAAATTAACAAATAAAAATATTGACTTTTTTTTAAAAAATAGTAATATTTTATAAAAAAATTATTTAATTTTTATGGATCCTATAATGAAATATCTAAATAATCAAAAATTTTTAAACTTAATGTTATGTGGTGCATTTTTGTCAAGTGTTTCCACACTTAACGCCATGAATGTTGGAGAAAATGAAAAAGAGTCACCTCAACACTCTACCGCACCTGGGAAGAAAGAAGTAGAACAGACTCAACAACCTATTAAAAAAACAATACAGCTAGTCTCTACGAATTTTAATGTTAATGGAAAAAAAATCACAGTTTCTATTCACTTATGCGTATAAAACAATAAATCCAGACAGAACACGTTTCTTTTTCGAGGGAGAAGCTTTAATTATCGACCCTACGAACACTCAATTCGATTCTTATGTCACGTCTCCCCTATTGCCCTGCATGCTCGGGCGTATATTGGATCCACAAACGGGCAAGTCTCTCGTTTTTCATAAGTCCCGCTCTCAGAAACTAGAAAGTCTGACACCTTCTTATAATAAACTAGGAACCACAAATCCATCTGCACTTGATGTAGAGCTTTACTCTTGCGAAATAAGTTCAGAAAAATTTAAGAGTTATGCGGAGAGTAGTGGTAAAAAAACTCAAGCTCAAGAAATTATGGATGTGAGAAATTGGCTGCGCGATACCTGGAAAATCCCTCAAAATAACATCGCGGTTCGTTTTTTTAGGTCTGAACAATATCTAAATCTCCCCGATCTTGGGAAATATGAAAACTGCCCCATAACGGTTGGAGTTACAAAAACAGGAGAGCTATTTCATACCTCACTTTTTGATGGAGATGTTTTTGGATTAGGCCAATTGAGTCTTCCTCGTAAGTTTAAGAACAAGGGATCTTTTGGAAATTTAAAATTAAGAGATCAGCAAATTATTGTATTATCTTTGACGACCAGGGTATTGTACCCCACAATAATAGATATTTTTGTAAAAAGTCAGAATGATACTAAAGAAATAAGAGATACTAAAAATTTCTTTGTGACTGATAAATTAGATCTTCCCTCTTCATCTTTGGCTAAATTCTTTAATGTTGTCTTAGGCGATGAAAAAATCGACGGAGACATCCCTTCCAAACTAAAAAATAATTAATCCTACACCTTGAAGAGCGTAGCATTCTATAAATTTAGCTGCGCTCTTCAAACATGTTAATCGCAAGAGCTCTCTCTTCTCCTTGAGTTCCGTCACAAACCAAAAACCAGGCTTCTAAGATTTCTTGGGCCAAATCTTCACTCAAAAGCCGGTTAGAAAGACAAAGGACATTAGCGTCGTTCCAAATGCGTGCGCCTTTGGCCGTTTCAGAATCTCCGCAAAGAGCGGCACGAATTCCTTTGACTTTATTGGCCGCAATCGAAATCCCAGTGCCAGTCCAACAGAAGAAAATCCCCTCTTCACAGTCTCCTTTTTGAATGGCTTGCGCTGCCTCCAATGCGCATTTCACCCACGGTTCTTCCTTTTGAGTTTGAAAGGCCCCAAAAAGGACTACGTCATGACCCCGCTTTTTCAACTCGTCAAAAATGACTTGGTGAATGGGAAATATCTCGTCAGTGGTAAGGGCAATTTTCATGGATGTTTTGTTCTTCAATAAGTTGGCCACCCAAAGACGTCACCATAGTTTTAATCTCATCGCAAGCTTTATCAATTTCAGGATAGGAAAATCCCCGTGTCACAAGAACTGTGCCCCAAATGCCTTCCCGAGAAAATGGATAGCTTCCAATTTCAAGGTGGGGATGGTTTTCTTGAATTTTGGTGAGCCCTTCGGCCACGTTTCCTTCTGGCAAAAGGCACGTGATGGAACGGGACAAAAGAGAAGGCCCTGATCCAAATTCTTCCTTTACAGAGTCCAGCATACTTTGCATGATTTTGGGGACGCCTGCCAAAATGTAGACATTTTCATAGGCAAATGCAGGGGCTCCCGAAAGTGGGGTTCGAATTAACCTCGCACCTCGTGGCATTTTGGCCATTTTCATGCGGGCTTCATTGAGCATTTCAGGCGTATAGTGTTTTTTGAGCTCAATGACCGATTCGGGATGATATTCGTAAGGCACGCCAAAAGCACGCGCGATGGCCTCAGGGGTGATATCATCATGGGTGGGACCAATGCCGCCCGTTGTGATTACAAAATCATAGCGTTTGCGCAAAGTATTGACGGCCTCAATAATCTCATCAAAATCATCCAAAATCATTCGCGATTCCATCAATCGAATGCCGTGCTGATTTAAGAATGTCGCCACATAGGCGAGATTTTTATCTTGAGTTCGCCCTGAGAGAATTTCGTTTCCAATAATGATCAGAGCTGCGGTGCGTTGTTTGGGAAGGGTCATGGTTGCCTCAATGAATAGTTATCGCATAGTATCCAAGAAACACCGCATTTGAAAAGAGACAACCTTATGGAATTTTCACCTCCCCTTCACAAAGGGATTCTTTTAAAACGCTACAAACGATTTTTGGCCGATGTTCTTTTGGATTCTGGAGAAGAGGTGATTGCCCATTGTGTCAATACAGGCGCAATGCTGGGAATTAAAGATCCTGGTACGCCCGTTTATCTCTCTTATGCTCCCAGTCCTAACCGAAAGCTTTCTTATACGTGGGAGATGGCAGAAGTCGAAGGCACCCTTGTGGGCGCTAATACCGCTCGTCCTAATTTTCTTGTGGGTGAAGCACTTCTCCAAAAACAACTGATTCCTTTCCAGTCTTATTCGAATATCAAACGGGAAGCCAAAATTAATGATAAAACCCGCCTGGATTTCTTGCTAAAAGAAGAAGGCCTTCCCGACTGTTATGTAGAAGTCAAAAACGTGCATTATAAAAAAGAAGGTCTTGCCCTTTTTCCAGACTCAGTCACTATTCGTGGCGCCAAACATATGGACGAGCTTTTAGAGCTCAAGTCCCAAGGATTCCAATGTGCCGTCCTTTATGTTGTTCAACGCGCAGATTGCAAAGGCTTTGGATTGGCCTCAGAGATTGATCCCAATTACGCTAAATCCACACTAAAAGCTCATTCAGATGGGGTTGAAATTTTCGCCTATTCTTGCCAATTAACCCCAAATGGCATTACACTGGCACACATTTTACCTTTGGAATTTTAAATGACTTACGCAACTGAACCTCAACGGGGATCCATCGTGATCCACAGCCTTCAAGATTTTGAAGGCATGCGCAAAAGCGGAAAACTAGCTGCAGAAACTTTGGACTTTATTACGCCTTACGTTCAGCCCGGAATTACGACGGAAGAACTCGATCGCCTCTGCCATGATTTTATTGTGAGCCATGGTGCGATTCCAGCGCCTCTAGGGTATCGGGGATTCCCCAAATCCATTTGCACCTCCATTAATTATGTTGTGTGCCACGGCATTCCAGGGCCTAAAAAACTTCAAAAAGGCGACATCATCAATATTGATGTAACTACCATTTTGGATGGGTGGTATGGCGATACCAGCCGTATGTTTGCTTTGGGCGAAATTCCCCTTCGTGCAAGAAAATTAATTGAGGTTACCTTTGAGGCGATGATGCGCTCAATTGAAATGGTCAAACCAGGCGTTCATTTGGGCGACATTGGTCATGCTATTCAAAGCTATGTCGAGCCCAAAGGATTTTCTGTCGTACGCGATTTTTGTGGTCATGGTGTGGGTCGTGTTTTCCATATGTCTCCCGAAGTGCTTCATTTCGGAAAACCGGGGACGGGACCTGTTTTAGAAGAAGGCATGTTTTTCACGATCGAACCCATGATTAACGCTGGAAAGCCTGATACCAAAGTCTTGGCCGATGAGTGGACAGCGGTCACTCGCGACAAATCTTTGTCGGCTCAATTTGAGCACAGCCTGGGGGTAACTGCCACAGGGTATGAGATTTTTACCCTTTCACCCACAGGCCTCAGTGAAAAGGCTCTCCCTTAATGGAAGATTTGAGGTTCGGACATCGCGAACGTTTAAGGTCTCGTTTTTTAGAAACGGACGGAAAAGGTGTTCAAGATTATGAGCTTTTAGAGATGATCTTATTTTCAGCAAAACCGCGAGGTGATGTGAAGCCTCTGGCAAAAATTCTTCTCAAAAAATTTGGGAGCTTAAAACAAGTTCTTCTAGCTCCCCCGCATGAACTTCAAAACGTTTCTGAAATGGGGCCTGCTGCGGTGACCACCATCAAACTCGCCCAGGAACTCACACAACGCATTTTACTTCAAGAAATTATGAACCAACCTGTTTTGAACAATTGGGAAAAGGTCATTCAATATTGCCAACATCAAATGGGTCATTTAAACCGCGAGCAACTTCGAATTTTATTTTTAGATCGCAAAAATCAACTTATTGCTGATGAAATCCAACAAGAGGGAACACTGGACCAAACTCCCATTTTCCCGCGCGAAGTCGTCAGACGGGCCCTTGAGCATGGCGCGGGAGCCCTTATTCTTGTGCACAATCATCCCTCAGGAGATCCCACACCTTCAGAAGCTGATATTCAAATTACCCAAAAAGTCATTCTAGCCGCGCGCACTATGGACATTCGTGTTCATGACCACATTATTGTGGGTCGTCACGAGTCAAAATCTTTTAAGCAATTAGGATTGATTTGAAGGCGTTATCACTTTTCCTTCTTGGCTTTTGCAGGAGCTTTCTTTGCCTTAGCCGGGACCTTTTTTGCCTTAGGTGCCGTTTTAGGCTTTGCAACCTTGAGAGGCGATTTTCTTTTAGGCTTTAAGGCATGCTCAGCAATCAATGTGACAGCACGATTAAGGCCTACGTCCAAGACATCATCGTTTTTAAGAGAGATGAATTCTTGGCCATGCTTAAGATAGGGACCAAAGCGCCCAAGGCCTGCAAAAACTTTTTCTTTGGTTTCAGGATGTATTCCTACTTCGCGGGGAAGTTTTCCCAAAGAAATCGCTTGCTCGAGCGTAAAATCTTGTGGTGCATATCCGCGCGGCAAAGAGGCACGCTTGGGCTTTTCACCTTTGGGAGCAGATTCACCCCATTGAGCATAAAATCCGTAAGGCCCTTTCTTGAGGTAAACTGGCAATTCTAAAACGGGATCAGTCCCGAGTAATTTATCTTCAAAATCTGAAGTGAGCTCTCCCCCTCTCTCACCTTGATCCCCTACATCAAGGGGGCGCGTGAATTTACATTCGGGATAGTTTGAGCACCCAATAAAGGCACCAAACTTTCCTACGCGCAAACCTAAGGTTCCCGTTTTACATTGCGTGCATTCCCTCGAGTTTTTACCGTCTTCTTTTTGTGGAAATAAATAGGAGGAGAGATGATCCTCCAAAACTTTCAAAACATCTGTAATCGTAAGTGGTTTTGTGGCATCAATGGCGGAGGAAAAATCACCCCAAAAATCATGAAGAACAGATTTCCATTGGAGGTCCCCAGCGGAAATATTATCCAACCGCTCTTCAAGGTCTGCCGTAAAATCATACTCTACATATTTATGGAAAAAGTTCATGAGGAAAGTTGTGACTAAACGACCTCGATCTTCTGGAGACAATTGACGGTTTTCATGTTTGACATAGCCGCGTTCTTGCAGCACCTGAAGAATGCGCGCATACGTTGAAGGGCGCCCAATTCCGAGCTCTTCCATCTTTTTCACAAGACTTGCTTCTGAATAACGGGGGGGAGGTTGTGTGAAATGCTGCTCAGGAATTGTGGTTTCCCGGTTTAAAGGATCTTTTTCATTCATTGCAGGAAGAAGACGTTGATCTTCCTCGTCATCCTGACCTTCATCCACACTTTCACGATAGAGCTTTAAAAATCCATCAAAAGCAATAGTAGAGCCATTGGCGCGGAAAAGAATTTTCTCGCTGGGGTTTCCAATGTCCACGCTCATTTGATCGAGTTCTGCAGGCGCCATTTGGGAGGCCATCATACGCTTCCAAATCAGTTCGTAAAGGCGCGCTTGATCGCGATCAAGATAAGAGGTCAGTTTTTGAGGGCGTCGTGCCAATTCCGTAGGGCGAATGGCTTCATGGGCTTCCTGGGCATTTTTAGCCTTACTTTTATACAAAGTTGGCGTTTCAGGAACGTATTCTTTACCAAAATCCTCACGAATGATTTGACGGGCTTCTTCAATAGCTGCGGGCTCGACCTGAATACTGTCCGTTCTCATGTAGGTAATCAGACCTGTGACTTCTCCCCCAATATCAACACCTTCATAAAGTTTTTGGGCCACCTGCATGGTCTTTTTAGGACTGAACCCCAATTTGCGGGAAGCTTCTTGTTGAATTGTGGAAGTTGTAAAAGGCGGTTTGGCCCGACGTTTTGTGCGTTTTTTCTCAATTTTAATAACCGCATACCCGTGCTTTAAAATTTCTTGAACAGCGTTTTCCGCATCCTCCTTGGATTTGAGATCAAACTTATCGAGTTTTTTATCATTCAAATGGGTTAGGCGTGCTGTGAAAATACGATTGGAGGGCGTTTTGAAATCCGCCTCAATAGTCCAGTATTCTTGGGAATCGAAAGCTTCAATTTCTTGCTCACGCTCCACAACAAGACGAAGGGCCACAGATTGAACGCGGCCTGCAGAACGGCTTCCAGGAAGCTTCCGCCACAAAACAGGAGAAAGCGTAAATCCCACCAAATAATCAAGGGACAGGCGTGCCAAATAAGCATCCACCAATTCTTGATCAATCTCACGCGGGTTTTTAAGGGCTTCCAAAACTGCATTTTTGGTGATCGCATTAAAGGCAATGCGCGAGGTTGGGATTTTGGGAAGCAATCCTTTTTCTTTTAAAATTTCAGCAATATGCCAAGAGATGGCCTCTCCTTCACGATCAGGGTCAGTCGCCAGATAAAGATGATCCGCTTTTTTAACGGCACTTGCAATTTCATTGACGTGCTTTTGAGATTTGGGATCAACCTCCCAGGTCATAGCAAAATCTTCATCGGGACGAACTGACCCGTTTTTCGAGGGAAGATCTCGGACATGACCAAAACTTGCAAAGACTTTAAAGTCTTTGCCCAAGTATTTTTCGATGGTTTTTGCCTTGGCGGGGGATTCTACGATGACGACGTTCATTATTCTGTCCAGTCTGGCATAAGTGAGACTTGCCCTCCAGGATGGCGCACGAGTCGGCCAGCAATCTCGAGTTCCAAAAGAACAAGCCAAATGTTTTGGGCTGAGAAGTGACACTCTCGTACCAATTCGTCAATAGAAATTGGAGCAATGCTTAAATTTTCTTGAATGATCTGCCGCATTTTTTCAAGTTGAGATGAGTCCATTTGATCAACTGTTTCATATTCATTTTCAATTTCACGCAAGTATTTTTGGTTAGGTGTCATCACATTGGTGATATCTTCAAGTGTTTCGACAAGATAAGCTCCCTGCTTGAGAAGCTGATTCGTGCCACGTGCGCGGGGATCGTAAGGACTTCCCGGAATTGCAAAAACATCACGACCTTGCTCAAGCGCGAAGCGTGCGGTGATAAGTGAACCCGATTTTAAAGCAGCTTCTACAATCAGAACACCTTGAGAAAGACCTGAGATAATGCGATTGCGCCGGGGGAAAAAAGAGGATTGCGGAACGGCTCCAAAGGGGGCCTCACTAATAATTAATCCTTCTTGTGAAATGCGGCGATAAAGCCCCTCATTTTCGGGGGGGTAAATATTATCAATACCGCCAGCAATGACTGCAATCGTCCCTGTGGAAAGAGCACCTTCGTGGGCAGCTGTATCAATCCCTCGAGCAAGTCCTGAAGTAATGACCCATCCAATATCCCCAAGACCTTTTGAGAATTTCCCGCCCATTTTTTTGGCAGGTAATGACGCGTTGCGGGCGCCCACAATTCCAAAACTGGGACGATTGAAAAGATTAAGATTACCAAGACAACTTAAAAGTGGAGGGGCACTTTCAACGGCTTTTAAAGGTGCAGGATAATGCGGATTTGAATAAGAAATCAGAGTGGCCCCAATTTTTTCATGAGCTTCAAGTTCCCGTGCGGCATCTTGAAGCGTTGGAATATGAAGATGTTTGAGTCTTCCGCCCTGTCGTGCCAATTGAGGCAGGGCTTCAAGAGCCGCAGGGGCAGAGCCGTATTGCTTCAAAAGACGATGAAACGTAAGAGGTCCTACATTTTCCGATCGCAAAAGCCGAAGCCAAGATGTGAGATCGTCACACGTCGTTGCCTCTATTTTGAAGTGGGGTTGTGTCGCCAATTTTGGACTCCTGGCCAAGAACTAATCTTCTTATATTATTTTTATGTGTAAATACCAGAAGAACCGCTAATCCCAAAGCATAATATGTCGTCATTAAATTTGTGAGGACAAAAGCAAAAAACGGACTTGTCACCGTTGCAACAAGGGCCGCCAAAGACGAATACCGGGTTATGGCAGCAATCGTGATCCATGTAACCAGCATCATGAGCGCCAGAGGCCAACTTAATCCAAGAGTAGCTCCAAAAGCAGTGGCAACACCTTTCCCCCCCCTAAATTTCAACCAAACAGGAAAGATGTGTCCAAAGACTGCAAAAAATCCAGCCAAAGGGGCAAGTTCAGGCTTGAAAATTGACGTTATATAAACGGGCAAAGTTCCCTTTGCGGCATCACAAAAAAAAGTAAGGGCTGCCACTTTTTTGTTGCCCGTGCGCAAAACATTGGTGGTTCCAATATTCCCCGATCCAATACTGCGAATATCCCCGAGCCCTGAGAATTTCGTGAAAATCAGTCCAAAGGGAATGCTCCCCATGAGGTACGTTCCCCCCATGATTATATAAGTTATCGGGTCAAAAAATGCATCAATCATAAAGACCATCTTATCAGGACTCAAAGTTAAGGTCACCTGAAAATGACAAAAACCTTCAGGTTTTCTTAATTTAGAACTTTCACTTCAAGATGCTTGAAAGGTTGAGCACTTTTCTAAATCGCACTACGGTCAAATTTGGGAATGCTCGGGTCAAACAAAGTCCATTTTGGAGCATTTTCAGTCCAAACATGCATATTGGGGGAGAAAATATTTTGATCGTCTAAACTGCTTGCCGCAACTATTCTAATATGGGGCCAGATTTCAGGTCTTCCAAATAGTGTGGAGCCACATGTTCCACAAAAACTTATATGAGCTTTTTTGCCGCTTGATCCCAACCTGACAAATTCTTTTGTTTTTCCTTGTATAATCAATGATTCTTGAGGGATCACAATGAAAGGCCAGGCCGCACCACCAGTCAGGCGCTGGCAAGCATGACAATGGCAAACACCAGATTTCAAGATATTAGCTTCAACCTTATATTGAATTGCGCCACAAAAGCATTTTCCTGTAATCATAATGTTCTCCTCGCTTTGTCAGATTGACATCCTAGACCAATTCCTAGACCAATTCCTAGACCAATTTTACTACCAGATAAAAGATCATAAATACTCAACCGTGGTAATGGCGCAATAAAAATCACCTTATATATATTAATAAATAATTAACATATAATCTATATAATGGGATAATTAGGTATTTTTGTTTTTATTTAAGGTGTGGTGACTGAAATGGCAAAGCGTATTTCTGGTAATGGCAAGGTTATTCATGGCAATACAGCAGGCGATGTGATTTTTGCCTATGGTCTGGGAGACACAATATATGGTGGCCCTGGAAACTCTTACATCGTAGCTCTTGGAAATGCCACCATTTTTGGAGGTGGGGGCAACGATTATATTTCGGTAGCCAGGGACACAAATACAATCAATGGTGGCGGCGGAAATGATATTATATTAGCCGGTTTGGGTAACGATACCATAATTCATAGCCTTACTCAAAATCTCAATGATCGAGGAGGCCAGGGGTATGGTTATTATGATGGGGGTGGCGGCTTTAATACTTTAGAGTTGCTTGTCACCCATGCACAAGACTCGGTGACCCTTCAGCGGGCCCTTGCAGCATTTGCAGTGTCAAATAAAAACACACTCTTTGATTTCAGACCCTATCATATTCTAGGCCTGAATATCGAAGCCAAGCATATCAACCAAATTACGACTCAATTTACGGATGCCGCTCCCGCCCCTCAGAATCATGCCCCCACCAACATTACGCTTTCCAATGCAGTTGTTGCTGAAAACACCCTTGTCCCCAGTTCAGGCCTTAAAATTGGAGATATCGTAATTACAGATCCTGATACAAATCTAGCCTTTAAGAATAATGATCTGAGTCTTTCTGGCGCAGATGCTGGAAAATTTCATATTGCCAATGGCGCTCTTTATTTGAATGCAGGACAAAACCTAAACTTTGAAGGACAATCCTCGTATGCGCTTAATATTATCGCCAAAGATCAGACAAATTCGGCGCTGAGTTTTACAAAAACATTTACCATCAACGTCACCGATGTGAACGAGGCTCCCACCAACATTACGCTTTCCAATGCAGTTGTTGCTGAAAATGTTCCTGCCGGCACTGTAATTGGGACTTTGAGCGATACAGACCCTGACACAAACCCAGCCTTCAAGACGGCAAATTATTCTCTGGTTTCAGGATATGGAGATGATGCAGCTTTTGCAATTGTAGGAAATCAGCTCAAGATTAATGATTCCCCTAATTTCGAAGCTAAATCTAGCTATGCGATCAAAGTTCACGTTAATGATGGGACGGCAGGATTTGATAAAGTCTTCACTATTGGAATCACAAATGTGAACGAGGCCCCCACAGCCGTGAATGACATATTGAATCAAAATGGGGATCCTCAAGCCCAAGAAGATGGTCCTGCTATTACGATTTTGGCCTCACGCCTTTTGGCCAATGATACAGACCCTGATGTTGGAGATACAAACCAAATTGTGAGTATCACAAACTCTGCGGCAGGGGCCCATGTTTCTCTCGATGCAGCAGGTAATGTTATTTATAATCCAGGAACTTTATTTCAGTCTCTGGGGGTGGGGAAAACAACAACGGATACATTCCAGTACACAATGCAAGATTCGGGGGGATTGCAATCAACAGCAACTGTTACGGTTATTATTAATGGCACTAACGATGCACCTGTGGCTGTGAATGATACACAATCAGGAGCTGAGGACACCGCCATTACAGGAAATGTTCTCATGAACGATACGGATATCGATGGTGACGCACTCAGTGTTACTGGGTTTAAGATAGCAGACCTGCAATCTATTTTTCCCCCTTCTATAGAGTTACCAGTCGAAAAAACTTTAAAGGATTTCTTTTCAATTATAGGCTTATCGCAAGGAGCCGCAGTAGCAATTCTTCAGAGTATTCATATAAGTGATTTTATACTTCATGCTGATGGATCTTATACACTCACGCCAGCGCCCAATTACAATGGTCCGATCTCCCAAATTACCTATTCAGTTTCTGATGGACATGGGGGGACGGCAAGTGGGAATTTGAATATTACGGTGACCCCTGTGAATGATGCACCCACTCTTTCTGTCAATCTTACGACAGCTCAATTAGATGACACAATAGGCGCCCCTATTTCTGATTCCACTAGCAACCCCATCCAATTCACAGTCACTGATCCAGACCCAGGGGATACACATCATTACGTCATTACAAATGCCTCTGGCGTTATCGATAATCGTTTTGAAATTGTGAATGACCAATTGAAATTAAAGTCTGGAGTGAGCCTTGATTATGAAGACCCCTCCATTTCCAATCATACGCTGATCCTGAATGTGACAGCATTGGATTCTCAAAATGCTGTATCGAATGTCCAAAAAATCACACTTCAAATTACAGATCAGTCCAGTGATACAATCACGTCTTCAGGGATTCCTGTTGCGAATATCACAGTAAATGAAGGAAGTGCTTTTACAACTCAAGATCTGAGTTTAGCCAATGTGGTGACCCATGGAGATCCAGATGATCCTTTGAGTTTTGCACTTTTGGAACAAAGTGGAGGCTCAAGCGATTTTACAGCTTGGCAACCTATTCCTGGAATCACATTTAATACCTCAACGGGAGTATTTTCAGGAATTCCTCAAGACAAACAAGTCGGCGTTACAAACTTTGAAATCAAAGTCACAACAAGCGATGGTCATACAGCGACCTCAAATCCTTTCACGGTTACGGTTGTTGATGTGATTGATTCCATCACAGTGTCTTCGCAAACAACAAATCAATCCACAACAGAAGGGACTTCCATAACGCCATTTTCGGTGGCCAGTGCCTTCTCTCAAGCAGATACAGATGATGGTTTGCTCTATTCTGCAACAGGGCTTCCCAATGGCCTCAGTATTGATTCAAATACAGGCCTAATTTCTGGGACACCTACTGACTTGAATGGCAATGAAGTCACCGGATCCTATTCCGTAACAGTGACAGCCCAAAACGCAGTTGAGGGTGCAACTGGTGCTAAAGCTTCGGAAGCCTTCACGATTACTGTTAATGATTCTGTTCCTGTTGGAATACCTATTCCTACTCAATCCGCAACGGTGGGCGATACGTTTAGCATCAATGCAGCAGATTTTTTTACAGATTCCGACAATGACCTCACCTATACATTATCTGCTTCAATTCAAGGAAGATTAATAACATTTCTTCCTGTCTCCGTTTCTGGCTCGACATTTTCACTTAATCCTGTCTCTGCAAGTTTGACTAATAACATATACACATTAAAAGCTTCTGATCCCAGTGGAAATTCAGCCTCAGAAAGTTTTCGATTAACTTTAAATCCAGCATCTACCCCAATCTCTGTTCCTGATCATTTTTCTACAACTAATAGTTCTATTAATTTTAGTTCAAATGATTTGATACTTAATAACACTTTATTTTTCAATGATTTAAATCCTGACGGAAGTCTAATCACCACAACTTCAGGCGCAACAATTGCGAGTGTAAGCACGCCAACCATCACACTACCTTCTGAATACACCTCTACGATTGGATCTTTCAGTGTCACCGCAATGACGAGTAATGATATTACCGCAGAACTTAAGACGGCAAACCTTTTCCTCTCCCCTGGAATTACCGTCTTTGCAGGATATGATATTAAAGGTACAGGAAACTTAGATAATGAGTTTGTATTAACAGGCACGACTCACAATCAAGACGCTTACCTATTTGTATTGAGTGATGGCACAGTAGACCTCATTAAAAACAATGCTTTTGAATTTTTATCTCCACCCATCAACCCTAATCCAAATCAACTAATTTCTGGAAAGACCATCACATTGACATTTAATTATGCAATTCAAGAGAACAATGTTTTATCACCAGCAGTTTCTGATACGATTAATGTTGTGGGTCCAAATGCAAGCACTAGCAATAATGTTGTTTTTGTAGCAACCTCTACCGATACCGTTCTTACAAGTGGGCCGGGAAATGATCTTCTTGTGGGTCAAAGTGGAGTTCAGGACACTTTTGTTTATAATTTTTCAGCCTCAAGCCTTGGACATGACAAGATCCTCAATTTTAATGCGGGTAATGTTCTGGATCAGATTGATTTTCAGAATCTCAAGGATTCTAATGGTGATGGTATGATTACCATCTTCGATCTTATAGGCCTCACCGATGTGGCAAATAATGGAAGTGGAGGTGCTAAAATTGAAATGTTTAGTGATATCGCCCACACCACCCTTATCGGGACCATCGATTTGGGATCAAGCGTTCTTTACACAGGACCTGTAGGAGGGAGCAATTCAATTACCAGTTACAACTATACGTTTACAAATCCTTTCCAAGCAAGAACGTCAAACTTCATTACCATTGATAATAATCACGCTCCCACAATTGTGAATCCAATCCCTAATCAGTCGGGGGCTCCAAACTGCACTATAACCGTAAATCTTGCAAATGTTTTTTCAGATGTAGATGTAGGTGATGTTTTAAGTTACACAGTGAGATTGGTAAGCAATGGCCTGGGCATTGGCATCTTCGTAAAAACATCACCCTTATTAACCCTCACGTTCCCTCCAGTAGGACTTACAAGAGCCTATACTTACGAAATCATGGCTACGGATTCCCATGGCGCTTCTGTCATAGATTCTGTGACGTTAACACTCACTCCTCCCACGGTGACCCTCCTTTCTTCTCAGTCAGCAATTGTAGGCGATTCTGTGACTTTGACATCAACTGTCACTGACCCCAATAATGATCTTCTCATTTATCAGTGGACTCAAAACGGAACTATCATACAGGGTTTCACAAGCTCATCTCTGACATTCTCTAATGTCAGCACTGCTAATGCAGGTACTTATACATTAAGAGTCCACGATACGGTGACCGGGCTTTATGCAACGTCGAATGGAGAGACTTTGTCCGTGACAGCACCCAGTTTTCCAGCGCCACTTCTTGCACATCAAACTCCGGATCAAAATGTGATTGTGGGAAAAACTGAAACACTGAATTTATTAGGCATTTTTTCATTCACAGACCCTGCTGGCGTGAAATATTCAATTAATTGGGGAGATGGCAACATTTCTCAAGCTACCAGTGGAACAACCACATCTGCGTCGCATACTTATACAACTTCCGGGGCCTATACAGTTACGCTGACAGCCACGGATGTCAGTGATTCCAACCAGCAAACAAACGAAACCTTTACGATTAACGCATTAATTCCTTCTAATTATCTCTTTGATCATAATGTGGCGGACCCTAGCAACAAATTTCTTTCAGATACAACAACATCCTTGCCCCTAGTTCAGGCCCTCACAACACCCGTGCAAATTATCAATATGCCAGATGCCAGCCTCACCACGTTAGGGCATGATCTCCTATTTGGAGCTGCATTTCAATTCTCCCTGATTGAAGGGGGCATGACTTTTGGAAAGGGTATGTATACTAATATTAGTCCAAGTATAATTACCACAATACCTTTTGAGGTTATGGCTTATGGGGCGAACACCTTTACCTCCTACAACGTCGTTTTAGGAACGTCGAACGCTGATAGTATTAATCTTTTAAACTCAAAGACAAATAATTTGATTTTTACTTTGGGAGGCGATGACACAATCACTGGAAGCCATTTGGGTGATAATTATATCGTTGCAGGAACGGGTAAAGATACTATCACCGGCGGAATTGGCCATCAGAACACCGTCAGTTATCAATGGGATATTTCAGATGTGACTGTGACGTTGGGCACTTCCGGCTCTGCTTCAGGCACAGGAATCGTAGATAAACTTTCTAATATTCAAAATGTTGTTGGTGGGTTGGGTAATGATACAATCACAGGGGATGGAAATAATAATATCCTGGAAGGTGGTCCTGGCACAAATACCCTCACGGGTGGCGGAGGGTCGGATACCTTTATTTATAATTTTTCCACTCTCAATAGCTCAGGCCCTGCCAATGATACCATCAAAGATTTCGGCCCCAATGCTGTCAATTATACGCTTCAGTTTCAACATGTGATGGATGTTGTTCACACAGATGGGACATCAGGTCCTGATGGCGTTATTGATACCCATGATCTTTTAGCGCTCACTGATGTAGTAAACGACGGTTCAGGAAATGCCAAGATTGAAATGTTTTCGTCAACAACGCATGATCCGGCTCATCTCATCGGGACCATCGATTTGATAGCTATAACTTACACCGGAGCCGCTCTTGCAAATTACTCAAGCCTCCACACAACTATTGTTTAGTGTGGCATTACACACCCAAAAGCTCCAGAAGACATGACCCGGTTTTTTTTGTGTGTAGGAGTTCATATCAAATGAGACTCAAGAGGCCTCGAGAATATGAGAGTGAATATAGTGCATAGGAGTGAGGCCTTTCGCGGCGCGATGAGGCCGATAAGAATTATACTTTGAGACAGCTTGAGAGAGCTCAAAGCGCATAGAAGCTATGGAATCAGCCAGGAGGTTGTTTTGGTTGTAAAATTCCTCCCGGAATATTCGATTTCCCCGCTCAACGCCGCCGTTGTAAGTGGGCTTTTTGGGGGACAGAACAATCAGCGAAATTCCAAGTTCTTCACAGGCTTCCTCAAATTCCGCCATAAATTCAGATCCTCCATCAACTTGAATGGAAAGACCATTGCATAATTGAGGGATGAGGAGAGAAAGGATATACTGAGGAAAGTCCGAAAAGCAGGAGTGATCGAAAATGTCCTTTTTAAATCGTGAAGCCAGAGAGCGTTTAAAGAACAGTCAACTTATCCAAGCTTTTAGCCTTATCGACTGGGAGAGTGTAAAGCAAAATATGGGGAAACTAGGAAGATCTGGCTATGGCCCCAATGGGTACGTACCAGTCAATTTACTGAAGGCGTTGATTTTGCAGGCTTGGCATAGCTTAAGCGATGAGGGGTTGGAAGAAGCCTTGAGGGTTCGGTTGGACTTTATGGTCATCACGGGGTTGGAAAAGGTGCCTGATCATACGACGCTCTGTCGATTTCGCAACTTGTTGATCAGTCAAAACCTTTGGGAATACCTCCTTGCAATGATCAATTATCAACTAGAACAAAAGGGATTAAAAGTGAAAGAATCCCAAGGAGCGATTATAGATGCGACGCTTATCGAATCAGCGGCACGTCCTCGGAAAGAAATGGAGGGGATGGCTGTTGATCGTGAAGAAGACAAGGAATATGCTGTTGAAGAGCAGGTAACCCTTTCCAAAGATCCAGATGCCACATGGCTTAAGAAGGGGAAACGGAGCTATTTTGGGTACAAAGGCTTTATGGTCATTGACCAGGAGGACGGATATATTGATCAGGTTCACGTGACGCCTGCGCATGTCTCTGAAGTGAGAGAGTTGGAAGAGGTTGTGAAGAAGCGTCGAGATAAGAGGCTTTATGGAGACAAAGGGTATGCTTCCCAAGGAAACAAAGACTTGCTGAGGTCTAAGGGGATTAAGAACGGGTTGATGGAGAAAGCGAAAAGAAATAAGCCCTTAACCCATTGGCAAAAAGTATTTAACCGGATGATTTCGAAGATTCGATATAGGGTGGAACAAGGATTTGGAACCTTAAAACGAAAATTCAAATTCACGAGAGCATCCTATTTTACAACACCCAAAGTTCAAGGACAAATGGCCCTAAAAGCCATAGCCTTTAACCTCTTAAAGGCCACAAATAAGGTTGCTTATGGATAAATCAGGCGAGTTAAGTGAGTATTTGAGCAAAAAAAGAACAAAGAGACGAAGAAAAATATCATCCCCCTCAATTTAAAAAACTCAAAAATTAGCTTTTCAGGACCTCAGTTGGAATTTTTATTAATTATGCAATGGCCTTTCTTTATAAGTTTCTTCCTTGCTGCCATGCGCGTAGAGGGCGACGGAAAAGAGTCCATAGAGGGCGTATACCTGATCGCACCTCTATTCATGACAGGCCTGAGGTCGTGGAGGCTCGAAAAGAAGTGGGTCACTGGGAAGCGGACCTGATGTCTTTTCGAGGAAACTCACAGCACATGCTGGTGGTTCATGAACGAGTGACACGCTATACTGTTGCGATTAAGCTCGCAAGCAAAACAGCCTCTGAGACAATAGCTGCTCTCTTGTGCTTCTTTAAAAGTCTTCCTGACAACCTTTTAAAATCCGTCACTTTTGACAATGGGATGGAATTTGCGAAACACAAGGAAATCACACAGCAGCTTGGAGTTCCAACCTACTTTTGCGATGTCTATTCTTCGTGGCAGAAAGGAGGCATTGAAAATATGAATGGAAGATTTAGGCGTGATCTCCCACGCAAAACCGATCTGTTGAATATGCCTGAGGAGGAACTGGAGCAAATTGTGCTGGGACATAACCTCATGCCAAGGAAGGTGTTGAATGGAAAATCTCCACTTGAGTCATTGGCAAGCCACCTGAATCGCGCTATTGTCTTCTTATTCAATAAGGGCATTGCACCTCATCCTTGAATCCACAATTTGGGAGATTAACTTAGATACTCCAGGAAAGCAAGTTAGAGAAGGTGAGGGTTATGGACCATTTCCTTACTATCTATATACTGAAACCATTTTTGACAAAGCTCCCTATTTCTTTAATATTGATATTTTCAAAAAATCAATAGATATTTTAATTAACTTTGACACCTTAACAAATTGTCCTAATAAAAATACCATTGAAAGAGGCTTTTCTCTACCTTTGGGAAAAAGCATCGTCTTAAAACACTCGAAACAGCGTATTGAAGAAGCAAAATTAAACTCTAAAAATAAAGCTAGCCAGATTTCTAGCTTAGAGTGCGAATTCGATGCGTCTCAAGAACAATTAAATTTTATTGAAAATAATATACTTCATTTAATAAAAAGCCATAAAAATATAAAGTTCTTAATTTTTTTCCACCTGTCTCAGCTCTTCACTATAAAATTGATGAATTGAACGGTATTTTTTTTGAAAAACTTAGGAAAAAAAGAGCATCATTAAAATGCTTTTAGGATTAGAAAATGTTTTAATATTTGATTTTCAGGATCAAGAAGATATAATATCCAATCTTGATAATTATAGTGATGAAATACACTATAGCAAATTTATTAATGATTGCATGCTGCAGTATATTTTTAATAAAAAACACCTTATTAGGGATGAAAGCTGGGAATCAATTCATAATTTAGAGGATATATTATATAGATACGGTATATAGCGTATAAGTCGACATCAACTGAGACACTTAACTAAAGATAGATTTTGTGATAAGATAAGTTGTTTACAAGGACAACCGGAAGCGGCTTTGTTCGGGAGGGTATGAAAATGGTGTTGCAAAAGTGTGTAGGAGTTTGTTGAATAGGTATGACGCTTACCATCAATTTAAAAGAACCACCCGCTGCAGCCGGTTCATTCATCATTAAAAACGAAAAGATCAATACTGAAATGGACAAAGGAAAACGCATGATTCTTAAAACCTCCGATTTTTATTCTTTTGGGCCCCGAGTGTATCATGATTTTTTCCAAAAACAACGCCTTAAGATGAAGTCGCTTTTGAAATCACCTTATAAGCAGCAAGCGCCCTCTCCCGAGCTTTGTTGTGGTCTACCAAAGGATAGGGATAGTTTTTTCCCAAAATAATACCGGCTTGAGAAAGAACAGAGGACGGGGCCGCAAAGGGCTTGTGAATCCATGTGGGGGTAAGGTTTTGAAGTTCTGGGACCCAACGTTTTACATAAGTTCCTTCTGGATCAAATTTCTCCCCTTGAAGGGCAGGATTAAAAACACGAAAGTAAGGTGAGGCATCGGCGCCAGATCCTGCGACCCACTGCCAACTGGCCGCATTATTTGCAAGATCCGCATCTACCAAGGTGTCCCAAAACCAGCGCTCTCCATCTCTCCAATGAATTAGTAAATCTTTGATGAGAAAAGACGCCACCACCATACGCACACGATTGTGCATTCCTCCCGTATGCCAAAGCTCGCGCAAGCCTGCATCGACAAAAGGATATCCTGTTATTCCTTTTTGCCAGGCCTCAAGTGCTGAGGGGTTATTCACCCAAGGGAAGTTTTCAAACATCTTTTTTAAAGGCTCTTCAGAGAGTTTTGGATGAAAATACAATAAATGATAGGAAAATTCTCGCCAGGCTAGCTCTCTTAAAAACGCAAATCCTTCCGCCTCGCATCCCAGCATTTGTGAGAGTGTTTGATACCAAATGGTGCGCGGACTGATCTCTCCCCAATGGAGATGTGCGGATAAACGGGAAGTACTATCTTTATCTGGGCGATTACGGTCCTCAGAATAAGATGACAAATCCTTTTCCAAAAATTCCGAAAGGCGCGTCAAAGCATACTCTTCCCCCGGACTCCAAAATTCATTAAGTTTTCCTGACCAATGAGGTATTGGGGGAAGACTTTCAGAGGGAAGATGTTTGGCATAAGATTTTAGAGTTTCAGGCTGAGCCAAAGGCTTTGCGGGAGGGCCTTTGGAAAGGAGAGCTTTCCAAAAAGGTGTGAAAATTTGATAAGGCGTTCCATTGGATTTCAAATGATGCCAGGGCTCAATCAAAAGAGCGCTGTTGAAACTTTTCACCTCAAAACCTTGAGATTTGAGATGTGTTTTTATTTTCTCATCACGCGCACGCGCATAAGGTTCATAAAGACGATTCCAATAGACAAGTCTCGCCCCCGTACTTCGGGAGAGCTCTTCAAGAATTGTTTCCGGAGATCCTGATCTTAAAATGAGCTTTAATCCAAATGCTTCAAGTTGCCCTTCAAAGGCTTCCAAACTTCGATGAAGCCACCAAGAAGAGGCACCTCCCGGTTTCCAAGGATCCTCATTATCAAAAATATAAAGAGGGATGATGGGCCGTACTTCCTGCTCTGCGGCTACTAAGGCTGGATTGTCCAAAAGCCTTAAATCTTGACGAAACCAAAGAATGAGGGGTGATGTCATTTCAACTTTATCCTTGAAATTTTCCGGATTTCTCAACATATAGTAATTCATCTTTTTCGCAAGCAATTGAGGATTCCATGGCTGGCCATTCCCAGTTTAAAAATATTATGTATCGTAAAGGTGCTCAAGACGCCAAACGGGCGAAGGTTTTTACAAAGATCATCCGCGAATTGACCGTCTCCGCCAAAGCCGGCGCTGATCCTGAATCTAATCCCAGATTACGCCAAGCGATTGTGGCAGCGCGCACGGAAAACATGCCCAAAGACACCATGGAGCGCGCTATTAAACGTGGGGCTGGTGGAGAAGATAACTCGGATTACGTGGAGATGCGCTATGAAGGTTATGGTCCCAGTGGGGTTGCCATTATTGTTGAAGCTTTAACGGATAATCGCAATCGGACCGCTGCGGATGTTCGCTCTACGTTTACAAAATTCGGAGGGAATTTAGGGGAAACCAATAGCGTAAGCTTTATGTTCGATCGCGTGGGCCTTATGCGTTATCCCGACTCCACAGCCGATCATGACGCTATTTTTGAGGCGGCCCTTGAGGCCGGCGCTCTCAATGTTGAATCCGAAGACGGATTTCATGAAATTGAATCCTCTATGGAAGAATTTGCAACCGTGCGTGATCATTTAATCTCAAAATTTGGGGATCCCGAATCTGCATCCCTCGTTTGGAAACCTCAAAATCTCATGTCAAGGCAATTTAGAAATGTCCGCTTTGAGTTGAATTATTATCCACAAGTCCATAGCCCTCTCTCGCGCTCTCAAGCGCAAGAGAGACTTGGGGCTGTGGACCCTGTGGGTAATAAGAAGTCTGGGTTTATTTTGGGGAAGATTTCCTGGTCAAAAACATGATCTAAGTCCTTACGATCAGCTAGAATGGGCCCCCTTGTCACCCTATCCAGCGCCATCACGCTTAAGACTTCTTCTCCAAGCATCACCTCTATTGCCCCCGTATAATGTTGATAAATTGTGACTTTTTTATTCTGGTAGCGATAGCCTTTTCCAGGCACTTGAACTTGATAGGCCTGCCCTTCCAAAGAGAATTCAAGGTTTTTTGAAAGCTTGCGCGTGACGTGATGAGATAAAATTCGTCGCAACCTTTGCGCGTCGATAGGTACGTCACGGTGCAGATCTTTCGGGTTTGCCGCATCAACGGCGAACTTTTGGTTATACTTCTCGATAAACGCCGGCAAATAGGCATTGGCAGTCGCAATATCGCAGATACCTCTCAAACGCATCTCTTTGATTAAGCGATCTTGCAGCGTTTGATTCGCCCGCTCGACACGGCCCTTGGCTTGGGGTGAGTAAGCGCAAATCAACTCAATTCCTAAATCTTTCATGGCGCGATGCAGCTCAGTAGCTTGGTAATATCCGTCAGTTGTGCGCGTTGTTTTAAAAATGCTGTGCCGGTCACTATAATAGGCCAGAGGCAGACCATGCTGCTCGAGGTGTGATTCCATGGCTCGGAAATAGCCGGCAGTGGTCTCCGATTCTTCAAATCGCATAGATACGATGCGGCTGGTGGCATCGTCTACAAAGACGAGCAAACAACACTTTGCACGCCGTCCCTCAAACCAATCATGGTGCGACCCATCAATCTGTACAAGCTCACCAAAGCACGAGCGGCGCTGACGGGATTGATGCAGAGGCGAGCTTTTCCGAATTTTCCCGCTCCATAATGCATCGGCTATCATCCATTGTCGCAGAGTTTCTTTGTTGATCTTAAGCCCCTCATTCTCCAACAGTTTCTCGCTGGCTAGCGTCGGACCAAAATCCGCATAACGATTCCGAACTGCCTCAAGAACTCTGGCTTTGAAGCCCTCTGAATGCGCACGATTACTGCCCGATATAGCACGCCGTTTAATCCCGGAAGGTCCCTCAACAGAAATTCTCGCCTGCAAACGCCTCACTTGCCGAGCACTCAAACCTAACTCTGCCGCACCTTCACCTTGGCGCAGCAGACCTCGTTTTATGTCATCCAATATCTTTAGTTTTTCCATCTCGGCCTCGCTATACAATGTCTCCATTCATCCTCCTGCTTGCTGACTGCATCAGCATAAAACTTAAGGACAAATCCGGACATTTCTAAATTGCTTAACCGGACATTTTCAAATTGCTCCTACAAACCTCAAAATCTCATTGACATCACAGAGGAAGACAAGGCCAAATCTTTGCTCAAGCTCATTGATGCCCTTGAAGATAATGATGACGTTCAAACCGTTTCTGGAAACTATGATATCCCTGAAAAATGGTTGGGGTGAATAATTCCTATAAATGTTTGGGCAATTCACACCCCAAATAACTTGATTTATTTTATTGATATGGTAATGTCTATTATTATGATTCGAATATTATATTTAAAAATATGGCCCTTTTAGAAGTTTTAACATTACCTGACAAACGTCTCCGTCAACGCGCTCATGATGTTGAGGGTATAGATGAGTCTACACGCACGCTTTTGTCAGACATGCTCGAAACCATGTATGCCACTGACGGTATTGGTTTGGCCGCAATTCAAATTGGTGTCCCCAAACGCATTGCTGTGATTGATATCGGGGAAAAGCGATTTCAAGACAAACCCTTTAAAATGATTAATCCTGAGATTATTTGGACGAGTGATGAAAAACAAATCACTCCAGATGGATGCCTCTCTGTACCTGAACAATATGCTGAAACTTTGCGTCCGCGCGCCCTTAAAGCCCAATTCCGCGATGAAAACGATGTCCTTCAAAAGATTGAAGCAGAGGGGCTTTTGGCCGCCTGTATTCACCATGAAATCGACCATTTAAATGGAGTTCTTTTTGTAGACCACCTCTCCCCTCTTAAACGTCAAATTCTTGTGCAACGCGCGATCAAATTACGCGGACGTGGGAAATAGTCTTTTCTTTGAGAATCTCTTGACGAAAGACCAAATAATTTATCTAACTCATATGAAGAATTGACCTTTAAGGAAAACCTCTGTGATTCATCCTGCATCCCTCCGTGTGGCTTTTATGGGAACTCCTGAGTTTGCGGTCCCGGCCCTCAAAGCCCTTGTGGATGCCGGATATCAGGTGATGACCGTTTATTCTCAACCTCCCCGCCCCAAAGGACGTGGCTACAAACTTCAAGAAAGTCCCGTGCACACGTTGGCTGAGTCTTTGGGAATTCCTGTGCTGACCCCTACATCACTCAAAACAAAAGATGCTCAAACGGAGTTTCAAAGTCTCAATTTGGATATTGCGGTCGTGGCGGCTTATGGTTTGATCCTCCCCAAAACAATTTTAGAATCTCCTAAATACGGATGTTTGAATATTCATGGTTCACTTTTGCCGCGGTGGCGTGGGGCGGCTCCCATTCATCGGGCGATTCTTGCGGGAGACTCTGTCACCGGTGTGACCATTATGGAAATGAACGAGGGACTGGATACAGGTGCTATGATTTTAAAGCGTGAGATTCCCATTCTTCCCATAACAACGACGTCCGGGCTTCATGATGAAATGGCCAAAGTGGGCGCAGAAGCCTTAATCGAAACCCTCCCTCTTTATTTGGAAGGAGTCTTCAAACCCATACCTCAGCCCGAGGAAGGGATCACATATGCCGCAAAAATTGAAAAAGAAGAAGGGCTTTTAACATGGGAAGATTCTGCCGAAGTGCTCACCCGCAAAGTGCGTGCACTCAACCCTTGGCCGGGGGTATGGTTTACGTATCAGGGTAAACGTATTAAAGTCTTTGAAGCACAGAATGAGGGAGCTTCCTTTTCCCAGGTTCCTGGCACCATTGTGGACTCCCATTTGGGAATTCAGACCCGTGAGGGAATTTTCAGACCTACCCGTCTTCAAGTGGAAGGTGGTAGCCCCCTTTTGACAGAGGATTTTTTAAGGGGGCATCCTATTCCCAAAGGGACGAAACTTTAAATCCATGCCACGCTATAAACTGACCATTGAATATGACGGAACCCCCTTTTTAGGTTGGCAAAGACAACCGGGGCGCCCCACCGTGCAAGGGCTTCTCGAAGGCGCATTTGAGTCTCTTTTTAAAATTCCAACAATGATTTATGGAGCAGGTCGCACGGACACTGGGGTTCATGCCACAGGACAAGTGGCCCATGTGGATTCAGAAAAAGATTACAGCCCCATCGCTATTCAAGGCGCTATTAATCGCCGGGTGGGTCCTCATCCGATTTCAATTACCCATGTGGAAAAAGTGAGCGAGGATTTTCACGCACGATTTTCAGCCACAAAAAGATCCTACACGTTTGTGATTTTAAATCGACGCGCCAAACCCGCCATTGAATTGAATCGTGTTTGGTGGGTACCCATGCCTTTGGATCATGAACGCATGCATGAGGCTGCACAATATCTAGTGGGATATCATGATTTTACATCCTTTCGAGACACGCGATGTCAATCGGCCTCACCACTGAAAACGGTCGATTTTTTAAATATTGAGCGGCAAGGAGATCATATTCTCCTCACAACTCAATCCCGTTCATTCCTTCATCATCAGGTCCGAAATATGGCGGGAACTTTGAAACGTGTGGGGGATGGAAGCTGGGAGATTTCAAAAATTAAAGACATCCTTGAGGCTAAGGACCGCAGAGCTGCAGGCCCCACAGCCCCTCCCTCAGGACTTTATCTGACGAAGATTGAGTATTGAAAATTTCATGAAAAACCCCCTGAGAGTAAATCTCAGGGGGGTGAATATTTTTGATTTTTATTAGATTATCTGGTTAGGGTCTTTGCTTACTGGCTGTAACTTCATTTTCCAGTTGTGTTCTTTCATGTTTTCATCACCCTTTGTCTTTGCATCTTTTTGTCGTTTTTCAAGGTCTGACAATGTGTATTTTGCCTTTAGTTTTGCAGTGCTGGGTTGTGTATTATTAGAGTCAGCCTGTTGAATTTCCTCTTTAAGAAGCTCTTCTAACGCGTCTAATTTACCCACCAACAAATCTTCAAGGCGAGGCTTCATAGCTTCATTATTCAACTTTAATTTTTCCGCAGCCGCTTTATCCGCCAGGTCTTTTGCACGAAGTATTTGAGCGCGTTTCCACAAGTCTGGCAATGCCAAAAGAATGTCCCCTTCAGTGACTGTTACAACTTGATTTTCCTTAGTTCCTTTTCCTGTAGTATCAAGAAGAGAAGCATCGAAAGACTTCCCGAAAACTTTATATCTAAACCCTCCAGACTTTAATTCAGTAACAATAGCAGTGGGAGTCTCATCCAACTCTAACACCCTTTTTGCAACCAGTTTGCGAGAAAATTCATCTGTTAAAAATTTCATACGATCCTTAAGGTAAATCTTCACCTGTTCCATAATTTTAGGCGTCAAGGTAACGTTTTCTATTGTAGTCCCTGAGATCCTTGATGCGACTCTTCTGAGAAGGTCTTCAGATTTTACTATAGCAAGTTTTCTTCTCCTGTCATCATCTGTACCTGTTTCGGAGTCCATAAGTATATCATATACGGACCGTTCTAATGTAGGGAGTGTTGGTGAAAAATCCAGATTTTCCTCAACCTCTTTTTCAATGAGTTTAAGGGGGCCTTGAGCTCCCATTCCTAGCTGAACAAAGGCTTTGTTGACTTCTGGAACAAGCATATTAAAAAATTCAGTACTATCCAAAGCACCCGATTCGGTTTTAGGAAGTTTATAATTTTCAGGGTTGGTTTCGTGCTTCAATAAAATTTTATACAATACGTTGGTGAGTAATTTTTGCTTTTGATCTTTTGTAATTGAGTTTCCGATATTCCTAATAATGGTACGAAAAGCAATTTTTAAGTCCTGTATCTTAACTCCAATTTGGGAGGCTACTTTTATTCCACTGTCTATTTGAGAGAAAAGAGCATCTTCAAAGGACTCGAGCTTTGAAGAGTCAAAGGTATTTGGCATTTTATTGGTGAGCACTTTTGCAAAAGCGTCTTTTCTCAGAGATTCAGAAATGGCCTTTGTAAGAGCTCTTAGAATTGACGAATTTGGATTATTGATTCCAATATTTTGAAAGATTTGTTTGACGAGGTTTTCTGGATTTTCCGTTCCAAAAAGTTTTCCATCAATTTTTTTAATAAAGTTTCTTACAAAGACTGAATTTACTGTTGTTCCTTTGAGTTTCAAAAGCTCTTCTGCAACAGAGTCAGATACCCCTGTTATCCCATCTCTCTCCAGCAAAGTCTTCAAACCTGTTGTCGCGTTTGGATCAACAACTTTCGCCGAGACGTCATTAATATTAAGTAAGGGATTGAACAAGGCTACGAGGCCTTGAAGGCTTGTTGAGACGGCGTTCACGTGAACTGGAGCAGTGATTGTTGTTTTAGGTTGAAGTTTGGGGCGATGAACTTTCATAGCATTGTGCGTTGCAACAATATGGTGGGCTAAGGAAAGAGCAGCTGTTCCAATGACCTTATTTTTATTATTATTAGGATCTACATATTGCACATCATCTGAACTCGTTGTTGCAATTTTTTCAAAATACTCCACAGGGGTTAAAACAGTTTGTCTGAGTGCGTCACGATTGAGCTTGCCAGATCTTGAAAAACCTGTCTCAGAAGAAATTTCAGCTTTGAACATATCTTGAAGAAATTTATTAGCAGTTACCTCAATTCCCCTGACTTTAAGGCCCGAGGAGGCAGATTTGATAGAAGTCTCTAATTTCTGTTTAAAGTTTTCCGGAGACAAATCAATAAATTCTTGAAGCTTAATATTTAAAGGATTTTTATCTGCAAGGAAATCTTCGACTGATTGATCTTGTGGAATTTCCAGCAGCGTCCTTTCAAATTTTTCATAAAAAGCACTTTTAATTTCTTCCAATAATTTCAAATCGTCTTGCGTTGGTGGTGTCTTAGATTTTCCAAGCTTACCTGCAAGAAGATTTGCAACGCGAGAGTCATCAAGCTCTTCCTGCTTTGCGACTGCGGCTTTTGGTATAATATGGTCTTGAGGAAGGAGAGTCATTTCTTGTGCAAGTTTAAATATTTTTGGCAAAACATTTATAATAGCGGCTTCACGATCTAATCTTGTGTCGCCTTTGCCATCAATATAGCTAGGTATTTTAAAATCTGCATGGTTATCAAAATAAACGATAAATGCAGTTTTCATTTCGGCCAATACTTTGTTTCGCAAATTATCAGAATGCTCTATAAAATAAGAAGTTTCTTTGATCACCTGACCTAAAAGAGATTTTATATCTCCCATGGCCGCTTCTGAAAAATTTGATACTTTTACAATTCGGGAAAGGCCTTGATCAATGGCTTTATCTTTTGCCGAAGCGATCATGTTTTCAAGATTGATTTTACTACCTTGGACAAAGCTCGAAAGGAATAACCCTTTGACAGCGTTTACAACATCATCAACAAATAATTTTTCACCTGCATTCAAATCTTCATAGGTTTTTGAATAAATGGGAAATGCCTTCTTGATGATTTGATTTTGCAAAGACTCAAGACTTCCAAATATTTTTTCAATACCTTTATCGGTTTGTTTTGCAAGATTGGAGAGAAATTTTGTGCGATCTCTTACTTTCAAAGTTTTAAAAGTCGTCTCAAGGAGCTTTCCTACGACACCTGTGGAGGAAATAGAAACGCCATGCTCACTGAGTTTTCCAGCCGCAGTATTCTCATATTGTGTAACCGCTCTCTCTCTCGGGGTTTCACTATCAGAAATCTCTGACTTTGAAGTGTTAAGCTTAGTAATATTGAATTCTGGAGGGGGAGGAGGTGGGAAGCCATCAGATGACGCTTCATCAAAAGAAGAAGGTGGCGGTGGGATGTCTCCAAGAGGCTCTTGTCCTTCAGATGTCTCCAAAAGATTTTGAATAGACGATGACTTGTTTACGTTTGATTGTTCTTCAGAGTGTGAAGGGCTTTTGATATCAGTGTCTTTTGTAGTTTTTGAATTTTTATCTTCGTGATAGTTTTTGATAGCTTGGGTGAGCGTATCAGTCATCCATTTCATATATTCCGTATCGGTAGATGCCCCTGTGATAACAGGATTGATATCGGGGGAATAAGGACGGGAAAAAGAGATGCCACTAGACATTTCATTTATTGAATTTGCAGAAGCTAACGATTGAACATTTGTGTTTGAAGAGTTCTCGAGGTTTACAATCGAACGCGCGTTGGAATCCTGAAATTGTGTTGAAAATTTGTGCTCACGATTATCTTGAGTTTGATCGTTTTCAGCACTATTACCGCCCCTAACGGTTGGACGTTCCATACCCTTTGCAGAAAGCACTTGCTTAGTATTTTCTGAAACCTTTGAATCAAGATCGGCATGTTGAGACGTTGAATTTAAAAGATTTCGAGTGGCTTTTTTATTTTTACCTGCGACCAAACTTGGAGAGGAAGCCGAATATGTGTCACCTCCACCAACTAATCCCAAGTCAGTAATGACCGTCGTGTTATCACTTGCAGCTTTTTCCATATTGTCTTGAACGGTGTCACCACCAAGCAAACTCAAAAATGCAGCACTTAATGTTTCTAACAAACCAGCTGACGCCATAACACTTACTCCTTAACAACACCGGCCTTAATAATTACCTGACCACCAGGATATTTAACATATGACCAGTAAAAATACATTACCCTTATACTATATACAGTATACTTTAAAAAAAAATGAATGTCAAAAATTTACAAGAAACAATTTTTTCCATACTCTAGATAATCATCGACCCAAAGAAAGTCAAGTTTTTTGACAGGGCGACCTCATGAAAATTTTTGAGTGAGGATATTGGAAAGAATGTTGTCGTCCCAACCGGCCATTTTTCTAAGCCTTTTAATAGACTGACGCTTCATTTTATCTTTGGTAAGCTGTAAAAGATTTAAAGCCATATGTCGAATAATAGCCATAACTTGAGGGGCGTTTTCTTTCCTGATGCGAGATTGATCTTCTCCAAAAGACATGTCTAAAACCCAATGAAGATTATTTTCTATCTCCCAATGACTTCGAATAGCCCCCAGGACCTTCTGAGGAGTTTCTTGGAGAGAAGAGATATAATATCGTGTTTCGTAAGTGGTTTTATCTTTGGTTTCTCGTTTAGAATCAATACGAATGATACTATGAATTGAGCTCCAATGAGGATGCCGCTCTCGCAGCCAGGCCACATCATGTGTGACCCAACATTGCCTTGTCTCAAGGCGGCCATGACCTTTATCGTAATCCTTAAAAGAGCTGATATTGTTAATTGTTTTCAATTCGCTATCACTCAAGCAGGTTGTTACATCTTCGCAAAGAGTTCCCTGATTTCCTTTTAAAGAAAAAATATAGTTTCCCTCTTTCTGAATGATTTGATCGGCAATGTCATATTGACATCCCATTGCATCAATGGTGACTGTTGTTCCTCTCAGGTCTAACCATTCCAAAAGCTTAGGAATCGCTGTGATTTCATTGCTTTTTTCTGAGACTTTTTCCTGCGCTAACACCAATCTGGCTTCTGACGCATAAGCGCTAACCATATGTAACATATCAGTTCCCTCATCAAAGCTATGCCGTGATGATTTTCCATCGATAGCAATAACTTTCTTTTGCATTTGAGATTTAAGACTTTCGACCCAACTTCGAAACAGCTCTTGAAATTCCTTGGGATCTATTGCTCTAAAAAATCGACGATAGGTATCATCGCTGGGAATTCCGTTCTTGTAAGGTAAGAATTGACGAAGGTAGTCAATCTTTGCCTTTCCAAAGTCTTCAACATCCTGCCATCCTTCTGCTCCAGATATTACAGCGCACAGAGTGACAAGGCGTATTTCTGACATTGTGTAGTCTCGATTACGCTCAGACCTTGGATCTTCTATATCTTTAAAATGATCTAAAAAACTAATTTCAACTTCTATTCCCATTTCTACCTCCTGTTTTTTTGAGGTAGGCTCTCATTTTTTCTATCTCTTAGCTATTTTTTTTTCATGAGGTGGCCCTGTGGGATAGGGTTAACACCCTCGCCTTTAGGCGAAGACTTTAGTATAATAAGAGAATGGAATATCGAAGAGGCTCACATAGTCTATACGACTTAAAATACCA
This sequence comes from Candidatus Bealeia paramacronuclearis, assembly GCF_035607555.1. Lineage (NCBI taxonomy): Bacteria > Pseudomonadati > Pseudomonadota > Alphaproteobacteria > Holosporales > Holosporaceae > Candidatus Bealeia > Candidatus Bealeia paramacronuclearis. The sequence continues at coordinate 458,937 of NZ_JAVHWZ010000001.1, read as the reverse complement.
TGTTGTGTTTTGCACAAAATACCGCTTCAGGATACTGACAGGACCCGTGGCGACACGGACGAGAGAGCTGATTCGTGAGATATTTGCAGCAAATTACGTAGATATAGTGAGTGGGAGCCTAGATGTTTAGTCCCATGGTGTGATGGTTTAGATTAATGGTAAACTTTTCAGGATCTTTTGTCCAAGATTGAATAATCGTTTCGTAAGGGGTTAACCCTTTGATAGTTTTGAGTCTTTTTGCAAAGTTATAAGCATTGATGAAGTTGTATAAATGCTCTTTCAATTGATCGTGAGATTCATAGTGATAGCGTTTAACTGTAGCATCTTTTAGAGTCCTATTCATTCGTTCAACCTGGCCATTTGTCCATGGATGGTTCACTTTAGTGAGACGATGTTCTATTCCATGCTCATAGCAGACACGATCAAATATATGCGCAAAGGCATTCCTATCTTTACTCCTATTCGTAAATTGAATGCCATTATCAGTCAGAATCGTATGTATTTTGTAAGGGACTGACTGAATCACATTTTTCAAGAATTCAGCAGCAATCATCTTTGTTTTTTTGGCATGAAGCTCTAGATAAGCAAATTTACATGTACGATCAATGGCCACAAACAATTGGAGTTTCCCTTCTTCTGTGGAAACCTCCGCAATATCAATGTGGAAGTAACCAATGGGGTATTTTTTGAACTTCTTTTTCTTAGGTTTATCCTTATCTACCTCGGGCAAACGGCTAATGTCATGGCGCTGCAAGCAACGATGTAAGGAAGAACGAGTTAAATGAGGAATACTGCTTTGCAAAGCCTACAGGGAATCGTCCAAAGGAAGAAGGGTATGTTTGCGAAAAGCTACGATGATGGCTTCCTCTTCTTGACTTAAAGAGGTGGAATGAGGCCGTTTCGGCCCCATACGAGAATCCTCTACATAATCTCGCTTCTTCCACTTAGCAATGGTTTTAGGGTTTAAGTCATAACGTTTAGCAAGTCGTGCTATGCTCTCTTTACTATTTTGTATTGTTCAACGCACTGCCTCAGTCGTGCGGGCGCTCCCGTGTAATATTTGTCCCATAGGGCCTCCTTAGATGGTATTTTTTGAAATAATACACCATCACACCATGGGACTAAACATCTAATGCCTTACGTCGAAAATCTATGCTGTATGTCATCTCATATCACATCATATCAAATTTATCTTGCTCGTGCTATATGTTGGGGTAAAAAAAGAGGCCCACTTTCGCGGGCCTCTTTTTATTTCAAATAGGGCGAACCCAATTATTTATCCAAATTTCCTCCGTAGGCCATTTCCCTCCAAAGCTGCTTATTCCCTTTGGTCTGGATGAAGGAGACGATGGTCTGCACCGGAAAGCCTGAGAATTGAGCAAGCTTGATAATGGAGGTGTTTCGCGCATCCTCACTCCATGTGGATGGATCTGGAAGCGAGACGCTATTTCTCAAGACGAATTCTCTGATTTTCTTCAGTTGCACGTTCGTTTTTGTGATATCCAGAGGCGTTTCCTGTTCAGCAGTGAGTTTATGTGTGGAGTCCAATGCCTCGCAAGGGATTCCCAAGGCTTTGGAAATGATGTAGCCATGGTAACGGCCCGTGAAGACAATGTGGGATTGAGCAACGATCCCAACAGCTTGCTCAGGAGTCAAGTCAGAAGAACGTGTTTTTTCGTTCTTGTATCTCAGTTCCTTGAGTTCAGGAGCAATCGAATCTCCCATAAAGACTTTGGCATTGGGATAATATTCCTTTGTTTTTTTCGCAAAGAGGTCATATTCCCCGAAATCCTTTTCTTTCAGGGGATCTTCAGGGCCACCCCAGTTCATCACAACAAGCTCAGCATCGGAATGTTCTTTGAATGCCTTATTGATGAGGTTTCGGGTATATTCCTTCTCCACCGAACAGAACCCGGTTTGAATCACGGTAACGTATTTTTTGGAAAGGTTGGACGGAACTTGCATAATTTGGGGGTACAGATACCCCAAGTCAGGCGCCACGAAAAGCTTGTGATCAACATCACGTCCCAAAACAGACTTGACGAGTTGCCCATCGCGCGCACTTCTCAAGAAGATGAGAGAAGCCTTTTTAAGAAGCTCAGTGGAGTCCCCAAGAATCGTTCTTGCATTGTCTTCATTGGGTTCTTTGATCTTTGTTTGAAGGCCCGTTGAGACGACGAAGAAAGGTTTTCCTTTCTCTACAGCTTGCGTCATGTAGTAGTGGACAAAGTCGGTTTTAGGGAAGTTATGGAGGATTCCACCACCACCTACGATGAGGGCATCAAAGGGCAAATCCTTGTCTTTTGAAAGGCGACCCACAGCTTTATCTTGTTCGTTGATGCGGTAGTTATCACCAACAAAGTGCATCTCGAAGTCTTCACCCAGCTCATTTCCGAGAACTTCCTTGTAGAGCCTGTCCCCGATATTGCCGTAAGGATAAGCGCCGATAGAAAGAACTTTTCGTTTGTCCGTATTCAAGCAGGTTTTGCACTTGTGCTTGGATGAGCCTGTGTATTTTGGTGTAGGATTGTTAGGGTTGGGCAGCCAGATGTCTCGACGGCAATCTTGACATTGCAAATCCGTACGAGAGGGGAATCCCAACTTGTCCAGGAGACCGTAGTAGTACAAGGCACGATAGAGCATCCAATCATTGGCGAGTAAATGTTGATGAAACAATCCGGAATCTTGAGTATCCTCAATTTCTTTTGGGGAAAGGAGAGCGTCGTTGAGGGGTTTAGGAAGGCCTCGGACAGGAGTTTCTTGCAAGAACGCCATCGTTTGTAGCCAAACGTCATCAGCTACCGGCGTTAGAAGCTTAAACGTATCATAATCAAGAACGTTTTTATGCAGCGAGTTTGGTGGATAAAGAACACCTGCAAAACCTTCGAAAATAGCGCCCAGCGTTGGGTCTTCATACAGAAATAAGGATTTGAGGTAATCAATGTGTGGGAATTTCTTTGTCACCTCTTGCTGAGTTGGGATCTCCATTCCCTTATCTTGTTTGAGGGAATTTTGTACAACTTCTGAGTTTTGGTCCGTTGAAGGTAAGTATGAGTACGGATAAGGATAGGGGTATGGATAAACGTAGGAGCCGTTCTGAGACTCAAGTCCGTTCGTATTTCCTTTATTCCAAAGAATGTGGCGTGCAGCAGGAGAAATAATATCTTTGGGGTGTTTTGTATGTTCTCCGAGAAGGGATCCCAGCCAGTGCTTTTCGTAAATTCGATCATCATCTCCCGTTACAATAACTGAGGTTTTGTGAAAATCTTTAATAGCGGGGAGTATTTTTGTGGCAACTTTATAATTCACCTCAGAAAAACGAACTTCGAGTCCCTTTGTCTTGAGAAACTCCAAGCTCATTGGAATCTTCTCATCAGGAAAATCTTCCTTTGCAAGATAAAGAATAACTTTATTGGCTTTTTTGTTTTGTGTGAGGACGGAAAGTAGTGAAAGCCATGTCGTTTTGATTCTGGGAGGGTGCGATGTCATGCTGACAACAACGTCATCACCATTTGGCTCGGCCGTTCCTTTAGGCAGTGTTTTAAGGTAGATTAAAGGATCATTTAAAGGATCATGTCCTATTTCTGGATAGCATTTCGTAAACAGATTTCCATCAAACCACTCTTCAAATTTATAATTTACAGTTTGTGTGGTGGTATTGTTCGTTTCCATTTTTTTGTCTATGACCCCGAGCAAGAGTGAATTTGTTGAGCACGAGAAGGCAAGAAGACTCGCCATTAAAAATACTTTTTTCATTTTTTAAAATAACCTCAAATCAATAATATGAACTAATAAATAATAAATTTTTATATACTGTACTTTTTAGTACCTCATTTTCATATAGTTTGTCTTGGCTTTTTGTCAATAGTTTATTAAAATTATGTAGGAGCAATTTGAAAATGTCCGGTTAAGCAATTTAGAAATGTCCGGATTTGTCCTTAAGTTTTATGCTGATGCAGTCAGCAAGCAGGAGGATGAATGGAGACATTGTATAGCGAGGCCGAGATGGAAAAACTAAAGATATTGGATGACATAAAACGAGGTCTGCTGCGCCAAGGTGAAGGTGCGGCAGAGTTAGGTTTGAGTGCTCGGCAAGTGAGGCGTTTGCAGGCGAGAATTTCTGTTGAGGGACCTTCCGGGATTAAACGGCGTGCTATATCGGGCAGTAATCGTGCGCATTCAGAGGGCTTCAAAGCCAGAGTTCTTGAGGCAGTTCGGAATCGTTATGCGGATTTTGGTCCGACGCTAGCCAGCGAGAAACTGTTGGAGAATGAGGGGCTTAAGATCAACAAAGAAACTCTGCGACAATGGATGATAGCCGATGCATTATGGAGCGGGAAAATTCGGAAAAGCTCGCCTCTGCATCAATCCCGTCAGCGCCGCTCGTGCTTTGGTGAGCTTGTACAGATTGATGGGTCGCACCATGATTGGTTTGAGGGACGGCGTGCAAAGTGTTGTTTGCTCGTCTTTGTAGACGATGCCACCAGCCGCATCGTATCTATGCGATTTGAAGAATCGGAGACCACTGCCGGCTATTTCCGAGCCATGGAATCACACCTCGAGCAGCATGGTCTGCCTCTGGCCTATTATAGTGACCGGCACAGCATTTTTAAAACAACGCGCACAACTGACGGATATTACCAAGCTACTGAGCTGCATCGCGCCATGAAAGATTTAGGAATTGAGTTGATTTGCGCTTACTCACCCCAAGCCAAGGGCCGTGTCGAGCGGGCGAATCAAACGCTGCAAGATCGCTTAATCAAAGAGATGCGTTTGAGAGGTATCTGCGATATTGCGACTGCCAATGCCTATTTGCCGGCGTTTATCGAGAAGTATAACCAAAAGTTCGCCGTTGATGCGGCAAACCCGAAAGATCTGCACCGTGACGTACCTATCGACGCGCAAAGGTTGCGACGAATTTTATCTCATCACGTCACGCGCAAGCTTTCAAAAAACCTTGAATTCTCTTTGGAAGGGCAGGCCTATCAAGTTCAAGTGCCTGGAAAAGGCTATCGCTACCAGAATAAAAAAGTCACAATTTATCAACATTATACGGGGGCAATAGAGGTGATGCTTGGAGAAGAAGTCTTAAGCGTGATGGCGCTGGATAGGGTGACAAGGGGGCCCATTCTAGCTGATCGTAAGGACTTAGATCATGTTTTTGACCAGGAAATCTTCCCCAAAATAAACCCAGACTTCTTATTACCCACAGGGTCCACAGCCCCAAGTCTCTCTTGCGCTTGAGAGCGCGAGAGAGGGCTATGGACTTGTGGATAATAATTCAACTCAAAGCGGACATTTCTAAATTGCCTTGACATAGTTTATTAAAATTATCTTTGTCTTATATCTTTAAAAATATTTTTGGGAAGGCTTGTGAAAAGAGATTTGTAAGCGTCTTATTGGTGTAAATTAGAAAGGGAATGCTTGAGATTCCAGGGGAGGAGGAGGGAATAATTATTTTCTGGTGTGGAATTGATGTTGGCGAGGACGTAGCGGAAATAGTCAAAAGCATTGACGCCATTGGCTTTGCAGGTCTCAATGAGGGAATAGATGACAGCTGAGGCGAGGGCACCTTTGACATTGCCCATAAAAAGCCAGTTTTTTCGGCCCACAGCAAATGGACGGATGGCGCGTTCTGCCATGTTGTTGTCAATATCCAAGCGGCCATCATTGAGGTATTCTGTCAAGGGGCCCCATTGCCTTAAAACATAGCCAACCGCTTGCCCCAAGGGACTTTTGGGAACAATCACTTTTTTGTGCTCCTTAAGCAAGACCTTGAATTTCTCAAGGATGGGCTTGGCTTTTTCTTGTCGGAGCTTTTGGATCTTATCGGGCGGGTATTGAGCCTCTTTGGCGTCTTTTTCAATTTTATAAAGGCTTCTGATGATGGTGAGCGCCTCGGCAGATTTGCCCGTGGTGTTGCCTGTACTTTTAATAATGTCCGCAAACTTGCGCCGCGCATGGGCCCAACATCCCACAGCCGTGATGTCTTGACTTTGCGCCAAGGCTTTGTAACCACCATACCCATCCGTATGAAGGTAACCTTTAAAACCCTTCAGGAATTCTTTGGCATTTTCACCTTTGCGTGTGGGCGTGTATTCATAAGAAATGGCGTGATGAGATGACGACCCGGTCATATACACCCACATATAGGATTGCGTTTGCGCCTTGCGGTCACATTCCTTTAAAACTTGAGCCCGCGTTTCATCTGCCCGTACATAAGTCTCCTTGAGAATCTCAGATCTTAAAAGCTCTTTTAAAGGGCTCAAGAGATCACCTATTTGAAGAATCCAACGGCTCATCGTGGCCCGACCTAAGTCAACTTCAAACCGCTCCCACATCTGAGATTGTCGATAAAGGGGTAGATGATCTTGGTACTTGGAGACGATGATGTGGGCCAATAGATTCGCAGATGCCATGCTTTTGAGAAGAGGCGCATTGGGCACTTCAGCCACACGCACCCCTTCGGTGCAAGATTTACAGGCATACTTCAAGCGCACGTTTTGAATGACTTTTAACTGTGCGGGAACGTAATCCAGCTGCTCAGAGATCTCCTCGCCCATCTGATGCAACGGATGTCCACAGGTGCAGATTTTATCACCAGCAATATCATGGATGACACGTTCGCGCGGCAGATGAGCCGGCAACGGACGACGTCCTTTTTTGAGAAGAGTCGAGGAGGATTTGTCCTTTCCAGAGTCATTCTCTGTTTCACTTTCAGCCCCAGCCTTTTCTGCTTCTAAAGGCGGCTCTTCGTAAACCTCATCAAAGACGTTTTCAAACCCGGGGAGCTTGGGAAATTCCTCGAACTTGATCTTCTCAGAGCTCCGCCCAAACTTGCTTTGTTTCATCTGAAGCAATAAATGAGTCAGTCGATCAACCTCTTGCACCAGATGTTCATTTTGTGTGGCTAGAATAGCCTTGTCTTTTTCTGATTTTTGCAAGTTTTTATAGAGCGCCACAGCGTCGAAAACAGAGGAGATTTTGAGTGAAGTTTGGGGCTCATTTTTCATGAGGAACTCTACCCAAAACCCCCTAAAACGTCAATGTATTTCTGAGTTTTTTCAGGTAAAAACCTCAGGAAAATTCTTGAAAATGGACCGCCTTATGGCCTTTGAGCTTTTGATAATTGAGACCCTCTTGCAGCCATCTCAATTGCTGGGAGGTCAACTCCAAAACATCTCCCCTCAAACTCACCTGAAACCTCTCTTTTTCAAGGCGTTTGTACCAAAGACAAAATCCATTCGTCTCCCAATACAAGATCTTCATCTTGGTCAGGGTCCGGTTGCAAAAAACATACATCGTTCCGTCACACGGCACACGACCTAAGCTAGAGGCCACGTAAGCCGCAAGTCCATCAATCGATTTTCTCATGTCCATCGGGGCGGAATAAAACAGAATCTCCCCTCGCGTCTGCTCAAACATGGCAACTCCGCAGTATTGCAATTACACGCTGAAGCGTAATCCCATCAAATCCCGGCACAATCTCAATCCTCTCCCCGGACATAAAGCGAATCTCAAGGGGCACGGGAGCTTGGCGAGCCTCTGCTTGAAGGGCAGGACTCTCAAATAAATCTAATGTTTCTGGACTCTCGTGCCCCACCACAGCAGTCGCCACAAAGCGCCCGACCGATGACCCCTCAAATAGCCTTCTTCCCACGCGGGGAAACCAATACTTAAAGGACGAATAACTCAGTCCTCCAGCCGTACAAAATTTTTCCTGACTCAATCCGCTCTTACGCCAGCTCTCGATCTGCTCTTCCCAATATTTCAGCTTCCCTGCGGATCTTTCATCTCGCGTTTGACGTTGCTCCGTCCTTTTCTCCTTCATCATTTTCATCTCCGTAGTTGTTTTACGGAGTCAACCTTGTCCTATTTTCCTCACACCTAAAAGATGCGGGTCCTATGACGCTTACATTCAGCGCAATATCAAAGATAATACACTCTCTTGTACCGTGATAAAACCGAGAGTGGAAAATTGGTGAGGAGGACATAAAAAAACCCTCCTCAAGAGCGGGGCTTTTTTAGCAGCAATTTAACTGAACATTTTATTTTTTCTTTAAAAATTGGCTCATAAGATCCGCAGTTGCAAATCCAGTTTTTACGGCACTATTCATGGTACCACCACCTCTATAAACCATATGTTCACCAGCAAATATCAATGGAATTTTTTTCTCAAAAAGTGAGGTTGAAAAGGCATTCAGATTTTTATCCAATGGACTTGGGTGGTCAAACTCACTAAAAGTAACGCCTGATTTCCAAGCTCGATAACTTCCTTTTGAAAATGGGTCTTGAGACCAGTTGATCACTGTCGCCTGTTGCCCTTGCGGCATTATTTTTCCGGTAGCAGTTAAAAAGCGACCGATATGAATTGAGGCAGATTCTTGTGTGACATTCTTTCCAGGTGTGCCACCCAATAAAATATGCATGTCTTGATTTGCATTGGCCCAAGCAGTGGGTCCATTGAGATCGATCCCATATGTTAATTTTAAGGGTGTTGAGACAGGAACGATAACCTTGCTATTCGTTCCATAGACCATCGAATCAATGTATTTTCTCATCTCGTTGGTGATTCCAAGAGATGTATCTTCCAAAATTGTATTTTCCGAAAGAACTGAAAATGGAATTGTCATGAGAACAGATTTTGCACGTCGTGTAGAATTGTCTTGGAATGTCATATTAAAAAGCTTCTCATCTGACTGCCAAACGATTTGCTTTAAAGGGTTGCCTGTTACGATATGATCGTCTTGACCAATCTCCTTTGCCATTTCCTGAACAAGCGTTTTCGTGCCCCCCTCAATACGAGATTGTTCATGGTATAAAGACAGCAATGGATTAAACCATTTTTTTGCAGTTGTGATTGACTTATACTCTTTGAGTTTTTCAGCCCATGCGGAAATAGATGTTAAAGGAGCTTCGTCACCATTAATTCCACTTTCATCCTGAATCAGAGCATTTAAAATTCCTTTTTCATTTTCATTAAGATCAAGGGCTTGAAAAAGATTTGTGGAGATATATTCTCCATTTTTAAGTTCAGAATAATCTTCATTACGAATCGATTTTAATTTTGAATGTAATTTTTCCTCAAGAGAGTCAATTGCGGACTTCATTTCAGATAATGCTTTTGCCTCACCCCCCACCAAAAATTTAATCTCGTCTTGTAAACGTACATCCGTGGTCTTGACCCCATATCGTTTAATCAATTGCCACATTTCATTTTGTTCTTTTTTATCAACATACTCAGCGCCACAATCAAAAGGTTTTTCATTGATTATTTGAGTCCAAGCGCGACCGCCCAGCCTGTCCCTTCCTTCAAAAATAACGAAATTTTTTGTATCTTTTTTGATTTTGATTGCCGCGGATAAACCGGAAAATCCACCGCCAATAATCGCAACATCCAAATCCCCTTCCGGAGGAGCTGCGTATGTAACAGCCGAGGAAAGAAGAAGAGTTGAAAATATAAAATAATTAAATTTTTTCATAATTAAACATCAATATAAGTTTTCTAAGATAAAATTTACATAGAATTTACAATTCAATGCGTCAAGTTTTTCCTTGAAAATTTTTTAACGAAATAACCCTTACCAATACCCCAAAACTTTCCACCAAATGCCACCCACAATGCCCCAAACGGTGAGCCCAAGAAGGCTTAAGATAAAACTAAGACGCCACCAGTCCCCCACACTCACATAGCCTGCTCCAAAAAATATCGGAGCAGAACCTGTCCCAAAATGAGTGAGAGTTCCCGCCAAATTGGACAATATCGCAAGACTCATGGCGGCGAGCATTGGGGGCGTACCGAGTGCGATCATGGTTACTAAAAAAGCGCTGTATAAAGCTGTGACGCGGGCGGTAATACTTGCAAAGCCGTAGTGAGAATAAAAGTAAACCAGGGATAATATGATAAAAGCTTGCCCCCAATGAAATCCTGAAACAGAAGCCTGCATTTGATCAGAAAACCAACTCATCATTCCAAATTTTGTTAAAAATGTGGCCATCATCAAAAGGGGAGCAAACCAAAGCATGGTTTCCCAAGCGCTGTGCTCTTTGATGACATCCTTCCAATCAAGAACGCCTGTAAACAAAAGAATGGAAATTCCAAAAATAGCCGTGGTTGTAGCCTCAATCCCCCAGCTTTCAGAAAACATCCAGAATAAAAGCGCCATTAAAAATGTAACCAACATGATCCACTCTTCAGACTTGAGATCCCCCATTTCTTTGAGCTTGTCTTGGGCGTGAATTACCGCATCTGGGGATTTTTTAATGTGAGGTGGATAAATTTTATAAATGACATAAGGAAGGAGTGAAAGATGCACAAGGCCTGGAACGATGGCAGCGACTGTCCAAGTGAACCAGCACGAGTTACGCAGTTTGCAGCAAAAGGGTGGGAATCTAAGCGAAAGACATGAGTTTTGTTATTTCTCTAGAGATATCATGCTTAATAACATCCCACTGCTGCTGATAAAAAGAGAAGCCTCCAGCAAGTCGTCTTTTAAATCTTTGAATCCAAGCCGAAATGGCAAGAAATATATGATTTCTTTGGGCTCGTCCCGTGCGAGACTGACAGCGTTCAAGACCGCATGTTTGCTTTAATTCCCGATGATAAACTTCGATTTTCCAACGCGATTTCATGACCAGTTCAATATGATCACGAGAGGGATTATCCCTATTGGTTCCGATATAATCCGTGCGACCGTTTTTGGCAACAAACCGGAAAACAGTAATCCATCCATATCCGCGTAAGTGAACTTTCAGTCCTTCATCTGGAATGTCCAGCTTTTCAAGAGTTTCTCCACGATTCACTTTCCTGTTTTTCTTCAACCCCATCACCCATGTCCAGCCTATGGATTCAATGGCCTTCAGATTATTCAAGCTCGAGTACCAAGCGTCTGCAACCACGTCATCCGGATTTATCCCTCTGTCTTGAGCCAGCTTTAACATTTCCCTGAAATGGTCATTCTTGCTTTTGCCATCGCTGGCTTTATCATAAATACGATAATCAACAGGAATAGAGTCATGACTCCTCAGGCCATGCCATACCAAATTGACAAGACCTATCCCCGCAATAACATCATGGGCATTCCCAGAATACTGATAATGCACAAGCTCTATCTTCTCGCTCCGATTTTTATCCAAAATTGTATCGTCACATACTAAAAAACAAGGTTCTTTCTTGTTAATAAGAGATTGAGTAAGATTCCACACTCCGCTCGGACGCAATGCACTAGAACTCAACCATCGATTGACGCTGTCATGCGACAATGGAATCGGTGACACCTCCGAAAGTGCCAACCCTGAATAGCGCACACTGCTGGCTTGTAAAAATGAACGATAAAGTGATTTTGTGCATTTGTGTCGAGACATCATTTCTTCTCATTTAATAAATATTCCCTCTCACCTTATCTCTTCTCTCTTCTCCTGCAAACTGCGTAACTCGTGACCAGTCGATTTTAACTCCTGCACTTTCTGCAAACCCTGCAATCATGGGGTTACCAACAATTGCGGTGAGGAACATGGCGCTCGTAATTGTATTGGCGTGAAAACACACCTTGATAAGAAAAGCTCCTAATTTTCGTTCAGTCCCTTTGGAAGGATCACTTCCTTGCCTTAAAGCCAAAGCGCTGACGATGGGGTAAATTGTCCCGCCTCCGCGCGCTGTATTACTGGGAATGAAGGGAGCAAGTAAAAGTTCGGTTAAAACGAAGCCATAGGAAAGTCCCAACGTACTTTTGCCAAGCGCGCGGACAAAAAGATAAGCAATGCGCGTGCCTAATCCTGTTTTACTAAATCCTTTGGCAAGAAAAAAGGCCATTACAATTAACCACACAACGTTTGAACTAAACGTCGAAAGACATTCGCTAAGCGTAAGGGTGCGCGTGCCTGTTAAAAATGCAATGGCAATAATAGCCAAGGCTCCCATGGGGAGCGGTTTTGCAATGACCGCAGCAATGGTTGAAATGAAGATGACAAAAAGATGCCATGTCTTGGCACTCAGCCCTTCAGGAGGGGTTAAAAACCAAAGTGCCGTGGCAAAAGCTAAAATGAGGAATGACGGAATCAGACTCGCACCTTTCCAAGAAACCGGGGTAAAATCAGTTAATGTGGGTGGAAAAGGCATGGTTGTCTCCTGAGATTGTGTCATTAGCACTTCCTGTCTTGTTTATGCATTTTTCAGGACGGTAACACATTGGAAATTGATCGAAAAGACCTGTTCTCAAATGGGGACGTTTGGACTATGGTCTTGTGATAAACAAAAAAGGAATTAGGCGTAAATATGTTTAAAACATTTCTGTGGCTTTTGGTAGTTATGATTTTTGGAATGATCCTTCTGGGCGGCTTCACGCGGCTTACGGGATCCGGGCTTTCCATCGTGGAATGGCAGCCTTTAATGGGCGCTCTCCCACCTTTAAACGAAGCCGATTGGCTATCCTTATTTCAAAAGTATCAAACCTCCCCCGAATATCAAAAAGTAAATCTCGGAATGACGTTAGAGGAATTTCAGGGAATTTTTTGGCTTGAATTTATTCATCGTTTGTGGGGGCGCGCCATTGGCGTTGTTTTATTAATTCCTATTATTATGTCATTCATAAAACATGAATTGAGATCTTACAGAGTCCCCCTTATTGTCTTAAGCCTTCTTGTTGCAGGACAAGGCCTCATGGGATGGTATATGGTTGCAAGTGGCCTTATTGATAGTCCCCATGTCAGTCCTTATCGTTTGACAGCGCACCTTCTTTTGGGGGTTTTGATTTTGGGTCTCGCATTTTTAATTGCGATGAAGAAAACTTGGCCACGGGAAGTCTATATGGGATACTCAAGAAAGAGTCTCCGCAAACTTTCCATAGTCGCATTCATTTCTTTTGGATGTGTTCTCCTTACGATTTTTTATGGTGGACTTGTGGCGGGGCATAAAGCAGGACTTATTTATAATACGTACCCACTGATGGGGGGCGATTTTTTTCCCAGTGATTTATTTTTTATATCTCCAGAATGGAAAAATACTTTAGCCAACCCCACAACCGTTCAATTTATTCATCGGTGGATGGGAACACTAACAGTAACATTGATTTTTGGGTTGACTCTTGGGTTTTGGAATGCGGATCTTCCTCACACAATTAAAAACATATTAAGAGCGCTAATCGGAATGGCCGCGATTCAATTTGCGTTAGGGCTTTTCACATTGCTCCTTGTTGTGCCCCAAGATCTCGCTTTGACGCACCAAGCAGGCGCACTCATTCTATTTATTTTAAACTTGGCGTTGCTTCAAAAAACGCTGCCTATTTGGTGGAGATGATTTCTGCTATGCTCTCTTCAAAAAGGAGAGCAGGAAATGTTGGCCAAAACCTTCAAAATGGAACATCAAAACAAACCTAACCTTGAGTTTCTTCTCATGGAGGGATTTCTTAATATTGATGAAGGAGTTGCCATTTATGATCCTGAGGATCGATTGGTCCTCGTGAATCCAATTTTTGAAGGCATGTTTCCCTCAACCATTGAGATTGCTAAAGATCAACCTTATTTTCGAGATCTCGTGAAATGGGCGTACGATCATGGTGACTATTTTGTCGAAGGAATGGATTATGAAACGTGGTACCATTTTCGGACTAAATATCGAAATGAGGGTGTTCCTGTTGAATATCATTTAAAAGACGGAAGATATATTCGAGGATTTTCTAAAAGAACAGAATCTCAAAATTTGGTCACAATCTTCACCGACATTACGTACCATAAACAGAGAGAATTGGCGCTCATTGAATCAAAAACTTTGGCGGAATCTGCCAATCGCACGAAAAGTTCTTTTTTGGCTCATGTCAGCCATGAGTTACGTACTCCCTTGAATGCGATTATGGGGTTTTCTGAGATTATGTCGAAATCTCTTTTTGGCCCCTTAAACAATTCCCATTATGAGAGATATGTGACCGATATTCTCAAAAGTGGGAAACATCTTTTGGGAATTATAGATGATCTTCTTCAAGTTGCCAAAGCTGAAGTCGGGCAATTGGATTTGCGAGAAAACTGGTGTGATCTTTGTGAAATTGTAAAAGAAGTCATGCGTCTATCCCTTTTGCGTGCTGAGGCAGGCGGCATTTATTTAACTTATGAAGCCTACGCAACAGAAGTTCCATTTTATGGGGACGAACGCAAAATGCGCCAGATTGTTACAAATTTGGTCACGAATGCTTTGAAATTCACACCAGATTCAGGAAAAGTTCACTTACAATTAGAGCGCACACCTTTGGGCGATGGTCTTTTGGCCATTACTGACACCGGAAGTGGCATCCCCCAGGAAGAAATTCCAAAAGTCCTTGAGGCTTTTGGGCGCATCGAAAATCCCTTCTCCAGAAAACAACAAGAAGGTACGGGATTGGGGCTTCACCTGACCGATACTTTTGTGAGTCTTCACGGTGGCGTCCTTGAAATTCAAAGTCAATTGAATGAAGGAACGACCGTGTTTGTACTTCTTCCGAAAGAGCGTTTTAAAGACGCAACGCCCGGAAGCTCTCGTCCTTCAAGCCATTCTAAAAAGGCACCACCTGCAGTTGAGACATAAGAAAAATCGGAAAAGACTTTGGCATGATTAAGAGCAGCAACCGTGTCACCTCCTCCAGCCACAGATAATAAATATCCACTTTTTGTGAGCTTGGCTGCGACTTGCGCTACTATAGTTGTCCCTTGATCAAAGGGCGGAACTTCAAAAACGCCCAAAGGTCCATTCCAGAGGAGTGTCTTGGCGTTTCCCAAATATTCGGCGATATTGTCCCGACTCAAAGCACCAATGTCTAAAATCATATCCTGAGGCTGAATATCGTGTAGAGAGACAATACGAGAAGTTGTAAGCACTTCGATTCTTTCAGCAACAATGACATCCAATGGCAATAAAATTTGACATCCCTTTTCTTGGGCTTTGATCATGATGTTTTGGGCGGTTTCTAAAAGATTGTCCTCCACTAAAGAGGCCCCAATGGACTGACCTTGTGCTTTTAAAAATGTATTGGCCATGGCCCCGCCAATTGCCAAGATATTTACTTTTTCAATAAGATTAAGAAGAAGGGCGAGCTTTGAGGACACTTTGGATCCTCCCACAATCGCCATCAAAGGGCGTTCAGGATTTCCCAACGCTTTTCCCAGGGCCTCTAACTCTTCTTGCATCAAGCGTCCGGCATAACTCGGCAAATAATGGGTGATAGCCTCAATGGAAGCATGAGCCCGGTGAGAGGCTGAAAATGCATCATTGACATAAATATCGCCAAAAGCACTTAATGTTTTGGCAAAATCCATATCATTCTTTTCTTCGCCGGCGTGAAACCTCAAATTTTCAAGAACCAAGATGTCTCCTGAGTTAAGGGGGGGTACCGTTTCATAATCTTCTGAAAATATCAGATTTGCATGGGGTAAAAGGGACTTCAGTTTTTCTATCACGGGTTTTAATGAAAATTCAGGATTTGGAGTGCCTTTGGGTCTTCCAAAATGAGATATCAAAACAACTTGAGCGCCTTTTTGAATGAGCTCTTCTAATGTGGGGAGAAGGCGGACGAGACGACTGTTATCCGTAATGACGCCCTCATGAAGGGGAACATTGAGATCTGCGCGCACCAAAACACGGAGGCCTTTGGTATTGACATCATCTAAAGTGAGATAAGATTTCATGAGAATTCTCCATTTCTTATGCCTTCATACACCTCTTTGATTTTGGAGTCATCTTTTCTTATGGGAAATCAGCAATTCCCGCTAGGGTAGGGGTTAAAAAGCAGAGAAAGCCAAGAGAAAGATATTAATTTTTGGTAAACTACAGTGCCATTTATGATATAGTACTTCTCCATTATATGGATAGACATTGGCTGAGGAGTTTATCAAGGAGTTGATGAAGGTTTTCTGGGTTTTGCTGGACGAGGGGGCGGAGGATGGATTTGATTTTGTGCCACCAATGTTCGATAGGATTGAGGTCAGGAGAGTCAGTTGGGGGAAAGAGGAGATGGCAGCCAAATTTCTCAATCAAATCTTTCGTTTTTGGCGATTTGTGAAAGGCGGCATTGTCCATAATCAGGGTGGTATTTTTTGATAAATTCGGCAATAAAACCTCCTCAAGCCAAGCATTAAAAAGATCTGCATGACATCCACCTTGAAAGGTGAAAGGCGCCACGAACGCACCCTTCATGAGACCGCCAATGATACTGACACGCTCTCTTTTTTGGCCCGGGATCTCCGCGTCAACCTTTTGTCCGCGCGGCGCCCAGGCATGCTCTCGATAAAGGCGATTATCAATCCCAGCTTCATCAATCCACACGATTGTTTCAGGATCTATTTTCTCAAGCTGTTTTATAAATTCGGCCCGCTTGTCTTCGTTACGTTCTTTGTAAAGCGTCGTCTTTTTTTCGTGTAATGTTTAAACGTTTAAGCCATTTACTCACGTTTTGGAATCTCAACCCCAAAGCTTCGGCGATTTGTTTGAGCGTATGATCCGGATTTTGAGCGACGTAGTCTCTGAGTTTTTGCTCATCGACTTTACGCGGATAAGAAGTGCGTTTTTTCGGTTTAATATCCCCTTGTTTATGAAGACATATCCATCGATAGATCGTGGCTTCTCCAACGTTAAAAACCTTTGCAGCCTCCCGCTTACGGCCGCCGCTCGTAATGTAGGAGATGACCTTTTTCCGCAGGTCTTCCGAATATGCTTTTACCATTCCCTCCTTATACCTAAACTTTTCCTAAAAATCTATCTATTTATAGGGGAATGACTATAGATCCTGAAACAATCGTGTGGATTGATGAAGCTGGGATTGATAATCGCCTTTATCGAGAGCATGCCTGGGCGCCGCGCGGGCAAAAGGTTTACGCGGAGATCCCGGGCCAAAAAAGAGAGCATGTCAGTATCATTGGCGGTCTCATGAAGGGTGCGTTCGTGGCGCCTTTCACCTTTCAAGGTGGATGTCATGCAGATCTTTTTAATGCTTGGCTTGAGTAGGTTTTATTGCCGGGTTTATCAAAAAATACCACCCTGATTATGGACAATGCCGCCTTTCACAAATCGCCAAAAACGAAAGATTTGATTGAGAAATTTGGCTGCCATCTCCTCTTTCTCCCAACTGACTCTCCTGACCTCAATCCTATCGAACATTGGTGGCACAAAATCAAATCCATCCTCCGCCCCCTCGTCCAGCAAAACCCAGAAAACCTTCATCAACTCCTTGATAAACTCCTCAGCCAATATCTATCCATATAATGGAGAAGTACTATAGACGTCCAAACAATCTTGTGTACGCGCATATGCATAAAGCCTATGCATATTTTTATGTAATCCTTTGATTTGCATTGAGCCCTCCAGTCATAGGGTGTTAGCCGTCCTATTCTTGAGGCCTGGTTTGGGTGTGGCAATGGAGATAAGCTTTGCTAAAGCGCAATTTGGGGGCGCGCTCAGCTTATCCTTCTTTGCCTTAACCCTGTCTCACTTCTATCTGAACTCGGACATCCCTATCCCACCCAACTACATAAATTTTATTGAATTACAACGCTTATTTTGGCTTTCCCCTGCCTTTATAAGGCCTTTTCATTGGCGAGAGGTATATTCCATGAAAAAATTCACTTGCAAAACCAATTTAAAAAACATAAGAATGCAAAAGTTGTTGCTGTTTCTCTATCGGTTGTTTAATGAAAAAAAATCTCTGCATGACAACTCTGCTGTCAGCGCTCATTTTCCTGAACGGCTCACTTCTCAAAGCAATGGAAGATCCAAACTCAAAGGGAGCTAAGAACATAACTCCTGCGCGCCCCCCCGCAAAACAGTCTGGAGAACAAGTTCCAACTCAGATTTCGGAAAAACGCTCCGCCCTCCCCTTCCTGAACGATTCTATAGAGGAATTGATCGAGGAGATCGACGATTATCTCAAGCAACATATCGCAATTAAAAAACATATGATTAATGCGCTTGATTCAATCATCAATGATTCCTGTTCAAAAAAACAAATAGATGTCAAAAAATCTCAAGAAAAACTAGAAACAATCTTAGGCAGACCACTTAACGAATACTTTTCAAATCAAAAAGGAGACAACCAAACAAAAGAACTAATGGAGCGCAAATTGATAATTCGCACTCACGCCAAAGCCATCAAGACGCACCAAGAGTTTATCGTCAAAAATGCGGAAATATTTAAACATAATCTCTATCTCAAACTGTCTCAGGGAGAGTACGTCGTTCACAGGAACACTTTTGGAGCCTATCTTGTGAGCGCTTGGGCGAATGGAGAAATTAGAAGCCACACCAACGAACTCGAAAACTACGAGGAAGAAACCCGCCAAGCCGAAAGAGAGAGGAGACCCTGGCCACACGCCGACTTCAATAAAAAGGTCTTGGAAGATCAAATTGAATTTTACGAAAAAATTGCGGAAGCCAGCCGCCCTCATTGGTCTTTGTCATTGGGATATCTGATGGATTGCGCTCAATTTAAAGAAAACGCAGATCACTACATTTCTGAACGCACAAAAATATTAAGTGATCTCAGTTTGCAGAAAATCAAGGAGAAATGCTCACCAGAAAACTACGAATTACAGAAAAATGAAAATAGTGACAATTCTAAAAAAGATTCAAAGAAAAATAAAAAAATAGGAAAAAAGAAAACCAACGTAAACCAAGAACTCTTTCCTTCTGAAGAAGGTGAAGGGAAAATTATAGCTTCGGTCGCTGAGTCACAATCAACGGCTGAGGAGACCACTCTCTCCAATAATAATGGCAAAGAAGAGAGCCTTACCTCCCCCGCTGCCACACATTCAATTCTAGCCGAAGAAGAATCAACATCACTGCAGGACGAAGACACGACGATCTTTGATCCGCTAGAAAATCACAAAAACCACCAAGTGAAAAAGAATCAGAAGAAAGAACTTCAAACAAAGCCAAAGGAAGAAGTCAAAATCACCTACGATACTTCTCATTTTTCCCCAAAGCATAAAGCATTTTTCAAAAGCCTTTTTGATAAAAACTCCGAGATCGCGTGGGACTCTCTAAAAAATCTCATGAAGACCGCCTTTAAGGGAAAGATCTATGGAACAAGGGGCGCTTCACGCCAATTTGCCGTATTCCTCAAAAAAGGAGAAAAGGGGACAATTGAATTCGTGGAGGAATTGGAATTCAATCGCCTTCGATCTCAAAGTAGTACAAAAGGGACTGTCCAGCGCTTAGCTATCCATACTGAAGCCCCCCATACACGCGGAGGGTCCAAGGAAGGAGCACGCTTTCTCTATCCCGCCCTCAAAGAACTCCTTAAAGAGGCCCTTACAAGGAATAACCTCACGCCTGAAAAGTTTGGTTGGTGATAATTGTGATTCAATAGAAAAGGCCTCATGGACATAGGGGTTTTGAGGTCACCTTTTTGAAAGCTTTCAGACACTGGAAGTGCTCCCCGTGGATCGGACCAAAATCAGACAAAAGCTGCTTTTTCCACTTGTGCACGAGTGAGTCTGCCACCTGGTACTTTAAGACAATTTGCGCAATCGTCATCTCTCCCCGAATGACTTCCAATGCCACTTTGAACTTAAAATCTTTACTATGGCTCTTTCGCATTTTTTAGATCCTTTCTTTCTTAATCTTACGCGAAAAACTCTCTTATTCACTGGTCCGATTTTTGGGGTGCATTAAGATTTCATATATGAGGCCGATTTTGGTTTTTTTTAAAAAAACACTCTCTTTTATTGTATGAATTTTTATGTGCGGGGCATCCTGATTTCAGTCATTGTTTTGGCCTATAAAAAGATCACATGAAAATCAGAAACAGTGCCATTACCTTGGGAAATTTTAAGCTGAAATGAAGCGGGTTTCAGGAATTTTAAAATCAAAATAAGGATTGAAGTTTTAAGGATCCTTACTTTTTCACAGCGATAATTCCCGAGATTTCGCTTTCCTGATCAGGGGCAGGTGCCCAGTCTTTTTGCAGACTTGTGGGGCTGATTAATGAGTATGAAGAGATAATTTTCAGATCATATTTTTCAAATAATTTCACAAAATCATTGCGACTGAATAACGTTACATAATCAGGAACTTTATAACGGGGATGATGCTTCATAATTTTAATGAGTATTTTTTGAATAAAATTATCGGCAAATCGCTCTGGAAAATGGGTGAGATATCCAGGAAATTCTAAACCTTCTTTAAGATTTTCCTGATACGCCGGAAGAATTTTACGATAGGCGTCTGAGTAAGGGGAGGCTGCCGTAATGTAAATCTTCCCACCTGGTTTAAGAGAGTTTTTAACCCAATTCATAAAGTTATGAATCTCCACAGGTGTCATAAAATGAATGACTTTTTCGGCCAAAATCCCATCGAATTGATTTGGGACATCCTTTAAGTCTTCGGGGACTTTTCCAGGAGCTAAAGACAGATTTTTCAGAGCATCCTCCCCCAAATCTTTTTTGACGCGATATGTTAAGATTTTCAAATGCTCGAGTGCGATATCATTGGCCGTATAATAAGAAACACCCTGCTTTAAGGCCTCAATTGGAATATTCGTATAGCCGGCCCCAATTTCAATGACGTGCTTTCCTGGCTGACATTCTTCTCCCAAAAACATTTGGGCGATAGGCGAAATTGTATAAGTGATAAAACCCGTACCATTCAATGTGGCACTTTTATTGCCTTCCACAGTTTCAGGAACTGTAACATTTTCAAGATTCAAATCAGTGGCCGGTATAATGTCTGCTAATGCAAGTCCCTGATGAGCCATAATAATTCCTATTATTAATAAATATTTTTTTATATTTTGAAGCACGTATTCCCCGAGCTGTTTTTATAATTAGCTCCAGAATGTCAGAAAAGTGATCCATTCGCAATGTGGTATGAAAATTGTTTTTTTATGAACGCTTGTCAAAAATTTTGGTTTATCATATGAAATTAATTATATATTTTTAGAACCTTGATGTTATCCGTGATTTCTAAAGAAAACACTTCCTTGTCTCTTTCGATTTTACCATCAGGTCATCTTTATCTTTATAATGATCCCAAAAACCAAGAAATTTTCCCCTTCTCCCTTGCCGAAAAACTTAAAGAGATTTTTTCAAAGAATGCCTCCATTGGTCTTTTGCGTTTAGGAGTCACGCATTTTGAGGCGCCATTACCTCCCACATTTTCATTTTGGCAAAGCTTTTCAAAATTGTTTGTGACAGAAGTTTGTAAACTTTCAGGCCTTGATCATGTGTCTTCTCAAGATTTGGCGAAACTCTCTCCTGTCATTAGTGATGTTGATGAGCTTTTGATTCAAGCCCCCTTCATGCGTGGAGGGGAGTATTTAAATCGAGATATGATGTTGGAGCTTTGGCAAGAACTGCGGCATACTCTTACTAACGAACTCAAGCCTTTTCAGGGCAATCTTCAAAACTATCTTAAAGCCCATCATGCCGCCTGGAATAAGGTGGGTCGTGTGTGCTTTCATTTGGCAGAAAACAAAGCAGATCCCCAAAAGCCTTTTGCGTTTTTAGCGACCTATACAACCCGTCTTTCCGGCGCCTCTGATGCAAAACATTTGCCTTTGGGGAGCGCCTTAAAAGAATATGCGGGAGATGACAAAAGGGCCCAATTACTTTCCCTTCTTTTACCAGTTCAAAAAGCTTCTGAAGGAAGTCTTTTTATTAAATCTCTTGTAGAAACAGGAAGCCTATTTCATCCTCAGGCATGGGGTTCTCATGAGGCCCATCAATTTTTAAAAGATATTCCTCTCATGGAAGAGGCTGGCGTTATCGTGCGTGTTCCTAATTGGTGGAATCCCAAACGTCCTCCCCGACCTCAAATTACTGTTGCTGTGGGAAATGCCAGTACGAGTGGTGTAGGACTCACCGCCTTATTAGACTTTAATATGAGCTATACACTTCCTGATGGTACGACTTTGACACAAGAGGAATTGCAAGATCTTCTTGAGTCACAGGAGCAATTCGTCCAAATTAAAGGGCAGTGGGTTCAAGTGAATCACGACAAGTTACAGCAAGTTCTATCCCATTGGACTGGAATTGAACGACAGGTGAAAAAAGAGGGACTTTCCTTCTCAGAAGGCCTTCGCCTTTTGGCGGGGGCCTCAGGAACCCAGACTGAAGACGAAACTTCTGAAAGCGTAGTTGAATGGTCCAAAGTCGTTGAAGGTTCATGGTTGAATGAAATGTTAACTCACCTGCGTCATCCCGAAAAAATAGGGAATCCAACCCTTGAAAAAATATTACACGCCCATCTCCATGCCACACTCAGGCCCTATCAGCTTTCCGGTGTGCAATGGCTGTGGTGGCTATATACGCTTCGCTTAGGTGGATGTCTTGCCGATGACATGGGTCTTGGAAAAACAATTCAAGTCTTATCCCTTTTAATGCTCGCGAAATATCATCCCTCTTCTGAAAAAGTGCAGCCCAATCTTTTGATTGTCCCTGCTTCCCTGATCGGAAACTGGCAGGCTGAAATTCTGAAATTTGTACCCGATCTTAAAGTGTGGATTGCCCATCATTCAGGCACAGGAATTAAAACAGCAAAAGACGTTCCTGATTTGTCTCAAATCGACCTTGTCATTACAACCTATTCGTATGTGACGCGCCTGCCTTGGTTGAGCCAGTTTTCTTGGAATACCATCGTCCTTGACGAGGCGCAGAATATTAAAAATCCTATGGCCAGACAAACGCAAGTCATTAAAAAACTCTCAGGATGCGTGCGTTTTGCCTTAACCGGAACGCCTGTTGAAAATCGCCTTTTGGATCTTTGGTCCTTGTTTGATTTTGTGGCTCCCGGACTTTTAGGGTCCAGTCGTGTTTTTTCAAATTATGGCAAAAAAATAACCGCACAGGAAAATGAGAGAAGCGGGGAAGGTAAATTTTACGCCGCTATTCGCCAATTGGTGAGTCCCTATATTTTAAGACGCCTTAAAAGTGATAAATCCATCATTGCGGATCTGCCGGACAAAACTGAAGTAAATGCGTATTGTTCTCTCTCAAAGCAACAAATTGCACTTTACCAACATGCGATCCAAGAACTTCAAAAAAGTCTTAATCAAAACATGGAAGGTATTCAACGTCGCGGCGTCGTTTTGTCTTTCATTACGCGTTTTAAACAGATTTGTAATCATCCCAGTCAATGGTTGGGTCATGGCGATTATAAAGCCGCTGAAAGTGGTAAATTCCTACGCCTTCGAGAAATTTGTGAGGAAATTACAGCCAAGCAAGAAAAAGTACTTATCTTTACACAATTTCGGGAAATCATACCCGTTTTAAAGAATTTTCTTGAGGGTATATTCGGACAAGAAGGTCTCTCCCTTCATGGACAAACGGCCGTTAGAGACCGTATGAAATTGGTTGAAGCTTTCCAAAGCGAGGAACGCTTTCCGTTCTTTATTTTATCGCTAAAAGCCGGAGGCACAGGACTCAACCTCACAAATGCGTCTCAGGTGATTCATTTTGATCGTTGGTGGAATCCGGCTGTTGAAAATCAAGCCACAGACCGGGCTTATCGTATCGGCCAGAAGAAAAACGTCTTGGTTCATAAATTTATTTGCCAAGGTACCATTGAAGATAAAATTGACGCCCTCATTGGATCCAAAAAGGACCTTTCCAATGAAGTTCTTGCAAAAGGTGAAGAGTCGTCATTAACGGAATTAACCAATAGTGAACTTTTAAGTATGATGTCACTTGATATTCACCGCGTCCTTGGAGAAACTGCAGCATGATTAAAATAGGGATATTAAAACAATGAGTTGGGGAGGATGGGCGCCATACGTATCTGTGGCCGAACGCAAAGCACAAGCCGAACGCAAAGTGAAAGCCTTAAAAAAGAAGGGGCAATGTATTCATCCCGTCGTTATTGAGGGACGCACGATTTCCAAAACGTTTTGGGGCAAATCGTGGTGCACAAATCTTGAGTCTTATAGCGATTATGAGAATCGTCTGCCCCGTGGTCGCACTTATGTTCGCAATGGTTCTGTGATTGACCTGAAAATTGGGGTTGGCGAAATCAACGCCATGGTCAGTGGATCTTCAATTTACACGGTCACAATTTTCATCACAGCCATTGATCCCGGAAAATGGAAAAGTCTTGTTGAGGGCTGCTCGGGCAAGATCTCATCGTTAATTGAGCTTTTACAAGGAAAATTCTCGAAAGGCGTGATGGAAATCATTGCAGCTCCTGAAAAAGGATTATTTCCGCATCCAAACGACATGAAATTCAATTGCGATTGCTATGATTATGCAAGCATGTGCAAACATGTGGCCGCAGCCCTTTACGGCGTTGGGAATCGCTTAGACAACTCTCCTGAGACTTTGTTTTTACTGCGTCATGCAAATCATATGGATCTGATTGGAAAAGCTGAAGCCCTTTCGTTCACAAAAAATCATGATGCTCAAAGTTCACAACTGACGGGCGATTTGTCCGCCCTCTTTGGTATTGAGATGGAAGATACTACCGTTCCTTCCGCTTCTGACAAAAAAGCCAAGTTTCAAACCAAAGTAACTTCAAAAAAGAAAGTTAGCACACCTAAGGTCATTGCGAAAATGGCTGTAAAACCCTCTCAAAAGAAGTTGAGTTCACCTAAAAAGAAATTAGTTTCTACCGCAAAGAAAAAACTTTCAACTCAACCGAAAAGTTGATGGGGATGCTACTCTTTCATCAAAATGGTGCTACTTCTTTTTACGGAATGTGTCCAAGGTCACGACGTTATCTTTAGGGCCTGCATCTTCGGATGTGGGCTCGACGATACTTTCGTCAATCTCCAAAAATACTTCATCATAAGGAGGGGGATTGAATTGAAGACCAAATTTGGCAGAGGGGTCCATAAAGCTTAAAAGTGCATAGAAAGGAACGTAGACTTTTTCATGCGCTTCGCTAAAACTGAGCAAAATTGAAAAACCGCGCTCATCCACTTCCAAATCCCAAAATTGATGTTGAATGACGATCGTCACTTCTTCGGGATGGCGCTCTCTTAAAAAGTCGGGAATTTCAACGCCGGGATAATCGGTTCTAAAGGAAATATAAAAATGATGTGCGCCAGGCAAACCGTTTTCAGCCGCATAAGCTAAAGCCTCACGAACAACGCCTCGCAAACCATCTTGGACCATCTCTTCATAATCAAACATATCCACGCCTCAAACTCCCTTTTTATAAAACTCAGTGGGGGCTTCTGTTGCCCGGTGCCCCCGAACCGCGGTTACCTTAGAATTAGGCAGCTGCTGACGCGGCCACTTTGTCTCCATTGAGGTTAGCACAGTTGAGATTAGCAACCATGCCACCGAACGCATTGTAAGATTTTGCGTCTATTTTAATAGCCCGATAACGGCGGTACAATGCCGAGCAAAAGTTTTATCTTTACTACGCACGTCGATCCTAACTCACCCCCGTAAAACCTGAGCCTTGATGGTGGAGGTGCCGGGCTCTGCCCCCGGGTCCGAAACGCCTATTCCATAAGCCGTTTATTGCCATAGTCAGTTACCCGACTCTTATATTATAATGCTTCTATGCATTTTTTTAAAGCTTTTTTGTACGCGTGTACGAGTTCATATAGAATGAGACTCAAGAGGCCTCGAGAATATGAGAGTGAATATAGTGCAAAGGAGTGAGGCCTTTCGCGGCGCGATGAGGCCGATAAGTATTATACTTTGAGACAGCTTGAGAGAGCTCAAAACGCATAGAACCTATAGAATCAGCCAGAAGGTTGTTTTGTTTGTAAAAATCCTCCCAAAATGTGCGATTTCTCCGCTCAACGCCGCCATTATAAGTGGGCTTTATGAAGTGCCCACAACGGACTGGGACCTCACTTTACCAAAACGGTTGCTTCAGGATATTTCATTGCCAGAACACCTAAATTTGCGGGGAGAGGTAAATCACACCTTCACTCATTTTCATCTCAACCTCAAAGTTTGGGAGGGCGCAACCCGCCACCTCAATCAGGGAGAATGGGTAGATTTTGAAAATCTCAAAGATTACGCACTGCCGACTTTGATGAAAAAGGTATTGAGTCTTTGAGAGTTTTAATGATTTTTTGGCGCTTCGTTTTTCTTCAGTTCCCCTCCGCACATGAGTGCACAAGAATTGCCAAATTGGCTAAAACAGCACTGTTGACCTGGACAATCTGCATTAGACTGACAATCTGCACGAAGGTTTATGCCCGGGATTAAAATCGTTAAAAACGCGAAGGAAAATAGATAACGTGATGTTTTCATTTTTTTCTCCATGATCATTTAAAAAAATCTTCTTATCTTTTCACACAAAGCGTTAAAAAAAGTTAATTTTAATATCCTCTTCATTTCGAAGGGAGGTAAAGTTTATTCTTTTCAATGATTTTAGCAACGTTTGGACCTACTGTATTTTCAATGCTTTTACCACTTTGAAGCGCCTTTTTGATTTTTGTGGAAGACGTGTCTTTTTGAGAAGAGCTTTCAATTGTGGCTATAATCGGACGTTCTCCAATTTTCCCTTTCAAGTCAGAAATATCATTGCCTTCTCTCAATGCTAAAATAAAAGAGTCCACAGGGGCAGCCATGAGTCCTCCCAACGTATGCTCTTTGTACTTTTCGGGAATTTCAATCCCGGTCATAAAACTCTCAAGGGCCTCAGGATTAGGACTCAAAGAATAAGCCGTGTCTGATCCGACAATCCCAATAAATTGGGTTCCTGGGAATGCGGATTTGACGGCAGGTTTTCCAAAAACAAATCGTACCTCATCCAAAACCATTAAAGACTTTTGCATTTCTAATGGGGAAAGACGGGTCACAATCACATGAGGATGATGTTCAAAAGCTGAAAACAGCATATCCAAACGATGGGCAACAGGAACTCTTTTCTTGTAATTGTCCCCGCCCCAAGACGGCACGACGAGAACAAAATCCACAAGGCCTTTTGAATAGGCAACTGGGCAACGTCCTGATGGCCCAAATGGAGAGGGCCAAAAGACCCCACATAATAACCAATTTTCTTATAAGAAAACGTATCCTTAAGAGAATCGTTCTGAATTAAATTCTCAAGAACAAGACCTTGAACTAAAGAAGACTTAAAAACGAAAAGACAGACAAAAACCCAACGCATACTTCTAAAAACCCACAATTTTGAAATTTAGGAAAAACTTACGATTTTACCCCTAGAAATGCAACCCATAACCCTCTATGAATAAGAAAAACTATATGGGGGCAACACTAGACTTTATGATCAAAAATCATGAAAATATTTCGTTTCAATTATTTTTTCTTTCGCTCATTCCCATCCTCCTCTGGTCATCCAATTATGTGGTGATGAGACTTGCCTCTACGCAAATTTCAATGTCGGTTTTTAATGGACTTCGATTTTTATTCCTTTTGCCGCTCATTTTCTTTTTAAAAAAGCCGTCACTCTCTTTTCTTAAGATTTTGATTTTAGCTTTTGTCTGGATTGGCCTCAATATTTATTGCATCGGCCGCGCTATAGAATCAGAAATTGACACCGGTTATTTGGCTTTGGGGTACGTCACCTCCAGCATCTTTGTGATTATTTTTTCATTCTTCATCAACAAAGAAGTTTTGACAAAAACCCAAGCAGTGGGTGCATTTCTGGCATTTTTAGGCATGGGATTTATTGCTTATGAAAAAGGATTTGATCTGAATTATTTGTCTGGCGTGGGCTTTCTTTTGGGCTCGAATTTTTTCATTGCTTTGGGCGTTACACTTTTAAAAAAATTTAATGTCACTGCATCCCTCTCTGTTGTAACCTGGGTTTCAGGGTTGGCCGTAATCCCACTTTTTGGACTTTCGCTCATCGACTTGGGCTTAGACGAAGTTAAACTCCAACTGGCGCATCTTGATCAAAGTACGATCTATAGTCTTCTTTATACGGGACTGGGATCCAGCTTATTAGGCGGTCTTGTTTGGATTGATGTGGTTAAAAAAATGGGCCCTAATGCCTCAAGTTTTCTCATGTTTTTAGTCCCCATTTTTGGACTTATTTTTGGACATCTCTTTTTTGAGGAAGCATTTACTCTCAACAAAATGATCTCAGCCGCCCTCGTATTATCCGGCGTCTTTTTATGTTTAAATCAACAAATGTTTTCCCCCAAACTCAAAAGTGCCACATGACAGCCGCCCTTGAAAATATCCGTGTGATTGATCTGACCCGTGTTTTGGCGGGGCCCACGTGTACCCAAATTTTAGGGGATTTGGGCGCGGATGTGATCAAAATCGAGCACCCCAAAATTCCTGATATCACCCGATCTTGGGGACCTCCGTTTGAGCTGGATAAAGAGGGCAATCCAACATCGGAAAGCGCTTATTACCTTAGCTGCAATCGGAACAAAAAATCTATCCTTTTGGATTTCACAACATCTGAGGGAAAATCCCAGCTGATTGACTATATTAAAACGGCTGATGTCTTTGTGGAGAATTTTAAAACAGGGACTCTTAAGCGTTATGGTTTGGATTATGAGGCTTTGCAAAAAATAAAGCCTGATATTATCTATTGCTCGATTACGGGATTTGGACAAACAGGACCTTTTGCGGAAAAACCAGGATATGACTTTCAAGTCCAGGGGATGTCAGGGCTCATGAGCTTAAATGGTGAACCTGAGGGGGCGCCTTTGCGGGCGGGCATTTCTTTGGCAGATATTTCAACGGGCGTTTATAGTGCCTTAGGAATCATGACTGCCCTTTATCATCGTGCACGCACAGGCGAGGGGCAATATATCGATATGGCCCTTTTTGATTGTCAAATGGCGATGCTCTCTTTTGCGGCTCAATCTTACCTTTTGGAAGGAAAACAACCTTCTCGTACAGGAAATGCCCATCCCAATATCGTGCCTTATGGGGCTTTTGAGGCACAGAACGGACATGTAATTCTGGCCATTGGCACCGATGATCAATTTCGGAAATTCTGTGAGGCGGTAGGGCGACCAGAAATCATCCAAAGCCCCAAATTTTCTCAAAACAAAGAACGCGTTTTCAATCGGGAAATACTGATTCCCCTTATTCAAGAGATTATGGGCAAAAAAACTGTTCAAGAATGGGTTGAACTTTTAGATAAACTGGACATTCCCTGCGGACCTGTGAATTCCTTAAAAGAGGCATTTTCCCATCCTCAAGCCTTGGCCCGGGAACTTTCCATTTCTCTGGAAGGCCTCAAGCTTGTCGCAAGTCCTTTACGACTTTCTAAAACGCCGCCCATTTACTCAGCCCGTCCTCCAAGACATGGAGAACAGGGCGAGAAACAAGAGTTTTAAGAGTGGATTTCGGGGAAATGCTTTTTAAGATCAATGTAAAGCACCCCATCGGTGCCGACTGGATCCGATTTCAAGGCCTCGAGAAGATTTACCTTGTATATTGTATATTCAGTGGAAGTATTGTCTTGTTTCATTGAAATTTTAATAGAGGTATTTTTTAATTTTTCCTTCTCAATCAATGCACCATCTGACAAAGAAGTAAAATCTGTTTTAATTCCAAGAGCTGAAATCGCCTGAAAAGCATTAGTAGCTTGCTCATTCCAAAAAATTCCAACAGGAGTTGTTAACTGATAAATTTTAGAATTAAATTTAGTGTGATCGACAAACCCAAAATTGCCTGGGATATGCCTTAGCGGACAAAAGTCTCCTTCAAAATCTGGATAGGCATCACGGGGTGGATTTTTGATCGTAACGGCTCTTAAAACTCGAGGCTCTTCATTTGCCATAAGAGATCCCGTTACAAAAACGCTTAACACAGCCAAAACATTCAATAACTTTATCATAAACATTTCTCCAGCAACAGTAAAAATGACAATTTAACTCATGCGAACCTATTGTGATTGCTTCTCCCCGTCAATGGGGTGCAGTCATAAAAATTAACTTTTATTCTTAATAAAGTGCGCCCAAAGTTTTTCGAATAAAGTCCTCTCCCAAACGAAGACCGCGATGATCGATGGCGTGATCTAGATTTTCCAAAATGTGAAGTTGGGATGCAACACCGGCGTCTTTTAAAAGGACATGAGATGCATGGGAATTTTCAGGTGGCAAAACACTATCATCTGTGCCGTGGATTAAAAGGACTGGCACATTTTTTTGATCAATGTCTTTTGTGGAAATATATCCTCCCGAATAGGCAATAACGCCGGCAGGCGGATTCTGACCATGAAGTCCCAAATCAAGTGCCAACATTGCTCCTTGCGAAAATCCGACAAGAATTAAATCCTTATAAGCCAAATTCCGTTTTTGCAGTTCAGCATCCAAAAAGGAAATGATCGTCGGGCGCAATTCATCCAAACTTTTTTCAATGCGTTTGAGGCTCCGATCGATGAGTGAAAACCACTGATACCCCCCGGGAATTCCACCTTCCCAAGCTTCAATACCATTGGGTGCTATAAAATCAAGGGTTGGGAAATCTTGATGCCATTCATGGGCAAGAGAAATCAAATTGTCCCCACTGGCCCCATAACCGTGAAAAATTACAACAAGTCCTTGAGGTGTTGTGCCTTGAGCATGCTGAAGCCTGGGGCCATTCATTTGATGCATTGTGAAAGTCTCTCCTCAAATCATTTTCGTTAAAACCATACCTAAAAGAATGGCAGGGGCAAATGGAAAACGTGCCTCTTTGAATTTTTTATGCCATATGAATGCCATAATAAGACCCAGTCCCCCTATTCCCATTGCGAAATAGGGAAGCTCCTTTGGTGCCAACCAAATGGCACAAACACCAATCAATAAAAGATCTCCCTCTCCCAAAGATTTTTGATGTTTGAATTTTGTAATAGCCCTTTGAATCACCCATACCACGGGTACGGCAATAACGGAGGAGAGTACGTAACTATACGTCCCCGTAAGACTTATTTTAAGCAATCCCAAAACCCCAACCCCAAGACTCGCAAACATTGGGATTTTTTTGATGAGCAGATCTGAAAAAATAATAATCCCGAAAAAATGCAAAAAAATGAAATAAATTATAAAATCTAAAGATAATCCCCATTTCCAAAAGCCTAACATCGCAAAAATTGTTAAAAACAATTCGGCATAAAGATAATTTGGCGAGAACGGACTTTCACAATAAACACATTTCCCCTTTTGAAAGAGATAAGAAAATAAGGGTATAAGTTGGAGGGGACCCAGTGGTTTTTCACAAGCCTCACATTGAGATCTTTTAAAAAGAGAAGCTCCTTCCTCAAGTCTTTGTGCCGTACACAATGCAAAACTACCAATGGAAGCTCCCCAAAAGCCAATTAAAAATAAGAGGATAAAATAGGAATAGTTCACAAAAGAGCTCTGGATTTTTTTAAATATTTTGAATACAGTAGCAAAAATCATAAGGAAACAAAAGGGTTTATGAAAAAATTATCACGTCTTTTTGGAATGTTTTCACTGTGTATTCTCTCTAGTTGCGATTTGATCGAACACCGCGAATATCATGATCCGGGCTTAAAACTCAGAGCTGAGGATTACAAAACAATTACAAAGGAACCCGTGTCTCCCCAAGTGATTCCTGAATTCAAACCTCAACCCAAAGCCTTAAAACCAAAACCTGTCTTGACGCCTGAGATGAAAAAGCCTGTGTCTTTGATCATTCAAGATAATGTCCCTTTAAAAGAAATTTTGCTGGAGCTCTCACGACAAGCCGGCGTGGGATTGGCCTTAAGTCCTGGGATTTCCGGAAAAGCGGAAGGCATTACCTATTCGGCTCAAAAACAACCCTTCATCGAAGTGATTCGGGATTTGTGCGAACTGACGGGTCTTCGTTTTCAAATCACAAACAACCTGATTAAAATTGAAATGGATGAGCCTTACCTTGTGACTTACGATCTTCATACTGTAAGCCAAGTCCGTAAAAACGATAATAAAAGCTCCATTTCAACGGATATTTTCACCGTCCTTCAAGACAAACAAAATCGCGCGGATAATGGTTCGGACACGGTATTACAAGGCAATACGCTGACTGATTTTTGGTCAGAACTCGAGCAAAACCTTATGATGATTTTGAGTCAAAAAGACGGTACTTTGAAAAAAGGAACGCCGTCCCTTGATTACACAATCCACAAACAAGGGGGACTCATTACTGCCAAGGGTACAGCACAGCAACACAAACAGCTTTATGACTATTTTAATCAATTGGCACGGGCCACCGCGACACAAGTCATTATTGAAGCGAAGATCATCGAAGTGACACTGAACAATCAATACAAAACGGGAATCAACTGGAGCCAGTTGGGGGGATCCTTTAATTTCTCAGCAGCCCTCGGAAGCACAACGACACCAGGTCCTTATAAGAAAAGCACGCTCTCCTCGAGGGATTTGGTGACTTTTGCTTTCCAACATGAAGACTTTTCCTCCGTTTTAAATATGATCAAAAAATTTGGAACGGTCAGGGCCCTTTCAAACCCAAGATTAACCGTCATGAATAATCAACCGGCCATGCTGAAAGTCGCTACCAACGAGGTCTTCTTTATGGTGGATTTTGAGCGTGTTTTTGCCGGAAATGACAAACCTGATACAGAAAATATCTCAAGTCAAATTATGACCGTCCCTATTGGAATGCTGCTTGTGGTTCAACCCTCTGTCAATCTTGAGACGGGGGACATTGCCATGACTTTGCGCCCCACAATCTCACGTGTTGAGAAATTTGTAGATGACCCCGCAGTCGCTATTAAATCCGCCAATACCGTCACATCCAAAATTCCAGTGGTTCAAGTTCGGGAGATGGATTCAGTCTTAAGACTTAAATCAGGGCAAGTTGTGGTCTTAGGGGGGCTTATGGAGGACAGGGCGGAAAATTCCAGCGCTTCTGTTCCTGTTGTCGATTCCGTGCCCGTTTTAGGCGAATTGGGGCGGGGCAAAGATGATGACCGCAAAGTTAATGAGCTTGTGATCTTCTTAACCGCCCACATCGCTGAGGAGCCCATAATCGCCCCTGCTGATGAAAGGCTTTACAATACCTACACAGAAGATCCGCGACCTTTGGCCTTATAAAGGGACTTTGTCAAAAATCTTAATCACTGGGACTATCTCAGGATTAAGGTCGAAAGTTCCTTGTGCTTTTTCTGCCTTAATAAGTTCGGCAATGTATTTCCAAAAGTCTGAGCGCCATTTTGCAAACACTTTACGATCAATTTTGGATTTTCCAAAATCGGGGTGAAGGCAATCTCCATAATAACTACCCTCTTTGAGAAGACCTTCTTTTTTAGCGTCTTTTCTTGAAATATTGGACGCTAAAACTTGATCACCTTTCACGACAATTCCCACGTCTGTTCCATGATGAAAATCACTGGGCAATGGGATGATACCATCTTCCATGGTTTTGAGAAGATGATGAATATCCAACCTCTTGCGAGATTGTTCTTTCATTAACATGGCATGGTAGTCCACACCCCAAGGTAAATCTGGATTTCCTACAACAATAGGCTCATTTAAGAAACGCTCAACGATGGGCGTCACTTTATACGTAAAAGGGGCCGTTCCTTTTTCCATACGCTCAAGGTTCGTCTCAAAAATTGTGATTCCATTTTTCTTGGCAATCACAATTTGTTGTGGATCCATCAAGCGCATATCTAAATAATAAGGAACGTCTTGGAATACACCAAAGTGCGTAAAATGATTAGACGAAAATTTTTCTTGATAAACAACTTTAAGATCTTCAGGCGTTTTTATTAGGCCTTGAACTTCCTTCTGCATTTGAAATATTGAGCCATTTAAATTTTCTTTATCAAAAATGAACTTTCTATTGTTTTTATTTTTAGCCACTTCTTTTCGCACTCCAAGGAAATGCTTTTTAAGGGCGCCTTCAGGTGTTTTAAGGGACGTGGGAGATGCACATGTGAATTGATTTCTTCTCTTTTTAGGACTTAAAAAAGAGGCGTCGACTTTAATTTTTTTAGGTTCAACAACTTCTAAATCACGAGCGTCCAATTCGGAAATTTTACGTATTTTTGAGGAGGATGTATTTTCTGTATCATTTTCAGTTGGATTTCCAAAAAGAGAAGGGATTTCAATCAATAGCATACTTAAAAACGTGCTTGTTACAATACGCAACATAAACCCACTCCAACACTCAAATGAAAAACAAAATCAAAATTTCAATTGATTAAGTGAGGATTTTGGAGCTGCACCACAATCTCAAAGACTAAAGCTGTGGGTTGCTAAAAAGAGGCGGCAAAAATAAAGAATTTTAGATAAATTTTATAAATACTTATAAAGTCATTTCTTAACAAAGAGATGCATGCAATTTGGCACGACGTCCTTAAGCCATACTGAACATACGATCCTTCAATTCGACGCTTTACCTCAGATGTAAGATTATGTAAGTTACTTTCAAACGCGCCCTTAGCTCAGTTGGATAGAGCGTCGGCCTTCTAAGCCGCAGGTCGCAGGTTCGAATCCTGCAGGGCGCGCCAATTCTCAGATTTAGTTTAATAGACAGCTCATCCCATTTGCAGTAGCACCGCACTTTGGAATGGGACGAGAGCTCGGATCTATTTTTGTCACTTCAGCGTGAATTTCAGACCATGTCCAATCAAATTCCAACGGAATTTTGTCATTTCGCGTTACGGTACAGCGAAGATTGCCTTCATTAAGAGAGGCTGAAGGTTGTGTAAATGTAACCGATTTATCCTTTGAAGGCGGAACTTCAATGGTTTTGTGTGCCACAACAAAAGTCTCCTTTTGATTGGGAAGCTCTATGTGGATTTTTGCTGTGCACTCTGTGTCATTACAAGCAATCGGATTTACCTTAGAATTGGGACATTCCACAAGAAATCTATCTTCTGCATTCAGAGTAAAGTTAGAAAAACTCAATAGGACAATTGCTGACTGAATTATTTTCATGTGAAACCCCTTATGTTTTTTACACTGTGATCTTTTCTTGAGAAAAAGTCAATTTCAGTAAAAAATTCTTTTTCGTGTCTTCTCACATTAGCGAATTATTGAAGATATCAGAAGAGTCACCACCGAAAAAACAGTTCTTCCTTAAATCCTCTATTGAAATTTTACTCAAAGTCTACGATGTTGGGTCCTGTATATTTTCACTCATTTTTTCAAAGCATGAACAGACTCAATCGTTACATATTCAAGCAATTGTTTTTCACCAGTGTTTCTGTAGCGGTTGTCTTGACCTGCGTTGTCTGGCTCGCCCAATCTCTTCGATTTGTGGAGATGGTGGCCAATAAAGGCGTTTCAGCAACACTCTTTTTTCAGATGGTATTCTTTCTTCTCCCCAATCTCATCATTATTGTTTTGCCCATTTCAGCTCTTATTGGAGTTCTTTTTATCTATAACAAACTTGCGTCCGATCATGAGTTGATGGTGATGCAAGGCTCTGGTGTCAGTGCTTTTCAACTTTTAAAACCAGCCCTTTTTTTGGCGCTTCTTTTGACCATTTTGCTTTATGGTTTTACGCTTTACCTCTTGCCGCTCTCCTTCTCCAAATTCAAAGATCTTGAAGTCAGTTTAAAAAATGAAACCAGCGCCAGCATGATGCAACCGGGTGAGTTCAATACCTTTGGCAAATATACTTTCTTTGCCCGCACCCGTACTACAAATGGCGTGTTACAAGGTCTTGTTGTGTATGATGGCAGCAACCCCGAAAAACCTGCAACACTCCTCTCTGAACGCGGCTTTGCCATTGAGGAAGAGGATGGTTTTCGGATGATCCTTCAAAATGGAAATCGTCAGGAAAAAAGTCCTAAAACGGGGAAGCCCTCTATTTTGTATTTCGATAAATATACCATCGTCGTGAAAAAGCCTGAATCCACTGCAAAGAGCCGCGCGATTAAACCCTATGAGCGTTTTTTGGGAGATCTTTTTACTCCTCTCGATCCTACCCTTAGTGAAAACAGCAAATTGCAACTTTGGGCTGAAGGACACAACCGAATCATCACACCCCTTTATGCGTTTGCCTTTACGTTAATTGGGGCAGCTTGTCTTTTGTCAGGTCATTACAATAGGCGAGGACGGTCTGGAAAGATTTTAATGGCAGGCGTTGCTGCATGTTTTTTACAGATTATGACGTTAATTCTTTTGAACTCTGTGAAGTTCGGAAAATTCACCGTGGGGATTGCGTATGGATTAATAACACTCATTGTGGCCTTAGCGTTTTATATGATGAGCGATCGAGGTGTGTTTCTCATTGATAATTTGGATCTCTTGTCTTTGAGGAGAAAATCAAAATGAATTTTTTCTCAACCCTCGCCAATTATTGTAATCGCACTTTTCTCAAAAGCTTTTTGATCACGCTCATTTGCCTAGCCCTTATTGTGGCGTTCTTTGATTTTTCAGAAATTCAAAGACGTGCTGCCATACGACCTGATATTTTATTGGGACTTAAATTAAAGCTTGTGCTCCTCAAGCTCTTTTATATCCTTGAGCAAGTGTTGCCCTTCATTGTTTTTATTTCTTCTCTTTTTATTTTTTGGAAACTCAATCGTCAGAATGAAGTTGTCGTTACCCGCGCAGCTGGCGTCTCAGCCCTCAAACTCGTCCTTCCCGTAGTGATTGCAGCCTTGAGCGTTGGATTCCTCGACATTGGGGTTATCAATCCGATTTCCTCCGTAATGATGCAAAAACATGAAAAACTTGAGGATAAATATTTTCATCAAAAAGAAAATTCGCTCAAGGTTTCTGAAAATGGGTTATGGCTTCGTGAAAGACATCATGATCGTCAATGGGTTTACCGGATGGGGAAAGCGGATTTACCTCAAAAAATGTTTTCTGATGTTACCGTTTATGGATTCCTGGAAAACAATGAGTTTATGGAAAGATATGATGCGAAATCTGCACGACTCCTTGATAATCATCAACTTCTGCTTGAAGATGTGTGGAAACTTGAAAAGGGCAAGGCCCCACAAAAGTTGACTTCTCTTCAAATTGACACAACACTGAGTCAAGACAGCATTGAAAATGTAGGCGTGCATCGCGCTGTCCTCTCTTTCTGGCAACTTCCGGGCTATATCCATCTTCTCAAGGTATCAGGACTTTCAGCTTTAAAATATGAAATGTATTGGCATTCCACTCTTGCCCGTGGATTTTGGTTGGGCGCAATGATTCTTTTGGCCGCGGCCTTTTCTTTTCGTCCCATCCGAAGTGGGGGATCTGTGATTCTTGCCATTGCGGGGTTGATGTCAGGATTTATTCTTTACTTTATTCGTGATTTTACATATGCCTTAGGAACCTCAGGTGTGGTTCCTGCGATTTTGGCGGCGTGGCTACCTTGCATTCTCACCGCTGTTATGGGGCTTGCACTCCTCTTGCATTTGGAAGATGGCTAAGATGAAACGAACTTTACTTGTATCACTCGCTCTATTATCTCTCCAGATAGGGGAGACACTGGCAATCAATCCGGCCAAAATGCAAGTGGACGAAGATACCCCCATTCTTTTTTATGCGGATGAGAAAACCTATGACTCAGAACTTGGAATTCTGATTCTTAAAGGTAATGTCGAATTTTCCCAAAAAGACAGCGTACTTGAAGCCGATTATGTAACTTACAATGAAAATTCAGATATTGTAACCGCCTCTGGAAATGTGCGTTTGCGCCAACCCGATGGTGACATTTATTTGGCTGAATATATGGAACTTAAAGGCGACTTAAAGGATGGATTTGCTCGCCATCTTCGCGGCCTTATGGCCGATGACGGAAAAATTGTTGCCGTTGAATCCCGCCTTAAAGGTGATATTGAGGAATTTGACAAATCCGTTTACACGCCTTGCGATTTTTGCGGTGATCACCCTCCAGTCTGGCAAATTAATGCCCAAAAAACTGTTAAAGATGACGGTACCAAAGATATTCACTTCACAGACGCTCAATTGCGTATGTTTGATGTCCCTCTTCTTTATACACCTTATTTAACCCAACCTTTAGAACGACGTTCTGGATTTTTGATGCCATTTTTTGGATTTGGAACAAAAGATACGGGCTTTAATTTTGAAGTCCCTTACTACTGGGCCATTTCACCGGATAAAGATGCCACATTCTCTCCCGTTTTTTTCACAGAACTACCCCCCCTTTTAAAGGGAAGTTATCGTCAAGCCTTTGGAAATGGTCGATTAGGAGTTAATGGAAGCTTCACCCAAAAAAAGACCGTCCATCCAGGTGATAAAAATTACCTTGCCGAAAAAGATATTCCAAAAAACAGGTGGCACATCATGGGCGACGGTCAATATGGCATCAATGATGATTGGCGGTGGGGGTTTAAAGGTGCACGCTCGAGTGATCCCACTTATCTGAGGTACTATAACATTTTTGGAACCATTAGTGATCCCGCGTTAACTTCAAAAGTTTATCAAGAAGGCTTTTTTGACCGCAGCTATTTTTCAAATAAAATGTATAGCTTTCAGGCACAAAACACAGGGATTAAATCCAGTACGATCCCAACAATTTTGCCTATTGCAGACTATCATTATGTAAGTCCTGCATTACGCTATGGAAGCCGTTTTAATTTCGATGCCAATTTCTTGAATATGTACCGCGATATCGGTATAAAGATGGAACGTGGTATTATGAATGGCGGATTCAAAGTTCCCTATATTAACTCTTGGGGACACGCCTTTACATTTTTTACCAATGTACGGACAGATCTTTACCACGTTGAAGATTATATTATTACACCTCCTGTGAAATCCGGAACGTATTCTCGCACATTCCCGCGTGCCGGAATTGATTGGCGTTGGCCATTTATGAAAAAGTTTAAGGATCAATCTTTAATTCTTGAGCCCATTGGCCAAATTGTGGGAACACCAAATGGTCTTAATCCACGAACAATCCCGAACCAAGATGGTGGCGGGTTTGAATTCACAGATGGTAATCTTTTTGCCATTGATCGTATACCCGGATTTGACCAAGTGGATAGTGGAAGTCGTACAAACTATGGACTCCTTTTAAGAACTGATGGAAGTGTTTTGGGCACAAATTCCATTTTGTTTGGCCAAAGCTATAGTTTTGTAGATCCCCATGGAAAGAATGCCTTTCAAGGCCTTGGAAGCCGCGCCTCTGACTATGTTGGATCTGTTGATATATCCCCATTCCCAGAGTACTTTAGTACACATTATCGATTCCGTTATGATAAGGATTCTTGGGATCAACGTTTTGCTGAAGTGGGAACAATATTTGGCCCTTCTATCGCTAAAATTAGCGCCGATTATATTTTCTTAGACAAAGCGACCGGAACAATGTCAAATCTTGATTTTAATCAAATTAGCCTAAAGTTTTCTTCTCAAATGACACAACATTGGTCATTTCAACTATTATCGCGACATGACATGAATTCCAAACGCGAAGGTGGCGGAATTCTCTCGCGGGGTGCTGGTATAAAATATATAGATGAATGCTTCACTCTCGATTTTTCAGTCACACAAAATTACTACACAGACCGTGACATTAAACCTGGGAAAGTCTTTATGCTTGTTTTGGGCTTTAAGAACCTCGGCACTTTTTCTCAAGGGTATAACGCCTCGGAGATGGCGGGACCCAATCAAGGGACGATTTCTCGATTAAATTAAATTCGTCAAGCGCGGTGATCTGATTTGCTACTGATTTTTGGAAAATCGCCAAAAGATTTCATCAAAAGAGAGCCCCGTTTGGAATGGGACTGGCCCAATTCTTGAAGAAGTTCTTGGCGACATTTTCTCAAGCGATTGAGCTCACGGGCATCATCCCGATCTTGAATTTGAATGGCTGCGATCTTCATCTCAATGAGATCCAGCATAATTTCAAGGGACTGTCTTGTTAATGTCATTGCAGCAACCTCCCATTTCATGTTTAGCTGAAAATTAGTCTACACTCACGACCCTTAAGAAATGATGAATGAGAGCTTATGCCTTTATTAACGACATCCGAATTTGACATTCGCACTATTCCCAAAGGCCTGCGCTTGGGTGGTTTTGATGTGGGGGAAAAAACAATTGGGGTCGCCTTAAGCGATTCCCTTTTTATGGTAGCCTCTCCCCTTCTTGTCATTCAACGCAAAAAATGGACGCAAGATCTTGCGATTATTCAAAATCTCATTTCCGAGTATCAAATTTATGGCATTGTCATTGGGTTGCCTTTGAATATGGACGGCAGCGAAGGTCCCAAATGCCAATCCGTGCGTCAAGTTGCGCGCAATCTTTTAAAAGAAATGGACATCCCTCTTGTTTTTTGGGACGAACGTTTATCAACAGTTGCCGTAACACGCACATTACTTGAGGCCGATATGTCTCGCGCAAAACGCAAAGACAATGTCGATAAAATGGCCGCCAGTTTTATTCTTCAGGGATTTTTAGATTTAAAGCGTCTTACTTAGGCGCGCAATTGCCACTTGCATCCATGATATAAGTCCCTGAGGGAACAGAACCTGCAATTTGTTGGGCGGCAATGCTCATGACATCAGTCAGACTTGAACCATTACTACTTTGAATGTTTTGGTATTCTTGAGTGCGTTGCGCATTTACAGTGCTGATCAATTGTTGAACATCCGATGAGGCCGCACCTTGAGCGACTAAAAAACCATTGTTGCCTTCGCAAACAACGCCTTGCGCACGCGCAGCATCAAGAGAGATCGCGTTCAGTTCAACACCTATAAATACGGAAAAAGTCACAAGTGCGAGGGTTAAATAACGCATGATAGAAATCCTTTTTAAAATACACCGGGTTTACTTTTTATAGCCTCTTGAACGTCACGTTCTACCTTAAGTTTTACATCCACATTCATATTGACGACAATAGGCTTTTCGGGAGCTTGAAGTTGAACAGTCGGCTGACAGCCCGCAAGCACGAGACCGATTCCTATTAAAAATCTAAAATTGTATAAATATTTTATCATATATTTCTTATGCTCCAAAACACGTTTTCAATCAACTCTTTTAATTGCCC
This sequence comes from Candidatus Bealeia paramacronuclearis, assembly GCF_035607555.1. Lineage (NCBI taxonomy): Bacteria > Pseudomonadati > Pseudomonadota > Alphaproteobacteria > Holosporales > Holosporaceae > Candidatus Bealeia > Candidatus Bealeia paramacronuclearis. The sequence goes on along the minus strand of NZ_JAVHWZ010000001.1, from coordinate 418,185 downwards.
AGAAGCTTTAATATTAAATTCGAAGGGGTGCCCCTCAAACAAGTCAGGATTCTTTCCCTTCAAATGGAGTGTCCCTTGAAGCCCCCCTTGAAGAGGTTTTTCAAGGTCAAGAGAGAGCTTTTCATAGTGAAAATTCCAAAGTGCCAGAAAAACCAAATCCATGGGATTTTCGTCCCCCTTCAATGTGATAACTTTGGCAGGAGCCTCGCCGGGACGGTATTGAATGGTGCCGGGGGCATCTTGGATTTGAAGCGTAGAGCCTTCATGAATGCCATAATTTTCAGGTGTAAATTCTACATCCAACTTTCCATTCACATGACCAGACACTTTCAAATGAGGAACTTGGGACAAATCTATAAAAAATTGAGCAGGAACGTGATTGAAAAGAAGTGGCAGTCGAATTTGAGAAAAAGGAAGGGAGAAAGAAACTTCCTTTGTAGTAACTTGACCGCCTTCCAAAAAGGCCAAAGCCTCAAGGATTTGAAATTCATTTTTTCCATCCCATTTGAGGTTTGCTTGAATATTGGAAAGCGGCAATCCTATATCTGCCTTTCCAATAAGAATTTGCAAAGATTGAGCCGGAAACGAGAGTGATTTCTCAAAGCCATACTGAAGGGTTGCTGTGAGATTTTGAACTTTTACAAGCTGATGCTCAAAGAAAATATCCGAAAATTCAGCGCTTCCCTGCAATGGCATAACAGTTCCTTTTTGAAAAGGGATTGTTGCTTTGCCCTTAAGAGATCCAGATAAATTTTTGAGCACTTCGGGGGAAGCGAGATTTTGGACTCTTTGACTTTCGTAAACGATTTGGCACTCTCCATTTTGAGCTGGCAGCTTATATTGACATTGGGCTTTTAAATTTAAATTTTCATTGTGGCCAGAAATTCTAGTGGCAAGACTTTTACCTTGAAATACAACATCCCCCTCTCCTTTTAAAGTAAGATCGGGCCACGCTTTGAGCTCCAACGAAAGGTTAGAAAGCGAGGCTTTCATCTCAGGATTAAGTTCAATATCCAGATCTCCCAAAAGTACACCATCTTCAAAAAGAAGATGGAATTCTCCAATGACGGATTGTCTGTCCAGATAGTTTCCATCAAAGGTAAGCATGAAAGGAAAATTGGGGTCTTCCGCAATCAAAATCGCATTTTGAAAAGTCAGTGGCGGAATTGTGAATGCTTCAGCACCAGATCCTGCCATCAAATTTTGGATCATGTCTTTTGAAATTTTGAGATCCTTTAAAGTCACCTCCTCCATTTCAGGGGTAAATCCGGACCAGGAAAGCGTTAAAACAGCAGAATAGATGCTGAGAGGAGGACCCTCAGGGGAGGGACGATACGTCACATTTTCAAGATAAATTTTGGTGGGATGAAGAACAATTTGACCCACTTCAAATTTTCCCCACCCTTGGCCGTTAATCCATCCCAAAAGATAGGGCGCCAGATAGGGATTCGGGACAAACAAGATATAAAATCCCGCGGCTAAAAGGGCTGTAAAGAGACTTAAAAAACCATAAGCCATAATTTTAAAAGATAAATTTTTCCGCATAGGGTCCTGGCGTCAGACATTTTTGTGATCATATCTCGCTTTTCTTATAGGGGAAAGAGATTGTGAATTAGGACTACCTCATGATACCCCTCTCTAAAAATAAGTGGCCTTTGTGTGGCGCAAACGTTTAAGATAATTTTTGAGAATTCACCTTAAATAAAAGGTTCTTTCATTTTTATGACCACACCCCAGTTTTCAATTGGCCTGATGAGTGGCACCTCCATGGACGGCATTGATGCGGCCCTTATAAAAACAGATGGAATTCACTTTATTAAAGACATCACAAATGCATCCCTTTCATACGATAAAGCCTTTCATCATGCTTTAAAAATTGCTGAATACAGCGCACGAAAGTATAAAGGAAATCTTATAAAAGCCGAAGAAACTTATGCCTTTGAGATTCATAACTACGTCCTAGATTCTTTAAAACTTTCCCCCAATGATGGGGATACAATTATCAAATTAATTTGTGATTATTTTGGAGGGGCATTTCCAACATTTAGTCAAGTTATTGAGCACTCTACTGACCTTCATGCCCAACTTATAGAAAATCTTTTGAAGACTGCTGAAATGAACGCTCACTCCATTGATGTCATCGGATACCATGGACAAACCCTTTACCATTCTCCCTCCGAGAAAATCACAATTCAAATCGGAGACGGTGCCCGCCTGGCAGAGCGAACAGGAATTCCTGTTGTGTACCAATTTCGGAAAAATGATGTGGAGAATGGAGGTCAAGGAGCGCCCTTTGCCCCGCTTTATCATCAAGCGCTTGCCATTCGCGATCATTTGGCTCCTGTAGCCATTGTCAATTGTGGAGGTATTTCTAACGTCACCTTTGTTTTGGGGGGGAGTGAAGATGATCTTCTTGGCTTTGACACAGGCCCTGGAAATGGACTTATTGATCTTTACATTAAACGCAAAACCCAAGGTCGTGAGACGTTTGATGAAGATGGTCATTATGGACTTCAGGGGAGTTTTCATCCTGAATTGAAGCAAGTACTTTTTGAATCTTTGAAAGATTTTCTTCAACACGAGTTACGCAGTTTGCAGGAGAAGAGAGAAGAGATAAGGTGAGAGGGAATATTTATTAAATGAGAAGAAATGATGTCTCGACACAAATGCACAAAATCACTTTATCGTTCATTTTTACAAGCCAGCAGTGTGCGCTATTCAGGGTTGGCACTTTCGGAGGTGTCACCGATTCCATTGTCGCATGACAGCGTCAATCGATGGTTGAGTTCTAGTGCATTGCGTCCGAGCGGAGTGTGGAATCTTACTCAATCTCTTATTAACAAGAAAGAACCTTGTTTTTTAGTATGTGACGATACAATTTTGGATAAAAATCGGAGCGAGAAGATAGAGCTTGTGCATTATCAGTATTCTGGGAATGCCCATGATGTTATTGCGGGGATAGGTCTTGTCAATTTGGTATGGCATGGCCTGAGGAGTCATGACTCTATTCCTGTTGATTATCGTATTTATGATAAAGCCAGCGATGGCAAAAGCAAGAATGACCATTTCAGGGAAATGTTAAAGCTGGCTCAAGACAGAGGGATAAATCCGGATGACGTGGTTGCAGACGCTTGGTACTCGAGCTTGAATAATCTGAAGGCCATTGAATCCATAGGCTGGACATGGGTGATGGGGTTGAAGAAAAACAGGAAAGTGAATCGTGGAGAAACTCTTGAAAAGCTGGACATTCCAGATGAAGGACTGAAAGTTCACTTACGCGGATATGGATGGATTACTGTTTTCCGGTTTGTTGCCAAAAACGGTCGCACGGATTATATCGGAACCAATAGGGATAATCCCTCTCGTGATCATATTGAACTGGTCATGAAATCGCGTTGGAAAATCGAAGTTTATCATCGGGAATTAAAGCAAACATGCGGTCTTGAACGCTGTCAGTCTCGCACGGGACGAGCCCAAAGAAATCATATATTTCTTGCCATTTCGGCTTGGATTCAAAGATTTAAAAGACGACTTGCTGGAGGCTTCTCTTTTTATCAGCAGCAGTGGGATGTTATTAAGCATGATATCTCTAGAGAAATAACAAAACTCATGTCTTTCGCTTAGATTCCCACCCTTTTGCTGCAAACTGCGTAACTCGTGTTCAAAAAGCCCCTCCGAAATCCCTAGATATTGCAGATTTTGCGATGTCTCTCCAAAGTGAAGAGATGAATTTTCATGATGTGGTAAGGACTTTAGAAGAGTTTACGGCCGAAACCATTTTAACTAGTCTTAATTTTATACCCAAAGGAAAACCAATCCCCAAACTTTGGATAGTGGCGGGAGGGGGTTGGAAAAACCCCGTCATACTCAATACATTCGAAGAAAAACTTGCCCTAAAAATTCCAGGATGCAACGTGGTAACGGCAAAGGCTTTGGGATGGAATGGGGATGCTCTTGAAGCCCAGATTTTTGCCTACCTAGCAATACGGTCACGGAAAGGCCTGCCTTTAAGTCTCCCCATGACCACGGGCGTCCCCCGACCCTTAACTGGCGGGAAATGGGTTACGCCTTTTCAATGGCGTCTTGAGCTTGCGGGCGGATCTTAAAATAAAGCAAAAGTGGTGCTGAAATAAAGATCGAGGAGAATGTACCCACCGTAATTCCAATGAAAATGGGAAGACTGAAGGACGCAATCACTGGCCCCCCAAAGAAATAAAGTGCCAAAAGGGACATCAAGACGGTTGAAGACGTGAGAATCGTTCTGGAAAGCGTATCATTCAAACTTAAATTAATAATGTCTTTAAAAGGCATTTTTTTGTATTTGCGCAAGTTCTCTCGGATTCGGTCGTAAACTACGACTGTATCGTTAATGGAATAGGTGGCGGTTGTTAAAATCGCAATAATCGAGGTTTCATTAAATTCATAATTGAAGATTGCATAAAAGCCCAAAATACTGAAGCAATCGTGCAGGAGAGAGATTACACCACAAAGACCATATTGCCATTCGAATCGGAACCAAATGTAGACCATGATTGCCAAAAGGGACCAGAAGATCGCCAAAAGTCCATTGTGCAGTAAATCTTGGCTGACTTTAGGCCCTACCGTTTCGACTTTGCGATATTCAACAGCAGAACCCAGTGCGGCTTTAACTTTATCCAGGGCTTGGATTTGAGCTTCATCGCCGCCAGGTTGACGTTCGATTCGAATTAAAATGTCTTGGGCAGATCCGAATTCCTGAAAAGCAATTTCACCACTCACAATCCCATGGAGTTCTGACCGTAATTGCCCCAAATCAAAGGGTGCGCCTGGAGAACGAACTTCCATAACGAGTCCACCTTTAAAGTCGATGCCGTAATTCAGCCCCTTAAATAAGAAGGTCGCAATACTGATGGCCACCATAAGAATAGTTAGGGAAAACGCCCATTTGCGCATGCCCATAAAGTCAATTTTTGTGCCATGAGGAATGAAGTTAATCGCCACGATTCGCCTCTGCTATATTGAAATTTTTGTGGGGCGGCGCCACCGAATCCAGTACGCCACGACGAGTTTTGTGAGAGAAACTGCTGTGAACATGGATATCAAAATACCCAATGAAATCGTCACGGCAAAGCCTCGGATAGGACCGCTTCCAAATTGGTACAAGATGGTGGTTCCAATTAATGTGGTGAGATTCGAGTCCACAATGGTCGCCATAGCGCGACTATATCCCGCATCAATAGCACTTACGAATTTGCGCCCCAGGCGAAGCTCTTCCTTAATACGCTCGTTAATCAAAACGTTAGCATCAACTGCCATACCAATAGCCAAAGCAATACCGGCAATACCGGGCAGCGTCAATGTTGCCTGCGTGACTGACATGGCGGCCATCAAAAGGACGAGGTTGAATAGAACCGCCATATTGGCCACAAAACCAAAGAAGGAGTAGGCCAAAAACATAAAGACCACAACAAGGGCAATGGAAATCAAGGTTCCGTGAATTCCCGCATTAATCGAGTCGGCACCAAGTCCTGGACCCACTGTGCGCTCTTCAACAATTTTAAGGGGGGCGGGTAGTGCACCTGCGCGAAGTAACAAGGCCAAATCTTGGGTGTCTTGCACTGTGAAGTGTCCGGTGATATTAGCGTGTCCACCAGGAATAGGGCCATTAATAACGGGCGCACTTGCCACTTTTCCATCCAAAACAATAGCAAAGGGTTTGCCCACATTTTCTTTGGTCACATCAGCAAATTTCTTGGCACCTAAAGAGTCTAAGGCAAAGTTAACGGAAGGGCGATTGTAATCATCAAATCCAGGGCGGGCATCCACGAGATTTTCACCACTAACTTTGACTTGCTTTTGAATCAAATAATAAGTTTTAGGCGTGCCATCTGGCTTTTTTTCAAGATCTGGTAACTGCTCAGATCCTGGGGGGACGTGTCCCTTTAAAGCTTCTTCGAGAGATCCAGAAAGATCCACCAATCGAAATTGAAGTTTGGCGGTTTGTCCCAAAAGATTTTTAATGCGGGTCGGATCTTGAAGACCTGGCATTTGCACCAAAATTCGGTCATCACCTTGTTGTTGAATCATGGGCTCGGAAGTGCCGGTTTCATCCACACGACGACGGACAATTTCAATGGATTGCTCAAGCGCTCTTTTTTTCCGCATGGCAATAGCTTGACCGGATAGCGTTAATGTCAGTTGTCCATTTTCGCCCGCAGCAATTTCAATGTCACGGTCAGATTCACGGATGAGCTTTTTGGCCTTATCCGCATCTTGGGAATCCCTTAATGTGAGGATCACTGACTCCCCTTGAACTTTAAGGCCCGTATACCCAATGCGATCCTTACGTAAAGTTGTACGCACCGCATCCATCAGGGTGGTCATTTGCTCTTTTTGAACGGTGGCCAAATCCACTTCCAAAAGCAAGTGGGCCCCACCCCGCAAATCCAACCCTAACACCACCTGTTTTTTAGGCATCCACGTGGGCCATTCTTTGACGGTGTCTTCAGAAAAGAAATTGGGAAGAGAGAACCATATGCCAATCAAACAGACGGCAAAAATGAAAAACTCTTTCCAGCGGGGGATATAGAGCATAGCGAGAGGGACTCCTGAGTCAGCTTATTTATTTCTTATTGGCGGGAGCTTTGGCTTTTGCCGCAGGTTTTGCTTTGGGTTTAGTTGCAGCTTTTGTCGCGCGTTCCACAACACTGGGTTTGTCTTCAGAAGAGGCTGATTTTTCAACCAGAGGTTGGCCTTTGGAAACGCAATCAGCCACCATCGCACGCGCAACTTTAACCTTCACCCCATCTGCAATTTCAATTTCCAATTCATGATCACTAACAACTTTAGTGATAACCCCAAAAATTCCACCTGTCGTTATAACGCGATCACCACGACGCAAGGACCCAATCATATCTTTTTGCTGTTGAACTTTCTTTTGTTGCGGACGAATCAAAAAGAAATAAAAAACTACGAAAATAGCTACAAGCGGCAACAATGACATAAAGTCAAATCCGCCAGCAGCTCCAGGTGCGCCTTGCGCCATCGCATCAGAGATAAAAGATAAAGACATGAGAATTCTCCATAGTGTTTAAAAATTTAATTTTCTTTTATGACATACCTTCGCGTTTTCGACAACAGCGCATGCGCCAAGAAATGATACGCACGGAGATGTAAATTTTGGGAAACCATGACGCCCAATAGAATAACACTACCTGCCAGAATCTGTAATCCTGTGGGAATTTCTCCCATAAAGAGATACGACAAGATTACCGAAAAAATGGGGAGCAACAGCATAAAGGGAGTTACAGTTGAGGCCGTGACTCTTTGCACAACGCCTAGCCACAAGTAGTTGCTCAAAAGAGTTGATCCATAGGCTGCAAAAAGCACGGGCTCTTTAAGAATCGTTGTTGCAAACAAATGTTTAAAAGTATATGGAAAACAAGTATTTAAACAGAGAATGGTGTTTTTATGATTTCCCAAAATACGAACAAATTGAACATTACAGAAGAGCTGTTGGGCATTTCTGATATTCGGGTAGTTTCATCAGAGATGGACCGAAATGGGCGTATCATTGTTCGTGTAGAAAGTACTGTTGAAAAGATTCCGTGTCGTTAGTGTGGGAAGTCAACACGTCCCCATGGGCGCAGCGTAATCTGTCGAATGAAACACTTGCCAATTTGTGGGAGGCCAACATTCATCGAAATCACACCAAGACGGGGGAAATGCGAAGATTGTGATGGCGGCGCCACAACGACACAGCAAGCCAACTGGTATGAGCGCAACAGCGAGTATACAAAAGCTTATGAAAAGCACGCCGTGATTTCCCTCATCCATAGTACGATTGCGGATGTTGCCATCAAGGAAGATCTGAGCTGCGCTGCCGTACAAGGGATCATTGACCGGCATGTGGTCACAGAGGTGAACTGGGATCAAATTAAGAAGATTGGTCTATTGGGGATTGATGAGATCAGCCTGAAAAAGGGATTCCGTGATTTTGTGACGGTACTGACCGCGAAAACAGAGGCAGAGGTCCAGATGTTGGGCGTGCTCAAAGGTCGTGAAAAAGCAACAGTTACGGCCTTTCTCAAGACAATGCCCAAGAGATTGCGCCGGACAATCTCAGCAGTCTGTACAGACATGTATGAAGGATTTATTAATGGGGCACGGGAGGCATTGGGACAAGACATTCCTGTGATTATCGATCGATTTCATGTGGCGCAGCTTTACCGTAAAGGGTTTGTGCAGATTCGAAAATCTGAACTCAAACGCCTCCAAAAAGAGCTAAGTCGGGAGGAGTATCAGCGATTAAAACCAGCCATTGCTGTGTTATGTCGCAAGAATCCATTCCCGTCTGCCGATGAAAAAAAGCTCTTAAAACGTCTTTTCAAACATTCCCCAGCACTGAAAGCCGCACATCGCTTCACGTGTGAGTTTACAAAAATCTATAACAGCCACTTAAGTGTGAAGGAGGCTCACGAACAGATTACACAATGGATCCAAGCTGTTGAGGCTTCTGAACTCACCTGTTTCAATACATTTATCAAGACACTCAAGAAATACCAGACTGAGATTGTGGGATATTTTAAAAACCGCTACAGCAGTGGTTTTGTAGAGGGCATTAATAACAAATTGAAAGTTTTAAAGCGTCGCTGTTATGGCATTTGGAACCTAAATCACCTCTTTCAAAGAGCCTTCCTCGACATCTCGGGATACCACTTTTTCAAGCAAAACCAAGCCTTAGAGCTCGCTTAATTTGCAACAACGATTCTTGGTGAGCCCATTTTAGTCGACAATTTCCGCCATTTTTTGATATTCAGATTTTTCATTTTTCGTTCATTTTTAACAAATGCGACAGAAACATTTTTTGATGCCCTGATCAAACCGATATCTTGCTTGATTCCAAATATCATCTCCCCTCTCTTTAGTTTCGTATTGTCAGAAAATTCTAAAAAACTGAAAAAAGGCCTTTTCAGAATCTCAGAAGGTCGTTATATAGCATGTAGAAGTCAAGGGCGATTAGCTCAGCGGTAGAGCGTCTCGTTTACACCGAGAGGGTCGGCGGTTCAATCCCGTCATCGCCCACCACTCAAACCAAAAGGTTCAAGGTGGTGCCTGAATTTAAAAGATGCCCAAGAGTGATCATACTGGGAAAATTTCCAATCAAGCTTTTTTAAAAAACTCAACATTATCACATTTTTTCCCGTTTATGAGCCTCCAAGATCATTTTAGTGATTTAGAGAAATCTAAAAATTTACAAAAAATTAAGGATTTTGGTAGCATACTTATCTCATTCTTAAATGCCACAAGAAGCAGCTTACGACGTATGAAAGAATTGCCCCCCCCTGAACAAAAGGATAATCTTAATTTTTGCTCTTCAAAAATTTTGAAGAAGAAAGCCTTTTGGATAGGTGTGATCATCCCCTTTATTTTGACGTTGGGACTTTATCAAGGTTTTTTTTATGTTGAAAATAAGGACGCTAAAGATCATTTCGGAAAAGAGGCTAAAACATTTATCTCGACCTTTGCAGAAAAACTTGAGCGCTATGAAGATGTTGTTTTTGCGATTCAAAGCTTTTACGCTGCTAATCCCTCTGTAGACTCAAAAAAATGGGGGAATTTTGTCAAGTCCACCCTCTCCCATAATGAAGATTTTCCAGCAATTGATAATATTTCTTATATTCAAAAAGTGTCCTCCAAAGGTGCTGCAGATCTTATTTGCCCTCGAATCTATAGTTATCCTCAAAACTCAAATTCAAAATATTTAGAGTTTGACGTTTGTTCTGACCCTCAAATGCACGAGCTACTTTTGCGCCCGTTTGATTGGAACCGCCCCTATGTGGGGAGCAATGAAAAGAATCATCTGACATTTATTTTACCGCAATACGATGAGGGTTCGCCCCCTCAAAATCAAAAAGAAACAGTCGCCCGTACACAAGGGTGGATTATTCTGACTCTCAATATGGAAAATTTCGTGAGCACGTTCTTCCCTGATCAAAAACACTTTCTCAAAATTTCACTTCATGATCAGGGCAAGGTAAATTCTATCTATGAAAATGCACTGTCTTCTTCTGAAAATGTATTTTCTCACAGTACCACTCTGCCCTTGAGTAACAGTCAATTGTCAATCATTTACAGTGCACCCTCCGCACTTTATGAAATTGATTCCGTACATTTCATTGGCTATCTCATTTTGGGATTTGGAACACTTTTAAGCACGAGTTACGCAGTTTGCAGCAAAAGGGTGGGAATCTAAGCGAAAGACATGAGTTTTGTTATTTCTCTAGAGATATCATGCTTAATAACATCCCACTGCTGCTGATAAAAAGAGAAGCCTCCAGCAAGTCGTCTTTTAAATCTTTGAATCCAAGCCGAAATGGCAAGAAATATATGATTTCTTTGGGCTCGTCCCGTGCGAGACTGACAGCGTTCAAGACCGCATGTTTGCTTTAATTCCCGATGATAAACTTCGATTTTCCAACGCGATTTCATGACCAGTTCAATATGATCACGAGAGGGATTATCCCTATTGGTTCCGATATAATCCGTGCGACCGTTTTTGGCAACAAACCGGAAAACAGTAATCCATCCATATCCGCGTAAGTGAACTTTCAGTCCTTCATCTGGAATGTCCAGCTTTTCAAGAGTTTCTCCACGATTCACTTTCCTGTTTTTCTTCAACCCCATCACCCATGTCCAGCCTATGGATTCAATGGCCTTCAGATTATTCAAGCTCGAGTACCAAGCGTCTGCAACCACGTCATCCGGATTTATCCCTCTGTCTTGAGCCAGCTTTAACATTTCCCTGAAATGGTCATTCTTGCTTTTGCCATCGCTGGCTTTATCATAAATACGATAATCAACAGGAATAGAGTCATGACTCCTCAGGCCATGCCATACCAAATTGACAAGACCTATCCCCGCAATAACATCATGGGCATTCCCAGAATACTGATAATGCACAAGCTCTATCTTCTCGCTCCGATTTTTATCCAAAATTGTATCGTCACATACTAAAAAACAAGGTTCTTTCTTGTTAATAAGAGATTGAGTAAGATTCCACACTCCGCTCGGACGCAATGCACTAGAACTCAACCATCGATTGACGCTGTCATGCGACAATGGAATCGGTGACACCTCCGAAAGTGCCAACCCTGAATAGCGCACACTGCTGGCTTGTAAAAATGAACGATAAAGTGATTTTGTGCATTTGTGTCGAGACATCATTTCTTCTCATTTAATAAATATTCCCTCTCACCTTATCTCTTCTCTCTTCTCCTGCAAACTGCGTAACTCGTGTTAAGTTTGCTTTCCGGTCTCTTGATGCTCTCCTTTTTCTCAACAAAAGATCATGCCACAATTATTGCTCAGGAAATGAGTAGAAACATTAAAGACAGAGAGTTTCGGATTCGACAGCTCATCGATACTACGCCAGGCGCCATCTATAGTTGCACACCAGATGAAGAAAGGCGTGTTACTTTTTTAAGTGATTTTATAGAGGATATTACTGGTTTTCCCACGTCTCACTTTATAGGACAATCCACCAGTGACTTTACAACACTCATCCATCCTGAGGATCGTAAATTTAGAATTCGTGCAATCCTTGAAAATCTTGAAAAGCAAGGGCGGTTTTCGTGCGAATATCGACTCATTGACAGAAATAAATCTGAAAAATGGTTATTTGAACAAGGGCATTTTATTTTTGATGAGGCAGGAATTCCGCAACAAATTATTGGTGCGATTTTTGATATCACATCTCGTAAAATTGCAGAACAAGAAGCTGAAAGACTTAGCCTTGCCCTTCAAAACGCTGCAGAATGTATTGCATTTTTAGATCGCCATTTAATGTTTAAGGAAGTAAATCCTTCATTTGCTGAGCTTGCTGGTTGGAGCCAAGAGGAAATGATAGGCTTAGCACTTCCTATTATTGTTTATCCCGATGATTTGGAAAAAGCGCAAAACCTTTATAAAACTTCTTTGAATCAATCTAAAATTCGAAGCGAAGTTCGCGGTGTTCGGGCAGATGGAAGCCAATTTTATATGAGCATGACCTTTGTGTCCTCTTTTGACAAAAACAAGAAATTGTTGGGAACCTATTGTTTTGTCAAGGATATTTCTCATCGCAAAAAGATAGAGGAGGAGCTCCGGAAAGCTAAAGATGCGGCGCTGGAGGCCAGTCGTGCAAAATCAGAGTTTTTGGCTATGATGAGTCATGAATTGAGGACACCTTTAAATGCCATTATTGGATATAGCGATTTATTGGCGGAACAAGCCCAAGACGAAAATCAAACACAAACCGCAGGTGATCTCAATCGTATTAAAGATGCAGGTCAACATCTTCTTTCTCTTATTAATGATATTTTGGACGTCTCAAAACTCGAGGCTGGAAAAACGGAAATTTATCATGAGATTTTTAGCGTTGATGATCTGATTTTCAATGTCAATGGGATGGCTCAACCCTTAATGAAACTAAACCACAATGAATTTATTTTGGAAGATTCTCAAAACCTAGGTCTAATGAATTCGGATTTTGTGAAACTGCGTCAAAACCTTCTCAACCTTTTGAGTAACGCCGCCAAATTTACAGAGAATGGAAAAATTTCTCTTAGCATTCGGATTGAAAAAAACAAAAAAGAAGATTGGCTCGTTTTTTCTGTGCGTGACACGGGTTGTGGAATCACCCCTCAACAACTTAAAAAACTTTTTAATCCCTTTGTTCAAGCAGATACGTCGACTACACGAAAATATGGTGGCACAGGACTGGGCCTCACCCTTGTCAAACGCTATACAGAGATGATGGGTGGCAGCATCGCTGTTGAAAGTATTTCGGGGCAAGGCACAACCTTTGTCATGCGACTCCCACGAGGGAATATTGAAGAGTCTATACCCCTTGGACATCAAGATGCCTTATTGAGGATCTAAAAATTGTCATTAATGCGATCGATCATGGAGCGGGCCATGAGAGGCCACTGGGCAAAGAACTGCATGATGGTCCTATTGAACTTGGCTGCAAAACCAAACACACGATTATTGTGCACGTACGCGTTCATTACTTTTCATAATCGCTCGATAGGATTTAAATTCGGGTTGTAAGGGGTGAGATAATGTAAAATAATTTCATATTTTAACAGTTTGTCGTGTCTCCTTGTTGCTATTGTAAGGTCCACTGTCGAGAATCAGATGAATGCGCGGAGTTTTGGGCTTTCTTTAAAAAGGCTTTTCAACAAAATGTACGTCCAGATAAGGTTAACATTGATAAAAGTGGTAGTAAGAAGGCTGCGCTTGTCGCTTTCAATCAAGAGGCGACTTAGGGAAAAAAGATTGGAAATTCGCCGAGGAAAATTTCTCAATCAAATCATTGAGCCAGAACGTCGTTTTATCAAGAAATTAACGCGCCCCACCCTTGGGTTTAAAAACTTCCATTCCATCGGTATTAAACTTTGTGATAGAAACGCTTTTCCAGACTGTCTCTCAGGGCAAAAATCAGTTGGATCGCCCTTTCTTTTGTACAATTTGTCCACTAAATGAACAATTTTTTTTTCTAAGGTCATCTAGGCAATCCAAGAGATTCGGAAATAATTGAGATTGCTGCTGTGGAGAAGTAACGTAAATAGTAATGTTACCATCTTTTTTTTCTGTATCTGGCAATTGAAAGGTATAGTAACAGTCTGTGTTGTAAATATTTCCAGTTTTCGCACCTCTTACTTGAGTACAAGTACAATTACTACAACTCATATAAGTTGCGGCATCTGCCTTTTCAGTTGATATTATAATCACTCCCCACAAAAAAATGGTGAAATGTGTCAATGTCTGGAAAAATTTCTTATTCATTTTTGTTTTCCTCTTTGTTTTATACATTTTTTTGACAATTAAAAAATAATAACTGATTCAATTTTAATTTAATTTTTTACAATATACATAATTTATAAAAATTAATAATATCATCGAAAAATAATTAACGTCAATCAATTTTTGTTCGGTTCTGATACTGTCAACTCGTTTATAGTTTTTTGGATTTGGAATGGTTGTCATAAAGTGGATATAGGCCGCCAGCGTTGGCCGTGAAGATTTTGTCATGCATTTCATTATTTTTAGTCGATTTTTGAAGGGTTTGACGAAAAAGTAGGCGTGTTGGATCGGATCATCAATGTGGCCACAGGATCGCTGATGCTCAAAACATCAGCTGTTTATTTGCAGTAATGACGTAAGTTGATCATCCTATAGTCATCCCCCTATAAATAGATAGATTTTTAGGAAAAGTTTAGGTATAAGGAGCGTATGGCAAAAGCATATTCGGAAGAGCTGCGAAAAAAGGTCATCTCCTCCATTACGAGCGGCGGCCGTAAGCGGGAGGCTGCAAAGGTTTTTAACGTTGGAGAAGCCACGCAACTCGTTGCTAGTTTTTGTTTGAAATAAATATGTTGAAAAAGTGAGGTAAAACAAGGCATTGAACACTCTTTACTGTGTTGTTGGATAAGGAGTGTGAAAATGAAAGATAAGGATCAAAAGCGTAAAGAACATAGCATTCCTGTGGAGTTGACGCCGGAACAGTTTGATGAATTTTTCTTAGACGCCATTCCAAAACCGAAACGTGGACCCCAGGGTAAATTGCCTCCTTATAAGATTTTCAATTACATTATGACTGTGATTTATACAGGATGTCAGTGGAAGGCACTACCCATTGAAAAAGATGTCCGTGGAGTCCGAGAGATTTGCTATAGCCGTGTTTTTAAGGCCTATCAAAAATGGCTTGAAGAGGCAGTGTTTCATAAGGCTTTTGGGGAATCAGTCGCGCGTCTTTTTCAAGATGGAAAACTTGATATCAGCATTATCCATGGAGATGGAAGTACAACGGCCGCAAAGAAAGGCGGAGATCAAATCGGATACAATGGCCACAAAAAAACCAAAGGGGAAAAGGTCGTATGCTTTACAGATCGCAACTGCAATGTTCTGTCTCCTTTCACCACAGCCCCTGGCAATGCCAGTGAAATGAAGCTTTTGCCCAGAGCCTTAGATGATCTGAAAGGCTTTTTGAAATCCATTGGAATGTCTTTAAAAGGCGTTATGGCCAGCTTTGATGCCGGATATGATAGCAAGGCCAATCGCAAGCTTGTCTTTAATGCGGGAATGATCCCCAATATCAAGGAAAATCCGAGGAAGCGCAAATACACAAAGCGTGGCCGTAAAAGACTCTACAATCCAGATGTCTTTGAAGAACGCTTCTTTACCGTTGAGCGTGTATTTGCCTGGGAGGACAAATTTAAGAGACTCTTGCTCCGCTTTGAGCACATTAGCTTTCACCACTTTGGCTTCAAGCTCCTCGCGTATACAATGATCAATTTACGGCATTATTGCCAGTAAACACCTGACGTTTTGAGCATCGCGACCCCATAGCCGGAGCTACTGGCACGATTCCGCACGTCTACTTTTTGGCAAAACCCTTCGAAAATCGACTAAATTTCCTTAAATCTCTGTCACAAACTTCAAATGCAACGCCGCCGACCAAAAGTAGACTTAGAACATAATTCCAATACCCTCAAAACTAGCAACGAGTTGTCAGAAAATCGAGTAGAGAGGGGAAGTTTGCCCCTCCCTCTCATACGACCGTACGCGGGATGTCGCATACGGCGGTTTTGCAACTGGTTTCTAGAGATGTCTAGTCCGTCTAGAGGGGACCGTTTTCTCGTTTCTCTGCGTACTCACCCAATAAACGCCACAGAATCTTGTTACTAGGCTTCCTTAAATCTCAAGGCGCTGGCCATTCGGCCACAGGAGGCATAGACATGAGAATTGCATCCGTGTTACCGCCTGTTTTAAATCCGAATTGGGTTCCGCGATCATACAGCAAATTAAACTCGACATATCGACCCCGACGTTTGAGTTGATGAGATCTTTCCTCGGGAGTCCATGTGCGCTCAACATGCCGTCTTACGATTTCAGGATAAATGTGGTGAAAGGCTTTGCCGACATCTTGGGTAAAGGCAAAATCATTCTCCCAATTTTCACTATTATGATAATCGTAAAAAATTCCCCCAATGCCTCTCGGTTCATTCCTGTGGGGAAGGAAGAAATAATCATCCGCCCATTTTTTATATTTGGGGTAGTATTCCTCATCATAAAGATCACACGCGCCCTGCATAGCGGTATGAAAATCAGCAGTGTCTTTTTCGACTGGGAAATGAGGCGTCAGATCCGCGCCACCCCCAAACCAATGTTTTTGGGTCACAATAAAGCGGGTATTCATATGAACCGTAGGCAAATGCGGAGACCTGGGATGCACCACCAAAGAGATACCACTTGCCCAAAAACGGGGATCATGATCGGCGCCTGGAATTTGTGCACGAAATTCTTCGGAGAATTCGCCCCAAACGGTCGAGACGTTCACACCGGCTTTTTCAAAAACACGCCCCTCAAGAACGGCCATCATGCCCCCGCCTCCACCCGGTCGATCCCAAGAAGACTTTTTGAAGGTGCCCGACGTTAAATCCTGGAGTTGAGGATTCGTAGTTTCTCTTTCAATCGCTTCAAACGTCGCAATGATTTGAGATTGAAGATCTTGAAACCAACTTGAGGCACGCTTTTTTTTGTCTTCCATAGTTTGACTCCTAAAATGTAAATCCTTGGGTTTGGCGTAAAGCCTCACCCAAAACGATGGCTCCGGCAATCGCGACGTTGAGGGAGCGTGTTTTTGAAACTTGAGGAATGGCCACTAAAGCCTCGCAGGCTTTAAGTGTCATTTCATTAAGTCCCAAACTTTCTTGACCCAGAACAAGAATATCATTTGGGGCAAAAGAAAATTCATGATGATAGGTGGAGGCACGGGGAGCCAGTGCAATCAGTCGCCCAGGCATTCGCGTTTTTTGATACACCTCCCATGAGTCATAACGATGCAGTACCGCCAGATCCATGTAGTCCATACCCGCGCGTTTAAGTTTTTTATCGGTGAAGAGAAATCCACAAGGTTCAATCACATCAATGGGAACATTTAAGCAGGCCCCCAATCGAATGAGCGTTCCCACATTTTGAGGAATTTCAGGATGAACGAGACAAAGACGCATGAATTGTTCTATTCCCCCATCTCTGAAAATGGATACTGGCGGAGGGGATGGGATTCGAACCCACGATACGGTTTAACCCGTATAACGGTTTAGCAAACCGCCGCCTTCAGCCTCTCGGCCACCCCTCCTGAGATCTTCATTTTCTATCCTTGGGGACCCACTCTGTCAAATCATTTTGATTAGCGCACGCAAATCCATTCCGCCATCATTAAATAAAGAGGGATCCCGATAGCCAAATTGAAAGGAAACGTCAGGGCCAAAGAGGCCGTCAGATAATAGCCAGGATTGGCTTCTGGCAAAGAAATCCTGACGGCAGCGGGCGCTGCGATATAAGAAGCACTTGCGGTCATTACGCCTAAGATTGTGCAGCCACCTACGGAAAGCCCTGAGAGAGATCCAATCCAAACGCCTAAGGCTCCATTAAGAACGGGCGCAAGAAATGCAAAAATAACAAGAAATTGACCTACGGTTAAAACATCTTTGAAATGACGACCGGCCACAAGTCCTAACTCGAGCAAAAAAAGGACAAGCACTCCTTGGAAAGGGTCTATAAAAAAGGATCCAATTTTTTCTTTACCCACAGGTCCTGTGAGATATCCAATCACAAGTCCGCCAATTAAAAGAAGAACACTTTTGCTGACAAAGATTTCCTTAATTCCTTCCGAAAGGCTGCCGCGATGAACGGGAGAGCGGAGGAAAGCTAATGTTAATCCAACCACAATGGCAGGAACTTCGAGAATTGCCAAAAGCGCTGGCATAAAACCCTCATAGGGGATAGAAAGCGTCTGCAAATAACTCATGCACGTCAGAAATGTGACGGCGGAAACAGATCCATAGTGCGCCGCCAAAGCGGCCGCATCCACAACGGAAAATTTGCCTAATTTTCGAAGCGCCCCATAAACCCAAAATGGAATAAACATCCCCAATCCCAGAGTTGCAATGATAGGCCAGGTAATTTCAGGAAGGGATGTGGTGGACAAACAAAATCCGCCTTTAAGCCCCAAAGCCAAAAGCAAATAAATGGAAAGGGCCGCATAAATTTGATCAGGAAATTCAAGATCGCTTTTGACCCAGGACGCAAAAACACCCAAGACAAAGGCCAAAACCACAGGGGACAAAAGATTTGTCGAAAGAAGATCAAGTGATGTCATTTGATTCCCCTAAAGGGCGCCCTGACGGCCCATATTGAGGAACTTCTCACGGCGCGCATTGCGCAAAGTTTTGCCATCCAAATTCATGAGAGGCTTTAATGTTTTTTCAAGAGCGTCCCCTAATGCATCGATGGTCGCAATAGGGCTTCTATGGGCTCCTCCCAAAGGTTCAGTGACGATGGTGTCAATTACGCCAAACGATTGCAAATCTTGAGCAGTGAGTTTTTGAGCTGCTGCCGCATCCTCTCTTTTATCACGGGTGCGCCACAAAATCGAAGCACAACCTTCCGGAGAGATGACGGAATAGACGGAATGCTCAAGCATCATGACCGCGTTTCCCACAGCCAATGCCACAGCCCCTCCAGATCCACCTTCGCCAATAACCATTGCGATCATCGGCACTTCCAGTTTTGTACACATCTCAATGCAAGTGGCGAGCGCCTCAGATTGGCCGCGCTCTTCGGCGTCAATTCCTGGGTGAGCCCCTGCAGTATCCACGAACGTTATGACGGGAAGTTTGAATTGGTTGGCCATCCGCATAAGGCGGGTGGCTTTGCGATATCCTTCGGGGCGAGGCATGCCAAAATTATGACGAATGCGGGTTTCTGTATCTTTTCCTTTTTCATGCCCCAAAACCATCACTGGGATTCCCCGAAAATTTCCAAGTCCGCCTATGATGGCAGGATCTTCCGCATAAAGGCGATCCCCTGCCAAAGGGGTAAAGTCGGTGATTAATCGTGCAATATAGTCGCTGCTATGCGGACGTTCAGGATGACGCGCCACTTGGACTTTTTGCCAGGATGATAAATTCGAATATGTTTGCAAAAGCAATTTTTCAGACTTTTTTTCAAGTCGTGTCATTTCAGAGGCAATGTCCACATCTTGTGAGGACGACAGATGCCTGAGCTCATGAAGTTTCGACTCAAGTTCTGCTATTGGCTTTTCAAAATCCAAAATCGTACGCATATAATAATCCTTAATTTATCACCGTTTTTGGTGGGCCAGAGGATGACAGGTTTCGACGAGTTCAGCAAGATCCTCTTGCGCAATGTGGGTATAGATTTGCGTCGTTGAGATGTCTGCATGGCCCAAAAGCTTTTGCAAACTTAGAAGATCTGCCCCTCCGCGCAAAAGATGTGTGGCAAAAGCATGCCTTAATATATGGGGAGAAAGTATACTCGGATCCAGGCCAGATTTTAACGCCAAATCTTTTAAAAGCTGACCAAAGCGTTGCCGTGTCAAATGTCCCTCCTGGCTTGAGGAGGGAAAAAGCCAGGGCGATGATTTGGCTTTTCCCAAAAATGCAGGGCGTACCTCCAAATAATTTCCAAGAGCTTTAAGGGCCGTTTGGGATAAAATCACCATGCGTTCTTTTTGTCCTTTGCCCATGATCCACAAAAGAGGTTGATCAGACTTGAGTGTTTCCCTAATAGCACTTATAGGCAGTCCCACAAGCTCACTCACGCGAAGGCCCGTGGCATAAAGTACCTCCAGCAAAGCCGTCATACGGAGGTCTTCAAGATCTTTCTTTTGGCGTGCGGTCTCCAAAAGTTTTTCCACATCAAGTTTTGAAAGTGTCTTGGGAAGGGGGAGTCCTTTTTTAGGGGCCTCCATCAAAAGGGTAGGGTCTTTTTCAAGATGTCCCTCGCGTACAAGAAATTTAAAAAATTGTCGCAATGCAGAAAGCCTGCGCTGTTGAGTTGTGACCGCAAAATGGGCTTGCGATAAAGATCTCATATAAGCCCCAATATCGGATTCGGTGACATCTTCCAGGCGCCCAGAATAAAATTCCAGAAACTTTGTAAGATCGGACTTGTAGGCTTCAAGGGTTTTTAAAGACGCGCCTTTTTCTGCCAAAAGCATCTCAAGAAAAAGGGGAAGCCACCGAGAGATCATACTTCTCCCTCATTCTCATCCTGAATTTGTTTCAGCATCTGTTTATCAACCTCACTTCTCCAGCTCTTGCTTCAAAAGTTCCAAAGCCAAAGCTTCGGATTCGCGTTCATAACCGACGGACTTCAGGGCCAGAAGGACTTTAATTTTAACTTCTGGATGGATTGCCTTGAGATCTTTGAGCAGAGTTGCCGCCAAGAGAATCACCTCACCTTTACGTTTAGATTTTGCGGCTGAGATCAGCAACTCCAAATCCTCTTTGGAAACTCCCAAACCTTGCCGCCAGGAGGGGGTAGGAATTTCAACACCCAAATGCGCTGAATCAAAATCATAAAGTTTAGAAAGTCTTTGGAGAAAATACATTTTCTGTACATCCCTCGAAAATTTCGCTTTTTGAATATAATCTTGTAGTTCGGTGCGAGGATTTTGCGTCTCACCCTTTTCTGCTTTAAGTTCTGCCAAAACCTCATCTTGCGGGAGGGGGTCAGTTTTTGGGCCCCACGCTTTCAACCAAGGAGGAAGATTTTCAGAATCTTGAAGGGGCTGTTCTCCCAAAAGGGCCACGATGATCACATCCAAAGGCGGAAGTTTCTCAACTTCTCCAGAGGAAAGGGCTTCCTCCAGAGCGGATTCGGAAGACGATTCTCGCAACGCCTCAAGGCGTACTTTAGCTTTTTCCATTTCACCTTGCAAAACATTACAAACAATCCCAGCCTTAATCCAGAAAGACTCGCTCGCCCCCTGGCTTTTGGAGATGGCAAATGTGCATGCTTTTTCTTTGTCATCCAAACTTAAAAGACTCAAAAACTTGAGCTGCTCATAGGCGCCTTTAGAGCCAGATTTAAAAATCCCCGAAAGAAGATCCTCATCCAAAACTTGAGCGGCTTCATCACCGTGCCCCAAATTCATGAGAATTTCAGCACGATTTAAACTCAATGATCCAGGCGCACTCCCACCTTCTTTGGGAAATCCACCGCGACGGATGAGGTCTTCCAAAAGCACGTTTAAAGCTGGAAGTTTGGAGGGAAACGAAAGGTGAGGCAAAAAATGATCCAAAATTTTCCGAGGTGTTTCGATCCAAAGTGAAGAGTCAGTGCTTTTTTGAGTCCCCAAAAAATTAAGGTCTTCCCCCGTAGGCGCCTCTAAATTTTGAACTGGGAGGACGGGAGTGACTTCCCCCCCTTCCTCAGGACTCGCATCTAAAGGCCGCAAAGAAATAGGAGCCTCTTCAGAAGACGCATAAAGCCCCCCCAAATTGATTAAAAAAGCACTGAGAAAAAGTTTAGTGGAGCGCTTTGTCATGAGGTATGATTTTTTCAACTTTCGTTTGTGGCGCGGGAATCCCCCACATGGACAACACCATAAGTGCAGTGATAATCAAAAGCGCCAAAAGTCCCCACATCATCCGAATCATTGTCATAACGGTACTCCAACTATTAATGTTTCTAAACCAATCTATATCATTTGAGGGTTACGCCGCCAATAATTTTGCAATAGGGGCATAAGTTTTACGATGATGATCTGTGACTCCATACTTTTCAAGAGCCTCTATATGGAGCCGGGTGCCATATCCAGCATTTTGGGCCCATCCATATTCGGGATAGGCGTCATGGAGTTTTTCCATTATGCGATCTCTGGTGACCTTGGCCAAAATAGAAGCAGTTGCAATGGAAAATGACAATTGATCCCCTTTGACAATGGGCTTTATAGGAACGCCTAAATCCGGTTTTGAGGTACCATCAATAAGTGCCCATTGCGGCGAGACTTTTGCCACCTTTTCATAAGCGCGCTGCATTGCTAAATAGGAAGCTTGGCGAATATTCATCTGATCAATTTCTACAACGCTGGCCTCACCCACGCCATAACAAATATTCTCCTCAGAAAGAACAATTAGGGATTCAAAAATGAAATCGCGCTTTTTCCCCGTGAGCTTTTTTGAATCATTGATGAGTTTTAAAAGATCTTTTGGAAAAGTTTCTTGATTAATCCAAACACATCCTGCAACCACAGGGCCCGCCCAAGGACCGCATCCTGCTTCATCCAAGCCCACAACGGGGCCTTGTGTGATGTTTTCGTAGAGAAAATCAGGCATTGAGTGCGCGCTTAATATTGAGCAAATCTGCCCAGGTTTCTCGTTTTTGCCCCGGCGATCTCAAAAGGTAGGCTGGATGAAAAATCGCCGTTGATTGAATAGGAGATGTCAGTCCCGGAGATTCATAGGGTCGAAATTTTCCACGAAGACGCATAATTCCCTCATTGGATCCGCTCAAGGCTTTGGCGGCAGTGGCACCCACCATAATCAAGAGATCCGGCTTCACAAGTTCAATATGACGCTGAATGAAAGGTAAACACTGTGCCGTTTCTTGAGGAGTGGGTTGACGATTTCCCGGAGGGCGCCAAGGAATGACGTTGCTGATATAAAGATTTGCAGCACGGGAAAGTCCAATGAAGGAAAACATTTT
Source organism: Candidatus Bealeia paramacronuclearis (assembly GCF_035607555.1). NCBI lineage: Bacteria > Pseudomonadati > Pseudomonadota > Alphaproteobacteria > Holosporales > Holosporaceae > Candidatus Bealeia > Candidatus Bealeia paramacronuclearis. The sequence goes on along the minus strand of NZ_JAVHWZ010000001.1, from coordinate 395,643 downwards.
ATCTAAAAGCTGACCACTGAGTCCCACAAATGGTTTTCCAAGCCGATCCTCATCCGCACCAGGCGCTTCGCCCACAAGCATGATTTTGGCCTTCGGATTTCCGTCTCCAAAAACCATATTAGTAGCTGTTTTTTTGAGGGCACACCCCTCATAAGCCGCAAGAGCACTTTGCAATTCCTCAAGAGTTTTGGATTCTTTTGCTGAGATTTGGGCACTTTCCTCAATCTCGCGTGTGGTGCGCAAAACAGGCTTTGCTGCGAGCAGAGAGGCTGCAGGAGCGCATTTGGGAAGAGTTAATGTTTCTTCAATCAGGGTATAATAATTCTGCGGCGTATCTTGATGAATTTCATCCACACCTGCCTCAATAAGCCACGCAATCAGATCTTTTGAAAGGTTTGTTTTTGTCATAAAGGTTAACTAGCATAAGAGCATCCTTATGGCCAGATGGATTTCGTTTTTATCCAGAGTGATTGAGAGGAAATCCATCTCATTCCTCCCCTTTTGATAAGGACGTGAATAGCGCCTTGAAGGTTTCCAGTTTCTTCTGTCCCTCAGGATTTTTTTCCAGCAATAATCTCACTGCATCACGATATTTTATGAAAAACTCTTCAAATACCTGCGATCTTTTGGGAATGCTTTTTTCAATATCACCCCAACGCTCATACACGTCATTCATGTAATTTGAAAATCTTTTCTGGAAGATTTCCAGAAGTTCTGGTGGAAATTTTGCCCCTTTGTGAACTTGCCTTTGAATAAGATTTAAATTCGGAGGAAACTTATCACAACCCTCTGTATTATTTAACTCTTTAAGAGCTTCTTGAAATTTTCCCTGAGCGATATAAAGGTTAGCGCGAAGATCAAAAATTTCTCTTTTTTCAATTCTCAATGAGCCTTGAAAGGAACCATTTCTACAATCAAATAATATCACTTTTTGATATTGATGAAACGCTACAAGAACATTTTGAAGATAGGTTTCGAGTCTCTCAAACTGTGAATCATCCCCTGCCTCTAAAACTCTTTTCACAAGATTTTGATAAATCTCAAAACGAATAAAATGCTGTTGTGCTTTGGCAATGGCCCAGTCTAAAAGTTCTCGCCCCTGAACAGACTCCCCCACATTAAAAAAAAGATTGGCTAACATTTCCAACTGGTAGGCATCCCCATCTTTAAAGTTGTCATAAGCCTCAATCAGTATTTTTTTCAATTGAGGACGGTTTCCATCACTTTCATAAATTTTTATCATCGCATCATAATGCGATAAATGACTTTTCTTTTTTTCTTCCGGATAAATATCGAAAAAATAGTGAGCGAGATCTTGAATCTGATTCACATCAGGCTTAAAAGCACGAGTCTCATAATAAGAGCTCGCCAATCTATTCAACACGTGCAAGTGCATCTTGAGGCTATCTTTATGAAACATTTTACTTCTGGAATTCTCATTGTGACATGTATATAGGGACCACAAAGGCTGCCTTACCCAGTGAGCATAATCCAAACAAACTTTACCATTCTCCATAAACCCCACTCGATTAACTTTATTTAACGCTTGAAAAAGCACCTGAGAAAACTCTGGGCCAAAAAACCCCTTACACACCCCATCACAATACCTCCACTTAACCCCCATCAAATGGACCTGCATTTTCTTATGGTTATGAGGGTCTTTAATCAAATTTTCAAATTTCCCATAATCAAATCTTGTGTTCTGAATAACCGTATCAAGTCGCCCGGAAAGTTCAGAAACCTTGTCAGTCACACGCTTGCGAAATTCAAGGGCACTTTTATCAAGTGGGCTAATGCGAATATATTTTCTGAGGAAAGGCCATTGGTAGGGTGAAAACTTTTTTAAAGCCTCATTTAAAACAGAAAAATTTGCAGGTTCCTCAATGTCTTCTGGATAAATACCATCTTGATAGAGCTCATCTTCCGGCACTGCGGTTTTTAAGGATTGTGGCATTAAAGAAAACTCTTTTTCGACCCCTTCACAAGCGCACATGAAATTACGGGGATGCCTGAGAATATATTGAAAATTCAAAGGTTTTTTCTCTTTTAAAGATATACCAAATGCCAAACTCAGCTGATACCAATGTTTGCAAACCTTTTCTAGTTTTGGAAAGTCTTCTGGGGTCATATGGGAAAAAATTCCCTCAAAAATAATATCCACAGGAATCTGAGAGAGAACCGTTTCTGAAGGCGCTCCAAACTTTTTTGGCTCTTGCCCTTCCTCACTCTCATTCAGGATAAAATCAATTACAAATTTGTCTTTTTTAAGAGGGTTTTTTGTTTTCTCCTCTTGAGGTGTTGGATTTTTTTTCATGCCATAAGATGTTTGAAGGTCCAAAAAAAGCGGCACAAAAACAAAATAAAAAACTGAATATGCTAATAATTTTTTCATAAAGGGAGCCCATTTTTGAAAAGAGTTTTTATTTGATAGGGTTAAGGAGTATAGCTTTCATGTCAATGAAAACTCATCCTCACAAACTCAATTGATTGGCTTGCGAGAGGACTCAAAAATTTGATACACTTCTAAAAAACAAAAGGGATCTTCACGTTGAATTGGGTGCAAAAAGCCTTAGCCTTCTTACAACACGCTACTCATTTCAAGACGGCGCATCGTGAGGCTTGGGGCAGATCTGCATTCCGTCAAACCCTCATGATATCTTTTGGGAATTTAATTTTTGTGGGAATTTTGGGCGCCTTACTTTTGGCCGTTTCAGACTGGAAAAGTGAAACGCTCATTTTAGTAGGCACCTTAACAATTTCCACTTTTTTTTTCATATTCCTCCTTTTGTGGCAACTTAAATCTCTCACTCAAAACATCACAGATCACAGGCTTGAACAGCAATCCTATCTTCATAATGTGATGTCACAAATATTTTATGACAAGCACAAAGGATTTGTTTCCCCTAATCTTGCCGCTCAAAAATCCTGGTGGTGGGGACAAGATTTAACCCGCCTCAAAGAGTATACGTGGGATCAGGAATCAAAAAATGCCTATGATCGATTCTTCACGCTTCTTTCCGAAGATGATGAAGCGAAAGAAATTATTGCAATTTGCCACGGAAATGAAAAGGAATGGTGGGAGATGATCTCTCACAAACTGGAGGATGGCTTTTTAATTTCTGTCGAAAACATTACGGACGCCCATGAAATTGAAAAACGATTCAAGAAAGATTACGCTCTTTATTCTCGATTTTTTAATAATTCCGGAGATGGTTATTTTTCAATCGACGAAAAAGGAATTCTACATCATGTCAATAAATCTATGGCCGATTGGTTAGAATATCGCCCTGAAGATTTGAAAGGTAAATCTTTCTTGGAAATCTTAGCGCGTCCCCATCGTGATTTTTTAAGATCCCCTGAGCGTTTAAAAGAACTTCATGGAACTGTCGAATTTTTAACAGCATCTCAACGGATCAAAGGAGCACCTCTCTCTCAGCGTATTGTACCGGAAGGAAAAGGATTTTCAACATGCTCCATTGTAAATTTAGGGAGGTCTCAAGCCCTTCAGAGCATGACGGATATGGGGCGTGTGATTGCAATTTCTCCCATCCCTGTGGCGTTTTTAAACGATGAAGGCCACATTCAAAATGCCAATACCTACTTCAGCGATAAATATTGGGAAGGTGAAGGATCTCCCGAAGGCAGTTTATTTTTGGATCTTGTGGCATCACAAAAGCAAGAGGAAGTGGCTGCTATCTTAAGAGATGTGGCCGATGGACAAGATTTAAGCACGCCTCTTGAAATTTATTTTGAGAATTCTTTGGGACTCATCGCCTCCGTTTATATTGGAAAAGTCAATGGAGATGCCACCAATCCCGGCGGCTTATTCCTTCAATTTCACGATATTACAGAGCAAAAGAAACTCGAAACACAACTGGTGCAATCTCAAAAAATGCAAGCGGTGGGGCAACTTGCGGGCGGCATTGCCCACGACTTTAACAATCTTCTAACCGCCATGATTGGCTTTTGTGATCTTCTTTTACAAAGGCACACGCCCGGGGATCAATCTTTTACCGATATTATGCAGATCAAACAAAACGCCAATCGGGCTGCCAACTTGGTACGTCAACTTTTGGCCTTTTCCCGTCAGCAAACGTTACAACCCAAAGTTCTCGATATTACAGATTGTTTGACCGAGCTTTCAGCACTTTTAAGGCGCCTCATTGGATCTAATATCGAACTTAAAATTAAGCATACACGCGATCTCGGGCTCGTTTTGGTGGACCAAGGGCAATTTGAGCAAGTCGTCATTAATATGGTTGTAAACGCCAGGGATGCGATGGAAAATGGAGGCGATGTCACCATTAAAACTAGCAATCTTGAAGTGAAAAAAACCCGCCGGCAGGGGCATGATGAGGTGCCGCCTGGATCTTATGTCTTGATTGAAGTTATCGATAATGGCATAGGCATTCCTCACGATAATTTGGATCGAATATTTGATCCATTTTTTTCAACAAAAGCCTTAGGATCAGGTACTGGATTGGGGCTTTCCACAGTTTATGGAATTATCAAACAAACTGGTGGGTTCATTCAGGTCGACTCTAAGCCAGAAAAAGGCACAAAATTTAGTATTTTTCTACCCCGCTATGTGGAAAAAGAAGAGGCCTTACCTCTACCCGAAAAAAAGAAAAAATGGGTCACAGAGGATCTTTCCGGATCCAGCACCATTTTGTTAGTCGAAGATGAAGATGCTGTCCGGCTTTTTTCCGCGCGCGCATTGCGATCCAAAGGGTATAAAGTTATTGAGGCGAGCAATGGGCTAGAAGCCCTTGAGTTTATCAAAAAAGGAGAGGAGTCACTTGATCTCATCATCACCGATGTGGTGATGCCCCAAATGGACGGCCCCACCCTTGTGAATGAACTTTCAAAACACAATAAAGACCTCAAGGTTATTTTCATCTCAGGCTATACGGAAGATGCATTCCGCAACAAAATTAAAGACGATATGCATATTCAATTTTTAGGCAAACCCTTCTCTCTTGCGGAACTGGCCAGTCGCGTCAAGGAAGTTTTGGCCGATGAAGAAAACATAAAATTAGTCGGATAACTTTTACTGATTCCAGGGCATTTTGGCTAAAATCTTGGCCATACCGCACCATCCTGTGAGCCCTGCAAACACAAGCCCTAAGCCAATAAACCCAGGTATCACATAAAAGCCTGAGTTCACAAATGTTCCCAACATCACACCAGAAAACGCCAAAAATCCGACCGCGACCTGAACCTGCCGATCCAAAGGCAACACATTACGTCCTTGCGTTTTCACCTCTCCACCCAATTCTTTCCAGGCCGAAATCCCGCCTTCTAAAGTATAGATTTCCAAATTAGGATTTTCTGCCAAAAGCTTTTTGCATGCCTCTTGGCTGCGTTTTCCAGAACGGCAATGAATCACAATAGGGAGCAAGGATGTCGGTAATTTCTTAATGCAAATCTCAGACAAAGGGATAAGGTGAGCCCCTTCGATACATTCGGATTTGTGTTCTCCGGGTTCTCGCACATCTATGAGAACTACCTCAGCGTATTTCAGTCGTTTTTTGAGTTCATCTGATGTGATCGTTTTCATTGAAAAGCCCCCCCGTTATTTGGATGATTACGCAGTCTTTCGCATGAGCGGCTTATATTTAATCCGATGGGGTTGATCCGCAGCATGGCCCAAGCGGCGCTTTCGGTCTTCCTCATAAGACTGATAGTTTCCTTCAAACCACTCCACATGACTGTCCCCTTCAAAGGCCAAAATGTGGGTTGAAATCCGATCCAAAAAGAAGCGATCGTGGCTGATCACCACAGCACATCCGGCAAATTCCAGAAGGGCTTCTTCCAAAGCCCTGAGTGTTTCCACATCCAAGTCATTGGTTGGCTCGTCGAGAAGGAGGAGATTAGCACCTTGTTGGAGCATTTTTGCCAAATGCACACGATTACGCTCACCACCAGAAAGTTTTGTGACATCTGCATCTCCTGGAGGGCACCGCAACGCATCCATCGCAATTTCAATTTTGCGATTCAAATCCCAACCGTCAACTGCATCAATCTTTTCTTGAAGCTCGCCTTGCTCAGCAATCAGCGCGTTCATTTCGTCATCGGAAAGTGTTTCCCCAAAGCGAGCACTCACCGCATCAAAGCGATCCATCAAGGCTTTCATTTCGGCAAGACCTGCCGTGACATTTTCTTGAACGGTGAGTGTTGGATCAAGCTCTGGCTCTTGAGATAGATATCCGACTTTAACGCCGTCAGCGGCCCACGCCTCGCCGGAAAAATCCTTGTCCATACCCGCCATAATACGCATCAAGGTTGATTTACCTGATCCGTTCACACCGATGATGCCAATTTTAGCGCCAGGATAAAATGATAACCAGACGTTTTTGAAAATATCTCGTCCACCGGGATAGATCTTGGTCAGACCTTTAATGACGTAACTATATTGATTTGATGACATAGGGCATTTCCTTTTGAAAAATTAAGTTTGACCTTTGTGATGCTATTTTCAGCATCGGTCTCATGAATTGCCTCTATTCCTAGCAAAAGCTGTGTAAAAACGCCACTTCTTTTTGCCTTTCACCCCTGTCAGTTGCAATTTAGCAATTATAGGGTGAGCTACTTCAGTCGGTAAATTCCACGGATCACAGGATCAGGAATCAGTTTTTCAGAAACGCTCATAACGGTTTCCGCCGTGCCTAAGAAAAGGGCGCCGTCTTTGGCCAAACATGTGGCAATGCCTTGGTCCAAAACTTTTCTTTTATTAGACACATCGAAATAGAAAAGCACATTGCGGCACATAATAATGTCAAATGGTCTTAATCCAGACATAGATTGGAGAAGGTTAAATTCTTGAAATTGAATCCGACTTTTAAGTTCAGGCTTGATGCGATAAATGGCACCCTCTTTTTCAAAATATTTTACTAATAATTGAATGGGGAGTCCGCGTTGAACTTCAAACTGTGTATATTCTGCAGCTTTCGCCCGATCCAAAATTTTCTTAGAAAAATCGGTCGCCCAAATTTCAACTTTCCAACCTTGTTGCCAAAGCCCCAGCTCATTAATAATCATGGCCAAAGAATAAGATTCTTGACCACTTGAACACGCAGCTGACCAAATACGGAGGGTTTTTGAATGTGCACGCGCTTCCATAAGTTTGGGAAGAAGATCGTTCTTGACAATATCAAAAGGCTTGGTATCTCGGAAAAAGAAAGTTTCGGGAGTTGCCATAGCTTCAGCAATTTCTTCACGTAATTTTCCAGCTGTTGGCGATCCCATATTATTCACCAATTGATGAAGGGAGGCAAAATTATGATTTTTCGCCACTTGGGGAAGACGCGCCTGGGCGAGATAAGTTTTATCATCGCTTAAATAAAGCCCTGAATGACTGGCTAAAAACGTTCTCAACACATTGAACTCTTGCACAGAAAGTGCATCGTCAACTTTATCAACTGAGGTTGTGGCTAAGGATGCAGTGTAAATATTCATGTCAAAACCTCAAAACTAGGTGTTAAACTTTTTGATAATTTTTCGAGTGCAGAATTCAATTTTTCAAGTGGCAAAACAGCTGAAGCCAGATCCGACATCACAACGGCTTTGGGCATCCCCCAAACGGTACTTGTTTTTTCATCTTGGGCAATAATGGCTCCACCTTCTTGCACAAGGACTTTAGCCCCTTCAAGTCCATCACTTCCCATGCCTGTCAGTATAAATCCCAAAACCCGGCCATGATAGGTTTTGCTGAGAGATCGAAATAAAGGATTCACAGAAGGTCTGCAGAAGTTTTCAGGGGGGCTTTGTGTCAGGCAGATACGCACATCCCCAGATAGTTCAATGACTTCCATATGAAAATTCCCAGGGGCAATATAAATGGTCTTGTCTTGAACAACTTCCCCATCTTCACCCTCTTTTACAGTCAGTCCGCTCACACGAGCTAAATGCTCTGCCAACATTTTTGTGAAGGAGGGCGGCATATGTTGCGCAATAAAAATGGGCAACGTTACTTTAGAGGCAAGATCTTTTAAAACTACAGCAAGAGCTTGGGGTCCCCCCGTCGAACACCCAATGGCAATGGCTCGTGGCTTTAATTTAAGCATAGGTTTGAGAGTGTAATCTTTTGCAGGGATTGAAAATTGAGATCTTCCAGCGTTTGAAAAATATTTTTGGGGTGAAAGGGCTTTAATTCTTGCAATCAAGTCTTTTTTAAAAATTTCAATGGCACCTCCTCCCGTTGAGGATTCGGGTTTGGCAATATAATCTTTGGCACCCAAAGAAAGGCATTTCAAACTGATATCCGCATTTCTCAATGTCAAAGTCGAGGCCATAATAATGATGAGTTTGGGCTTGATTTTTAAAAGGAGGGGAAGAGTTTCTATGCCGTCCATAACAGGCATCTCAATATCTAAAATCACAACATCAACAGAAGAATCTTTGGCAAGTGCATCAACGGCCTCTTGTCCATTACAAACAGTTTTAGTCAGCTCTAAATCTGGATCAGATTCAATTACACGCCTTAAAACACCGCGAATCACAAGGGAATCATCCACGACCATGACTCGTGTTTTATTCTGAGTTTGAGATGTGGGTGCGTTAAGTGCCACCTTTATATCGCCCCCAATATTTGGAGTTTTTCACGAATGATATCTTCATTAAAAGGTTTCATAATATATTCATTCGCCCCTTCGCTAAGAGCCTCTTGAATATGATCAAAGCTGGTTTCTGTAGTACAAAGAACGACGACAGGTTTATCACCACCCTCCGTTTTTCGAAGATGGCGCAAAAAATCGATGCCGCTCATCACAGGCATATTCCAATCCAACATGACCACGCTGGGCATATTTTCTTTGCATGAGTTAAGGGCAACAAGACCATCTTCGGCCTCACGGACCTCCCCAAAAATAGGCTCCATCATCCGTCTTATGGCTTTGCGGATTACAGTTGAATCATCAACGATCAGGCAGCTTTTCACGAGAATCCTCCTCTTATTATTTTTATATGTTGTCTTGACACGTTTGGATGATACGATCCACATCCAAAAGAATTAGAAGTTTTCCTTCAAGTTTAAAAACCCCTTTGGCAATTTCTCTCAGTTTTCCATCCAAAACTTGAGGTTTTTTCTCATAAAGGTCTTGTGCTAGCGTAATGACTTCGCCCACTTTGTCAACTAGAAGACCATAAACTTCACCAGCATGCTCAATAGCAATAATCATTTGCTTTTGGCCCGCTTCAACTTTAGGAAAGTTAAGTTTTTCTCGCATAGAAAGTGCTGTAACAATGCGCCCTCGAAGATTGATGAGTCCTCGAGTTTCTTGGGACGCCAAAGGAACAGGTGTAATTTTTTGCGCCAAGAAGACATCCCGAATTTGAAGAACAGGGATCCCTAAAACTTGATCATGCACATGAAAGGTCAGAAGCTGAACTTCATCATCTTCCCAAACTGAATTTTTAATAGCAAATGCCTCGGTCATGCTGCCTCTCTTTGTGTTTGTTCAATAAGTTCTGAGATGGCTCTCAAGATCATGCCGCGATCTTCTTTTCCACAGCAAAGACCTTCACCATAAAGACGGCCCCCTTGAGGCAGATTTCCATCCTCTGTTAAAAGAAGAAGGGGATGGCATTCCAAGAAGCGTTTTAAAGAGCCCGTATCATCCGAATCAAAAGAGGTTGTACTGTCAAAATCTTGAATAACAGCATCAAATATATGGCCCTGCTCAATAATCCTTAAGGCTTTGGCAAGGCTGTCAGCGCGTTGTGTTTGATATCCTTCCATCCGCAATAAGGTGCCTAAAATATTGCGGAAGAACACACCATCTCCCAAAAGAAGGACGGACTTTTTACTTGCACTAACTTTCCGATTTTCAGCGCCACCCCATTTTGGGAAAAGATGTCTGATATAGTGATCTGCATCTATAACATCGGTAGCATGCCCACTGATGACTGCAGTGCCATAAACATCATCCGTTGTTGATTGCATTTTAAGCTCAACGCGTTCTTCAACGATATCGATGATTTGATCAACAATTAGACCCGCAAAGTGTTCTCCATTTGAAAAGACAAGAACAGCCACTGTTCCTTCTTGTGGGATTCCCCCATACTGATCAAAAGGAATTAATGGCATCAACTGCTCTCGATATTGAATAATAGATTGGTGATGGCTGTGTTCAATGTCCTTAACATCAAATTCTTCCAATCGAACCACAAGTTCAAGAGGAACCGCTTTGGGGGCTTCATCTCCCGCTTTGAAAAGAAGAAGGCTTGTGAGATCTTCTGCAAAAGTTTTTCTGTCATTCAAATCCTCAGCACCCCGGTCAGTCAGGTCAATTTCACCCTTGCGCAGGATGACTCCTTTGGGGTCCAAAATCATGACGACACTTCCGTCTCCTAAAATAGTATTGCCCGCATAAACGTTAATGCCTTGAAGAAGAGGGGAGACAGGCTTTACCACAATTTCTTGCGTGTCAAAGACCTCACTTACGACAATGCCAAAATAATAGCTCCCCACCTGGACAATAAGAACGTATTGATCTTCATTTATATTTGAGTGTTCGGTTTCTTTCGTTTTTTCAATTCCAAACAATTCATTTAAAAAGACAAGTTGCAAGAGACGATTGCGCAGTCTTAAAACAGGATTATTATTGATGTATTCAATTGTATGTTCAGAATCTGATGCAATACGAACAAGTTCAAGAATACTCACCTGAGGAATGGCATATCGTTGATCTTCAACGCCGACAATGAGTGCGGCTACAATAGCCAAAGTCAGAGGAATTGTAATGGTAAAGGTGGCCCCTTTTCCTGTTACGGACTTGACCTCTATATTGCCACCAATTTTTTCAATATTGGTTTTCACAACATCCATTCCCACCCCTCGGCCAGAGACATTGGTGACTTTTTCAGCGGTGGAAAGTCCTGCATGGAAAATATACTGGCAAATTTGAGCATCAGATTTATGTCAAGGCAATTTAGAAATGTCCGCTTTGAGTTGAATTATTATCCACAAGTCCATAGCCCTCTCTCGCGCTCTCAAGCGCAAGAGAGACTTGGGGCTGTGGACCCTGTGGGTAATAAGAAGTCTGGGTTTATTTTGGGGAAGATTTCCTGGTCAAAAACATGATCTAAGTCCTTACGATCAGCTAGAATGGGCCCCCTTGTCACCCTATCCAGCGCCATCACGCTTAAGACTTCTTCTCCAAGCATCACCTCTATTGCCCCCGTATAATGTTGATAAATTGTGACTTTTTTATTCTGGTAGCGATAGCCTTTTCCAGGCACTTGAACTTGATAGGCCTGCCCTTCCAAAGAGAATTCAAGGTTTTTTGAAAGCTTGCGCGTGACGTGATGAGATAAAATTCGTCGCAACCTTTGCGCGTCGATAGGTACGTCACGGTGCAGATCTTTCGGGTTTGCCGCATCAACGGCGAACTTTTGGTTATACTTCTCGATAAACGCCGGCAAATAGGCATTGGCAGTCGCAATATCGCAGATACCTCTCAAACGCATCTCTTTGATTAAGCGATCTTGCAGCGTTTGATTCGCCCGCTCGACACGGCCCTTGGCTTGGGGTGAGTAAGCGCAAATCAACTCAATTCCTAAATCTTTCATGGCGCGATGCAGCTCAGTAGCTTGGTAATATCCGTCAGTTGTGCGCGTTGTTTTAAAAATGCTGTGCCGGTCACTATAATAGGCCAGAGGCAGACCATGCTGCTCGAGGTGTGATTCCATGGCTCGGAAATAGCCGGCAGTGGTCTCCGATTCTTCAAATCGCATAGATACGATGCGGCTGGTGGCATCGTCTACAAAGACGAGCAAACAACACTTTGCACGCCGTCCCTCAAACCAATCATGGTGCGACCCATCAATCTGTACAAGCTCACCAAAGCACGAGCGGCGCTGACGGGATTGATGCAGAGGCGAGCTTTTCCGAATTTTCCCGCTCCATAATGCATCGGCTATCATCCATTGTCGCAGAGTTTCTTTGTTGATCTTAAGCCCCTCATTCTCCAACAGTTTCTCGCTGGCTAGCGTCGGACCAAAATCCGCATAACGATTCCGAACTGCCTCAAGAACTCTGGCTTTGAAGCCCTCTGAATGCGCACGATTACTGCCCGATATAGCACGCCGTTTAATCCCGGAAGGTCCCTCAACAGAAATTCTCGCCTGCAAACGCCTCACTTGCCGAGCACTCAAACCTAACTCTGCCGCACCTTCACCTTGGCGCAGCAGACCTCGTTTTATGTCATCCAATATCTTTAGTTTTTCCATCTCGGCCTCGCTATACAATGTCTCCATTCATCCTCCTGCTTGCTGACTGCATCAGCATAAAACTTAAGGACAAATCCGGACATTTCTAAATTGCTTAACCGGACATTTTCAAATTGCTCCTACATGAGCATCAGATTTATTGGCAATTTCCTCTAAAGATGCTAGGCGATTTTGAATAGCTTTTTCTTTGATTCGTTCTAAATTCAAGCCACGTCCATTATCTGAAATTTCAATGACAATGTGTCCCCCGGCTTGATAAGCGTTCAAGCGAATGGTACCCATAGCTGACTTCCCAGATTGAATGCGCTCCTCGGGTGTTTCAAGGCCATGATCTGCGGAATTTCGAAGCATGTGAGTTAAAGGATCTTTTATGAGTTCAATGACTTGGCGATCAATTTCCGTGTCTGCCCCAAGCATTTCTAACTCAATTTTTTTATTCAGATCTTTTGCCAAATCTCGAACTAAACGTGGCATTTGAGACCATGCATTTCCAATAGGCTGCATGCGGGTTTTCATAACGCTTTCTTGTAACTCTGAAGTTACTTGGTTGAGCCTTTGCAAAGGGACTTCAAAGGTACTTGATTCCGATTGACGCACCAATTGCAGAAGTTGATTGCGCGTGAGAACAAGCTCTCCCACAGTTGTGATGAGGTTTTCCAAAAGGGAAACGTTCACACGAATGGATTGAGGTCCTTGATCTTTTTCAGCCGATTTTTGGTGTTCTGCCGTGGGGACTGTATGTACTGGCTCAGACGCTTCAAAAGAAGGTGCCATAACTTCTGGTACCTCAATTTTTAACGGGGTCACGTCTTCTATTTCTACATTTTCAGGAACATCTTCAATAATAATCTCTTCTTGAGGAACAATAATTGTCTCCTCCTTTGATGTGCTTCCTAATGTAATTAAGTCCTGAAGTTTCTGAATGAGAGCAGAATCTTCACCTTCTGGTTCTTGTCCTGTGTCTTTGAGAGTTTGCAAAATAAATTTGATGGCATCAACACACGCCAAAATGAGTGTAATTGCCTCAGGAGTAACCTTCATTTCTCCATCGCGAAACTTACCCAGGACATTTTCTCCCGAGTGCGCAATTTTCTCAAGACGGGCAAGGCCTATAAAGCCACAAGCGCCTTTAATCGTGTGAATAGTCCTGAAAATATTACCCAAAAGTTGGACATCATTTGGGTCTTTTTCTAAAATCACAAGATCATTGTCGAGTTTTTCTAAATTCTCGCAGGCCTCTGTAATAAATTCTTCTAGTAGTTCATCCATCTTTGAATTCCCTGTTTTTGAGCATTAGCCTTGTGAAAAGAGCTTGTCGATATCTTCTTGGCTGAAAGCCTCAGTTGGTTTTTGAGGACCATTGAGAAGGTTTTCATTTTCTGAAGGAGAGGTCTCTTTTTCTGGTTGATTCTCCCCTGTTTCAAGGCGCCCGCCAATTTCTTCTAAAAGTTTGAATATTTTTCCTTCCAAAGTCCGAAATGTTTTAATAACTTTGATGATGCGTTGACCATTGAGATCCTGAAAATTACTAGCTTCATAAATGCGCGTGGAAACATCTTGGAGTTTTTCTGACAGCTCATCAGAAGCCCCCATCATCAATGTATCGATATCTTCAGCGCACTCTAAAATTTGCCCCACGGCCTCTTCTGTTGTAACCAACACAACATCTAGCTCATCTGTCGTTTTGGATTTCAAATTATTAACATCCATCGCTCGCATTTCATTTTTAAACGTTGTGATGAAATCTGCAATTTCAGTCATTTCTTTTAAAACCTGAAGGTTGCTTTGTGCGATATCATCCTTAATAAATGCTGAAAGTGTCACCATTAATTGGTCGGCATCTTCTGGTGTGAGCACAAAGTTTTCATTCCGCATATAAGAACGAAGATATTTGCGTATGAGCGTCGGGGATTGTGGAATCATAGAAGTCTTCCTCCGCTTATTTTTTAAAAAGGACCTATCAAGGCCACAAGTTTTTCTTTTAAAACTTTGGCAGTGAATGGTTTGACAATGTAAGAGTTCACGCCCAATTGCTTGGCCTTGATAATATTATCGGTCTTGCCCTCGGCTGTAAGCATAATGAAATCAATATTTTTGGTGTCTGGACTGGATTTGACCTTTTCTAAAAGTTCAATTCCGGACATAGGTTCCATATTCCAGTCTGAAACCACCAAACGATAAGATTTTGCCTTAATTTTCTGCAAGGCCTCACCTCCGTCAGCAGCCTCATCTAAATTGGCAAAGCCCAATTGTGTAAGGAGATTTCTGACCACACGTCGCATCATCTTAAAATCATCGACGATCAAGATCGGCATATTTTTATCAACAGACATAATTATTTCTCCCTATATAATTTTAATTTTATTAGGCCGCACGTTTCACGCCATTCAATCCTGCAAGATAATTATCAATTTTCTTAGATTCATCATCGTCTACAGTGAAAACAACTCGAATATATGTAGGATCAGAGGTGTCAACCACATTACCTGATAGTTTTGAGGCATACCCTGGAATCTCAATACTCACTGTCGAACCCATTGTTAAAAAATGCTCTGTTCCGAAGGTATTTATTGAAAGTCCAGAACCAGAGATATCTTTTAAGGAATAGCTTTGCCCATTAATGGTGGCTGAACTTGGGTTTTTGTAGCGCTTGGATTGACGTCTATCGCCGGCATAAGATTCACGAATAACTTGCTTCATTCGCAATTGCAACGCCTCCATTTCCTTAACAATTTTTGTGGTCGCGGACATCACTTCAGAGGAAAGTCGTCCAGTTTCTTGTGCCTCAGTATTCATAATGCTGATGCCATTGGCCACTTCCCGTGTGCGACTTGCGGCTTGTTGCGTACGCTTGTTAATTTCACCGGTAGCAATGCCTTGTTCTTCAACAGCTGCAGCAATGGACGACGAAGCGTGATCCACCTCTTGGATGGTTTTTGTAATTTCAGAAATAGCCACAACTGAACCTTGTGTTGCTTCTTGAATAGCATTAATTTGCCCCACAATTTCTTCAGTGGCCTGCGTTGTTTGATTAGCGAGATTTTTCACCTCTGCTGCCACAACCGCAAATCCTTTTCCTGCATCCCCGGCACGGGCCGCTTCAATAGTAGCATTCAAGGCCAAAAGATTGGTTCGCTCTGCAATGTCTGAAATTAACTTAATCACCTCACCAATGTGGGTTGAAGCATGAGCTAATTCTTGAATGGTGGTATTTGTATTCTCTGTTGTAGTCACCGCTGTTTGAACAATTCGGGTGGATTCAGCCACGCGGGCACTAATTTCATGAATCGAGCTTGAGAGCTCTTCCGTAGCCGCCGCCACACTTTCAACATCTCGCGTTGTTTCGTCTGTGGCTTCATTGGCGCTGGTAGATTGTGTGCTCACGTTACTTGAAGAGACATTCATCGATTCCGTCATCTTCAAAACGGCGTCTGCATTTTGCATGACTTGTTTGAGTGTTGACTCAAGTTCTGATTCAAGACCATTTGAAAGGGTTAAAAGTTTTTCTTTGATTTCTTTTTCGCGCATAAGAGCTTCTTTTTCTCGCGCCTCACTCATCTCTATGACTTTGATAGCATTATCTTTGAAGACCTCAACGGCTTTACTCATATCCCCAATTTCGTCATGTCGCGAAAGATCTTTGGAATCAATTTGAATGTTGACATCTCCACCCGTAAGACGGTTCATGAGATCCGTGATGCGCAGAATCGGACGCGTAAACCCACCGCTAATCGCATAACCCATAATAGAGGCTATCAGTCCTAAAAGCGCAATTCCAACCATTGAGATTATAATTGATTTATACACATCTGCATAAGCCAACGCTTTGGATGTTGAGACAAAATATGACCACCCAATTCCTGGATAGTCGTAAGCGCCGGGTGTATGTGTAAATCCTGTAACGGCATCTTCTTTGGCGTGGTCATTAAATGATTCCACAACCCCGGCTTGTCCAGCAAGCGCTTCTTTAGCAGCCCCATAACCCATTTCCACAAAATTCTCTTTTCCAAGAATTTTAAAATCCCGGACATATTTTCCATTTTGTAATAATGCAAAGTCATAATGAACAACGGGGAAACCCTTTTCATCAAGAATCACAACTTCTGAGTTTTCAATACCTTGAGATTTCATCTCATTGTAGGCCATGGTCGCAAAGTTTTCCACAAGCCCCATGCTTGCAAAGTTTGCCCAAACTCCAATGACGGCACCGTTTGTATCTTTAATCTGGGAGGAGAAAATAATGTTATAACTATCTTTCCGATTATACACTTTATCCAGAAAATCATAATGTTGTGGTTGAGTCACAAGCGTTCCTGTAAATCCATTTTTACCCACCAAATATTCACCCTTTAATGTTTTTTTGAACCAATCAGCATTTCCAAAAGATTGGCCTAACATAATATGGGAATTGATAGGTTTTCCATCTGCTCCTACGGTATTGACGGATTGAACAACGCCATTGGTGTCTATGACAAGCATGAGATCATACATTCCATAAAGGGTTGTATAATTATTCATTGCTTGAACGAGGGGATTTGCAGCATCCGGATTTCCCCAATTGGTTTTATTTTTTGCAGAATCATTAGATGAAAAAGCTTGAACATCGCCATAGCGTTCAAAAAGGTTATTTTCAACATTATGTGAAAGAGCGCTGGCTAAATCTTGAAGACGAAGTCCACGATAATATTTTAAAAGATCCCCTCCAAAATAAATTCCAGTCAAAAAAATGAGGCACGGGACAAGGCTAAATCCTAAAAAGTAAGATGTAAGCTTTCCTCTTATTTTTAATGGCTTGAATTGCATTTTTGAGCTCCAAATTTTATTTTTTTGAACACATTGAAGCTCATTAAATCAAAAAATTATTAACAATTGGTAAAGGAAGAAAAAAAAGAGATTTTTCGGGAAGATGGCTGGGGGACCTGGATTCGAACCAGAGTTGCCCGGTCCAGAGCCGGGAGTTCTACCGCTAAACTATCCCCCAAAAATAATGAAGGCATCATACTGACTTTAGAGGGAAAGGCAAGAGATTCCTCAAATGATAGATAATCTTCATTGATAAATGCTTGGGATAAGACTACTTATAAGAAATAGTCTGAATCCGGTACAAAATGAACGACAAACTTGAAAATAAAGGCCCGCTTGTTGCGGCCATCGATTTGGGGACAAATACCTGCCGTCTTTTGATTGCACAAAAGACTGAAGCTACGCTTGTGCCTGTTGAGATTTTCACACGTATCGTGCGACTGGGCGATGAACTTGTGACCTATAAACGAATTTCTAATGTTGCCCGAGGCCGTGCAGTTGATGCTCTTTCAGAATGTGCGAAACGCCTTGAGAAATATTCTGTGTCGGCTCTTCGATGCGTGGCCACAGCCGCTTGTCGAGACGCCTTAAATCGCGATGCGTTTGTCCAAGAAATTCGGGAAAAAACGGGTCTTCCTTTAGAAGTCATATCAACCCAAGAAGAAGCACGTTTGGCGATGATGAGCTGCGCGGATCAGCTCACACAATGCACCCGTTACGCACTTATTTTTGATATCGGCGGAGGAAGTACAGAACTTGCGTGGGTGGAACTTATTCCAGGAAGCGTCCCCCAAGTCATCGATTCCGTCTCCATTCCTTTTGGCGTTGTGACAGTTGCCGAAGCCATTCGGGGAGAACCCGACGAACATGAATTTCAGGCGAAAGTCAGAAGGGCCATGGCCAAGGAAACCAAGGCTTTTGCCGATCGTTGTCACGTCCACCCTCATTTGCGCAAACAAGCGATTCAAATGATTGGCACCTCAGGAACTTTGACAACGCTTGCGGCAATTTACAAAAATCTTGATCATTACGATCGTGCCCAAGTTCATGGAATGGTTTTAAATCAAAAAGAACTTCAATCTTTAATCTACAAAGTCTCACGTATGACTTTGCACGAGCGACTTCTGCATCCTTGCATTGGGCCTCAGCGCGCAGATTTAATTATGGGGGGAGTTGTAATCTTTCAAGGAATTTATGATATTTTCGGCATCAATGAAGTGAAAGTCGTGGATCGCGGCCTTAGAGAAGGTATAATCTTCGATCTCTTCCTCAAAACGCAAGGGGGAGTTGCCG
Source organism: Candidatus Bealeia paramacronuclearis (assembly GCF_035607555.1). Lineage (NCBI taxonomy): Bacteria > Pseudomonadati > Pseudomonadota > Alphaproteobacteria > Holosporales > Holosporaceae > Candidatus Bealeia > Candidatus Bealeia paramacronuclearis. Next base: position 377,316 of record NZ_JAVHWZ010000001.1, on the reverse strand, counting down.
CATGAAAAAGAAAACGCCCACCTCAGGAACGCGAACTTTAGCGGTAAAACTCAAAACGGCGCGCGGTCGGAAAATTTCCTCCCAATTGTGGCTCATGCGTCAACTTAATGACCCTTATGTCCAAAAAGCACAAGCTTTGGGATATCGGTCACGCGCAGCCTTCAAATTAATTGAGATGGATGAAAAGTATGGGCTTTTGGGCCCTGGGAAACACGTGGTCGATTTGGGGGCGGCTCCAGGCGGCTGGGTTCAAGTGGCAGTTGAAAAAACGGGAAGTTTGCCTGGACAAGAAATTGTAATTGGCATTGATCTTAAGCCCATCGATCCCATTCCGGGATCTATTCTGATTGAGGGGGATTTTCTCCATCCTGAGATGCCCGACAAACTCAAAGCCCTTTTAAAAGGTCCCGTAGATTTGGTTTTAAGCGACATGGCAGCCTCTTCCTCAGGTCATGCACCTACAGACCACTTACGCATTATGATGCTCGCAGAAGTGGCCTTTGACTTCGCCAAAGAGGTTTTAAAACCAGGCGGATCTTATGTCGCCAAAGTTTTACAAGGTGGTGCCGAAGGAGATCTTTTGCGAGAGCTCAAACAAAAATTTACAAAAGTTGTTCATTCAAAGCCCCCTGCCAGTCGCCCGGATTCCGCGGAGATGTATGTGGTGGCCATAGGATTTAAAAAATGATTGAAGCTGCTCGTATCGATGCTGTTATTGAAGTTATAAAAACATATTCTCAAGACTACTCTCCTTTGGATGCTCACCTTTCTTTTTATTTTAAGGCGCGGCGTTACATTGGATCTAAAGATCGTCAAGCTATTGCGACCCGCGTTTATGGTATTTTTCGCAATTATGCGCATATTTCTTGGTGGGCGCTTTTGCGTGGCGTCTCTTTAAGTGCCATTTCATCAGGGGCTGCAGCTCGTCTTCAAGTGTTGGCTTATTTAATGGAAATCGAAAAAATTGATCGCGCTAAAATTGGCATTTGGTTTGACGGCGAAAAATATTCGCCCTCTAAATTAAACGACAAAGAGCGCCAACTTGTAGGGCTGGATCTTGGAGAACCCAATCCGCCTCTTTGGGTTCGGGGAGAGTTTCCTGAATGGTTGCAACCCGCCCTTCAAGATCTTTATGGAGATCAGTTGCTTGAAAATATGCAAGCCTTTCAAAAAGAGGCGCCTGTGGACATTCGGGCCAATACGTTAAAAATCAATCGCGAGAATTTGAAAGTCAAATTGAAGGCTGAAAAAATTATTGCCGATGCTTTGCCCGATTCTGAAACAGCTTTGCGCCTTAAAGATCGCCAGCCGTTGACTTCAACAAAAGCTTTTCGGGATGGCCTTTTTGAAATCCAAGATTTGGGATCTCAAAAAATTGCCGAATCCCTTCAAGCAACCCCAGGAATGTCAGTCTTAGATCTTTGCGCAGGAGCTGGTGGCAAGACTTTAGCGGTGGCGGCACTCATGGAAAACAAGGGCAAAATTGTGGCGATGGATATTGCCAATTGGCGACTTCAAAAGGCACGCCTGCGTTTGAAACGAGCGGATGTGAACAACACAGAATGTCGCGTTTTAGACGAAGAAGGACTTTCATGGCTCAAACGCCAAAAAGGGCGTTTTGATCGCATTTTGATTGATGCTCCTTGCTCTGGTACGGGAACTTGGCGCCGCAATCCTGAGCAAAAGTGGCGTCTCACCCCTGATGAAATTGAGCGTTTAATTGAAATTCAAGAAGGCCTCATCCATCAAGCAGCACCCCTTTTAAAGCCCAACGGCAAAATTGTTTATGCAACATGTTCCATTTTAAAAGACGAAAATGAAAACGTGGTTCAGGCCTTTCTTAAGAAAACTCCAAAGTTCCAATTGGAATCTCAGGTGCGTTTGGCTCCCCTTCAGAATGGGACTGATGGATTTTTTATAGCGACTATCTCAAAAATCGAGTAACCTTTTTAGGAATAAATAACATAAAAAATGATTGAATCAATGACACAGGGAATAAAAAAAGTTCAGAATGGCAAATTACTGGAAAACAAGTCCCGCAAACTCAAAGATCGAATTCGCAAATTATTTGTTTATCAACGCTGGATTCTTACCTGGGCAGGACTCACAACGTGTCATGCCCTTCAGGCCGAAAGTGTCACCAATAAAGACCTTCTTGCGGCATGCCAAAACCCAGGAGTGGCCTCGCAAAATTTTTGTTATGGTTTTATTGTCAGTGCCTCAAATGCTGCCCAATTTTATCGTAATATCATGGACGTGGAGGACTCTTATGTGGATATTTGTTTTCCTGAAAATATCTCGAATCAAGATATCGTCAAACTCTATCTGGAATGGGGCAAAAAAAACCCAAGCTTAGCCCAAGGCCCCGCCTTTATCGGCGTTTCTACTTCATTTTCAACGAAGTATAGCTGCCCCAAAAAGAAATAAATTGACAAATTTCCCATTTATTTATTATAAAAAATATTCCTTATCGATAGGTGTTGATGATGCGATTTATTTTTCCATTTCTTTTGATTCAATTTCTTGTTTTGACGAATCTTTCTGCCGTAAAGACAGGAAATCCAGAAGCTCCTCAAAAAAGTATTTTAAAAAAGTCCCCAAAGTCTGAGAAATCCGAAGAAGAAAAAGAGCCAAAAAATATTAAGATTTCTGAGGGCAATCACCCTGAACAGCCAGAATATAAAGAAACTCCCCATCATCGTTATGAATTTGAGTGGACAGCGATTGAAAAAATGCAAGAGCTGGCTAAAGAGCAAAACACGTCTTTGGTTGTAAGTTATTTTTATGATGAAAACAAAAAATGCCTTATGACTCACAGATATCTCTCAGAGGAAGAGTTGAAAAAATACCAACAGAAAAAAGAACAGATCGTTGCCGCGAATGTGGTATTAGATGAAGAGTGGGAATTTGGTTTTCTTTCAATTTCTAAAGCTTTTGGATTGCACAATGAGGTGATTGAAAGGCATCCACAATGGAATTTTGAGAGACTTGAAAATTTTTTATTTTATAGAACATGCTATGAGGTCGATTGGATAAAAGAAGCCTTGTTTTACGCTTTCAGTTCCCCTAACGATAAAACTCTCATGGAAAATGATGAGGCTTATAAAAACCGTCGTTTTGATATGTTTTTCGAGAGAACAAACCAAATTCTATATTTAACAACAACACAAATTGCAATCAAAACACAGGCACGTGAAAACACAAAAAAACTTTTCAATTACCAGATTGATACAAATTCTGAACAGTTTCTAACGGTTCAGAATGAACAAAGCACTTTAATTGAAAACGATTTCATTCTCAAAATTAAAAATGAACTTAAAGCGAGTGTAAAAAGTGGAAAAACCGCGATGAAAAAATTATTGTCTCAAGGTCTTTTCCAATCCATTAATGTTGAAAAAATGATTAATTCTTTGGATGCTGTTTTTTTTAAAAATGCTGCACCAGAACTGTTTTTTCAAAATCCTGAAGAGAAGAAAAAAGGCGATCTCAGGCGCTTTTTAATTGCTCTTAAGCAGTATCTTATGCGCGATTTAAATGATGAAGAAAAAGAATTTTTAACTGAGTATAATCTAAAAAATGAGTTGTTAATGTCTGAAAAATTAAGTGACGAAGAAAGCTTTGGTGAGTTTTCAGACGAGGAGTAATAACGCACCCCTAAGGGCGATCCCCTTTCACATGTTGCCATATACTCCCTCTATTTTTTCCTTGTAATCTCTGAAAAACACAGTATGATGCAAAAATCTTTCTTAAAAAGGGAAGAAAATGGAGATCTCGGCAAGCGGGGCAGTTGTCTCGCTTTTTTTATTGGATTTTTTGAATGAACAGTTTTGCAGATACAATTGAGAGAATTATAGGCCCTTCCCTTGAGGAAATGGGTTTTGGCATTGTGCGCATCTCGTTTGGTGGCGGAAATCGAAAACGCTTGCAAATTATGATTGAACGTTTGGATGATCAAAACTTAAGCCTTGATGATTGTGCCGATGTGAGTCGAACAGTTTCAGCCCTTCTTGATGTGGAAGATCCTATTTCTGAAAATTATGTCCTTGAGGTCAGTTCGCCTGGGATTGATCGTCCTTTGGTCAAACTTAAGGATTATGTTCGCTTTCAAGGATCGGATATTCAACTGGAGTTGAACACTCTTTATGAAGGCCGAAAAAGATTTTCTGGCCGCTTGGCTAGCGTTGACGGGGAAGAAATTACCCTTGAGCTTCCCGAAGATGGAAAACCTATTGTGAAGTTCCCCTATTCTGACGTACAAAAGGCAAAAGTCATTCCTGAAATATCATTTAAAAAGACCGAGAGGTAGTGGAGAGAAGATGAGCGAAAATACTTTTGATTTAGCCAGTCGAGAGATTCTCCATGTGGCTGATGTCGTAGCCCGTGAAAAATCTATTGATCGTGACGAAGTGCTTGATGCCATGGAGCAGGCTATTCAAAAAGCCGGCCGTTCCAAGTATGGTCATGAGCATGATATTCGAGCCACTATTAACCGCAAAACGGGGGATATTACGTTGATGCGGTGTCGTGAAGTTGTTGAGGAAATCGAAAACGATTTAACTCAACTCACCTTATCACAAGCCCAAGCTATCAATCCTGCTCTTAAAATTGGGGATATCTTAACCGAACCCCTTCCCCCCATTGATTTTGGTCGTGTAGCCGCACAAACTGCAAAACAGGTTATTTATCAAAAAGTGCGTGATGCAGAGCGCGGTCGTCAATATCGCGAGTACAAAAATCGGATTGGCGACATTATCAACGGCGTTGTCAAACGCGTTGAATTTGGGAATGTCTTTATTGATCTTGGAAAAGCCGAAGGGTTTTTGCGTCGCGACGAGATGATTCCCCGGGAGACTTTCCGTGTGGGTGACCGTATCCGCGCCTTAATTTTTGATGTGCGAGAAGAACAACGTGGGCCTCAGATTTTCTTAAGTCGTACGCGCCCTGAATTTTTGGTGAAGCTTTTCACACAAGAAGTTCCTGAGATTTTCGAAGGCATCATTGAAATTAAATCCGCCGCACGTGATCCCGGAAGTCGTGCTAAAATAGGTGTTTATTCCCATGACCCAAGTATCGATCCTGTAGGATCTTGTGTGGGTATGCGTGGAAGCCGTGTTCAAGCTGTTGTGTCTGAACTTCAGGGCGAGAAAATTGACATTATTCCTTGGTCTCAAAATGTCGCAACTTTTGTGGTGAATGCTTTGGCCCCCGCAGAAGTCACGAAAGTCGTCTTGGATGAAGATCAAAATCGAATTGATGCGGTCGTTCCTGACGAGCAATTAAGTCTTGCCATTGGACGACGCGGTCAAAATGTGCGATTGGCCACCCAATTAACGGGTTGGAATATCGATATCCTGACCGAAGCTGAAGAAATGGAAAAGCGTAACGAGGAAGTCAAAACGCGGTCGAAACTTTTCGTAGAAGCCCTCGATGTGGATGAGGTTATTGCGCATCTTCTTGTTGGTGAAGGCTTCACAAAGATTGAAGAAATTGCTTACGTTCCCTTAGATGAAATTCTTTCCATCGAAGGATTTGACGAAGACCTTGCGAAAGAACTTCAAAATCGCGCAGTGACTTACCTTGAGGATAAGGAAAAACACAATCAAAAGCGCATCAAAGACCTCAAACTTCAAAAAGAATTAACGGATCTTGAAGGTCTCACATCTTCCCTCTTGGTCTCTTTAGGCGAGGGTGGTATAAAAACGCTTGATGATCTCGCAGATCTTGCGGCCGATGAGCTCTTAGAGCTTTTGCCAAGACAAGATTTGACCGAATCTCAAGCAAACGACATTATCATGAAGGCCCGAGCCCACTGGTTTGAAGGTGAATCTATAGAAAGTTAAATTGGTATGACTGATTCTGACGCCAAGACACATAAGCCGTTGACGCTTTCCTCAAAGACATTAGGCCTTAAAAAGGGTCCTGATGGAGGGCAAGTACGTCAAAGTTTCGCCCACGGTCGCTCGAAAGCTGTAACCGTTGAGGTAAAGAAAAAGCGCGTACTCTCCCCACAAAGCGCCAATCCCAATTCGCCTTTAGCAGATAAAGATCTGGAAGCGCGGATTAAAGCGCTTCAAAAAGCTCAAGGCGTTCTTCAAGGTCGCAGTCAAGCCCGAGATGAGGAAATTGAAGCCAAGCGCCAGCAATCTGTTCAAGAAGCCGAAGAAGCGCCCGTCGAAGTTACAGAAGACGTCAAGGCGGCTGATCTTGTTGAGGCAGAGGTCGTGATCACAGAAGTCACTCCTGAAAACGCTCCCCTTCCTGAAAAAACAGTTCAACCTATTAAAAAAGCAGTCTATTCGTCCTATGCAGAAGATGAGGATGATGAATCCCGCGGCAAAAAAACGGCACACAAAGCGGCCATCGATATTAAAAAGGCTGTTCCTGTAAAGCGCCATGAAGATCGACGCCAGCGCAATGATCGCTCTCACCTCATTCAAAGCGCTCTTGTGGGAGGAGAAGAGATAGAGCACACGCGGAGCCTTGCCTCTATGCGCCGTGCCCAAGCCAAGCACAAGAAAAAGTCCATGTCCTTTGCGCAGGCCGAGGTCAAAAAAGTCTATCGTGATATTGTTATTCCTGAAACCATCACTGTTCAAGAACTTGCCAGCCGAACCACAGAGCGTGGAGCGGATGTCATCAAGTCGCTCATGAAGTTAGGAGTTATGGCCACCATCAACCAAGTGATCGATGGCGACACAGCTCAGTTGGTTGCAGAAGAATTTGGGCACCGCGTGAAACGTATCTCCGATTCTGATCTTGAAGAAGCTCTTCTCACAGTTGAAGACAATGTTGAGAATTTCAAATCACGTCCTCCCGTTGTGACGGTCATGGGTCACGTCGATCATGGTAAGACTTCTCTTCTCGATGCTTTGCGTAAGACTGACGTGGTCTCTGGTGAAGCCGGTGGAATTACCCAGCACATTGGGGCCTATCAGGTCACTTTGGCTTCAGGCCAAAAAATTACATTTATTGACACACCAGGTCACTCGGCCTTTACGGAAATGCGTGCCCGTGGGGCAAATGCGACAGACATCGTAGTTCTTGTGGTTGCCGCTGATGACGGCGTCATGGACCAAACCATTGAAGCCATCCATCACGCACGTGCCGCAGGTGTTCCGGTGATTGTGGCTATTAACAAAATTGACAAGCCAGACGCTAATCCTGAGCGCGTGCGCACCATGCTTTTACAGCATGAAATCGTCCTGGAAAGCTTGGGTGGCGACATTTTGGATGTGGAAGTTTCAGCTAAAAAGGGTATTAATCTCGATAAACTCGAGGAAACAATTCTTCTCCAGGCCGAAGTTTTAGATCTCAAAGCAGACCCTTCACGTTCTGCCCAAGGTGTTGTTATTGAAGCCAAACTTGAAAAGGGTCGCGGTGCTGTTGCAACCGTTCTTGTTCAAAAAGGAACCTTACGTGTAGGTGACATTTTTGTCTCCGGCAAAGAATTCGGACGTGTGCGTGCCCTTGTGGATGATCATGGTAGAATAATTCAAGAAGCGGGCCCTGCGGTTCCAGTGGAGGTTATCGGATTTAATGCGGCCCCCATGGCAGGGGACGATTTTACTGTCGTACATGATGAGGCCAAAGCTCGTGAAGTTGCTGAATTCCGTGCGCGCCGTGAACGCGACGTCAAAGCAGCCGCTTCTGCACGTGGCACAATGGATCAAATGTTCTCCCTCATCGCGGCTGGTGAAGCCAAAGAATTGGCCGTCATTTTGAAAACAGATGTTCAAGGTTCGATGGAAGCTCTTGTCGCCAGTTTGCACAAACTCTCGACTGAGGAAGTCAAAGTACGTGTTCTTCACGCAGCTGTGGGCGGAATTACAGAAAGCGATGTAATCTTAGCCAAAGCCTCCAATGCGATTGTTATGGGCTTTAACGTTCGCGCCAATCCGCAAGCCCGTGATTTGGCCAAGCGTGATCGACTTGAGATTCGGTATTACTCTGTGATCTATGACGCCATTGACGATGTCAAGGCGGCCATGGGCGGACTTCTCTCCCCTACGCTCCGAGAGAGCTTCTTGGGTAATGCTGAGATTCGCCAAATCTTCACCATCCCCAAAGTGGGTGCAATCGCAGGCTGTATGATCACTGATGGTATTGTCAAACGCGGCGGAAAAGTTCGTTTGCTTCGTGACAGCGTCGTCATTCATGAAGGCACTTTGAAAACTTTGAAACGCTTTAAAGACGAAGTCAAAGAAGTCAAAGAAGGCTACGAATGTGGTATGGCTTTCGAGAACTACAACGATCTTAAAGTGGGCGACGTCATCGAATGCTTCGAAATTGAAGAAATCAAAAGGACCCTTTAAGAGAGCGACCCCGATGCGTTTTTCAGGAACTCCCAAAGCGACGCAAGGCCCGTCACAACGTCAACTTCGATTTGGAGAAAACGTTCGCCATCTTTTGGTAGAGGCGCTTCAACGGGCCGACAGTGGTAGCCAACTTTTAGATAACGCCTCCATTACGGTTTCTGAAGTGCGCGTCACACCTGATCTTTTAACCGCCAATGCATATGTCATCCCTTTGGGAGGCATTCATGCCGATGAGATCGTCAAAGAACTTAACGCTTATACGAAGCATTTTCGGGCCCAAATCGCCAAAGGTCTGAAATCCCGAGGCACCCCCCGTATTTTTTTCAAAGTCGATCATTCCTTTGAAGACGCGGACCGCCTTGAAAAACTCCTCCGCGATCCAAAAGTCTTAAGAGATCTTGAATCAGGCGAGTGAACTCCGCTATAAAAGTATGAACTTGCTTGTCACTAAATGCATTTTTTTTGCAAAAGATAACTCTGTTGCATCTTTTTCTGGCTCTTGAGCGCGCAATAGCTTATAAATAAAATAGCATTTTAAAGATGGAGAGACGCCTATGGCCAGCAGTGTGAACAAAGTTATTTTAGTCGGAAATTTAGGAAAAGATCCCGAAATCAGGTCCACGCAAGATGGATCCAAAATCGCAAACTTTTCCATCGCAACGTCTGAATCCTGGAAAGATAAAATGACGGGCGAGCGCAAAGAAAAAACAGAATGGCACCGGGTTGTGGTCTTCAATAAAGGCTTGGCGGATGTGTGTGAAAAATATCTTCGCAAAGGTGTAAAAGTTTATATTGAAGGACAACTGCAAACCCGCAAATGGACCGACCAATCCGGCCAAGAAAAATACACAACGGAAGTTGTTCTCTCACAATTCCGGGGCGAGATGGCAATGTTGGATTCCAAAGGTGGCGGCGGCAATAACGATAACTATAGCATTGGAAGTCAAGGTTCAGAACTCGATCCTTTCGGAGGCTCCCAAGACATGGCTGCCGTGCTTGACGATGAAATGCCTTTTTAAGCCATTTTCAGACGAAACTCTGCCTTCTGTCCTATCACAGTAACAAGGATTTCCCGTGACTTTAGAAAATCGAATTCAAGTTGTTTCCGTTGAAGAGGAGATGAAAAACTCCTACCTTGATTACGCAATGAGCGTGATCGTGAGTCGTGCTATTCCTGATGCACGTGATGGACTCAAACCCGTACATCGACGCATTTTATATTCGATGTATGAATCCGGTTTTGATCACAACAAACCCCACAAAAAGTCTGCGCGTATCGTGGGCGATGTGATCGCAAAATATCACCCTCATGGAACAGAAGCCGTCTATGACACCATCGTCCGGATGGCACAGGATTTCTCCATGCGGGTGACTTTAGTCGATGGTCAAGGAAACTTCGGATCTATGGACGGCGACCCGCCTGCCGCAATGCGTTATACAGAAGCACGACTTTCCAAGCCGGCTCATTTCTTGCTGTCTGATATCGACAAAGAAACAGTCGATTTCATGCCAAACTATGATGATACGACAACTATGCCAGTGGTTTTACCCACACGCATTCCCAACCTACTTGTTAATGGCGCAGGCGGAATTGCGGTCGGTATGGCCACCAATATCCCCCCGCATAACTTGGGCGAACTCATTGATGCCTGTTGTGCTTTAATTGATAATCCGGATCTTACCTTAGAAGATCTTATGACCTATGTTCATGGTCCTGATTTTCCAACCGGGGGTATTATCGTTGGAACACGCGGAATTTATAACGGATTTAAAACAGGACGCGGCAGCATTACCATTCGCTCTCGCACACACATTGAAGACGTCCGCAAAGATCGACCTGCCATTATCGTCAGCGAAATTCCCTATCAGATTAATAAATCCCGCATGATCGAGCGCATTGCCGAACTTGTGCGCAATAAAGAACTTGAAGGCATCTCCGACATTCGGGATGAATCCGATCGGGACGGTGTACGCGTTGTAATTGAACTCAAGCGCGATGCCATTCCTGAAGTCGTCTTAAATCGTCTTTTTGTTATGACGCCTTTGCAAACAAGCTTTGGGATTAACATGTTGGCGCTTCGGGGCGGAAGACCGCTACAAATGGGCCTCAAAGACATCCTTGAGACCTTTGTTGAATTCCGGGAAGAAGTCATCACAAGACGCACCCGTTATGAGCTCAAAAAAGCGAGAGAGCGTTCTCACGTTTTGATTGGTTTGGCTCTGGCCGTTGCGAATTTGGATGAGATGATCCAGACAATTCGCACCGCACCCGATCCTCAAACGGCGCGTGAGCGGATTTTGTCCAAGCGTTGGCCTGCCCTTGATGTGGATCCTTTAATTCGCCTCATTGATGAACCCGGATTCCCTATTATCGATGGCACCTATCAAATGTCTGAACTTCAAGCCAAAGCCATTTTGGATTTGCGCTTGCATCGTTTGACGGGTCTGGAGAGGGATAAAATTGCCAATGAACTCGGCGCTATTGTTGAAGAAATTAAAGACTATCTCGAGATTCTCTCCTCCCGCGTTCGTCTTCTTGGAATTTTGAAGGATGAGTTGATCGATGTAAAAAATCAATTCGCAACCCCACGCAAAACCGCAATCCAACCTTTTGAGCTCAGCGCTGACGAAGAAGACCTCATTCAAAAAGAAGATATGGTCGTCACCATCAGTTTGGGCGGATATATCAAAAGGGTGCCTTTGAGCACGTATCGTGCACAAAAACGCGGGGGCAAGGGGCGCTCAGGCATGGCGACACGCGATGAAGACGTTGTCTCACAAGTCTTTGTTCTCAATACACACACACCTGTTTTGTTCTTCAGCTCCAAAGGCCGCGTTTTTGAGATGAAGGTTTACAAACTTCCTCTTGGAAATCCGCAGGCACGTGGAAAAGCTATGATCAATCTTCTGCCCTTAGAAACAGGGGAGACGATCACAACCATCATGCCGATGCCCGAAGATCAAACCGCATGGGAGAATATGCACATTATGTTCGTGACGTCTTCTGGAGATGTCCGTCGGAATGCGCTTTCAAATTTCACCAATATTCGCTCCAACGGCAAAATTGCCATGAAACTTGAGGGTGAGGAAAGGTTGATTTCTGTGTGCTCTTGTGAAGATGAAACGGATGTTCTTCTGACCACAAAATCAGGACGCTGTATCCGATTTGAAGCAACAGACGTCAGGCAATTTGCAAGCCGCTCTTCAACGGGTGTGCGCGGAATTCGACTTAAAAAAGACGATGAAGTTGTCTCAATGTCGATCTTGAAGCGCGGCGAATTTACCATTGAAGAGCGCGATGCGTTCCTCAAACAAAAACGCCAAGTCGAAGGTACAGAAATTGCCACAACCGATGTTGTCTTGTCTGAAGAACGCTTAGCCGAAATGGAAACTCAGGAAGAATTTATTTTGACCGTCAGTGAAAATGGATTTGGAAAAAGAAGCTCATCTTACGAATATCGCGTTTCCAATCGTGGTGGGCAAGGTATTGCCTCCATGGATGTGACCGCCAAAACCGGCGGCGTTGTGGACTCCTTCCCGGTTCTTGATACGGACCACATCATGTTGGTGACTGCAGGCGGTCAGCTCATTCGTTGCCCCGTTCATGACATTCGCGTGGCAGGTCGAAAAACCCAAGGCGTCACCCTTTTCCGTGTGAGCGATGGAGAGAATGTTGTCTCTGTGGCACGTTTGGCCGAAGATGAATCTTCTGAGGAGGAAGAGATCATTGAGGACGCAGGGATCGTTCGGGATGCCCCTGAAGATGCCTCATAATCCCCTTCTCATTGGCGTTTATCCCGGCACATTTGATCCGGTAACTTTCGGTCACATGGATATCATTAGCCGGGCATTGCCCCTTCTCGATAAGCTTGTCATTGGGGTTGCGGAAAATGCCGGAAAAGGGCCTCTTTTTTCGCTTGAAGAACGCATTGAGATTTTGAAAACAGAAATTAAATCCCTTCCCAATCCTGAAGAGAAAGAGATTTCAATTTTAGGATTTAATAATCTGCTTGTTCAATTTGCAGAAACTCAAAAGGCGCGAGTTCTAGTCCGAGGACTCAGGCCCGTCTCAGACTTTGAATATGAATTTCAAATGGCTGGTACTAACCGAAAATTAGCGCCCCACATAGAAACACTCTTCCTCATGGCCTCAGAGCCTTATCAACTCATCGCTTCCCGCTTTGTGAAAGACGTGGCCCGTTTGGGCGGAGAGCTCTCCTCCTTTGTCTCACCAGAGGTGGGGATCAGAGTGCGAGAAAAATACAATTAAAAAGGCCATTGCATAATTAATAAAAATTCCAACTGAGGTCCTGAAAAGCTAATTTTTGAGTTTTTTAAATTGAGGGGGATGATATTTTTCTTCGTCTCTTTGTTCTTTTTTTGCTCAAATACTCACTTAACTCGCCTGATTTATCCATAAGCAACCTTATTTGTGGCCTTTAAGAGGTTAAAGGCTATGGCTTTTAGGGCCATTTGTCCTTGAACTTTGGGTGTTGTAAAATAGGATGCTCTCGTGAATTTGAATTTTCGTTTTAAGGTTCCAAATCCTTGTTCCACCCTATATCGAATCTTCGAAATCATCCGGTTAAATACTTTTTGCCAATGGGTTAAGGGCTTATTTCTTTTCGCTTTCTCCATCAACCCGTTCTTAATCCCCTTAGACCTCAGCAAGTCTTTGTTTCCTTGGGAAGCATACCCTTTGTCTCCATAAAGCCTCTTATCTCGACGCTTCTTCACAACCTCTTCCAACTCTCTCACTTCAGAGACATGCGCAGGCGTCACGTGAACCTGATCAATATATCCGTCCTCCTGGTCAATGACCATAAAGCCTTTGTACCCAAAATAGCTCCGTTTCCCCTTCTTAAGCCATGTGGCATCTGGATCTTTGGAAAGGGTTACCTGCTCTTCAACAGCATATTCCTTGTCTTCTTCACGATCAACAGCCATCCCCTCCATTTCTTTCCGAGGACGTGCCGCTGATTCGATAAGCGTCGCATCTATAATCGCTCCTTGGGATTCTTTCACTTTTAATCCCTTTTGTTCTAGTTGATAATTGATCATTGCAAGGAGGTATTCCCAAAGGTTTTGACTGATCAACAAGTTGCGAAATCGACAGAGCGTCGTATGATCAGGCACCTTTTCCAACCCCGTGATGACCATAAAGTCCAACCGAACCCTCAAGGCTTCTTCCAACCCCTCATCGCTTAAGCTATGCCAAGCCTGCAAAATCAACGCCTTCAGTAAATTGACTGGTACGTACCCATTGGGGCCATAGCCAGATCTTCCTAGTTTCCCCATATTTTGCTTTACACTCTCCCAGTCGATAAGGCTAAAAGCTTGGATAAGTTGACTGTTCTTTAAACGCTCTCTGGCTTCACGATTTAAAAAGGACATTTTCGATCACTCCTGCTTTTCGGACTTTCCTCAGTATATCCTTTCTCTCCTCATCCCTCAATTATGCAATGGTCTTTTATCATGATAATGGGATATCAGAGTTCTTTCTACTTGGCTCAAATGCTTATATTTTTTCATCACAACGTCTCCTTTTGATCAATGCTAATTAGCATACAAGACGTTGCACCTCATCCTTGAATCCACAGCTTACCAAAGATAAAATGAAGCGTCAGTCTATTACACGAGTTACGCAGTTTGCAGGAGAAGAGAGAAGAGATAAGGTGAGAGGGAATATTTATTAAATGAGAAGAAATGATGTCTCGACACAAATGCACAAAATCACTTTATCGTTCATTTTTACAAGCCAGCAGTGTGCGCTATTCAGGGTTGGCACTTTCGGAGGTGTCACCGATTCCATTGTCGCATGACAGCGTCAATCGATGGTTGAGTTCTAGTGCATTGCGTCCGAGCGGAGTGTGGAATCTTACTCAATCTCTTATTAACAAGAAAGAACCTTGTTTTTTAGTATGTGACGATACAATTTTGGATAAAAATCGGAGCGAGAAGATAGAGCTTGTGCATTATCAGTATTCTGGGAATGCCCATGATGTTATTGCGGGGATAGGTCTTGTCAATTTGGTATGGCATGGCCTGAGGAGTCATGACTCTATTCCTGTTGATTATCGTATTTATGATAAAGCCAGCGATGGCAAAAGCAAGAATGACCATTTCAGGGAAATGTTAAAGCTGGCTCAAGACAGAGGGATAAATCCGGATGACGTGGTTGCAGACGCTTGGTACTCGAGCTTGAATAATCTGAAGGCCATTGAATCCATAGGCTGGACATGGGTGATGGGGTTGAAGAAAAACAGGAAAGTGAATCGTGGAGAAACTCTTGAAAAGCTGGACATTCCAGATGAAGGACTGAAAGTTCACTTACGCGGATATGGATGGATTACTGTTTTCCGGTTTGTTGCCAAAAACGGTCGCACGGATTATATCGGAACCAATAGGGATAATCCCTCTCGTGATCATATTGAACTGGTCATGAAATCGCGTTGGAAAATCGAAGTTTATCATCGGGAATTAAAGCAAACATGCGGTCTTGAACGCTGTCAGTCTCGCACGGGACGAGCCCAAAGAAATCATATATTTCTTGCCATTTCGGCTTGGATTCAAAGATTTAAAAGACGACTTGCTGGAGGCTTCTCTTTTTATCAGCAGCAGTGGGATGTTATTAAGCATGATATCTCTAGAGAAATAACAAAACTCATGTCTTTCGCTTAGATTCCCACCCTTTTGCTGCAAACTGCGTAACTCGTGTATTAAAAGGCTTAGAAAAATGGCCGGTTGGGATGACAACATCCTTTCCAATATCCTCACTCAAAAATTTTCATGAGGTCGCCCTGTTTTACGAGAAAGGCTGCACTCAAAATCAAAGGGCCCCTGAACTGAGGGGCCCTTTGATTTACTGCAGTAATTACCAAAAACAAATATAACACGCACTTGGCCTCGATTCTTATAAATCCAAAAACCATTCAAGAATCGGCGTAACAGCTTTTTTAGCCTTAACCAACACCATTAAAATCACAAAAAACGTAATAAATCACCAAAAATAATATATTAATAAAAAAATTAAAACCTACTATATTAAAAACACCAATGGATCTGAAGAACAACATCAAAAAAATTTAACCACCCTTTTGATAAAACCATCTTGCAACAACCACTCTATAGTTTCATTATGACGATTAATGGTTAACAAACTATGTATTTTTGAAAAAAAGTGAAAAATGGAATTTGATTCGAAAAAATGGTTGGAAACATTAAGTGGAGTGGGAGCCGTAATTCTCTCTCTTTTGACTTGTGCGGCGTGTCCTTTGTGCATTCCTGTTTATACGGGCGCATTAGGACTTTTAGGATTTGAAATCTGCCGCGATGATGTGTTTTTATTTCCCTTTATTGGCGCACTCTTTTTAATTACGCTGGGGCTTATGGCTTATCATAGTTTTCGCCATAAAAAGGCTTATCTTCCCTTGGGTGTTGCGATTGTTGTCTCGATACTTGCCGCCGTTTGCCTTTGGTATGATTGGGATTATCAGCTTTACGCAAGTCTCGGGCTTTTCAGCTTGAGTCTTTTTTGGCACAAGCGTGCGCTTCGCCAATGTGGTCACGAAGGCGATCACGACCATCAGCATTAACAATTAAAGCAATTTAAATTCTAATTTTAATCAAAAATCAAATAAAGTTTTATTTAAAATTCATCTAATATTATAAAATTATAATTAAAATGAGGTCTCGATAAAAGTAAAGGAGAGGCTCATGATTAAACAACTCACATTCATCTCATTGGGAACGACCCTTTTATTTTCTTGCGATACATTTGCAGTCCAATCTAAGGGTTGGAAACCCATGGCTGAGAATGAAAAGTTTGTCATTACTGCACTGCACAAGGCCCGTAAAGAGCAGAAAGAGGAACTCAGAAGTGTCAGAAAATATGCACCTAAAATTGTTAAAGACTCAACCCCTGAAGCTTTCGATTTATCTGCAGCTTGCACAACTCTGGATCAAGGATCTTTGGGGTCTTGCGTTATCAATGCGTTTTCAGGATCTGTACATGCGCTTCAAACACTTGATATATTCAAAAAGCAAGGAGGAGATCTTCAATCTCTCCAAAACAAAACCAGAGCAAAAATTTTTGAAACCAAAGTTGAGGAGGAAAAAACAGATCCCTCTGTTATTAAAGTTGCAAATCACGAGACAATCAAGCAAACAATTTCCGATTATATGAAATGGATTTCAAGTTCGTCCTTGAGGTGGGTCTCCAATGCTTCACCCTCACACCCAACTTATCATTATTCTTCTCTCAAAACAGAAATATCAACAACCTCACCCGATATTGAGGAGATTAAAAAGACTATTCCTTTTTACTCACGTCTTTTTGGATATCGGGATGTTTTAGGGATGCAAGGGGATATTAGCGACACAGGGACTGATGCAGGAACGGCGTTCTTATCCTATCAACGGGGGTGGGCCTATGAGCATACTTATCCTTACAATACGGTAAAATTTACGCAAACCCCCACTAAAGACGCATTTACGGAAGCCGCTCTGAATGCTTCTAAAGTTAGGGTTAATGTCTCCCTGATTGATGTGAATTCTTTGGCGCCCGCAAAAATAGAAAAAGTCATTTCAAGCGGAAAATTGGTACTGCTCGCTATGGATTTGTTTGAAAGCTTTGAATCACCCTCCGTTGAAAAAACAGGGATCGTGACCATTCCCCAAAATCACGAAAAGAGAATAGGGGGACATGAAATGAAAATTGTGGGTTACGATCGCAAAGCTCAAACATTTCTTGTGAACAATTCGTGGGGCCCAAAATGGGGGATTAATGGCTTTTGCAAAGTCCCTTATGAGATGATCTCAAATCCCAAATATACGCTTGAATTGATGCAAATTAAACTGGCCTCAGATTAATAATAGCTCGGGGGAGGGGGGTAAATTAAAGTCGCGCGTGGCTATGTCGAACTCAGATTATGATAGAGCGTCATCAGCATGACAATGAAAAGGATACCCCCTATAATAAATGTGCCAAAGGCTGCTAAAATCCCGTTAAGCCATGAAATTCCAGATTTTTGTGTTTTGCCCAAAGCGACCTTGTGTGTTACAAAATGAAGATAAAGGGGATTGGCAATGAGAGCGCCCAGAATATGACTGATGGGCCAAGTAACACCAATCAAAAGAATGGCCAACGTTCCAAAAAGAAACATATTTCTGTAAAATGCCCAATAGGGAAAAAGAAAAAATCCTGGCCAGTTCCAACTAAAGAAAAGATCCTGGCCTTCTTTTTCCTCGAGCAAACCCATGTAATAACGCGTACTGGGAGTCCAGCTTTCCGGATTTTCAAAGGTCTCTCCGGGCCCAATTCTTAAAAATTCAAAGCAAGATTTTTTATGGTTGGTTTCCATTTTAGGCCCCTGAGTTTTGGGGTGCAATTCCATGAATACCGATGCGTTTGATCCGTCGGGGGTCGGCTTCAATAATCTCAAATTCAAGGTTATGGCCTTCATAGGTAATGAGCTCTCCGCGTTGAGGAATGCGTTCAGCTAATGCAAAGACAAGTCCCCCTAAAGTTTCGATATCTTCATCGCGATCTTCAGTGGCGAGAATAGGTCCCAATTTTTCTTCAAGGTCTTCAATTTCAATTCGAGCATCAACAATGACTACGCCATCGGGACGAAAATAAATTTGATCAGGAAGCGAACTGTCGGCTACATTTTGAATGTCTCCTACGATTTCTTCCACCAAATCTCCCATAGTGACAAGTCCATCAATGCCACCATATTCATCAACAACCATGGCCAATCGTTCTCCAGAAAGGCGCATTTTAAGAAGGAGATCTAAAACACCCATGGCAGGTGCGATGACTTCAATTTTGCGTGTAATTTTGGCCAAATTAAAGTTTTCAGGGGTCGTATCAATTAAATCACGAATATGAATATAGCCATAAATATCATCGAGATTGGTATGAAAAATGGGAAGACGCATCACGTCTGCCGAACGAAATGTGCTTAAAATTTCTTCCCGTGTACTGCTTTGGGAAATAGCAACAATATCAGCTCTTGGGATCATAACGTCTTCTGCCGTTAAATCTCGCAGCTTTAAAATATTAGCAAGCATCGCTCGTTCATCTGGTGCCAAAGAGGGATTGAAGGTTTTGTCTTCTTCTATCAATCCTTCAATCGTATCGCGTAATGTGGAATCGGAATCTTTTTGTCTGCGTATAATTTTTTTCAAACGATCAACAAATGACATCGAAGATTAACTTTCCTCTGCAAGATAGGGGTTAGGAATATGTAAAGCTTGAAGAATCTGCACTTCCAATGTTTCCATCTTCTCGGCGTCTTCTTCATTTTCATGATCATATCCTAAAAGGTGCAAAAGACCATGGATTAAAAGATGAATGAAATGATTTTTAAAAGGAATGCCTTCGTGATCAGCTTCCCGCAAGCAGGTTTCGTAAGCCATCGCAATATCGCCCAAAGGATGGACCTCACCATTGGGTCCTTTGGGAACATTTCCTTGTGGAAAGGAGAGCACATTGGTTGGTTTGTTTTTCCCGCGATAATCCTTATTAAGCCCTTGGATTTCTTCATCATCCGTCAAGTAAACGCTGAGTTCAGTTCCTCGCAAATCAAAGGGAATAAAGGGTATGGCCACTTCCATAACTTGAAGAACCAGCCCCTCACAATCGGGAAGGCTTTGTTGCCAGGCAGAATCAGAAAAACTGATAATTACGCCAGGGATGGGAGAATAATTTTTCATATTTCCCTACGTTCATAGGCTTGCACAATGCGAGCCACCAGTGGATGGCGGACAACGTCTGCGTCTGTCAGATGGACAAATCCAATGCCTTTCACGTCCTTGAGTTTATGAACGGCTTCCGATAATCCGGAAGTCGATCCCATGGGAAGATCAATTTGTGTCAAATCTCCCGTTACAATCATTCGAGAGTTGTGCCCCAACCGCGTCAGAAACATTTTCATTTGAACGGGTGTTGTATTTTGAGCCTCATCTAAAATGATCACAGAATTAGAAAGAGTTCGCCCCCGCATGAACGCCAATGGTGCAATTTCAATTTCCCCAATAGCGAGTTTTCGTGCGACCTGATCATGAGGCAACATGTCGTGAAGAGCATCATAAAGAGGGCGCAAATAAGGATCGACCTTCTCCCTTAAATCTCCGGGTAAAAACCCGAGATGCTCTCCGGCTTCAACAGCAGGGCGGGAGAGGATGATGCGATCAACCTGACCCTCGAGCATAAGAGCAACGCCCGCGGCAACCGCTAAATACGTTTTTCCAGTTCCTGCAGGACCTACTGCAAAGACGAGCTCATTTGTTTTGAGCGCTTCGATATATTCCCCTTGCATGGGGGTTCGGGCCGAAATGGGGCGTTTTTTTGTCATCAAAACGGCAGATTCTGGAATTTGAGCCATGCGACCCGAATGTCTAAGTGCAATCGGTAAATCTTCCTTTTCAAGATTCTGGCCATTTTTCAATTTATCATAAAGCGTATTGAGGGCTTGAAGGGTTGTGTCAACAGCATCACTTAAGCCTTTGATCGCAACTTGATTGCCCCGTGTTGAAATTTTAACCTGAAGTTCACCTTCAATAAATTTCAAATTACGATCTTGAAATCCAAAAAGTTCAGGAAGAAAACGGTTATCTTCGAATTCGAGATAACTGATCACCTCATCAGACGGGGAGGATGGCATCGGGAGTTTAAAAATCTCTTATTTATAATTATTTTTTAAGAATATTTCATTTTTAAAAAGGACGCAAGACTGTTCTAAAATTCACTAGGGACTCCTCAAAAAATAGGGAACATCATGTCCGTGAATTGTCATGCTGAATTTATTTCAGCATGACAACAGATTAGCAAAAAGACAATTGTTGCATTGCGTCAGTAAAAAAATCTTGAAACTAAAATGTATATTTGTTTTTGATAAATAAATTTTAAAATATTTGCGACAAAATCTAAAAAAAAAGCCTTCCCGAAGGAAGGCTTTTTTCTGTTCACGAAGATTTTACACCTTCTTCATGTTTGTTGCAGCTTTATAGAACCAATAAAGCACCAGGGCTGTAATCAAAAGACCCAGTTGCTCACGGAATGGCTCGATAAAGGCCGGGACAAACTTGAAGACGTCAGTGCTTTGATAAGCTACGAAAGGAATGGCAATCAAGATTCCAACCACGGCTTCTCCCGCAATCAGTCCTGAGGCCAAGAGCATACCGTTTTTTCGCGCATTGGCTTCTTCTTTCTCAAGTGATTTTTTGGAGGCGTCTTTTTGCTTAGCAATACTGCGATCTACAAACCAGGCCACAAGTCCACCCAATAAAATCGGGAATGTGACATCGAGTGGAAGATAAATTCCAACTGCAATAGCAAGAACTGGGAAACGCCATTTAGAATTCATCGCAATGCACATTTTATCCACCATAATGGTCACAAGCGCAACAGCCATACCAATTCCGATCATGAGCCAATCCATTGTGTGTGTGAAGATGGCTTTAGCAAGGGCAGCCATAAGGGCTGCCTTTGGTGAGCTCAGAGCTTTTGCTGGATCCATGCCTTCTCGTGGCATTATGTCTCCAATACCGTAAGCTTCAAAAAGAAGTTGGAATACAGGAGCTACAACAATGGCTGAGGCAATCACACCCACCATAAGCATACCCTGCTGTTTCCAAGGCGTTGATCCCACAAGTTGGCCAGATTTTAGATCTTGCATGTTGTCTCCGCCTAATGACCCTGCACATGCTACAATGGAAGTAATAAGAATCACAATGGCAGCTGCACTCAAAGCGGCCTCTGGATCAACTGTGAAGTTGATATGAGATCCTAAAATCAGCATAAGAGTGAAAGACAAAATGATCACGGTCATAATCATTGTCCCAGAAATAGGGTTATTCGAAGATCCCATCAGACCGCACATATAAGAAGAGACTGCAGCCATAAAGAAACAAAGCAGAAAGGAAATCACAAGAAGGACAAGCCCTGTGAAAATATACCCACTTGTTCCAATATCAATGTGGCTGGTCTCCAAAACATAATCCAGGATTACATAAAGCGGAACTGCAAAAAGCGCAGAGCCTCCAGCAACCCAAGAAATAGGAATATCACGGTCCGTCCGGGGAATACTATCTTGTCCGCGTTCTTTCACGTTGCGCATAGCTTTTCCGGCTGAAACAATCGCCTTTTTAAGGGAGGGTAAGAGCTCTACAATTGTCCAAAGGCCACCCAAAATCATGGCACCCACACCAACAATTCTGATTTTTGTATTCCAAATGGTCATGGCGGCATCATAAGCCGAGCTGGCATCAGCGGGCACACCCATAATTGTACTGTAAAGGGGAATACCAATGTAAAACGCAATAATAGATCCCGTGAAGATAGCCACACTGGCATGAAATCCAATGATGTATCCGGCACCCGTAATGGCCAGAGAAAATCCTCCGCCAGCACCATAAACTGTGTTTCCAGAACGTGTCCAAAAGTTAATGCTGTCCGCCACAATTTGCCATCCGCTTTGGGCAAATTTAATAACTGCAGCAACTATTCCTGCCGTCAAAAGGTCCCAAAGTCCAACTTCTGAGGATTTATCGCCCGCTTTTAAAACTTCAGCGGTGGCAACACCTTCTGGAAACTTGAGCTCACCTTCAACGATCATCGCACGACGAAGGGGAACAGTGAATAAAACGCCAAGGCCTCCTCCAATCAAAATGATACTGCTGGTCAGAACCAACGAAAAAGACTGCCAATAGCCAATGAGAATTAAAGCGGGAAGAATCATAGCCAATGCGCCTGCGAGCGCTTCACCGGCAGAAGCTACAGTTTGAACAATGTTGTTCTCAAGGATGTTTGAATTTTTAAAGAGTTTTAAAACGGCCATGGAAATGACGGCTGCAGGAATACAAGCGGAAACACTCATACCCACCTTAAGGACAAGATAGGCGTTTGCACCTGCCATAAGAACGGCTAAAAGAGAGCCCAAAATAAAAGTTCGTAATGTGGCTTCTGGTAAGTTTTGAGACGCCGAAATATAAGGCGCGACGGCCAAATGGCTTTGTTTTTTTAATGACATAGGTCATTCCTCATTTGTTAAACAGTACTGTACAAACATTAACTCTTTTTTAACCAAAAAAGATTAATCTCATAAACTTGGCATGCTCACCACTGTATTGCAACAAAAAATTACAACCCACCTCTGCGTTTTTCTAACAGGATCTCATTCTTTGCATTCTCAAACCCTTAAGAGGGTGGTATAAGAGAAATTATGAGACGATTTCGATCTGCTAAAATTGTGGCTACTTTAGGGCCCGCCAGTTCCTCCGCTGAGATGATTGAATCTTTATTTCAGGCAGGGGTCGATGTTTTTCGTCTGAATTTCTCCCACGGATCTCACGACCAACATCGGGAGAGTTATAATATTATCCGAAATCTTGAGAAAAAAGTGGGCAGACCCATTGGCATCCTTCTCGATCTTCAAGGTCCCAAACTCCGTGTGGGAAAATTTGAGAACGGCTCCATTGACCTTGAAAAAGGCCAAGATTTTCTTCTGAAATTAGAGTCCCTTTCAGGAAATGAAAAGGAAGTGACTCTTCCTCATCCTGAAATTTTTAAAGTACTTCAACCGGGCGCAGACCTTCTTTTGGATGACGGAAAAGTGCGACTTAAAGTCAAAGATTGCAGTCCGCAACATGCGTTGTGCGAGGTTGTTGTGGGGGGGGCTCTTTCCGATCGTAAAGGCCTTAATGTTCCCGGTGTGGCTTTGCCTATCTCGCCTTTAACGAAAAAAGACAAGGAAGATCTCTCCTTAGGATTAGAGCTTGGCGTGGATTGGATCGCCCTTTCTTTTGTACAACGTCCTGAAGATGTTTTAGAGGCCCGCGAACTTGTGCAAGGGCGTGCTGCAATCCTTTCAAAACTGGAGAAGCCTCAAGCCATTGAGCATTTAGAGGCCATTGTCGAACTTTCCGACGGAATTATGGTGGCACGAGGGGATTTGGGTGTCGAACTCCCTCCTGAAGATGTCCCCAGCATTCAAAAACGCATCGTTCGCGAATCGCGGCTTAAGGGAAAGCCTGTTGTAGTCGCCACACAAATGTTGGATTCGATGGTGCATTCTCCATCACCTACCCGTGCTGAGGCTTCAGATGTGGCCACCGCCGTTTATGATGGGGCAGATGCGGTTATGCTTTCGGCGGAATCTGCGTCCGGTGAATACCCAGTCGAATCCGTTGAGATGATGTCCCGTATTGTAAGTCGTGTGGAGCAAGATCCCCTCTATAGAACGCTTTTGGACGCAAGCCGTACGCCCCCAGAATCCACAACTTCTGATGCGATTACTTCTGCTGCAAGTCAAGTTGCACACACCATTGGTGCTGTAGCAATTGTGACATTTACAACTTCAGGGGAAACGACATTAAGGGCCGCACGCGAACGCCCAGAATGCCCTATTTTAGGGCTTACCGCACAATTAAATATTGCCCGCCGGTTAACACTTGCATGGGGCGTTCATTCTGTGTGCAGCGAAGACGTTCATGATTTTAGCGAGGCGACTACAATGGCATGCATTCGCGCAAAAAGTGAAGAATTCGCCAAGACGGGAGACCGCATCGTAGTGACCGCAGGGGTCCCTTTCCAAGTGGCAGGATCCACAAATATCCTTCGTATTGCCCGCATCCGCGAAGAAGCTCCTTAATGTCATGGATCAAGGCGGTATTTCCTTACGCTTAAAACGCTATGCCGAAACGACCTCCACTGTGGGGGGACTCATGGCCCGCCTTTTTGGTGAGAAATATCTTGGAATTTCCATGGATCATGGCGGATATGCGGGGCTTTTAAAATCCAATATGGGTAATCTCAAGGGGCCTGTCATGAAGATCGCCCAGATCTTAGCTATGGTTCCCGATATGTTACCGCAAGAATATGCGGAAGAATTTCTAACCCTTCAATCCAATGCGCCAGCCATGGGCTGGCTTTTTGTCAAACGTCGCATGAAGGCAGAATTGGGACCTGATTGGGAAAATCTTTTTCAAGCGTTTACCCATGAAGCCACAGCAGCCGCCTCCTTGGGTCAAGTCCACAAAGTCCGTAATCTAGAGGGGCGTGATCTTGCGTGCAAATTACAATATCCGGATATGGCTTCGGCGGTGAATGCGGATTTGGCCCAATTAAAATTATTTTTAAATCTTTACGCCAAAACATCAGGTGCCATTGATCCACAAAATCTCTACCTTGAGATTGCCGAACGTCTTCATGAAGAATTGGATTACAAACGGGAAGCAGATCATATCCGCCTCTTTAGGGCGATTTTTGAAGGCCAAAATTTCGTTCACGTCCCAGAGGTCATTCCAGAGCTTTCAACCTCAAGGCTTTTGACGATGAGTTGGATGCCCGGACAAAAACTTCTCGAATTTAAAGACGCTCCACAAGAGATTCGCAATAAGATTTGCGAGAACCTTTTCCGTGTTTGGTATTTTCCTTTTTATAAAGAGGGAGTTTTACATGGCGATCCTCATTTGGGGAATTATACGGTGCGTGAGGATTTGTCCTTGAATCTTTTGGATTACGGATGCATTCGCCTATTTCCAAAATCTTTCATCGCAAGCGTCATTCAACTTTACCATGCATTACAAAATAATGATGAAGAGCTGGCCAGAAACGCTTATGAAAGCTGGGGCTTTGGGACGATGACACCCGAACTTCTTACTATTCTTAATCTTTGGGCGTCCTATTTATATGGACCCCTTTTAGACGACCGCATCCGTCCTATTGACGAAAGTTTGTCTGGACAGAACGGTCGTAAAATTGCTGGTGAAATTTTAAGCGAACTTAAAAAAATAGGGGGTGTTCGTCCCCCCCGCGAATTTGTTTTTATGGATCGCGCGGCTGTCGCTTTAGGATCTGTTTTTATTCATCTGAAAGCCGAACTCAACTGGCACCGCCTGTATGAAGAGCTGATTTCGAGTTCTTGAATTTTTAAGCCTTCTTTAATTTTTCGTAATGGCGCGGATTTTTTCTCCTTATATATTCGATCAATCTTCCTTCAACATGAGTCACTTTAATCCCATGTCTTTTGGCAAAATCTTCTATTTCTTTGATTGCATGCTCAATTTCACTTTCAGACGCAACGACCAGTTCAATTTCGCAAGTTTCATAGATAAAATCCTCAAAAATAGCTTTGTCTATATCAATGATAAAACCATCTTTTACATACTTTTCCCGCATATTTCGAAATTGATACAAAGGGTAAATTCCATTTTCAACAAGGTCCTCATGTGTGCTAATATTTTGTAGGATATTGAAATGACTTAATATATCTCTTTCATTTTCAATTTCATGTTTGGGGAAATTTCGTTGCATCTTCAAAGATGAATTTGTTGTTGAGAGGGGGAGTTTTAAAACAAATTTTCCATTTCTTGTGCGCAACCAAACGTCTTTTATGCTTAAACTGTAATTTTTATCGTCATAATAAACATCAACGAAGTTTTGATGTTCAACAAAAACGGCGCCCTCAAGGAGGTGTGATTTTTCCGCATCGGTTAACATAAACTTTAACTCAACTTCAAACATATTTTTCTCCAAAATTTTAAAAAATCATTCATTATAATTTTTATTTACTTATTTTGCAATATCAATTTCATACCCTCCCGAACAAAGCCATTGAGATGCTGACCGGAACGGTGGCGCAGCCAAATAATTCAGCCTGACGATTCGGGGGTGTGATGCTTTCTGTTTTTCATGAGGTGGCCCTGTTTAAAACATCTCATTCTGTTGACGAAATCCACCTTCCCTCTTAACCTGAGTTTTATAAAAATAAAAATGACAGACATGAGGGTATGAAAATGTATCAAAGCGGAATACAGCAACATTATCCCGAATTTATTTCAGGATCTTTTTCTAAGATGCTGAGGCAGGCTCAGCATATCTTGTATGGAAAAAATCATTGCGAGAGTTCTAAATGTAGAATTTTCAATGGATTGAAATCCTTTACCTATATCGCCTTCGCCTTGCTTTTGGAATCCTCCATCCTTGAAGGAAAAGGTGGTCTTCGCTCAATCTTCGACGGTGAGGATGGACTTGAAAATAAAGTTAAAAATGCCACAATCTATCTTGATTTTAAAATGAATGTTGCTCATGAATTAGACAACAATAAAGATGACGACAAAAAATTTGAATGGGATCTTTATTGTTTTAAAAAATTTGTCAAACATCTTATAATTCGAGGCGCAACTTTAGAGGAAGAGTCCAAAACAAGCTCTACTTATCGTAAATTTCGAGCCTCAGCTTTCTTTCTCACAAGAAATGTGGCTCAAAAATGTGGGCAAGAGAATAAAGTCATTTTAGAGAGCCTTCAGTTAAATATTTCCTCCTTAGGAAGCCTTCTTTCAAAACAAACTGAATTACAATTAACAGAACCTCTCATTGAAGACTGGATTAAAAAACATCGTCATCAAGAAGTAATTCCGGCTCAAAGTGTTCTGCAAATCAGAACTAAGTCCGTTATCACAAGGGCTTGGGATCAATGGGTAAAAATTCCTGAGGAGAAAAAATAAATTGAAAGGGAGCCTGTCATGAAAATGTATCAAAATGTAATTCAGCCACGTCATCCTGAACCTTTCCTCCCGGACTTATCCGGAAAAGAGCGTTGTCAGCGCTCTAAATGCAGAATTTTTAACGCCTTGGGGTCCTTTTGCTTTGTGGTCATCGCTTTGTTTTTTCAAGCAGATCTCCTGGAAGGAAAGGGGAAATTTCGGGAAATCTGTGAAAGAGAAGGCCTGTTCAATGCCGTTAATTATCTTCAGGCAAAAATGCAAGGTCATCACAAACTTAATGAGATGCAAGGCCCAGAGGAGCAATTTAAATGGGATCTTTATTTATTCCAAAAGTTCACAAAATTACATTTAACGTTTTCCATAACGTCAGAAAAAGAAGAGTCTGATAAAGAATCAGACTATCTCAGATCTCGGACTATGGCCATGTTTATGCTGAGATCTTCAAACGAAAAGTGGTCAAGCAATGAAAACATTGGCTTGTTTAATGAAGTGACAAAAACAATTCCCCCTTTGAAAAATATTCCTAACATTGATAACCTCTCAAAACCTGACGTAATCAACGCCTGGATTGACAATTATCGCAAACAACAGCCAACGCTCGTAAAAGGTCCGGAGCTTCGTGTAAAAACAACTCTTCTATTGGCCTGGCAAAAGTGGGTGGGAACGCCTGGGGAGAAAAAATAATGATGCCGCTTCTTTCTTCCGAACAACGCGCCTTTCAAGACGCGGCACGGCAATTTGCAGAGTCGGAACTAGAACCTTTTGCTAGCGAATGGGATGAAAAATCTATTTTCCCCATCGAGACGTTAAAAAAAGCCGCCGCCATGGGGTTAATAACTGCTCTTTAAAACCTATCTAAACTTGTATATAGTTATCCAATTATGGATAAGTTATTGAGTATCAGAGAAGCCAGTCGTATTCTTGGAGTGTCAAATGGCACATTAAGGCGATGGGAAAAAGAGAGTCGCCTTGTTCCCGAAAGAACAGCGGGAGGACAAAGACGTTATCCTTTATCTGCCTTGCGCCCTCATCTTGTTCGCACTGAAAAGATAGATAGAAAAACGCTTTGCTATGCTCGTGTTTCCAGTCACGATCAACGGCAGGATTTGGAAAGACAAAAACAAGTCCTTGAGATGTATTGTGCAGCTCAAGGTTGGAAGTTTGAGACCATTGCGGATCTTGGCAGTGGTATGAATTACAACAAAAAGGGTCTGAAGATCCTGATTAGTGCCATTTTAGACAGAGAAGCAGGTCGATTGGTTTTAACCCATAAAGACAGGCTGTTAAGATTTGGAGCAGAATTAATCTTTTCCATTTGTGAGATGAATCAGGTAGAAGTTGTGATTATCAATCAAGGGAAAGAACCCTCTTTTGAAGAGGAACTCGCCAAAGATGTGTTGGAAATTATCACTGTTTTTTCGGCCAGATTGTATGGTGCGAGAAGTAAAAAGAACAAGAAATTATTGGAAGGTCTGAAAGAAGCCTACGATGCTGTTAGTTCATAAAGTAGAATTGAAGCCAAATAATAAGCAGGCGACTTATTTTAGAAAAGCCTGCGGTGTTGCACGCTTTGCTTATAATTGGGCTTTAGATCAATGGAAGAAACAATACCAGAATGGTGAGAAGCCTACAGAAATAAGCCTGCGTAAACTTCTCAATGCTTGTAAGGCGGAAGAATATCCTTGGATGCAAGAGGTCACTAAAAATGCCCCTCAACAAGCCATCAAAAATTTAGGATCAGCTTTTAACCGCTTTTTCCGCAAACAGGGAGGATATCCCAAGTTTAAAAAGAAAGGAATCAGGGATAGCTTTAGAGCGGACAATGGTCCGCCCCAAAAAGGAGAGTCTGCCATTCGTGTGACAGGTAAAAAGATTCAAATTCCTTGTTTGGGATGGGTCAAAATAACAGAGAATTTGAGATTTCAAGGACAAATAAAATCCTTGACGATCTCAAGAGTTGCAGACCGATGGTTTGCATCCATCAGTGTTGAAATAGACAAACTGCCTCATGTACGCAAGAACCAAGGTATTGTGGGTGTGGATTTGGGTATTACAAAACTGGCAACTTTATCCAATGGCATGGTTGTTGAGGGAGCAAAGGCACATACCGCTTTGCTGAAGAAGTTAAAACGATCTTCTCGACAGCTATCTCGTAAAGATAAAAAGAGTATGAATTTTAAAAAGCATACTCAAAAACTGGCACGTCTTCACGCCCGAATCGCTAATATCAGACGTGATTATCTCCATAAGGCAACAACCGATATTGTCCTGAATCATCATGAAATTGGCATTGAAAACCTAAATGTCAAAGGTATGTCAGCGAACAGAAAATTAGCTCGACATATTTTAGATCAGTCTTTTTATGAATTCAGGCGTCAATTGGAATATAAGGCAGGTCTCTATAATGCTCAAATTTTTGTTGCTGATCGGTTCTTTCCGTCAAGCAAGCTCTGCCATAGCTGCGGATGTGTTTATGCGGATTTAAAGTTGTCGGAGAGACATTGGACGTGTCCACATTGCAACCAATCTCATGACAGAGATGTGAATGCAGCCCTTAATTTACAACGTTTATGTACGGGCAGCTCGCCCGAAACTTATGCCTGTGGAGTGGGAAGCTCTGGCTCATTTGCTCGTCAAATAAGTGAAACTACCTGCGTTGAATCAGGAATACAACACCATGCGTAACTTTAGTAAAATATGGTTAGGTTTGGATAAGTTTGTAAGAGCGGTTTGCCGGGATTTATGTTCGGGAGGAAAGTGGGGGATGTGGTCTCAGCCGTCTGGATGCGGTTTTGATTTTTGAAGCCTTGGCCTCGGCCTGCGTTTCCACCTCAGCTTACATTTCAATCCACAATATGGCCTCTTGGATGATTGACACGTACGGAACAATGGGGCAGCGCGCCCGATTTTTACCATCTCTCATGATGATGGAGCATCTGGCAAGTTATTGCTTGACAGAGCCCAGTTCCGGATCAGATGCTGCCTCCCTCAAAACACGGGCAGTGCGGGACGGGGACTTTTATGTTTTAAATGGATCCAAAGCCTTTATTTCCGGCGGTGGAGTCAGCGATATTTATATTGTGATGGTCCGTACTGGCGAGGAGGGACCCAAAGGCATTTCAACTCTTATTGTTGAAAAAGGAACGCCGGGCCTGAGTTTTGGAAAAAAAGAAAAGAAAATGGGATGGAATAGTCAACCCACCACAACAGTCACGTTTGAGGATTGTCGCGTTCCTGTCGCCAATCGTTTGGGAAATGAAGGGGATGGCTTTAAAATCGCAATGAGCGGACTTGATGGAGGCCGCCTCAATATTGCCGCGTGCTCGTTGGGGGCGGCTACAACCTGCCTGAATCTTTCTAAAAACTATATGCATGAGCGCCAACAATTTGGAAAACCTTTATCGGACTTTCAGGCGCTCCAATTTAAAGTCGCCGATATGGCAACTGATCTTTATGCCGCACGCTTGATGCTTTACGATGCGGCGCAAAAATTAGATCAAAAAGATTCCAATGCGACCCTTTATTCCGCTATGGCCAAACGTTTTGTGACCGATGCAGGATTCCGGATTTGTAACGAGGCACTCCAACTTCACGGTGGCTATGGCTATATCAGTGAATATAAAATTGAGCGATTTGTCCGTGATGTCCGTGTTCATCAAATCCTTGAGGGCACGAACGAAATCATGCGTCTGATTATCTCGCGCAAAACTTTGGGGGCTTAGATTTTATGTACAACTCGTTGCTAGTTTTGAGGGTATTGGAATTATGTTCTAAGTCTACTTTTGGTCGGCGGCGTTGCATTTGAAGTTTGTGACAGAGATTTAAGGAGATTTATAGTACTTCTCCATTATATGGATAGACATTGGCTGAGGAGTTTATCAAGGAGTTGATGAAGGTTTTCTGGGTTTTGCTGGACGAGGGGACGGAGGATGGATTTGATTTTGTGCCACCAATGTTCGATAGGATTGAGGTCAGGAGAGTCAGTTGGGGGAAAGAGGAGATGGCAGCCAAATTTCTCAATCAAATCTTTCGTTTTTGGCGATTTGTGAAAGGCGGCATTGTCCATAATCAGGGTGGTATTTTTTGATAAACCCGGCAATAAAACCTACTCAAGCCAAGCATTAAAAAGATCTGCATGACATCCACCTTGAAAGGTGAAAGGCGCCACGAACGCACCCTTCATGAGACCGCCAATGATACTGGCACGCTCTCTTTTTTGGCCCGGGATCTCCGCGTAAACCTTTTGTCCGCGCGGCGCCCAGGCATGCTCTCGATAAAGGCGATTATCAATCCCAGCTTCATCAATCCACACGATTGTTTCAGGATCTATTTTCTCAAGCTGTTTTATAAATTCGGCCCGCTTGTCTTCGTTACGTTCTTTGTAAAGCGTCGTCTTTTTTTCGTGTAATGTTTAAACGTTTAAGCCATTTACTCACGTTTTGGAATCTCAACCCCAAAGCTTCGGCGATTTGTTTGAGCGTATGATCCGGATTTTGAGCGACGTAGTCTCTGAGTTTTTGCTCATCGACTTTACGCGGATAAGAAGTGCGTTTTTTCGGTTTAATATCCCCTTGTTTATGAAGACATATCCATCGATAGATCGTGGCTTCTCCAACGTTAAAAACCTTTGCAGCCTCCCGCTTACGGCCGCCGCTCGTAATGTAGGAGATGACCTTTTTCCGCAGGTCTTCCGAATATGCTTTTGCCATTCCCTCCTTATACCTAAACTTTTCCTAAAAATCTATCTATTTATAGGGGAAGAACTATACACGCTCAACGGTAAAGAAGCGTTCTTCAAAGACATCTGGATTGTAGAGTCTTTTACGGCCACGCTTTGTGTGTTTGCGATTCCTCGGATTTTCCTTGATATTGGGGATCATTCCAGCATTAAAGACAAGCTTGCGATTGGCCTTGCTATCATATCCGGCATCAAAGCTGGCCATAACGCCTTTCAAAGACATTCAAATGGATTTCAAAAAGCTTTTCAGATCATCTAAGGCTCTGGGAAAAAGCTTCATTTCACTGGCATTGCCAGGGGCTGTGGTGAAAGGAGACAGAACATTGCAGTTGCGATCTGTAAAGCATGCCACCTTTTCCCCTTTGGTTTTTTTGTGGCCATTGTATCCGATTTGATCTCCGCCTTTCTTTGCGGCCGTTGTACTTCCATCCCCATGGATAATGCTGATATCAAGTTTTCCATCTTGAAAAAGACGCGCGACAGATTCCCCAAAAGCCTTATGAAATACTTCCTCTTCAAGCCATTTTTGATAAGTCTTAAAAACACGGCTATAGCAAATCTCTCGGACTCCACGGACATCTTTTTCAATGGGTAGTGCCTTCCACTGACATCCTGTATAAATCACAGTCATAATGTAATTGAAAATCTTATAAGGAGGCAATTTACCCTGGGGTCCACGTTTCGGTTTTGGAATGGCGTCTAAGAAAAATTCATCAAACTGTTCCGGCGTCAACTCCACAGGAATGCTATGTTCTTTACGCTTTTGATCCTTATCTTTCATTTTCACACTCCTTATCCAACAACACAGTAAAGAGTGTTCAATGCCTTGTTTTACCTCACTTTTTCAACATATTTATTTCAAACAAAAACTAGCAACGAGTTGATAAGATTAAGAGTGTTCAAAGTTGAGGAATCAGGCTAGACTTTCGATCATGTTTTAAAAAAGGGTATAATGATGTCTGTAGGAAGTTTAAGGAGAAACCGATTAGTCCAAGAGGAATTCAGTATCTGGCCTGGATTTGTGGACGTTTTTGCAACCTTAATCATCGTGATGCTTTTTGCACTCATGATTTTTGTCGTGACACAATTTTATTTAAGCGATGCCCTTTCGGGGTCAGAGCGGAACGTTCAATCTCTTCGCACGAAAATTCAAGAGGTTTCTCAACTTTTAGGGCTTGAGCAGAAGAAAAGTCAGGACTTGCATCAATCCCTTCTTCTGACTTCCGATCAATTAAAAACGTTACAACAAGCCAAAGCCGCACTAGAGGCTTCCTTGGGTCAAGAGCAAATCGCGCACCAAAGTGCAAATGTGCAATTGGCGGCCCTTCAGCAAGAGCTCTCGGAATTAAACCAACAGCTTCAAAAAATCTCAGAAGCCTTTCAACTTTCTGAAAGTACCAAAGAACAACAAAAAATTGAGATTGCAGATTTGGGAAAGAAGCTCAATGACGCCCTTGCGACAAAAGTTAAAGAATTGGAAAAATATCGCTCAGAGTTTTTCGGAAAGCTCAAAGACGTTTTAGGCGAACGTTCAGATATCCGCATTGTGGGAGATCGCTTTGTCTTTTCCTCTGAAGTTCTTTTTGGATCCGGCGCTGCCGTTCTTGAGAAAAAGGGGCAAGAAAAACTCAATGGTCTTGCTAAAAGTTTAAAGATAATTGCCAAAGAAATGCCAGCAGACCTCAATTGGGTTTTGCGTGTCGATGGCCACACCGATGATCTTCCAATTCATACGGACAAGTTTGATTCCAACTGGGAACTTTCAACTGCCCGCGCTTTGGCAGTTGTGAAATATCTGGAAAAACAAGGCATTCCTGCCAAACATTTAGCGGCTGCCGGATTTGGTCAATATCATCCTTTGGAAGCAGGATCCACAGATAATGCGCGCGCCAAAAATCGCCGTATTGAGCTGAAATTAGATCAGGGATGATTCTTCGACATTTTTAGAATTTAATATTTGTATTTATAAGATTTTAAAAATATTACTTGCAATATTGGCTGTTGCCTATTATATGCGTTTCAAGGTAAACTTTATTATGGTAATGATTGAATATAGATTGGGTTTTATGATGGTTACTAAAATTATTTACACAATGTCTGTTTTAGGATTGGTATTGTCCTCGCTTACGCTTAATGCTGGAAAAATACCTCAATGTGAAGAGAGGGGCGGCACTCAGGAGCGATCACATCCTGGGCTCCAAAAGAAGATTAAAAAGAAAACAAAATTTAGAGATACTGAAGAGAAAAAAGAGTCCGCAAAGAATGTCAGGCCTGGAACGCCACACCCTTCCCCCCAAAAAAAGCGTTTAAATGGGCAGACGGAGAGCCAAGAGCTTCT
The DNA here is from genome assembly GCF_035607555.1 of Candidatus Bealeia paramacronuclearis. Lineage (NCBI taxonomy): Bacteria > Pseudomonadati > Pseudomonadota > Alphaproteobacteria > Holosporales > Holosporaceae > Candidatus Bealeia > Candidatus Bealeia paramacronuclearis. The sequence goes on along the minus strand of NZ_JAVHWZ010000001.1, from coordinate 343,412 downwards.
CTTCGCCCCAGATAAACTCAACCTTTGTGAAACGCCACCTTTATTGCGTATACCTAGGAGGAAGCCTTCAAATCAAAAAAATAATTTTATGTTTCATGACGATACGCCTATGCCTCTTCCAGTTGATGCAAGAAACGTTTTAAGGACTGAAAAACAATTGTCTCAGGATGTTTTCAATACTCTTAATTTTAAAAATTCCAAGGAAAACTCATCTGAGAATCAATCTTTACAAGAAGTTGAAGAGCTGATTAAAAATATTCAACTCAATGATTCTATGGATGAAATTAATGAAATGTAACAAATACTCTTGATTTTTAAAAGGGGAGACCCCACATTAAGGCATCAAGAAAGGATTGGTTCCATGTTCATACAAACTGAAGAGACTCCCAACCCACAAGCGCTAAAGTTCTTACCTGGACGCATTGTTATGGAAGAGGGTTCTTGTGAAATCACATCTTCTGAGGGCGCCCAAAAATCACCCTTGGCGGAACGACTTTTCCGAATTAATGGTGTTCAAGGTGTCTTTTATGGCTCTGAATTTATTACAGTCACAAAAAGGGAAGATCTCGATTGGGGCGTTTTGAAACCGTCGATTTTGGCGTCCATCATGGAGCATTATCTCTGTCATGAGCCCCTTTTTCAGGGTGAAAATAAATTTTCTTCTACATCATCAGAAAATGACGATCCCCTTGTTTTGCAAATCAAAGAACTCCTTGATACCCGCATTCGTCCGGCCGTGGCCATGGACGGAGGTGACATCGTATTTGACAAATTCGAGGAAGGTGTGGTTTATTTGCGCATGCAAGGTTCGTGTTCGGGATGTCCGAGCTCGAGCGCAACGTTAAAGACGGGAATTGAGAACATGCTACGTCATTATGTTCCTGAAGTGGTTGAAGTCCGCGCCGTCTAATTTTCCGAAACAACAGAGGAAGAGTTAATGCCTAAAATTGCATTAAATCCTAAATCGAAGTTACGTTATATATCATTAGGTTTTCTGGGTAGCTTGGTCGTTTTAAGCTATGCGGTTGCGTTATTTTTTAAACCCACAGCGCATCATAGTGCCCCAGATATCGCGTCCCAAACACCAAAAACATCCCATGTCATGCCATTGGGGTCGCGCTTTGCTATGGGTTTGCCCGCGCCACGCAAAGAAATGGCGTTTGTGGAAATGGAAACCTCGACCGAGATGTGTCAAGCTTTTGACCAGTGCGGGTTTGAGCTTTCTAAAGTTGCAAGCGGTGAAGATTCTGTCCCCCGCATTTACCTCACAAAACTTCCTGGAGATCTTAAAGGGCTTCCCCCAAAACACAAACGGGATGCCTTTATCAAATCGATTTTGCCTTTGGTTTTGGAGGTGAATGAAGAAATTCGCGCCGATCGTGAGAAACTTCTGGCGCTTCAAGGCCGCATTGAAAAAGGAGGTCATTTGAGGTCTCAAGATCGCACTTGGTTACGTTATGTGGCATCTGAATACAAATCAAAATCTCATGACATTAAAGTGCTTTTAAAGCATGTGGACGAAATTCCACCATCATTGGCGCTTTCTCAAGCGATTATTGAATCCGGTTGGGGAACGTCAAAAGCCGCAAAGGATAAAAATTCTACTTTTGGTCACATGGCATCCCACTCAAAAGTCAAATCCTTCAAAAGCCTTCATCATGGTGTAAAGTCTTATGCTGGAAACTTAAACAGGCACCCGGCTTACAAAGGATTTCGTGAAGCGCGTGCGAAAATGCGTAAATCTGAGGGAAAGATTTGTGGTCATAAGTTAGCGTCTCATTTGATCAAATATTCCGTGCGCGGTGCGGCCTACACAAAAGAATTACAAAACTTGATTAATCGTCTCGAACTGCATCATTTTGATGCCGCTCATGTGCGCTTAAAGCCCTAAGGAATAACAATGACAAAAATTTCTCAACAGGATTTGGATACGCTCTTTTACCAAGCAAGAACACATTACAATTGGTCACAAGAACCCGTCAGTGATTCTCTTTTAGAAGAGATTTATGATGCTGCCAAAATGGCACCGACGAGTGCGAATTGCTCGCCTTTGCGCGTGGTTTTTGTCAAAAGCCTTGAGGCAAAGGAAAAGTTGAAACCTTGTCTGGCTCCTGGAAATGTCGACAAAACCATGGCGGCGCCCGTGACCGCAATTTTTGCTTATGATCTTGAATTTTATCAACACATGCCCTTTTTGTTTCCGTTCACGGACGCTAAATCCTGGTGGGAAGGAAAACCCGCCTTCATTGAAGAAAGCGCAAAACGAAATGAGACCTTGCAAGCCGCTTATTTTATGATGGCCGCTCGGGCGTTGGGGTTGGATTGCGGCCCCATGTCAGGCTTTGATAACGCAGCCGTAGATGAGGCATTTTTTAAGGGTACGTCTTTTAAATCTGATTTCCTTTGTAATTTGGGAATGGGAGATTCGACTCAATTACCAGGGCCACGTGCGCCGCGTTTTGAATTTAAAGATACATGTAAGATCATTTAATTCCATGAACCTTTTTATTAATACGGCCCATGCGATTTGTGGTGTGGGCCTTTTTCACGAAAAGACGTTACTTGCCCAAAAAGAGACCGCATTGATCCAGGGCCATGCCCAACTCTTGCCTGGAATGGTGGAAGAGGTCATGGCCACTACCGGGACCACTTTTAAAGATCTTCAAAATTTGATTGTAGACGTGGGGCCTGGATCTTTCACGGGGATTCGTGTGGGCGTTGCTTTTGCCAAAGGTCTTGCTCATGGGCTTAATATTCCTCTTGAAGGTATTAATGGTTTTGATATGTTTTTCCAAGGCAAAACAAATCGAGAAGATACTTTGGTTGTGATTGATGCCAAACGTAAGGACCTTTATTGCCAATTTTTCCCTAAAAATGGAAATTCCTCAGTACCCCAAAATTTAAGTTCTCACGATATTGAGGAATTCTATGATTTGAACGAGATCAAATGCATTGGAGACGGAGCGACTCAATTGGAAAAAGAGTTGGGTTTTTCGCTTAATTTAATAAAGTCTGAGATGACTTTTCTTGAACTCATGAACATTGCTTTTTTATTGGGACATTCCCAAAGCCCTGCCATTCCGTTTTACTTGCGCTCAGCTGATGTTTCACACCCTAAAAATTGAGAAAATAGAAACGATTCAATGTGAAAGGCTCGCATCCCTTCATCAAAAGTGTTTTGAAAAGGGGTGGTCCAAAAAAAACTTTGAAGATTATTTAAGAAGCCCCCTCCATCAGTTTTGGGGTGCTTTTGATGCTGATCAATTGAGGGGTTTTATTCTATTTCAAGTCATTGAAAGTGAGGCTGAAATACTTACATTTGGGGTTGATCCAGAGTTTCAAAGCCAAGGAGTAGGGCGACAAATTTTAACACTCTCTATTGAGGAGCTGAAAAAAAATAATTTAGAGTTTGTATTTTTAGATGTTGCACACAATAATCAACATGCTATATTGTTATATTTATCATGTGGTTTCAAAAAAATGATGCTCCGAAAACAGTATTATGCTCGAAAAAGCGGAATTAATCAGGACGCGATTGTTATGAAACTAAAAATTAAATAAAACAACTATTGATTTTATTTTATAAGGCGGCTATAAAAAGCCATCGCAAGTTTTTGCAATAGATAAATAGAGAGAAAAACTATGGAAAATTTAAACTTTATGACACAAACCGGGACTGAGACTGTCGATTTGACGGCTGAGATTGTCGCGGCTTATTTGTCCAACAATGAAATGTCTGCTGAAGAAGTTCCGGGATTTATTCGCACTGTTCATGCAAGCCTTAACGATCTTTCAGGTCGTCGCTCACACTTGTCTGGTCGTCCAGACCCAGTCGTTGCGATTGAAGACTCAGTTCAAGACGATCACATTGTTTGCCTTGAAGATGGGCGCCGTCTTAAAATGTTGAAGCGTCACTTGAAAACAGCTTACAACATGACTCCTGAGCAATACAGAGAGCGTTGGGACCTTCCTGCTGACTACCCAATGGTTGCACCACAATATGCGCGTAAGCGTAGCAGCCTTGCCAAAGATTTTGGTTTGGGAACACGTCGTGATCGTCGTAAAGACGCCGCGTAAGTTCGGTTAATTTTAAGATCCACCGATGTCCCGAGTTTTTCGGGATGTCGGTGGATTTTTTATAACTCAGAGAAATTCCTTGAAAACACGCTTGTTGGATAAATGTCAGGAAATTGGTCTTCGTATGACGGATCAGCGGCGTATTATTGCTCAAGTTTTGTCTGAATCCACAGATCACCCTGATGTGAATGAAGTCTATTTACGTGCGAGCGAAATTGATTCCAATATCAGTCTTGCCACCGTCTATCGCACTCTCCGCCTTTTTGAAGAGGCTAATATTCTTGAGCGTCATGATTTTCGCGATGGAAGATCTCGCTATGAAGATGCTTCATCTGAGCATCACGATCATTTAATCAATATGCAAACGGGTGAGATTATTGAGTTTCACGACGAGGATATTGAAGCTTTACAAAGAAAAATTGCTGAGCGCTATGGATATGATTTAATCGATCATCGTTTAGAATTATATTGTGTCCCTTTGCAAAAAGAAACAACTCGTGATAAGAACTCCTGAGTAATGAACCAGGTCTATTTTTGATGGCTTTATCGCAAATGAATTCACCTTCTGCTTTCGCAATGCCTGAGGCGTTGCCTGAACTGAGGTCAGGGCACCTCGAGGTTCGTCTTGCCCAATCTCAAGCTGAGATTGAGGCCTCTCAAGCTTTGCGCTATCAAGTGTTTTATGAAGAATGTGGGGCCCACCCCTCAGATCAAGTGGCCTCCTTAAAGCGCGACTTTGACGGTGTGGATTCTTTTTGTGATCATTTGCTTGTGATTGATCATTCTCGAGGCCCCAATGCCATTGTGGGGACGTATCGTTTTATGCGGCGTGAGGCTGCATCTCGATATGGTACCTATTATACAGCTGCAGAATTTGAGATCGACAAACTCATTTCTCAACCAGGTGAGGTGATGGAACTCGGTCGTTCTTGTGTTCACAAAGACTATAGGACGCGCCCCGTGATGCAGCTTTTGTGGCGCGGGATTGGGGCTTATATCATCACGCACAATGTGGCTTTGTGTTTTGGTTGTGCGAGTTTTCGAGGAACACAGATTGAGAAATATCGCGAAGCCATGGCCTATCTTTATCATTATCATTTGGCGCCTGAAGACTTTCGTGCGCGCCCTTTGCCTTCGCTTTATCAAGAAATGAACACCATTCCAAAAGAAAATGTTGATAAGAAAAAAGCCATGCATCAACTCCCTCCCTTAATCAAGGGATACCTCCGTCTTGGTGGATTTGTGGGAGACGGTGCAATTGTTGATCCCCAGTTTAATACCGTAGACGTTTGTATTATTGTCAAGCGGGAGCTGATGACGGAACGCTATTCTAATCGATACACTACAGATTTGGAGATTGCTTAATGACTTTCATCCCGGCACCAGTTCTGGGGGGATTACGACTTTTTTTGGCGGCACTTGTATGGAGCACATTTACAATTCCTTACGTAGTTCTTCTGAAGCTCAATCAAAACTGGGGACGTCGATTTGGACGTTTTTATTTGGCGACTTGGGCAAAATGTTTGGGCCACAATGTGATTGTACGCGGAGAGCTCTCTCAGCATAAACCCACTCTTTTTGTTTCCAATCATTCGTCTTATGTGGACATTTTAGTCCTCTCCCTTTTGCCAGGACGATTTGTGGCGAAACAAGAGGTTAAGGGTTGGCCTCTTTTGGGATTTTTAGCTACTCAACAAGGCACACTTTATATTGAAAGAAAGCGCCAGTCCGTGGAAGAGGGCAGTAAAATTCTCGAAGCCCCTTTAAAAGAGGGAGATAATTTAATTCTCTTTCCCGAAGGCACGACTAGCGATGGCTGTCGGATCCTTCCTTTTAAAAGTTCTTTTTTTGATGTGGCCATAAAAAATGATCTTGTTGTTCAACCGGTAACGGTTGCTTATGCAGGGCTTAATGGTATGCCCATGCCAAGGATTTTCAGGCAAGAAAGTGGATGGTTCAGTGAGAAAATTGAACTCTTGCCTCATCTTTGGTTTATTTCACAATTGGGGCGTGTCCAAGTGGTTGTAACATTGCATCCGCCTTTGCAAAGTCATGATTTTCATTCTCGCAAAGAACTTGCGAAAACTTCCGAATCTGCTGTGCGTGAAGGACTTGAGACGTCCTTTGTCGCACTCTCTCATTCTCAAAATTAGTCACAAGGTCAAATGGTCATGAAAAAGGTTTATATTAAGTCTTATGGTTGTCAGATGAACGTCTATGATTCAGGACGTATGATCGACCTTCTAAAACCTTTGGGATATGAGCCTCAAGCGAATTATCCGGGTGCAGATATTGTGATTTTAAATACGTGTCATATCCGGGAAAAAGCCGATGAAAAGTTATTCTCCGATTTAGGGCGCATTCGTCCCTATCAAGAGGAAAAATCGGATTCTGGGCGCCGCATGCTCGTGATTGTGGCAGGTTGTGTGGGCCAAGCTCAGGGCGGTGAGATTATCAAACGCACCCCTTATGTTGATATCGTTTTAGGCCCGCAAACATACCATAGGCTCCCTGAGATGATTGCGCGTGCTTTAAGAACCGTTGATGGAAAAGGGATTGTCGATACAGAATTTCCGCTTGAGACTAAATTTGATTCCTTGCCCGAAATGTCAGAAGGCGTAGGGCCTTCTGCGTTTTTATCCATTCAAGAGGGTTGTGATAAGTTTTGCACGTTCTGCGTGGTCCCTTATACACGGGGTGCTGAATTCTCAAGGCCGGTTCAAGATGTTCTTCGGGAAGCACAAAGTCTTGCCGATAAGGGCGTTAAAGAAATCACGCTCTTGGGCCAAAATGTGAATGCCTATCATGGGATTGATCCCCAAGGTGGAAAAGAGTGGGGATTAGGTCGTCTTCTTGAAAAACTCTCAGACATCAAAGGAGTTGAGCGCCTTCGTTATATGACCTCTCACCCACGGGATATGGATGAGGACTTGATTTTGGCCCATCGGGATCTTCCCAAAGTGATGCCCTTTCTGCATCTGCCCGTTCAATCTGGTTCAGATCGTATTTTGGAGGCGATGAATCGAAAACATAAAGCCGCCCTTTATTTTGAGATTATCCAGAAATTACGGGAAGTGCGTCCCGATATTGCACTTTCCTCAGATTTCATAGTCGGATTCCCCGGTGAAACAGAAGCGGATTTTGAGGCAACTTTAAATCTTGTCAGGGACGTTAAATTTCACATGGCATATTCTTTTAAATACAGCCCCCGTCCGGGAACGCCAGGATCGGCCATGGAATCTCAAGTTCCAGAAGAAGTTAAATCTGAACGCCTTTCATGTCTTCAAGATCTTTTGATCTCTCACCAAATTGAGGTGAATCAAAAAATGATTGGTCAAAGAACCTCAGTTCTTCTTGATCGTCAGGGAAAACGTGAAGGCCAGTATTTGGGACGAAATCCTTATATGCAATCCGTTTATGTTGAAGCCAACCCTCGTCTTTGGGGGCAAATCGTTGAAGTTGACATAACGGACGCTTTCCAAAATAGCCTCACAGGAAAAATTGTGGTAGAAGAAAGAGTAATTGAAGCTGCCTAGAGGCAAACCCATGGCTCATATTGATATTTTCCTATTCGCCCTTGTCGCCATTTTTGTAGGATATCGCCTGTGGATGGTTTTGGGTACTCACGATCCCAATAAACCAATTAAGAAAAAAAACACACTACAGGGTGAGGAAGTCGGCTCAATTGTCCGCAGTCAAACTCAACCTGAACGTTCCAAAATCCAAGCAGTGCCAACTGATGGTTTTGATGAGGAGGGTTTTCTTCATGGGGCAGAGGTGGCCTTCAAAATGATTTTAGAGGCCTATTCTCAAGGTAACAAAACAGGCCTTTCAAAGCTTTTGAGTCCTGAGATGCTCTCGCGATTTTCAAAAGCAATTGACGCAAGGCATAAGAAGGGGCAAGTTCTCGAGACGAATCTTTATCGTGTGATTATGAGCCGGATTCTTGATCGCAAAACAGACGGTCATCTTCAAAAAATTCGGGTAAAATTTGTATCCGAACAATGTGTTCTTATTCGCGGGAAAGACGGACAACTTCTTGAAGGTGACGCATCTTCGGTTGAAGAAATTACAGATATTTGGACTTTTGAGCGAGAAACGCGATCTGGGAATCCAAATTGGACCCTTGTGGAGACGGAAAAAGAATGACATTTAAATGGGGCGTGGTGATGGTTGCAGTAACTCTACTTTCAGGATGTGTTTCAGGACCGAGACTTGAGAAAGTATCTTTCAAAGATCTTCCGGGCTGGGACCAAGATACTCTTATTGAAGTCGTGCCTGCCTATCAAAAGTCCTGTGAAGCACTCCTTTGTAAAAAGCCCAAGGAGATGTTTGGATATGAAGGGACGGATGCCGATTTCTCTCGTTGGCAAAACGTGTGTACTACTTTTCTAAAAAAGACTCCTGCAACAACACCTGAGTTTCGCGAATTTTTAAAATCTCATTTTGACGTTTATGCCGTTCAAGATGAAAAAGCGGGTCTTTTTACGGGATATTATGAGCCTTTCATTGAGGCCTCTAAAGCCCCTAATGAAATCTATAAGGTCCCCATTTATTTAAAACCTCAGGATCTTGTGGTGATTGAAGATTTGGGGATTTTTAAGCCTAATATGAAGGGGGAGCGGATTGCAGGGCGTCTTCATAAAGAGACACTTGTTCCTTACTATACGCGCCAAAAAATTGAAGCAGGAGCTCTTAAAAATCAGAATTTAGAAATCGCGTGGGCTAAAGACCCAGTTGACCTTTTTTTTCTTCATATTCAAGGGTCAGGACGTCTTAAATTTGAGGATGGATCCACACAAGGTATTGGATATCACGGCACCAATGGCCAACCTTATTTTGCCATTGGAAAAGCACTTTATGAACGGGGTCACCTGCCTAAAGATGAAATCAATCTTCAAAGCATAAAATCTTGGCTGAGGACTCATCCTGAGGAAGGACGAGAGATCATGAATATGAATCCGTCTTATGTCTTTTTTAAGGTACGAGAAACGCAAGATCCCGTTGGATCTCAAGGAGTAGAGCTCACGCCAGGACGAAGCCTTGCCGTGGATCGGAAATGGGTGGAGCTTGGAAACCTCCTTTGGCTTGATGCCGAACACCCACTCAAAAAGGAGCCACTCCAACGTCTTATGGTTGCGCAAGATACAGGAGGCGCAATTAAAGGTGCTATTCGCGGGGATTATTATTGGGGCTCTGGATTTGAGGCTGAAAAAATGGCTGGTCCCATGAAATCCAAAGGCACATTTTATTTATTGTTGCCGAAATAATTTTTTTAAGGTTTTAAAAATGAATTCATTGCACTTGATTAAAACAAAAATTTCTCAAATCCCTAAAGATTTTTTTAATTGGGGAGCTTTGGCTTTTTTATTTTTAATTAGTATGATATTTCATAAATTTGCAGCGCTTTATATTGGAATTGCCGCTATTTCTCTGTTTTTACTTTGCAAAAAAAGTATCACAAAAGATTTCTATTCGCTGTTTTTAACTGTTCCTCTTCAGCTTTTCCTAAGCCTTTGGGTGTGGGCAGGAATCACTTTATTTTGGACGACTAATTTTGAAAATGGGGCAGATACTTGGTACAAAATTCTCTTGATCGGATTTTTCGGAACAGTTCTCTTCTCCACCCTTAAAAACTTAGAGAAAGAACAGCTGAAAAAAATAGTTTATTTTTGCATTTTTGCATTATGTGGAATCATTGGATTTTATATCTTTATCAAAATCCGTGGAATTGTCATCGAAAAGCCGCTGGCTTATTTTTTTGCTTTGATGTTTTTTCCAACATTTTGTTTTTTATGGCAAACTAAAAAATTATACAATTATGTTTTTATGGGGATTTATTTTCTTTTTGCCCTTTATGTGATGAAAAATTCTGATGCAAAATCCGCTTTTATCGGGTTTGTTTTAGGGGGAGGCGTTTTTCTGCTTACCTTATATAAATCGGATCTCACTTCAAAGCTTTTAAAGTACGGAAGTTTTCTATTTATCCTTCTCTCACCCCTTTTCTCCTACTTTCTTTTAGCCAATCCTCAAAGACTTCTTGTTTATATGAAGGACTCCTTAACAAGTCTTTATCATCGTTTGTTAATCTGGAATTTTGTAAGTCTTAAAATTGTTGAAAAACCTCTTTTGGGGTGGGGATTGGGGGCTTCTAAAAACTTTCCAGGAGGAAATGATTTTGCATTTAAAGATCTCCCCCTAAGTGAAGGTCAATATTTAAAAATATTTTATCAATATTTTGGGGGGAATCCTTTTGCAATCAATAATCTACCACTTCATCCCCATAACAATCCCCTTCAAGTGTTTTTGGAATTAGGAATTCCTGGCGGAATTCTTTATTCTCTTTTTATTCTTTCGATCTTCAAATTGTTTAGACTGACATTTCACAATAAGGTAACCCTTGCCTCCGCTAATGCCATGGCTATTTTGACCCTTGTCATTTGCAATATGAGCCATAGCGCGTGGCACATTTGGATACTTTCTTGGATTGTTCTCAGTTTTGGCCTTTTGTTTGTGGTTCATCGTTTAAATGTTTTATCTTCACCAAAAGTCTGAACTGTAATACCTCAGACACGTTTTGAAAAATCGGACTCTTATAAATCCCTTTGACGGAGGGGTGAGAAAATGGCAGAAGAGAGAGAGTTGAATTTCTCACCAAAAGATCACGTGAAACCATGACCCGAGATTATCGTCCCACCATCTTTTTGCCCAAAACTGCTTTTCCTATGAAGGGAGACCTTCCTCAAAAAGAACCTCAGATTTTGGAAAAATGGGAGAAGGATAAGCTTTACGAAAAGCTTCAAAAAAAAGCTCAAGGGCGTCCCAAATTTGTGCTTCATGATGGCCCCCCTTATGCCAATGGAAAGCTTCATACAGGCCATGCGCTCAATAGAATTTTAAAAGACATCGTTTTAAAAACTCATTACAAATTGGGATATCTGACACCCTTTGTGCCGGGCTGGGATTGCCACGGTCTTCCTATTGAATCCGAAGTTGAAAAAGCTTATCGGGAAAAGGGAATGAATAAGGATGAGGTGCCGTTACCTCAATTTTTGAAAGAATGCCGTGCCTTTGCCTCTAAATGGGTGGATGATCAAAGACGTGACTCCAAACGTCTTGGTGTTCTAGCAGATTGGGATAATCCGTATTTGACGATGGACTATTCTTCCGAATCCCACATTGCTGGACTTCTCTGGGACTTTTTAGAAAAAGGTGATCTTTATCGTGGTGAAAAACCCGTCATGTGGTCTGTGGTTGAAAAGACCGCGTTGGCGGAAGCAGAGGTCGAATACAAAGATCATACCTCTTCCTCCATTTATGTAGCTTTTCCCATTGAGTCCTCACCCATTGCTCATTTGAAGGGCACATGTGCGGTTATTTGGACAACAACGCCATGGACCTTGCCTGGAAACCGCGCGATTGCCTACTCCCCTGAGATGATGTATGTGCTTCTTGAAATTCTTGATGTGGAAGATGGACGTTTATCTCAGAAAGAGCTGAAAATTCTTATTGCACAAGACCTTCTTGAAGATGTCACCAAAAACATCGGCGTTAGATCTTATAAAGTCTTGGAGACGATTTCTGGTGAAGAGCTTGAGGGCACCATTGCGCACCATCCTTTCCAAGGGCAGGGCTACGATTTTGATGTCCCTCTTTTGCCTGGAAGTCATGTGATGGCGGATGCGGGGACGGGACTTGTCCACACGGCCCCAGGCCATGGTATTGAGGACTTTAGCGTTGGAAAAGTCTTTGGACTTGAGCTCCCTCGAACGGTCAGTGAAGACGGTACTTATTACGCTCATGTGCCCCTTTTTGCAGGACTTCATGTTTACAAGGCCAATGGACCTGTGATTGAAAAACTCAAAGAAATGGGGGCTCTTTTGAATGAAGATAAAATCCTCCACAGTTATCCCCATTCCTGGCGCTCCAAAACGCCATTGATTTATCGCACCACACCACAGTGGTTCATCAGCATGGAAAAACACGGACTTCGTGAAAAAGCAGTTGCAGCTATTCAAGACGTAAAATGGCACCCAGAGTCCTCCATTAATCGAATTCGTTCTATGGTGGAAGGTCGACCCGATTGGTGCGTTTCGCGGCAGCGGACTTGGGGTGTTCCTATTGCGCTTTTTGTGCATAAAGAAACGGGTGAGCCCCTCCAAGATTTAGATGTTAAAAATAGAATTCTAAAAGCCATTGCCGAAAAAGGTAGTGTTGTCTGGTTTGAAGAAGATCCTCAAGTTTTTCTGGGAGAGAAATACAACGCAGAGGATTACGAACAAATTCGGGATATTTTAGATGTATGGTTTGATTCGGCGGCAACTTCTAGCTTTGTTCTAAAAGCGCGTCCTGAATTGGGATGGCCAGCAGACCTTTATTTAGAAGGCTCTGACCAGCACCGCGGATGGTTTCAAACATCACTCTTGGTCTCAACGGGGCTTTATGGAAAAGCACCTTTCAAGGAAGTTTTGACCCACGGATTCTTGATGTATGAAGACGGGGAAAAAATGTCAAAATCCAAAGGCAACGTTATTGCTCCTCAAGAAATTGGGGACAAAATGGGAATTGACGTTTTGCGGTTGTGGGTGGTTGGAATCGATTATGGCGATGATATGCGCATTGGGCCTGAAATTCTCAAGCGCCAAGAAGATATTTACAGGCGTTACAGAAATACGTTCCGCTATCTTTTGGGAGCGTTGGAAGGGTATATACCTCCATCTTCTTTTGACGCATCCTCATTACCGACTTTGGAAAAATGGGTTCTGCATCGCTTGAAAGAAATAGATCTCAAGGTTCGGGAATCCACCTTTGCCTATGATTTCTTGGGCCTATACTCAGAGATTCATCATTTCTGTTCCGTTGACCTTTCGGCCTTTTATTTTGACATCCGCAAAGATGCTCTTTATTGCGATGATCCGGAAGGCGCTTTGCGTCAGGGTGTCTTATGGACCTTTGACCAAATCTTTGAATCCCTTATTCGTTGGCTTGCCCCCGTCATTAGTTTTACCGCAGAAGAGGCATGGCACGTCCGTCACCCTCATATTGAAACCAGTATTCACGAAGAGCTTTTTACTGAGCTTCCTCAATCTTGGTTAAATCCTGAATTGTCGGGAAAGTTAGCGATCTTTCGGGAGGCGCGGAGGGTTCTTACGGGCGCCCTTGAAATTGCACGCAATGAGAAAATGATTGGCTCAAGCCTTGCTGCGCACGTGGATGTTTATTTGGATGAATCTTGGAAGGAAAAATTGCAGGACGCCGACATGGCTGAACTTTCCATTGTTTCTAGTCTGACATTCCACGTCCAAAACATCCCTTCAAATGCATTTCAATTAGAGGAAGTTAAAGGCATTCATGTCGTTGTTTCCCCAGCTTCCGGTGAGAAGTGTGCGCGGTGCTGGAAGGTTTTGCCTGAAGTTGGAAAAAGTCAAAATCACCCCAATTTATGCCAACGGTGCGAGGAGGCGGTAAGCGCTTATGATCAACGTGCTGCTTAATCGTATCCCCATACTCGCCTTTATCATTGCGGGTATCGTCATGATTTTGGACCAAGCAACGAAATGGTGGATGATCACGGATATTATGAATCCCCCTTTTGTTCTTAAAATTACCTCTTATTTTAATATTGTTTTAGCTCTAAATCGCGGGGTGAGTTTTAGCCTTTTTCAAGCCGGATCACCTGAGGGCGTTTGGTTTTTAATTGGCCTTACGAGTTTAATTGTAACAGGGATTTTGGTTTGGCTTTTTAAAACGCGAGAGAAATTCTTATACATCTCTTTGGGGCTTGTGATGGGAGGCGCAATCGGTAATATTATTGATCGATTCCGCTATGGTGCGGTGGTTGATTTTTTAGATTTCCACTGGGAAGCGTTGCATTGGCCCGCGTTTAATGTAGCAGACACCGCCATTACAATAGGAGTTGCTTTGATATTTTTGCATTCATTTAAAGGGGAATATCGTGAATAAGTTATCACTTTCATCAATTGGTGCACTTTTAGTTTTGGGAATGATCCTTGAGGGATGTTCGGGCGTCAAAAGAACATTGGGGCTTGATCGTCATTCGCCAGACGAATTTGCCGTAACGCCTTCAGAAGCCCCTCTTGATATGCCACCTGATTTTCGCGTTCTTCCCACGCCTCAACCAGGTGCTGCACGTCCTCAAGATATGTCTACGTCAGAAAAAGTGCTTAAAGGATTAACCGGCAAAGCTGCTCCACGTACTCCGGGCATGTCCCAAGGGGAATCCGCTCTTTTGAATATGGCAGGAGCGGCGCCCGGCCAAGATTCCATTCGCACAGAAATTGATACAGAATCCCGCATTGAAGACATGGACGAAACCTTACTTGAAAGATTGCGCGTAAAAGAAAAGAAGCGTGGCAGTGCTTTGAAAGCTTATGAAGAAGCTGAAGAATTGCAGAAAAAAGGTATCCCTACTTCGCCTTATACGCCAAAAACTCCAGGGTCTTAAGAGGCCATCATTATAAGCGCCCACTCAGCACGGCAGCCAGTTTTTCTATTTGTTTATGGACCCCCTCCTGCGCGGGGATGACAATAGAGGTTCCTCATTTGTTAACCTTAGGAAATAAGACTCATGCTTTATCAAACCACTTATCGCAATGTGAAGGTTCCCACGGGAACACAAAGTCTTGACTTTGATTCTCAATCTTATGCACCCCTGAGGTCTGTTTATGAACGTAATCATTTAAAATCTCTTGAGGTCATTGCCAAAGATTTTCAAAGTCGCTTTCAAGATGTGCTCATTTGTGGAACAGGGGGGTCGAGCCTTGGCGCTAAAACATTGTGTGCTCTTTCCAAAGCTCCCTCCGCTCGGATTCATTTTATGGATAATGTGGATCCAGATACTTTTGAAAGACTTTTTGTGCGCCTCAACCCCAAAACCACGGGAATTGTGATTGTCTCAAAATCAGGATCTACAGTTGAAACTTTAATGCAAACATTGACCCTCAAAGCCGTTTGGGGAAATGCTATTCTTTCCAATGTCGTCATGATTACAGAGCCTACGCCCAATCCTTTGCGAAAATTAGGAGAATCTTGGGGTGTAACAATTTTGGATCATCCTCAAGATATTGGGGGACGTTTTTCTTGTTTTTCAGTTGTAGGGCTGCTTCCCGCCTTAATTTCTGGAGTTGATGTTTCTGCCCTTTTAGAGGGCGCACAAAAAGCACTTGAAGCTCATGAGGCGGATGTATCAGGTCCTGCCTTTGTGGCAAGTTATTGTCATCTTAAATTGGACAAGCCCAATCATGTTCTCATGCCCTATTGTGATCGACTTTTGCCTTTTGCCTTTTGGTGGAAGCAATTGTGGGCAGAAAGTTTAGGAAAAGAGACCAAGGGGTTCACACCGATTGAATCTTTAGGTACTGTTGATCAACACAGCCAACTTCAACTATACTTGGATGGTCCTCAGGATAAATTCTTCACCATTATCACAACGTCTCAAAAAGGTTTGGGATGGAAAGTCGAAGGCATCCCCTTGTTTGAAGGAAAGACCATGGGGGATTTGATTGTCGCCGAACAAGAGGCCACTATTGAGACTTTGGCATCTCGAGGATGCCCCCTTCGTGTGGTCCATTTGGAGACTTTAAACGAAACAAGTTTGGGCTCACTTTTAATGCACTTTATGATTGAAACCATTGTCACCGCTGATCTTTTGGATGTGAATGCGTTTGATCAGCCCGCCGTTGAGCACGGAAAAGAACTTACACGTCAGATTTTAGCTGCATGACCTCACGTATCCGTCTTCTTGAACCCCATCTCATCAATCAAATTGCCGCAGGCGAGGTGATTGAACGCCCTTTTTCGGCAATTAAAGAATTGGTGGAAAATTCAATTGATGCCGGTGCCACACAAATTGATGTGATCGTTCGCGATGGGGGGAAAAGCTATATTTCGGTAAGTGATAATGGATGTGGAATGACGGAGGAAGAACTGCAATTGGCGGTTGAGCGTCATGCCACATCAAAGCTCAAAGACAGCAATTTATTCCAGATTTCGACCTTGGGATTCCGAGGGGAAGCATTACCTTCTATTGGATCGGTGAGTCGTCTTCACATCACGAGCCTTTACGAAGGCGCTCAAGACGCTTGGACATTTTCTATTGAAGGGGGTACGAAATCTCCGCTTAAACCCGCACAAAGGCTTTCGGGAACCCTCATTGAAGTGCGTGATCTTTTTTATGCAACCCCAGCACGCCTTAAATTCTTACGAGCCACTACAACCGAACTTCAAGCCATTCGAGAAAGTCTGGATCGTTTGGCGATGGCTCATCCACAGGTGGGGCTTTCTTTAAAAGATGATCAGCGGGTTATTTTTAATTATCGAGCGCAAAAAAATCTCATGGATCGCCTTCAAGAGATTATGGGTGGAGAATTTATGGAAAATTCTATTCCTCTCGATTTGGAGCGCGATGGTTATGTCGTAAAAGGTTATGTTTCTTTGCCCACATATCATCGGGCAACCGCGAACCATCAGTATCTTTTTGTGAACCAACGCCCCGTTAAAGATCGCGTTTTGATGGGGGTGATTAAAGCTGCATACCAAGATGTTTTGGCACGAGATCGTCATCCCTTGGTGGCCCTTTTTCTGACATTACCGCCTGAGGCTGTGGATATGAATGTCCACCCCGCTAAAACTGAAGTCCGTTTTCAAGATGTCCAAAAAGTGAGGAGTTTGATGATCAGCGCCATCCGCCATGGGATTCATGGGGAAAGTCAACGTGCCTCTTCTCATACAGCACAGGTTGCCATTGCTGCCCTGAGGCCCCCAATGTTACCGCTCAATCAAGGCAAGTTACATTTAGCTGCATCTCATAGGCCCGCTTTTACACCTCCGTCTCAAAGCCTTGTGGCGCCCTTTGAAGTGCCAGTTTATTCTCACCTCTCAGAAAATGAATCGACTTATGAAGAAACTCCAACCCCTCAAATTCAATATGGTCCTTTAGGTCAAGCCCGTGCCCAATTGCATAGTACCTATATTATTTCAGAAACCCCTTCGGGCATTGTTATTGTTGATCAACACGCAGCCCACGAGCGGCTGGTTTATGAATCGTTAAAAGCCGCGCGCATGACGCAAAACGTGCCCCGGCAAATGCTTTTGATTCCCGAAGTGGTCGAATTGAAAGAGGCTGATTGCGCTCGTCTTTTAACGCTGAAAAATGATCTTGGCGCTTGTGGTCTTGGGATTGAAGCTTTGGGAGACCAATCTCTTCTCGTGCGCGAAATTCCTGCAGCCTTGGGAGAGATCAACCCCAAATCTCTTCTTCAAGATTTGGCCGATGAACTTTCTGAATTAGGAGAGGCTCTTTCCTTACAAGACCGTCTTGATGCGGTCTGTTCTTCCATGGCGTGTCATGGTAGCGTGCGCGCAGGTCGCCGTATGCAAATCGAAGAAATGAATGCGCTGTTGCGCCAAATGGAATCCACCGCTTATTCTGCCCAATGCAACCATGGTCGCCCCACTTACGTGGAGCTCAAACTTTCCGATGTCGAAAAACTCTTTGGGCGTAAGTAGTTGTGTTTCAATTATAACACGTCTTCTCACAGGCTAAGGACTCGAGTTTTTTAATGTCGAGAGCCGCTTCAATAAGGGGGCTTATGCTGTCTTCAAAATAGTCTTCACGGATATATTCAAATGAGGTGTCATAATTTTCATCGACCGCCTGAAGGCAGGATTTTTTATTATTAAAGTAAGGGCATTCAGGTACGTACGCCCCTAAACTTGAGGTTGTGATTATGAAGAATATTGATAAATAAAATACCTTTGTCATTGATCACCTCACCTGTCACATAAGAGGCTAGCAAAAAGAGGTTAAGATCCCCCTAAGGGGAAATTAAAAAGGTATTAAATGTATTTTACTTTTTGATTTCGTTGATAACTTTTTTGTATGCCCGGTCTATCCACGGCAGAATTTTTTCCATATCTTGTGAGTCTATCATGGGCCCTCCCCAGAGTCTTAGACAAGGACTTGAAAGAATATGACCATTAATATCATAGGCGACATTTTCAGCATCCAACGCATCCCGAATTCCATGAATGACATCCCATTTCAGTGATTCAGGCACATCAATGAGATCAAGCGTAATAGAGGACGAACTTCGAAATTTTGGATTTTTCACCAAGAAGTCAACCCAAGGGGTTTGTGCTACCCAATTAGACACAACCTTGAGATTCTTTTGAGAACGTTCCACCAAAGCGGGAAGTCCACCTTGAGATTGACACCACAAAAGGGCATCCCGCGCGTCTTCAATACAAAGGAGGGATGGCGTGTTCAAAGTTTGCCCCTCAAAAATGCTTTTCAAAAAGATGCCGTCTTTTTTAAGGCGCAAAAGCCTTGGCATTGGCCAAGGGGGGGTATAAGACTCCAAACGCGCAATCGCTTTGGGACTTAGAACGAGAATTCCATGGGCGGCTTCCCCTCCCAAACCTTTTTGCCAGGAAAAGGCCGCGGCATCGAGTTTTTTCCATTCCACTTCTATTGCCAAAAGAGCAGAAGTCGTATCCGCAATGACAAGGCCCGACCTGTCATTTTGAAGCCAGTTCAAATCAGGAATCCACGCGCCCGTCGTCGTGCCATTCCAGGTGAGAACAATATCTCGAAAGGGTTCATCATCTTGAAAAGGAGGCATTCGGCCTTGTGTTTCAATGAACGTTCTTGTGCTCTTTAATTTCAATTGATCCTTCACATCATCGACCCACAATTTTCCAAAAACATCCCACGCATAAGCGTCCACAGGTTGAGGTCCCAAAAGATTCCAAAGGGCCATCTCCATAGCCCCTGTACAGGATCCGGGCACAATCCCCACATAATAATCTTGTGGGATTTGGAGAACTTCACGCGTTAAATCGATCACTTCTTGGATGCGCTTTAAGGCGACTTTTGCGCGATGTGATCTTCCTACCAAAACGTCTTCGAGTGCTTGAATAGACCATCCTGGACGTTTGGCCGTGGGCCCGGAAGAAAAACAAGGATTTTTAGGTTTAGGAAACATGTGTGTCTCATTTGCGTTTTTATAATGACTCATAATAACTTTAATTCAAAACAAGGAAAAGATCCTGAAAGTCTATTTTTAAAATTTAATTTTATTAAAAATTAGCAATATATTAATTGTATTGACTTAATACTAATTTCAAAGTTAAATAACGAAAAAATATTTGGGGAAAAATGAACATTCCAAAAAATATAATTTGCATGAAATGTTTTTGGGGCCTTGTTTTTTTCTTTGTGATAGCTCTGGATTCGCTTTTGGCAACTCCTTTGGATCCTGAATCATTTAAATCGGCCTATGCAAAGTTTAAAAGAGATGTGCAACAACAATATGCTGTAATTGACGAACAAACTTTAAGAATTGAAACAGCTGAGCCCAACCTTTTGTTTTCGGCAACAAAGAAGGTGATCTCTCAACACCTTCCTCAGCTTAGAAACCAGTTGCAAACCTGGAAGGATGATCACAAGACGCCTCTTTCCTGTGCAACGAAAGAGGAGCTTGACACTTATCTTTCAGAATTAAAAAAGAATTGGGCCAGTGCCTCAGTGCTTTCTCAAAAAATAGAAAATTGGTGTCCAGAAAAATTTGCACATTTAGATCATAATACGCTTATACACGAGTTACGCAGTTTGCAGCAAAAGGGTGGGAATCTAAGCGAAAGACATGAGTTTTGTTATTTCTCTAGAGATATCATGCTTAATAACATCCCACTGCTGCTGATAAAAAGAGAAGCCTCCAGCAAGTCGTCTTTTAAATCTTTGAATCCAAGCCGAAATGGCAAGAAATATATGATTTCTTTGGGCTCGTCCCGTGCGAGACTGACAGCGTTCAAGACCGCATGTTTGCTTTAATTCCCGATGATAAACTTCGATTTTCCAACGCGATTTCATGACCAGTTCAATATGATCACGAGAGGGATTATCCCTATTGGTTCCGATATAATCCGTGCGACCGTTTTTGGCAACAAACCGGAAAACAGTAATCCATCCATATCCGCGTAAGTGAACTTTCAGTCCTTCATCTGGAATGTCCAGCTTTTCAAGAGTTTCTCCACGATTCACTTTCCTGTTTTTCTTCAACCCCATCACCCATGTCCAGCCTATGGATTCAATGGCCTTCAGATTATTCAAGCTCGAGTACCAAGCGTCTGCAACCACGTCATCCGGATTTATCCCTCTGTCTTGAGCCAGCTTTAACATTTCCCTGAAATGGTCATTCTTGCTTTTGCCATCGCTGGCTTTATCATAAATACGATAATCAACAGGAATAGAGTCATGACTCCTCAGGCCATGCCATACCAAATTGACAAGACCTATCCCCGCAATAACATCATGGGCATTCCCAGAATACTGATAATGCACAAGCTCTATCTTCTCGCTCCGATTTTTATCCAAAATTGTATCGTCACATACTAAAAAACAAGGTTCTTTCTTGTTAATAAGAGATTGAGTAAGATTCCACACTCCGCTCGGACGCAATGCACTAGAACTCAACCATCGATTGACGCTGTCATGCGACAATGGAATCGGTGACACCTCCGAAAGTGCCAACCCTGAATAGCGCACACTGCTGGCTTGTAAAAATGAACGATAAAGTGATTTTGTGCATTTGTGTCGAGACATCATTTCTTCTCATTTAATAAATATTCCCTCTCACCTTATCTCTTCTCTCTTCTCCTGCAAACTGCGTAACTCGTGTTATAGTCAAAAGCAGTATTTCAAGGATTATCGAAATTCTCAATCCATCCCCCGACAAACCCCTGAGCAAAATCGCAATGAGTTTTTTCAATGAGGCGCAGATTGTAAAAGTTCACGAAAACACTCCGCCCTCTTTTTGGGAAACTATTTTTGGATATTTCGTCCGCTTTTAAATAAAAATAACTTTCCTCGTGCGTATTCTCTATGATACTTGACTAGGGTACGTTTATTTTCTCGAAAATCAGTTAAATTGAGATGACATTATGACACGAGATCACCTTCGCCACGTCGCTGAAACCTCCCAATCTTGGCCTTTTGAAGAGGCTAAAAAAATCCTTGAAAAGCTCAAAGGAGAGGTTCCTTCCAAAGGATATATTCTTTTTGAAACGGGGTATGGACCTTCAGGACTTCCTCATATTGGAACATTTGGTGAAGTTGCGCGCACTACAATGGTGCGCCATGCCTTTTCTCTTTTGTCTGACATTCCAACGCGTCTTTATGCAGTCTCGGATGATATGGATGGGCTGAGAAAAGTGCCTGATAATATCCCCAATAAAGACATCATTGCGCCTCATTTGGGAAAACCTCTCACGCAAATTCCTGATCCTTTTGGAACCCACCAAAGTTTTGGGCATCACAATAATGCACGATTGAAGGCCTTTTTAGACTCTTTTGGATTTGACTATGAATTCATCAGCTCCTCCGAGCAGTACAAAGCAGGCACGTTTGATGTGATGCTACAAAAAGTTCTCGAGCACTATGAAGAAATCATCAATATTATTCTTCCCACTTTGGGGCCCGAAAGACGTGCGACCTATAGCCCCTTTTTGCCCGTAAGTCCTCTTTCAGGTCGTGTTCTTCAAGTGCCTATTTTAGAACGTCATCCTGAGCGCGGCACGATCGTGTTCGAAGATGAAGATGGCAAAAAAGTAGAATCTCCTGTTACGGGTGGGCATTGTAAACTCCAATGGAAGGCAGATTGGGGCATGCGTTGGGCCGCTTTTGATGTGAACTATGAAATGTCAGGGAAAGACCTCATTGATTCGGTTAAACTCTCAAGTCGCATTTGCCGTGTTCTTGGAAAGGAACCCCCAGAAGGCTTTAACTATGAGCTTTTTTTGGACCAACAAGGTACCAAGATCTCAAAGTCCAAAGGCAATGGTCTTTCTATTGAAGATTGGCTTAAGTATGCGCCTCAGGAAAGTTTGGCGTATTACATGTATCAATCGCCCCGTAAAGCCAAACGCCTGTATTTTGATGTGATCCCCCGCCAGGTTGACGATTATGTGAACTTTTTAAATGCGTATGAAACCCAAACCCCCGAGCAACGCTTGAATAATCCAGTGTGGCACATTCATCAAGGCCATCCCCCTCAAGTCGAACTACCTTTGACATTTGGGATCCTTTTAAATTTGGCCTCTGTTTGCAATACGGAAGACAAGGCCGTTTTGTGGGGATTTATTTCCCGTTATGCGTCCGAAGCCACACCTCCAAAGATGCCGCTTTTGGATCGATTGGTTGAGTATGCGCTCATTTATTACAGAGACTTTGTCAAACCCAACAAGCACTATCGCGCCCCCACAGATATCGAAAAGGAGGCCCTTGAGGACCTTCATAAAAGCCTCAAGGATGTGTCTCCTGATGCAGAAGCCCTTCAAGCTCTCGTTTTTGAGGTGGGAAAACGCCACAATTACACAAATCTTCGCGAGTGGTTCTTGTGTCTTTACCAGATTCTTCTTGGTCAAGACGAGGGCCCCCGTATGGGATCCTTCATTGCCCTTTATGGTGTTGAAGAAATGCGTCGCCTTATCGAAGAGGCGATTTTAAGAAAATAATTAAAACGGAGAAATAATTATGAAACTTATAGCGTTTTTAATTTCTTTATTGTTAACGATATCCGCTCTTCACGCCTGCGATTGTGATAATAAATTTAAATTGAAGGTTGGGACTTTTGAAAAAACCTACGATATTAAAAAGCTTAGCGCGGATGCGCCTGTCAAAATCGCCTATGTTTACGATTTTGCAGACAATCTCCATTTAATTCAAGAATCAACAAAGGCTCTTTATACGCAGCTTCAATCTCGGGGAATCCTCGAAAAGGTAGATGCCATTGTGGTGCCTGGAGACAAGGCCAATGCCATGGGCGCCATTTTTGCAAAACATATTCAGGAAAAGAATCCGGATGTATCACTTGTGATCTTTCGTGGCTCCAATAAGTCGGGCGATTTCAAAAAAGTGACTTATACACCTATTACGAGCCCAACACCTAAGACGCTCTATATGCGCGAAGATCAAGCCCAAACCCTTGAAGGGAAAAACGTAATTATTTTTGATGATGTTTTCTCTACAGGTGCCACAGTGAAAGCGGCATCTTCTCTTGTTCATCAAGCTGGAGGAAATATTTTGGCGTATGCTTGCGTTGCAACAGAAGGTGAAACAGATGGATCACACGGCGGCAAGATTAAAGAAACTTTTGAGGGTCGCCCTCTTCTGAAAGTTGCTCATTTGCCCGTAATTCCTCAATAATTTCTCAATTTATGGAGGCTCTCACTAAAGAGAGTCTCCGGACAACACCATTGAATCATTTTTGATTTCAGGTAAGCTTTCAAAAAAGAGGGAGCTAAAATGACATCAAAAAATTTCTTCGGATCTTTTGTTATCGGGCTTGTTTTAGTTTTTGCGTCAGAAAATGCCCAAGGCGGACGACGTACGCAAATCTCATGGGAACTTGATAATCTTAATGAAGATTCTGTACAGAAGCTTAATTCGTTTTGGCTGAGCTACCAAGGGGACGTCGATTTTAAAGACGCCGTCACGCCGATGCAAGAACAAATCATCCGTGCCACAAAAAAGATAGTGCAGCATTTACCATCGGACTATTTTCAATCCGAAAGTACAATTCAAGAATTTGTTAAATTCCGTGGTATTTCAGACATATTTTCATTTTTAGCCCGATGGCCGATTGAAAAAGAGGATCTTGAGGAGGATACAAAAGCAAAAATCGAGACCGGGATGAAGCTTGTGAAAACATTCCCCGATCTACTCGATTTTGATCAAGCTCAATTCTGTCTTCCCGCTTTAGAACAAAAATTTGGACGCGCAGAACCTTATAATGTGCGTGAGTGGTATCAACTTGAAATGAGCTTTTTTAAAACACAAATCAGAGCCCGTGACTACATTGACCAACGTCCTTACAGGGCTTTAGGTTTTATGCTGGGTTTAGTGGGAACGACTTGCTATTACTTTATGCCCAAACACAAAGACTGCTCCTCTGACGGCATAGGAATCTATTACAATTGAGTGAGTCATGACCGCAATTTTAAAATCAAACACATTACGCTTTCAAGAGGCTTGGGATCATTATAATCCGGGCGCAATTCCCTTTTTGTTGCGGGATCGAGAGCGATTTTTGAACGAGAAGCCCTATCGAGGACTTAAGATTCTTCACAATACTCCTCTTTCGTTGGATGCGACTTGTAAGATTCAATTGTTGTTGATGGCAGGGGCGGACGTCACGGTGACATGTGTTCCCTTCCTCCGTCCTCAAACGCAACCTTTGGCGGAAGAAATTCTTTACAACGAAGGCGTTCCATTGATTGTGGATCATAATAACATCTCAGATGATTTCGATGTAATTTTAGATTGCTCTGCTGTTTTTGCAGGGCGACTTACGCCCCGATTGGGTGCTGTTGAGTTGACCCAATCGGGGACCAATATTTACAAAGTACTCAATCCTCAAAGTTACAAAGTTATCTCTGTTGATGATAGTCGTCTTAAAGGACTTGAGACGTTTTATGGTACAGGATCAGGATTTTTAAATGGATTTTCTCAGTTTGCGAATGAAAGTGTGGCGTCTCAAGAATTTCTCATTTTTGGATACGGAAAAGTGGGGCAAGGGGTAGCTCATTTTTTAAAAGAAAGTGGCGCTTATGTTACTGTTGTGGATGTTGATTTTGATCGCCTCGCGTACGCTCAAAAACGTGGCATTCGCGGTATTTCTTTTGAGGCGAGAGAAAAGATTTTGGACGCCATTCAAAATTCATTTGCTGTGGTTACAGCAACGGCTATTCTCGGATTTATCTCAAAGTACTTTACGGCAAATGATTTTAGATGCGTAAAATATCTTGCCAATATCGGCGCTGAAGATGAATGGGGAGATCAATTTGAGTCCGCTCAAATCCTCAACCATAAATCGCCGGTAAATTTTGGGACGCCTGAACCCACGCCTATGAAATATCTTGAGGCGATTTTTCATGCACACAATTCAGCAATTGATTTGCTCTTGGACACAGAACTCAAAAATGGGTACCATGGGGTGCCTCAGGATTGGGATTTGAAAATTCTTTCGGACTGGTGTCAATTTCACAATGTTGAGATTGAGGATGTCATGAAAGAGTTGGGGAATATTTAAGCTCTTTTTGCAAGGTCTTCTTCCTCAAGATCCATCTTCTCATTTGATTTTAAGGGTGAGGCGGGCAAAACAATGGTGAAGATGGAACCCATTCCGTACTGGCTTTCAACGGTGATGTCTCCCCCCATCATATTGCAAAAGCGCTTGGTGATAGCCAACCCCAAACCTGTGCCCCCATATTTTCGGGTGGTTGAAGAATCAGCTTGTTTGAATGCTTGGAAGAGCTTTCCCATTTGCTCTTGAGTGAGCCCAATTCCTGTGTCTGAAACCTGAAATTCAATCCAATCTTCATCCTGGATTTCAAATCGTTTTGCAGTAAGGGTGATGACGCCATTTTCAGTAAATTTCGTCGCATTTGAAAGGAGGTTGAAAATATTCTGACGCACCTTAGTCATGTCGGCGTTCATAATACCTAAATCTTTGGAGCAGTCCATCAAAAGGGTATTATTGCGCTTGGAAGTCAACGGCTTGATGATGGCCTCAACGCCTTGGATCAAAGCTTGAACATCAAAATTCTCATAATGCAACTCCATTTTTCCAGCCTCAATTTTCGAGAGATCCAGAATGTCGCTAATAATTTCAAGCAAATGTTTTCCAGCTTGAATAATTTTATCAAGGTCCTCGCAAAGGCTGTCTTGTCCCATATCTATGAGGTCTTCTTTTAAAATTTCGCTATAACCAATAATGGCATTGAGGGGGGGTCTGAGTTCATGGCTCATATTGGCCAAAAACTGACTTTTGGTTTTGTTGGCGGTTTCAGCGTCTTCCCGGGCGAGCGTTAGTTCCTCATTCATGGTTTCAAGCGCATGGGTGCGCGCTTCAAAAGCTTTATAAATACGATTGAGCCTTTGGGTCATTTTATTGAACGAGAGAGAAAGTCGACCCAACTCATCATCCCGTCTTAAAGGAATTTGGCGGCTGAGATCCCCATTAGCGACCGCTTCAATCACATCCAAGACTTCGTTTAAAGGGGACATAATGATGCGCTGAAGGCTGAAATAAACGGTTGCCATAGTAGCACTTAAAAGTATCAAAAACGCAAAAACAGAAATTATAAATTCTGTTTTTTCACGGGCGATAATTCCCTCTTTCGTAAGAGTTAAAAATAGACTGCCAATTTTTTGAGGTTTATCTCCTCCCCTATAAATGATGTCCCCTTCAAATTTTAAATCATCTTCGGAAACGTCTAATTTTCCATACTGAGAAATAACTTTTCCTTCCTGGTCTTTGACGACAGCATTTTTAAAGTCAGGGTTTTTGGCATTGGCAGAAAGATAAAGATCTACTTGCTGTGTATTGAGATTCCAAAGGGGTTCGGCCACAGATGTGGATTGAATGGAGACGAGCTGGTGCCCTTGTGTCACAAGGCTTTCTAAATCTGTTTTAAAAGAATGGTAAAGCGAGGCCAAAAGTGTAATACACACAATACCTGTCATGACGGTCGCAACCCAGGACATCATTCGAGATTTGAGCCCTGATCGCCCAGAAGTTAAAAATTGAATTTGGGTTTTTTCCATTTTATTAATTCTTTTTTGATGATTTTATCATAAATTCACTTGCAGCAATAGTCTCCCCGTTTTATGATGGAATAACTTTTTAATCCTTTGAAAGGATACTCCATGCAATGTTTCACAAAATTATTAACACACTCTTTATAATTTTTGCTTTTTTATCTTTAGGCACACAAAATCTTGTGGCGTCTGAAAAAAAACATGTCAACGTTTTAAATTGGGCGGAAGGTATTCCACAAAATATCCTCAAAGAGTTTGAAGCTGAAACTGGAATTCAAGTGCATTATGATGTTTATGATAGTGCAGAGCTCATGGAAGCTAAGCTTTTGACCGGAGATTCTGGGTATGATGTGGTGGGTGTTACCGTCTGGCCTTATTTAGATCGTCAAATTCAAACCGGGATTTATCAACCTTTAAACAAAACGTCCCTCAGGAATTACGCTCATTTAGATGCCGATCTTTTGAAAAAAATGAGTACGGCCGATCCTAAAAATCAATTTGGAATTCCTTATTTGTGGGGCACCACAGGAATTGGCCTGAATGTCTCAAAAGTAGAAAAGCTTCTTCCTGACCAAAATCTTTCTACATGGGCGCTTTTGTTTGACCCCGAAATTGCAAAAGACCTTAATGCGTGTGGATTGGAGCTTATTGATTCCCCTGTGGATGTATTTTCCGCCATTCTTGCCTATTTGGGGAAAGATCCCAATAGTGACAATTTGGAAGATCTTAAATTCGCCTCTCAAAATGTCATGAAAGTTCGTCACTATATTTTTAAATTTCATGGGACTCAAGGCATGCAAGATCTTTTAAATGGGGAAGCTTGCGTTGTTCAGGGTTGGTCTGGAGAAATGCTTCAGGCACGCGAGAGGGCCCGGGAAATCGGCGGAGATGAGATTGATTATGTGATTCCTCAGGAAGGGTCCAACTTGTGGATTGATGCCTTTGCCGTTCCTCAAAATGCCCCCCATATTCAAGAGGCACATCAGTTAATTGATTTTCTCCTCAGGCCCGAAATTATCGCGCGAATCTCAAATGCGCTTTTTACAGCCAATGCGATTCCCAATTCCAAAAAGTTCATGGATCAGGACATTGTTAAAGATCCCGTGATTTATCCGTCAAAAGAAGTGCGCAAAAGATTATTTGTTGATAAAATCCATCCACCCCAATTTGAGCGTTCACGCTCTCGGGAATGGATTCGCGTGAAAACAGGACAATAAAATGGCAGCTTACCCCAAAACCAAACGCATTCATCTCGAGCCTTGGCAAGATCCCAAATCCAAACCCTATATTGAAATTGAGGGGGTCTCGAAAGATTTTGGTGGCGTGACTGCTGTTGATAATGTCAGTCTCTCGATTTATCAGGGGGAATTCTTCTCCCTTTTGGGGCCTTCAGGCTGTGGGAAGACCACGCTTTTAAGAATGCTCGCGGGATTTGAAATGCCTTCATCTGGCCGGATTTATATTGATGGTGTGGATGTGACACATAGGCCGCCTTATGATCGTCCCGTTAATATGATGTTTCAATCCTACGCCCTTTTTCCCCATATGACCGTTGAGCAAAATGTGGCTTTTGGATTAAAACAAGAACGTATTGGTACAAAAGAAATTCAAGAAAAAGTCATCGATGCTCTTCATTTGGTGCAAATGGGGAAATTCGCCAAGCGCAAACCAAATCAACTTTCCGGTGGACAACGTCAACGGGTGGCCTTGGCCAGATGTTTGGTCAAACAACCTAAGCTTATTCTTCTGGATGAGCCTTTGGCGGCCCTCGATAAAAAACTTCGAGATCAAACTCAATTTGAATTGGTGAACAT
The DNA here is from genome assembly GCF_035607555.1 of Candidatus Bealeia paramacronuclearis. NCBI lineage: Bacteria > Pseudomonadati > Pseudomonadota > Alphaproteobacteria > Holosporales > Holosporaceae > Candidatus Bealeia > Candidatus Bealeia paramacronuclearis. The sequence continues at coordinate 314,900 of NZ_JAVHWZ010000001.1, read as the reverse complement.
TCAAGAGCAAGTGGGGGTCACTTTTATTATGGTCACCCACGATCAGGAAGAGGCCATGACCATGTCCTCGCGCATGGGAATTATGGATCACGGAAGATTACGCCAATTGGGAACTCCCAATGAAATTTATGAATATCCCAATTCCGAATATGTGGCCGACTTTATCGGAATGATGAATCTCTTTGAGGGGATCGTTTTAGAATCCGCCAAAAATCATGTCGTTGTGGAATCCGAAGAAGCGGGCCGTGAGCTTTATGTAGGCCACGGTGCAGACGTTCCGCAAGGATCGCAAGTTCTGGTTGCTATTCGTCCTGAAAAGGTCATGATTTCGCTGAATGAGCCTGATATCGTGCGCAATGTTACCAAAGGTATCGTCAAAGATATTGCTTATTTGGGGGATGTTTCCATTTATCACGTGGAATTGGATTCGGGAAAAATTGTCTTGGCAACTATGCCCAATCTCGTGCGTTTGGCCGAGCGAACGGTGACTTGGGACGACGAGGTTTACTTGTATTGGCGCGCTGAAAACAGCATCGTTTTGGTTTCTTGAGGTCGCTGTGGGAAAGCTTGTTTCCAAAAAATGGTCGATACTTTGGGTTGTAATTTCCCCCTATCTTTGGGTGAGCTTATTTTTTCTCATTCCTTTTTTTATCGTCTTTAAAATAAGTCTTTCCAATTTCAAAATTGGGATTCCCCCCTATGATCCTATTCTCACTTGGGTATCTGAGACAGTTTTAGAACTCAAAATCAACCTTTCATCCTATCTTTTTATTGCCTCTGACGATCTTTATTATAAGGTCTATTTAAAGTCATTGGGAATTGCCTCTTTGGGCACTTTGGGGGCGCTCATTGTGGGGTACCCCTTGGCTTATGCCATTGCCAAGCAGCCCCGACAGCACCACATTTTTTATTTGATGCTCGTCCTTCTCCCCTTCTGGACCTCATTTTTACTGCGTGTTTATGCGTGGATTGGAATTTTAAGCCCTAAGGGCATCATTAATAATACACTTTTGTCTTTGGGGTGGATCGCGGATCCTCTACCTCTTCTTTACAATACGGGAACCGTCGTTTTAGGCATTGTTTATTGCTACCTTCCCTTCATGATTTTGCCGCTTTATGTTGCCCTTGAGAAAATCGATGATACGCTTATTGAGGCGGCTTTTGATTTGGGCGCTCGTCCTTGGAAAGTTTTTTTGAAAATTATTCTACCCTTGTCTTTGCCCGGCGTTTTTACAGGGTGCATGTTGGTTTTAATTCCCGCTGTGGGCGAGTTTGTCATTCCCGAACTTTTGGGGGGTACGCAAACGCTTATGATCGGAAAATTGCTATGGAATGAATTTTTCAATAACCGCGATTGGCCAGTAGCCTCTGCCATTGCTGTTTTGATGTTGATCCTTTTGGTCATCCCCATTGCACTTTTCCAAAAGCTTCAAGAAAGGCAAACGGAGCAACATCATGAGGACTAAGCGGTCTTGGCCCATTCGGGTGATTATGGTTTTGGGTTATAGCTTTTTATATTTACCCATTATCTCTCTTGTGATCTTTTCTTTCAATGACTCAAAACAGGTAACCGTCTGGACATCTTTTTCGTTGAAATGGTATGAATCGCTTTTGCAAAATCAGATTCTTCTCGACGCTGCAGGATTGAGTTTGAAAGTCGCTTTTTTAAGCGCCTTTTTTGCGGTGGTTTTGGGTACATTGTCAGCTGTTGGACTCGTGCGATGGGAGCGTTTTCGAGGGCGCGGTCTTTTTTCTATTTTAACAGCAGCGCCTCTTGTCATGCCAGAAGTCATTACAGGTCTTGCGCTTTTGCTTTTGTTTGTGACCCTTGATCAAACCTTTGGATGGCCGTCCCGGGGGATTACCACAATCACCATTGCCCACACCACTTTATGCTTGGCTTATGTCGCCATCATTGTGCGAACACGCTTAAGCGAAATGGATCCTACTCTTGAGGAAGCGGCCCTTGATTTGGGGGCAAAGCCACTTAAGGTTTTTTTTGCAATCACATTGCCCATTATTTCGCCTGCACTTATTTCGGGTTGGCTTTTGGCTTTTGTTTTATCTTTGGATGATCTTGTGATTGCAAGCTTTGTGGCAGGACCGGGATCTTCCACTTTGCCCATGGTCATTTTCTCAAGCGTGCGCTACGGAATGAGTCCTGAGATCAATGCCTTGGCCACTATCATCATCACATTTGTTGCCATCGGTGTGATGATTGCAGGCTATATTTTGCAACGTCATAGTCAACCCAGATAGATAAAAAACATATAAAATTTGAGAGTATTCACCTAAAGATAGGCAAGAGGGTTTTCTGGTAGTGATGAAAGATTTCGGGAGAGGTTAGGGCGCACCAGAGCAGGATAGACCCATAAACCATGGATTCTTTTTTCGAAACGACCTTGGTGCGTCGGGTCATGCGACCAAGGTGATGGCTGTATTGCTATTATCGCGTTCAATGCACACCGTTCCCGACTTTCCAATCGTGTGACGCTCTTGAGGTAAAACCTTCGAAAAAGCATCCCAATTATCTGTATAAAAATGACATGTTTTTAGGTGACTGACTTTGTCATAGAGCCTTTGGAATGTTGCAGTATCACGACTCCCTGTAACCCAGGCCACAGTTCTCCGGGTCCCACGATCAACAGCTTTGAGGATCCAAATTTTGTTTTTTTGAACCCAAAAAATGCCACATTTCATCAAACTCCATTTCTTGAATACCTTCTGAAATGATGGGCTCTCTCACCTGATCCATCGCCTCCACAATCCATCGATACATAAGAGAAGGCGAATGTCCTAATATTTTTCCCAGCATGGAAAATGAGGCCTTTCCAAGACTATAAAGGATCACGCAAAGGGCTTTCTTGACGGCCGTTTGTGGCTTTTTTCGCTGGTCGCCCTCAACGAAATTCAGCAAACACTCCCGGCACTTGTAGCGCTGATGTCTCCTGACAAAACCGTTCTTAACACTGTTATTGCCTCCACATCTTTTGCACGCAACCATCTCTTCCCCTTTCTTATTCCAAGGATAAAGAATAGCTCATATCTATCTTTTTATGAATACTCTCAAAATTTTAATTGATACTTTTTGACTCTTTGTTTTTTAAGTTCTAAAAAGTACTTTTATACCCCTGAGAAATGAAGACTCCTTATTACTCCGGCAATAAAACAGAAGGTATGAGGAGATTAGACACCGTTGATAATTTTTCAAAGGTAACTCCAGCAAGAATGATACAAAGTGTTGTAGATCATCTATACAGCTATCATGATTTATGCGGCGTTCCCGGCGCTGGTGTCGGAGGTTTTACGGATGGAATTGGAACTATGCTTTGTGAGAGATTAGCTGCGTTTGATGTGCCTCATAATCACATGTTGTCTGAGGAGGATGAGAAAACGCATTCAGGTATTTCCAAATCTGATCTTAAATTTTTAAAAATGGCATATCAGTCGTGCCGAATATCTACTCAAAGGTTTTGGGATTATCCTTCCATTGCCCATGTGAATTATGTACCAACCCAAGCAGAAGTCGAATATCTTAACAAAGCCGTAAACCTGACTGATTGGAAATATTAATGACTCAAGAAATCTACTCTCCCGCAAATGTGCCCTTATATGAGGCAATGTATGGTTCGGGGCTTATTTCATTGGGCGGATATGAGGCCGTGGATCGGATGTTTGAGGGGCTCCCACTCTTAGGAAAAAAACTCCTGGACGTTGGATCGGGAATTGGGGGCATGGCCAATTATTTAGCGCAGAAGTATGGGGCCCATGTCACGGGGCTTGAAATTCACCCATGGATGGCCGAATACGGGCAAAATCACACACCTGCAAATATTAAAGATCACGTCAATTTTGTAACCTATACTGAGGAGGGGTTGATCCCCATTTCTGATGAATGCATTGATATGGTTTACAGTAAAGGCGTTCTCACCCATGTGTCCGATAAAAAATCACTTTTTCAAAAAATTTATCCCGTCTTAAAGCCTGGAGCACAGCTCTGTTTGATCGATTGGATTGTTCCCGAAATTCGGGGACCTCAAAATGAAATGCGGGCCTCTGGTGAGATTTCATCCAAAGAAACGCAGACGTCTTATGAAAAAATTCTTGAGGATTGTGGATTTCAAGATGTTATTTTTGAAAACGAAAGCGACGTTTATCTCGGCTATGTTAAAAATTTGGGAGCACTTTTGGAGTCTTCAGATCACAAAAGAAAATTCGCGAGTGTGATTGAGCCAAATTTGAGGGACATTCTCCTGAAATCAAACAGAGATCTCGTGACCGCAATTGAATCAGGAGCACAACTCTCCGTTCGAATACAAGCGCGAAAACGGTCTTAATTTCACACCTTAAGCCCGATATTAAGGATAATAAACCAATCGCTCGTGAATTCAGCCTCTCAAGAAAGTTCTTGGTATGTACAGGCTTAGCCGTTCTTCTGAATATCCTTGCAATTCTCATGAAATTTGTTAGCTTCTGAGATATCATTGATGATAAAGGCTCCTCCCCATGAAACTTGCCCTTAAAGATTTTTCCTCCCATTATGTTCATCCTTTAAATTTGATTGAAGATGCTCTCTCTGCGCGGGAGTGGGAGTTCGAGCGCATGGCGGAAGAAAGCCTGATGTGCGAGCTTGATGGGCGTTGGTGTGCTTATCGTCTTTATTTCATCTGGCGCGAAGATCAGGAATGCCTTGTCACCAGTTGCGTGATTGAAGCTAAAATTCCAGACACCTATCGCGAAGCCGTTGAAGAATTAATTGCCACAGTTAACCCCCGCGTGTGGATGGGCCATTTCGAAATTCCTTTGGATGAGGATTATCCTTGCTTCCGATATAATTTGACTCTGCGCGGGAGTGCGGGACTGTCTCCTGAGCAATTGGAAGACGTTTTAGAGGCAGCCCTTTTGGAATGTGATCGATTTTATCCTGCCCTTCAGTTTGTTTTGTGGGGTGGAAAATCGCCGCGAGATGCTGCTTTTGCCGCAATGATTGATACGGTGGGCGAGGCTTAATCTCATGAAGCTTCTTCTTGTGGGATGTGGCGCCATGGGTTCAAGCCTTCTTCAAGGATGGATGAATTCTAGCACATCTTTTGAGCGCATTACGGTGATCTCCCCCCACTTAGAAAATGCTGAAAATTTTCAAAACTATTCTCAAGTTCAGTTTTATCATGCGATTGAAGAGATTTCAGATTCAAACTGGGACGTCATTCTTTTTGCGGTCAAACCTAAAGTCTTGCCCTTGATTTTAAAAGATTATCAAAAACTCATTTCTGAAAAAACAATTTTTATCTCAATTGCAGCCGCACTCACATTGTCATCAATCTCCGAAGGTTTAGGAGCTGGCGCTTGCTGTGCACGCGTCATGCCTAATACTCCTGTGATTATCAACAAGGGGGTTTGTGGGCTTTTGATGGAGCCTAATACCTCTTCTCAAAGCCGAAGTGTTCTTGAGGGTTTGTTTGCACCTTTGGGAGATGTAATTTGGGTTGAGTCCGATGAAGTGCTTGATAATATCACAGCCATTTCAGGATGTGGTCCGGCCTATGTTTTTCATATGATTGAGGCGATTTCAGAGGCTGCACAAGATTTAGGTTTTTCAGCTGATCAGGCCTTGAAGTTGGCTAAAGGGACACTCTGGGGGGCTTCAAATTATGCCCATAACACGAAGACGTCACCAGAAGATTTACGCATTGCAGTCACAAGTCCCGGTGGAATGACAGAAGCCGCTTTGGAGGTTTTGATGGGTGATTTTGGCTTAAAATCCCTTATTAAAGGGGCGTTAAAAGCTGCACTTCAACGCAGTGAGGACATTCGGACCCATGGATCAAAGCCTTAAAGCTTGTTTGGATTTTATTGAGAAATACAACTGGAAAGACTTTTCCTTTGAGAAAGTCTACCGTGCCTCTGGAATTCCTTTGTCTGAATTTTATAGATTATTTCAAAATAAATCTGGAGTGATTTCTTCCCTCATTCAGTATATCGATGAGAAGATGCTTGAGGAATTGGCAGGCATGGATTCTCAAAACTCTTCCCGAGAGATTTTATTTGAAATTATTTTAACACGTCTTGAAATTGCATCCCCTTACAAAAAAATCTTTCAGAAGCTTTTTGAAGAAAGTTTGTCTGCCCCCCTGTCGTCTCTTTTTATTTCTCAAAAGGGATTGGGGTCCGTTCAGTGGATGCTTGAGCAAGCAGGTCTCAATCCTTATGGTTGGTCGGGAATGTTACGCGTTCAGGGATTAACCGTACTTTATCTTTATACACTCAAAACGTGGTTTTCGGATGCATCGTTGGATATGGAAAAAACCATGGCATCCCTGGATCGCGGTCTTCTTCGTGTTGAAAAATTAGCGCACGCTTTAAGTCTCTAAAAATTTAAAAGAAAGATGTTGACGGAATGAATAGACGGGTGAATACTTCCTCCTAATAAATAAATAGTCAGGGGAGGCGAACATGGCCAAGCAAACCAATAACGACAACTTTCAAAGCAATCCTTTTTCTCAAGATTACACAAAGTTTTTTCGGGATTTTAAAGTTCCCCACTATGATATGGAGTCTGTAATGACGACGTATCGTAAAAATTTGGATATTCTGAATTCAACGCAACAAGTGATTGCAGATGCCACACGCAACTTGGTTCAAATTCAAACGCAATATATGAAGCAATTATTTGAAGATTTGTCCCAACAAACAAAAGAGAATTTGACGTCTTCACAAAGTATGGAAGACAAGACTGCAAGTCATACACGTTCAGTCAAAGATACGATCGATCATGCCATTTCTCATACAAAAGAAGTCAATCATCTTTTGACGCAAACCAATACAAAAGTTATGGACACCGTTCAAAAGTGTCTGAAAGAAAGTGTTGATGAGTGTGCTAATATTGTAACAAAAGTTCAGCAAACAGGAACAAAATAAACGCCAAGTTTAACAGGAGATAAAAATGACAAAATTAATAACATTAACGGCAGCTTTGATGGTAGCGGGTGGAGTACTTTCTGCAACATCAGAAACTTCAGGGGGTACTGGCGGAACAAGCACAGGGTATTCTTCTGGTGTGACAGGTTCCAGCTCAAGCACAACTGTGGGAACGGCAAGTGGAACTGGTACAGGTTTCGGACCTAGCACAGGTCATTGGACAACGACAGGATCATCAGATGTTGGGATTAAGTCTGGATCTAGTTCTGCTGCAGGCAATGTTACAACTGAAAATGGAAAGACTGTCACCGCGTGTGAAAATGGCCGCTGCCCCCTTCATACCAGTGAAAAATCACTGACAGCTGATGATAAGGCGGATTATGTGCCTTCTTCTCAAGCCACTCAAGAACACGCTCAATAAATCAAAGAGCGACTTTAGTCTTTTTAAACGGGGGTCATTTTTGAATCCCCGTTTTTCTTTTTCTTGCGTTGTGTTGTTGTTTTTTGGTATTTGAATAATACCTTAAAATTTTTATGAGTCGTCCAATGATCCGCGTTGCAGCCCTTTACAAATTCGTTAAAATTGAAGACATCCAAAAACTCCAAGTTACTCTCAAATCCTGGGGGCAAGAGCTTGAGATTAAGGGGACGCTTCTTGTTGCCCACGAAGGTATTAACGGAACTGTGGCCGGCATAGAAGATAATATTCATGAGCTTTTAAAGCGGCTTCAAAATGATCCCCGCTTTTCAGATGTGGATTACAAGTTGTCTTGGTCAGAGGATTATCCCTTCTATCGCTTGAAGGTGCGACTAAAAAAAGAAATCGTTACCATTGGAATTCCAGAAGTGGATCCTACGGAAAAAGTGGGGACTTACGTGAGTCCTCAAGAGTGGAATAAAATTATCTCAGATCCAAATGTGATTGTACTTGATACGCGCAATGATTATGAAGTGGAAATTGGGACCTTTAAAAATGCCATTGATCCCAAGACCAAAACGTTTCGCGAATTTCCCAAATTTGTGAAAGACAATATTGATCCCAAAAAATACTCCAAAGTGGCGATGTTTTGTACTGGTGGAATTCGTTGTGAGAAGGCCTCGTCTTATATGCTTCAAGAAGGATTTGAAGAAGTTTACCATCTTAAAGGTGGAATTTTAAAATACCTTGAAGACATGCCCAAAGAACAAAGTCTTTGGGAGGGGGATTGCTTCGTTTTTGATGGACGCGTGAGTTTAGCCCATGCTTTAGAATTTGGTCATCACGAGTCTTGTTTTGGGTGCCGAAATCCCATTACAGAAGAGGATAAGTCTTCGCCATTTTATGAGCGCGGTGTTTCCTGTCCGCATTGTTATCATCATCAAACCGAAAAGCAAAAAATGCGTGCGCGTGAACGGCAGCGGCAACAAGAGCTCGCGGCAAAGCGCGGGCAAAAACACATCGGTGCTGTGATGCCAAAGCTCGGTCCTCAGGTGTAGTTTTTTAAACCAAATGGTCAACTTTTTCTGAGGGGCACTCATAAGAGTGTCCCTTTTTTGTGCCAAAATATGGGTTATCTAAAATTTTATTGATATCAAGTTGAAAAAACATTGACAAATCTATCTCTATAAGCATTTGTTTCGTCAAATGTATTTTTTCGCTGATTGTATTCATTGGGTATAAACGTGTTGCTTTATGGGCTGTAAAAAAAAATTAGGTGTGATGGCTTTCGAAGTTTTCGGAGTTATTTGTGTATCTCATCTTTTTGCCGAATCGCCAGTTAAACTGGAATCACTCCAACCCAAAAAATGGGCAGCAGAATCTCGCCTTCATTTAAAAGCCGGTAATGTTCGAAAGTTAGGGCAAGCCGGACTGACGATTCCGATAGTTCAAGATCAGGATTCCCTCTGGTTTTTTGATGTACGCTCAATGGCGGATTCCAAAAACAACAAAGAGGGCAACCTGGGGTTAGCCTTCCGCAAACTGAAGGCGTCTTCAGGTTGGATTTTGGGCGGATATGGATTTTACGATATCCGAAAAAGTGAGCACCACAATACGTTCAACCAGTTCACATTGGGCCTTGAAGCGCTAAGTGAAACTTGGGATTATCGCCTCAATACGTATACCCCCTTATCCAAAAGTCGTCCGATTAAAAGCAGCCGTTCCCCCGAAAGAATTTTCCGTGGCCATAACGAGTATTTCACGGAACGCAAAGAAATTCCTTTAGGTGGATTTGATCTTGAAATTGGACGCTCTGTACCAAAGTTTGACCGTTTGAGACTCTATGCCGCAGGCTATTATTTTTATGGATCTGGGGCAATTCCTGTCAAAGGAGTGAGAGGTCGTGCGGAAATTCGGGTGAATGATTACCTTTCTTTTACGGGTTCTCAACAATATGACAATATTCGTCACGGTGCGATTTTTGTTGGGGTCTTAATTCATGTGCCTTTTGGAAGGCGTGCGGATCGGGAGAAATTAACACCTCTTGAACGTCGGATGACACATGAGATTGAAAGAGATGTTGACATTGTGGCTCAAGCCTCAAAACCAAAACTTGTCTCTACAGAAGATCTTTATATTTTTGCGCAAAAAAGAAAGTCGGGTCGCGAAGGATCTTTTGAAACGCCCACAAGTTCCACGGAAACGACAGAGCTGATAGAGGTCCTTGAAAAAAATCCAAACTATTTTTACTATGATTTGGATACAGGGGAACGCATTTTAGCCCGGGAAAAATTGTCCCAATTAAAGGCAACGTATGTTCCGCGTCCTCCCTATTTTGAGGCCGCGGCTCCTCATCAAAATCTTGCATCAGAGATCCCCTTTGAAAGTACACCTTCCTGGAAACCTCTAGAAACCATCGATTTGAAAATGTCTGAGGTTTCGAGAGAGCGGCTTAAAGAACAAACGAAATACTCTGTTGTTGAAGTGCAAAAGGAAAATCACGCTATTGAGCAGGAAAATAATTTGCTCAGCCCTGTCCTGGAATCACAATTTGCGGATAATTCTATCTCTGATATTAAACTCAGCGAGATTCCAGGTTTGCCTCAAGACATTATATTCTCCAGTCAAGATCAGGAAGAGATAGAGACTGCCCATTCTCCGCTTTTGGAGAGGAAGAAAGAGACACCTATCATTACTTCTCAAGACAGCGTGAGGGATTTCAATGATATAGATTTTGAGAATGCGGCCAATTCTCTCAGCCCTTCTTTTGATCAGGAAAGTGATGTGCATCAGTCGTTCTTGGGAATTGAGAGCACTCAAAGCATCATCACTGATCGCACAAATACACCGATTGAAACTCAACGAGCTCCTGTGAATACGACGCCTCAGATCGTGCAGACGCCTATCCCTTCAACAACACCATTAAATCAGACGCCTCAAAATACAGGCATGATTTCGCAGCCATCGACGCCCCTTCGATCTACTTTGCTTATGCCTCAACCTGTACAGATGTCTTCGCAAACAACAGCTCTTAATCAGCCATCGACGCCTCATATGGTTTCTCTGAATTCTACGCCTCAGATCTCGACACCTGTCGTGAATACGGTCCTTCCTGTAAATGGTCAGACGAACTCAACACCACTATCTTTCCCAATAATTTCTACACAAACAGAATATCCAGACTGGGATTTAAGTTCGTTCTTTGATAATGCGCTTGTTACAACAACACCATTAAATCAGACGCCTCAAAATACAGGTGTGATTTCACAGCCATCGACGCCCCTTCAATCTACTTTGCTTATGCCTCAACCTGTACAGATGTCTTCGCAAACAACAGCTCTTAATCAGCCATCAACGCCTCATATGGTTTCTCTCAATTCTACACCTCAGATCTCAACACCTGTCGTGAACACGGCCCTTCCTGTAAATGGTCAGGCGAACTCAACACCATCAAATCAGACGTCTCAAAGTACAGGTATGATTTCACAGCCATTGACGCCTCATATGGTTTCTCTCAATTCTACACCTCAGATCTCGACACCTGTCGTGAACACGGCCCTTCCTGTAAATGGTCAGGCGAACTCAACACCATCAAATCAGACGTCTCAAAGTACAGGTATGATTTCACAGCCATCAACGCCTCATGCGGTTTCTCTGAATTCTACGCCTCAGATCTCGACACCTGTCGTGAATACGGTCCTTCCTGTAAATGGTCAGACGAACTCAACACCACTATCTTTCCCAATAATTTCTACACAAACAGAATATCCAGACTGGGATTTAAGTTCGTTCTTTGACGATGCGCTTGTTACAACAACACCATTAAATCAGACGTCTCAAAATACAGGTGTGATTTCACAGCCATCGACGCCCCTTCAATCTACTTTGCTTATGCCTCAACCTGTACAGATGTCTTCGCAAACAACAGCTCTTAATCAGCCATCAACGCCTCATAGGGTTTCTCTGAATTCTACGTCTCAGATGTCGACACCTGTCGTGAACACGGGCCTTTCTGTAAATGTTCAGACGAACTCAACACCACTATCTTTCCCAATAATTTCTACACAAACAGAATATCCAGACTGGGATTTAAGTTCGTTCTTTGACGATGCGCTTGTTACAACAACACCATTAAATCAGACGTCTCAAAATACAGGTGTGATTTCACAGCCATCGACGCCTCATGCGGTTTCTCTCAATTCTACGCCTCAGATCTCGACACCTGTCGTAAACACGGCCCTTCCTGTAAATGTTCAGACGAACTCAACACCAATATCTTTCCCAATAACTTCTACACAAACAGAATATCCAGACTGGGATTTAAGTTCGTTCTTTGACAATGCGCTTGTTACAACAACACCATTAAATCAGACGCCTCAAAATACAGGCATGATTTCACAGCCATCGACGCTTCATGCCGTTTCTCTGAATTCTACGCCTCAAATGCCGACACCTGTCGTGAATACTACACCACAAATCGTGCAGACATCGGCGTTGTCACAAACAACCTCTCTCAATCAAACACCCAACACATTGATGGATACAGGCTCGAAATTGGATGCCCTGATTGATGAAAACCTTGTTGATATAAACCCAGCGCCAAAGAATCTTCAGTCCTTGCCGCAAGCACAGCTAACGGCCTCTTTGGAATCTGAAGAAGAGGAGGATCTTCCCTGGCTTTTTAAAAATGATGAGATGAACTTTATTAAAACACAATCCAGTGTCACACCGCAAAGCACCCCTCTTAAAACCACGCTGAAGAAAGACAAAGGTCTTTTGGTAGACCCAGAAATTTTTACATTCAATTTTGAAACACCTCAAAAATTAGTTTCTCAAAATGAAGGCATTCAAATTTTCAAGCTTTATGAAAATTTACCAATAAACATTGAGGATGAGTCTTTGTTGCCAGGCATCCAAAGCGTTACCCACATGACACTGCCAAGTTTAGAGGATTTAGAGAGCTATGACACTTTTAAAGAGGAGTTTTTAAGTGGCCAAAATGCTTATTTAGACCTCACCCATCTTTCGGAAGAGAAAGCAAAAGACATGGCGCAGTTTGTGAAGCAAGAATTTCCTTCTGTACACATACTTCAGCGTGAAGAAGGATTCGATAGTCCCTCAATTTTGCGTGGAAATAATGCGTTCAACTCTCCTGACATGCATTCAAGTTCCTTTTCTAGTGATTCGCAGATAAATACGAGCTTTGATCTTTTTGGGAATGACGCGTTCCCAGAGTCTCCTTAATCGAGTACGAAGAAAGGAAATGAAGCGTTTAATTCTCCGGATATGATGTCCACACCACTATTGAACAAAGGCTTTGTTCGTGTTGGAAAGGATGCATTTTCTCCAGATTCTCCTCGGTCGAGTACGAAGAAAGGCAATGAAGCATTTAATTCTCCGGATGTAAAAGAGGGTTCTAAGGAAAAAGAAAATTCATTTAATTCCTCTAACCTCCCTTCTCCACTTTATAAAAAAATGGGGGGGTCCTTCACCCCATTGGGTAAAGCTAAAAAACAAAAATGACAGTAAGATCACTAAACGTTAGGGGAGAAAAATAGAGTTGAGTAAAATTTAATTATTTTTTTTAATTTAAGAGGTGTCATATGTTGCGTAATTTTAAAATATTAAGTTCCATTTTTTTAATCTCCATTACAGCTTTTTCTGAAAGGGCGCAGGCGGGGATATGTTGCTCAAAAGGCAGTCACGCTGATGAAGGAGAGAAGAAATCCCTTGTGCAAAGCTCAACAGTTCAAAAATATGATCAATTTGTCAATGAGTCTCTCCAAGAAGAGGAGAAAAAAGATGTAAAAAAAGATGTATTTTCTGTTCAAACTGAAAAAGAGAACTCTACCAGTAAAAAAAAGAAAAATGAGCCTTTTTTGAATAGCGATGTTCGTAGAGACGTCCTATCCATTAATTCTGAAGAGACTTCAAAGGTTTTTCTAAAAACTAGAGATGAGTCGCAGCTCTCTATTCTAGAACGTGGAAATGAATTAATTCAAAAGGTGGAAAAATCACTTCCTCTGACCAAAGTTGAGCAGACGGAAAAAAAGATTTCAATAAGGGCGCCAATTATTTTTTTGAATTTTATTGTGGGATCAGAGGAGTTAGTAAAAAATACAGAAGCTTATAAATTGTGGGGAGACACTAAAGCCACAATTGATTTTAAATTGCTTAAAAAAAATCTTCCCACAAAACTCAAAGGGGACATTGAAAGTCTTAATAGTAATTTTGATGAAAATTCAGCCTTAAATACATTACTTGTTGATATTTTGCAAATCTGTGAAGAAATGGATAAAGACAATTTACCTGATGCCAGGATAGCTCGTAACAGCACAGATCATAAATCAAAAATCCTTCTCATTCCTAATGCAGACTCTCCATTAGGGTATATCTTTATTAAGATTGATGGTGTGAAGCTTACTGCTGAGGAGAAAAAATAGAGCCATTATTTAGAAAGGGGTGACTTTTTAGAAAAAGGAGCTCCTTTCTCAGGATGGCACACCCTGTTCTAAAATTAAATTGAAGTTTTTTGATTTTTATTGTAGAATTTATAAATAAAAAATTAAAACTACTGAGCTTTTAAACGGATCTACCTCTCAAACTCAGGAGGCCTTCATGACCAAAACCCCTGAAGATTGGAAAAAAGTGCCCGAAGACATTTATTCTGTCTGCTGGCTCAAACGCACGGAGACCCCATTTTCCGGAAAATATAACACCCATTATGATCACGGAACTTACCTTTGTGCTTGTTGTGATCAGCCGCTTTTTATATCTGAAACAAAATATGATTCAGGAAGTGGGTGGCCTAGCTTTTGGGATGCAATAACCCCTCAGGCCGTTGTTCAAAAAAGAGACATTTCTCACGGCTTGATTCGTACAGAAATTCTCGGCTCTTTAAGAATCGTTGTTGCAAACAAATGTTTAAAAGTATATGGAAAACAAGTATTTAAACAGAGAATGGTGTTTTTATGATTTCCCAAAATACGAACAAATTGAACATTACAGAAGAGCTGTTGGGCATTTCTGATATTCGGGTAGTTTCATCAGAGATGGACCGAAATGGGCGTATCATTGTTCGTGTAGAAAGTACTGTTGAAAAGATTCCGTGTCGTTAGTGTGGGAAGTCAACACGTCCCCATGGGCGCAGCGTAATCTGTCGAATGAAACACTTGCCAATTTGTGGGAGGCCAACATTCATCGAAATCACACCAAGACGGGGGAAATGCGAAGATTGTGATGGCGGCGCCACAACGACACAGCAAGCCAACTGGTATGAGCGCAACAGCGAGTATACAAAAGCTTATGAAAAGCACGCCGTGATTTCCCTCATCCATAGTACGATTGCGGATGTTGCCATCAAGGAAGATCTGAGCTGCGCTGCCGTACAAGGGATCATTGACCGGCATGTGGTCACAGAGGTGAACTGGGATCAAATTAAGAAGATTGGTCTATTGGGGATTGATGAGATCAGCCTGAAAAAGGGATTCCGTGATTTTGTGACGGTACTGACCGCGAAAACAGAGGCAGAGGTCCAGATGTTGGGCGTGCTCAAAGGTCGTGAAAAAGCAACAGTTACGGCCTTTCTCAAGACAATGCCCAAGAGATTGCGCCGGACAATCTCAGCAGTCTGTACAGACATGTATGAAGGATTTATTAATGGGGCACGGGAGGCATTGGGACAAGACATTCCTGTGATTATCGATCGATTTCATGTGGCGCAGCTTTACCGTAAAGGGTTTGTGCAGATTCGAAAATCTGAACTCAAACGCCTCCAAAAAGAGCTAAGTCGGGAGGAGTATCAGCGATTAAAACCAGCCATTGCTGTGTTATGTCGCAAGAATCCATTCCCGTCTGCCGATGAAAAAAAGCTCTTAAAACGTCTTTTCAAACATTCCCCAGCACTGAAAGCCGCACATCGCTTCACGTGTGAGTTTACAAAAATCTATAACAGCCACTTAAGTGTGAAGGAGGCTCACGAACAGATTACACAATGGATCCAAGCTGTTGAGGCTTCTGAACTCACCTGTTTCAATACATTTATCAAGACACTCAAGAAATACCAGACTGAGATTGTGGGATATTTTAAAAACCGCTACAGCAGTGGTTTTGTAGAGGGCATTAATAACAAATTGAAAGTTTTAAAGCGTCGCTGTTATGGCATTTGGAACCTAAATCACCTCTTTCAAAGAGCCTTCCTCGACATCTCGGGATACCACTTTTTCAAGCAAAACCAAGCCTTAGAGCTCGCTTAATTTGCAACAACGATTCTTGGTGAGCCAAAAATTCTTCACCTTTCTTTGTCGAACAATTTTCACATGTTTTTCAAGCCCTTATCTCTAATCTTCATTCACGATGGGTATAATCAATTCTATTTTTTGAATTCAATAAGTTCAGTTTGAAGGAATATGTTATCCATCTTTTTTAAAAACCATTTTTCAAAAGGAGAGGTTTCTTCCTGGTCGAAAGACTCTAAAAAGACCTCTTTGATAATATGTATTTTTTTCAAGTCGAATTTTAATATTCCCAAGACCTTCTCGGCAAGAGATTCATTCTTAGAGTAATTTAAATCAATAAGAAAAGGGAATGCCTCACCCTTCCTTATGCCCTCTAAAATTCTTGTATTCTGTAAGAGTTCCAATACCTTATATTCATAGTTATGGCGCAACAAGAAATGGAGATGACTTAAAAGCACTTCATCAGAGTTTTCTAAAGAAATTTGTTTTAGCAGGGGGGTATGTTTTTGAATCTCTAATTCATTAGGATAATGAAGAATTGTGGCTTTTTCCTTACGATTTTTAAAGACTTCAATCATTTGCGATATATATTTTTCATCATCATCAACAAATAAATAATGTGAGGCCTTAGGAAGGTCTGGGTGATCGAGAAGTGCATTGGTAACTTGCCCTTTTGAACTTCCAGTAAAACAAATACCATTCATAAATACGCCTCTTTTTGAGGGTAATAATTTCCGAAAATCTATTGTTTTCTTATCAAAGCATTTCTGATCGGAGACATAAATTCCAGTTCCTTGCTCCATAGAGGTTGCATACTTTTTATAGTCATTAAGGTCTATAGATTGATGAAGCCACCTTGCTGTGGCAACACAGACAGGGATGCTCTTTTTTTTCAGCGTCCCGATGACAGAAGATGTATTGTGTTGTCGGTGAATAAAATCAAAATTACTAATTCCAACGACGGTTTCGTCCCAATCTGTAATAACAAAGAAAGTTTGATTTACGTCTTTTTTTTCTTCTTCCTCAATGATTCGGAGAAGCTCTGAGTAGTCGATGATGGATTTAATATGAATCCGACCATTATCAATGACTTGATCTTCAACAGCATTTCCAGCTAACGGAAACAAAACAATAAAAATATAAAAAATACGAACGACTCTAAAAATAAAAGACATGATCATTTCTCAACCTCAAAAAATAATAGATTCACATAAAGAGATTTTTTTCTTTTTTCAATAAAAAAGAGGATCCCTTTGGGGATCCTCTAAAGTTTTGAGGGAGATTTTCAAAAATACTTACGAACAACCACTCGTTGATCCGCACGTATCGCATTTCAAACACGTACCATTGCGCACAAGCGTAAAGTTTCCGCAATCGCCACACGCATCTCCAGCATAACCTTTCATGCGCGCTTGATCGCGTTGACTCATGACTTCTGTTTTAGAGGACGTATGCCCAATATCAAGAGCGCTGCCTTCTGTGCCCGTTGCAACTTGAAGAATCGCATGATCCACGTCCTTATTGGCCACCATCTTGGGTTTGAAAGCATAAAGGCTGTTTCTCACAAATCCGGAACTTGTGTGAGAGGTTGTGGAGTCCTCTTGCGTTCTTGAAATACTCACTAATGAACTTTTTTCCGCCTCAATTCGTCCAATGGTGTCGGGCAAAATGTCTGATGGATTGGCGTGAGCCAAATCGTTCCGACCGAGATAAGAAATCGCAAGTTCTCGGAAAATATAATCCAAAATGGAGGTCGCCATTTTAATCGTATCATTTCCTGTAACCATACCAGAGGGTTCAAAGCGGGTAAATGTAAATGCATCCACATATTCTTCCAAAGGCACGCCGTATTGAAGACCAATGGAAATAGCCATCGCAAAATTATGCATAAGAGAGCGGAAGGAAGCACCTTCCTTATGCATATCAATAAAGATTTCACCCAATTTTCCATCATGGTATTCGCCCGTCCTGAGATAGACTTTGTGGCCACCGACAGAGGCTTTTTGCGTATAGCCTTTCCGACGCGAGGGGAGCTTTTCCCGTTGCGCTTGCATCACACGTTCAATAACCCGCTCGACCACTTTTTCCGCCATAACTTTGGTTTTCTCAGGCGTGGAAAGCATCTGGAAATCTTCGGCTTCGTCCTCGCCCAAAAGGGATGAGTTCAAAGGCTGGGAAAGTTTGGATCCATCTCTATAAAGCGCATTGGCTTTTAAGCACAAGCGCCAAGAGAGCATATAAGCATCTTTGCAATCTTCAATGGTTGCACTATTAGGCATATTAATGGTTTTTGAAATCGCACCGCTGATAAAAGGTTGAGCCGCAGCCATGGTACGGATATGGCTTTCGGCGGACAAAAACCGCTTTCCAATACGACCGCACGCATTTGCACAATCAAAGACAGGGAGATGTTCGTCCTTCAAATGAGGAGCGCCTTCCACAGTCATCGTACCACAACAGAAGTTATTAGCAGCCTCAATTTCGTCTTTATCAAAACCTAAATGGAAGAGCATATCAAAGTTGATGTCATTGAGTTGTGCATCCGTGAGTTTCAACGTAGATTTGCAGAACTCATCTCCTAAAGTCCAACGATTGAAGGCAAAGCGCACATCAAATGCTGATTTTAAGCCGCTTTCAAGGGCAGCAAGAATCTCATCCGTAAATCCTTTTTCTTTAAGGCGATCAAAGCTCACGCCATGTGCATTCTTAAGCGTTCCATGACCCACGGCATATTTGATGATGTCATCAATTTGAGACTTCGTGTAACCCAAAACTTTAAGGGCTTGAGGCACCATTGTATTGATGATTTTAAAATAGCCGCCACCTGCCAGTTTTTTGAATTTCACAATGGCAAAGTCAGGCTCAATTCCTGTTGTGTCACAATCCATCACAAGCCCAATTGTACCCGTGGGCGCAATACAGGTCGCTTGTGCGTTTCTGTAGCCATGCTTTTCACCAAGTGCAAGCGCCAGATCCCACGCTTTTTTGGCGGCCTCAACCAGATCTTGATTCGGGCAATCTTCAGCTTTCAATGGCACGGGGAGAATAGTTAGATTCTCATACCCTTCTTTTTCTCCATAAGCTGCGCGTCTGTGGTTGCGAATCACACGAAGCATATCGTTTTTATTCATTTCATAATTGGGGAAAGTACCAATTGATCCTGCAATCTCGGCTGAAGTCGCATAAGAAACACCGGTCATCACCGCTGAAATCGCTCCCGTTAAAGCACGTCCCTCGTCACTATCATAGGGAAGCCCTGAGGCCATCAAAAGCCCTCCGATATTGGCATATCCCAAACCTAATGTTCTAAAGTCGTAAGAAAGTTGTGCAATTTCTTTGGAGGGGAATTGGGCCATCATGACCGAAATTTCAAGAGTCAAAGTCCAAAGACGAACAGCATGCTCAAATCCTGCGATATCGAAATTGACCTGATTTTTTTGAACTTCATCCTTTAAAAAATTCATCAAATTGATGGAGGCTAAATTGCACGCCGTGTCATCCAAAAACATATACTCAGAGCAAGGATTGGACGCCTTAATGCGACCACTTTGGGGGCACGTGTGCCACTCATTAATAGTGGTGTCGTATTGTAATCCTGGATCCGCAGAGGCCCAGGCCGCAGAAGAAATTTGATCCCACAAATCCCGTGCACGCAGTGTTTTGTAAACTTTTCCATCTTTTCTGCGAATCAAATCCCACTCTTTGTCCTCAAGTACACGATCTAAAAAGTCGTTCGTCACGCGGACCGAGTTGTTAGAGTTTTGGCCTGAAACCGTAAGGTAGGCTTCTGAATCCCAATCTGTGTCATAAACAGGGAAGTCAATTTTTGTAAAACCTTGGCGCGCATATTGAATAATACGTTGACAATAATTCTCAGGGACCATGGCCGCTTTGGCTTCACGAATGGCAAGTTTGAGTGCTGAATTTTCCCGTGGATCAAATCGCGTATCCCCCGAACCCTCTTGGCAAGCTTCCATCACGGCCGTGAGATGTTTTTTGGCAACCTTTGAACCCACGACAAGATCCAGAACTTTTTGCTCTTCAAGGACTTTCCAGTTGATGTATTCTTCAATATCCGGGTGGTCCACATCCACAGTCACCATTTTAGCAGCGCGACGTGTGGTGCCTCCAGATTTAATAGCACCCGCAGCACGGTCTCCAATTTTCAAAAAGCTCATCATGCCTGAGGATTTTCCACCCCCCGACAAAGACTCGCCCGTGCCACGCAAGTTGGAAAAATTCGTACCCGTACCAGAGCCATATTTGAAAAGGCGTGCTTCACGCACCCAAAGATCCATAATACCGCCTTCATTCACGAGATCATCTTTGATGCTTTGAATAAAGCAAGCATGAACTTGAGGCCGCTCATAAGAAGAAGCAGAGGCCGTTAATTTACCTGTGACATGATCGACATAGTAGTGACCTTGTGTGGGGCCATCGATGCCATAGGCCCAATTGAGCCCCGTGTTAAACCATTGGGGGGAATTGGGGGCGGCCATTTGCTTGGCAAGCATATAGCGCATTTCATCATAGTAAGATTTAGCATCCTCTTCTGAATCGAAATAGCCACCTTTCCAGCCCCAATATGTCCAGCATCCGGCCAGGCGATCAAAGACTTGTTGGCCCGTCATTTCGCTTCCATAACGCTCACCTTCAGGCAATTTTTCAAGAGCTTTTTCGTCTGCCTCATGACGGGAAAGCCACTCAGGAACACCCTTTTCCAGAACTTTCTTAAGCGCCTTCGGGATGCCTGCTTTTCTAAAATACTTTTGGGCCAAGACATCACTTGCCACTTGGGACCAAGATTCAGGGACTTCAATATCTTTAAGTTGAAAAACAATCGAACCATCAGGATTTCGGATTTCACTGTCCGTCTTACGAAAGGCAATGGACACATAAGGGGATTGATTGGCTTTTGTAAAACGGCGAGAGACTTTCATCGTGGCTCCTTATCAATACGGGACGTGTTGCGAAAATGCTACTACATTTAGTAGGTTTTGGGTGATAAGACCACTATATGCAGTTACAATCGCACGTCAATGCCCCTTCTCAAAAAAATTTCTAACGCATTGAGAGAAGAGACATATCAGATATGTTGAAGCGTGGAGGGTTTTTAGAAAGCGAGGTCCAAACCTCAATTTCTTCATAAAAAAACAATGAAAAACAAAAAGTTAAAGGACCATTTCTAAGAATTGCTTTGCGCGATCGGAATTCGGGGATTCAAAAAAAGCTTTGGAAGACGCATCTTCTAAAAGTTCGCCGTGATCTAAAAACCAAACCCGATCTGCAACCTCTCGAGCAAAGCCCATCTCATGCGTTACAATGACCATAGTCATACCGGTGTGCGCAAGCGTTTGCATCACATTTAAAACTTCTTTGACCATCTCAGGATCAAGAGCCGAAGTAGGCTCATCAAAAAGCATAATCTCAGGGTCCATGGCAAGCGCCCTGGCAATCGCAGCCCGTTGCTTTTGCCCTCCTGAAAGCCTTGGCGGATACATGTCCGTTTTATCGCTTAAGCCCACTCGATTTAAAAGAACTCGTCCTCTTTCTTCTGCATCATCACGGCTAAGTTTTTTTACTTTTTGAGGCACATAGCTTACATTTTCAAGAGTAGTCATATGAGGAAACAGATTAAAGTGCTGGAATACCATGCCCGCACGAGTCCGGACCTTTTGAATATCCATTTTTTTAGAGGTGAGATCTTCTCCATCGACCAAAAGGCGTCCTGAGCTTGGTTTTTCAAGCCCGTTCATCATGCGCAACAATGTTGATTTTCCTGATCCTGAGGGGCCAATGATGGCCACCACTTCGCCATGAGAAATCTGTCCTGAGACGTTCTTGAGGACGTGATGAGCACCAAATGATTTTGTGATTTTCTCCAGACGAATCATGAACGTGCCATCTTTCTTTCTAGGATTTTTGCAAGGCTACTCAAAATCATGACCAGTACATAATAAAGAGCGCCAGCAACAATAAGTGGCTCAAAATAAATATATTTCTCACTGGCGACCACATTGGCGCGTTTTAAAATATCTGTGCCACCAATCACCGAAACCATTGCCGATTCTTTTAAAAGATTCACTGCCTCATTTACAAGGGCTGGGAGAATATTTTTAATGGCTTGCGGAAGAATAATATCTTTCATCATAGAAAAATAAGATACACCCAAAGAAAGTGCCGCCTCTGTTTGCCCCCGATCCACAGCCAAAATTCCTCCCCGGATAATTTCGGAAACATAAGCTCCAGAATTGAGTGAAAACGCAAGAACACCGGCTTCCCACGCCGAAATTTTGTATCCCGTAATCTCAGGGGAGGCAAAATAGATGAGCGTGAGTTGTAAAAGAAGCGGAGTGCCTCGAAAAATAGAAGTGTAAAATTGGGCAAAAAGTTGGAGAATTTTGAAAGACCCCACCTTCATCATAGCTAAAATAATTCCGAGAAAAAATCCCAATGTCAGCGACGTCACCGTATAAAATAAGGTGACTTGAACTCCCTCCAAAATATAAGGAATTGAAGGTAAAATTCTTTCAAATTGCAAGATCATGGTAACGTTAGGACTTTCTTATTTGTGATCACTAAACCAAAGTTTAGCCATACTCTCAATAACGCCGGTACTTTTCAATTCCTCAATGGCTTTGTTCACAGGGACGACAAGCGGGGAACCGTTTGGAAATGCAATGGCTGGGGATTCAGCTTGCACATCCGTGGCATCAATGACTGCAAGATCAGGATTATTGGCGATGATACCTTCTGCCACAGGCTTTTCAATTAAAACCGCATCAATTCGACCAGTTTTGAGTTCTTGAACAAGATCACCAATGCGGGTCAAACTTAAGACATTGAAAATTTCGTTATTATTGCTCAATTTTTTTGCCGCTTGTTCATGCGTACTTCCTAATTGAACGCCCACTTGACGATTTGTAAGGTCTGCAACACCTTGAATGGTTGCCCCTTTGCGAATAAGGAAGGCTGGTGAATTTTGATAATAGGGCGTCGAAAAATCAACACTCTTTTCTCGCTCAGGTGTAGGGACCATACTTGCAATAACCATATCCGCACGTCCCGATTGAATGGCTGGAATCAAAGAAGCAAAGTCCGCGGGAACGACCTCAATTTTCCATCCTAAATGATCTGCAATTTTATTCATCATCTCAATATCAAAGCCTACGATTTTTTCAGATCCTGAAGAGGTGTCGACATACTCAAAAGGCGGATTATCAGGAGATGTCATGACAATGTAAGGCGCATTCGGATCCTTCTTCTTCTCGCCACAACCGCCCAAAGACAGGAGCAAAACGCATACGATACTTTGAAAAATTGCCTTGAATTTCATAATGGTCCTCATATTCACAAAGTGAAGCGCTACTATTCCTTATTCACGCCTTGGAAGCAAGCCTCTTAGTCATTACTCTTTTCCCTCAAAATCAGAAGGATTGAGTGCATCTCCCCATTCCGCATCTCGAGCCGCACGATAAATTTTACCTTGGCTTTTGGAAATTGTTTTTCTGTGTGCTCCCGTTTCATCACAAAGATCCAAAATTACATGCCCTGTATTGAGGATAGGACTTTTGATAATCCGAGATTGCGGCGTCGGCAAAGGCATGGGAGAAACCACAAGATAACTATATTTTTCGTCCTCATAAGGAAGGGCTGCGGCTTTGGCCCTGCGGTGATATTTTCCGCGGGGGATTCGCACCGAAAAATGGCACCAATCTTTTTTATCATGAAAAGCTTGGGCCAACGGGCACGTATTATTGTGGGTGCAAGGAGCCAGAACGTGAGCACCTTGTTTGATCAGAAATTCTCGTGCTCTTAATATATTTGCAAATCCTTGAGGGGTTCCAGGTTCTGCCAAAATCAAAAGTTGATCTGCTGCCAAATAAGCTTTGTTTAAAAGCACCAGTTGGTCATGAGGAGAGAGCTCATTTAATACATAAGACATCGTCACAACGTCATGAACAGGAAACCCTTCTTGTTCAATGAGATTTTCATGACACCAAGACAGTTGCAAGGGATCAAGGTGGATGTCTGTGAGGTATTGCCCCAATCTCAAAAGTTCGAGATCTTCTTCAACAAGCATCACGGATTTTAATTTCGGAAAAGCGTCTTTTGCGGCCCAGGCAATACTCCCCACACCTGATCCTAAATCCAGAATCGATTTCACATTTTTTTTATGGGCTTCAATCCGGCGAAAGATCTGCCGCATAGCACCATACGTTGCGGGAAGGCGTGCTGCAATATAGGCGTGTCGATGTTCTGTGGTGGTAATAAAAGGGCCCTTTACACTCTCACGCGAATAGCGATTAGAAAGCTCAAAACAGGCATCCCGCAAACGATCTGGATGCAAGGGTGCAAGCTCACGATCAATGGCATTCGAGAGTTCAAGAGGAAGAGATTCCATAAAAATCTCACTTTCTTTGTTGGCGAGCAGACCTGTCATAATTAACCTCCTTCAACACAATGTGATGAGCGCATTATGACAAAGGAGGAGTAAAGAATTTACTAATGTTTTATAAATTTAATCGACAAGCATATTTCTTGTCGCAGCGGGTAATTTGACAACAATGCCATCCAGCTCTGGTGTCATAATAATTTGGCAACCCAAGCGTGAAGTTTTCGTCAAACCGAATGCCAAATCCAACATATCTTCTTCATCTTCGGTGGCTTCGGAAAGTTTTTCATACCATTCAGGATCAACCACAACATGACATGTGGAACACGCTAAGGAGCCCTCACACGCGCCCTCAAGATAAATTTTTTCGGCATTTTGATGGGCAATTTCAAGAATGGAAAGTCCCAATGGCGCATCAACTTCTACGCGCTCTCCATCGGGTTTTATAAAAATCATCTTTGGCATGGAATACTCCTTACTGACTCAATAAAAATTAAACAGCTTTTTTCAAGCCCAACTCGTTCAGACGTTCCTCAAGATAGTCAAAGGCAGTATAGTCTTCAGACAATCTCACATAGTCATGAGGATGAAAAAAGAAAGGCATCGAGAAACGTGGTTTCCGCGCATCTTCGTCCTCTGGATTAATGACTTGATGCGTCGTTGAGGGATAATAGCCCTTCGTACACATCTGCAGCATATCACCCGCATTAAAGGCCAATTGACCGGGGTCACAATTAATGGAATGCCAATTACCTTCCAAATCTCGCGCCTGGAGTCCTGGCGCTGAGGCGGCTGGCAAAATGGTAAGAAGGTCGATGTCCTCATGAGGAGCCGAGCGCATGGCATCGGGTTCTTCATCATCTGCAATAGGGGGGTAGTGAATAATGCGGAATAACGAAATATCACTTCCCTTTGCCATATCTTGAAGGGGCATCGAAAGCTGACTCCGAATACCTTCAGGAAGGCCAGCCTCAAGCCACCCAAGGATTTCTGTACCCAACTTTTCCATTTGATTGAAAAGCTCAACTGTTTCTTTTGTAACTTCAGGAGGTAATTTTCCCCAACGATAATAGTGGAAAAACTCCATAAGATTTTTTTTGTCGTAGCCCTTTGCATTTTCCGATTTAAAAGGGAAATAACCGTCTTGAGCCCCTGCTTTTGTAGCATCAAACATGAAATCTGTTTTATGGGCAGAGGCAAAAAATCCGGCCCAAATCTCAAAAGCTTTTTGAACCAGCTCATAAGGAATTGGATGATTTTTCATAACGGCAAACCCGGTTTCGTGTAATGATTTTGCAAAGAGTTTTGCCGCATCAGGACTACGATAATCAACCGTTAGAATATCCATAAAAAACCTCCAAAATTAGAAATTCATGAGGAGTGTATAACTGAGTCTCCCCCCTTTGCCAAGCTAAAGTGAGGAGGATACAGAAACCTTTTCAAGGGCTGCGCGGACACGTTTTTCCGCAAAATCTTCGGTTAAGGATTCAAGCACTTCATGGGCTTTTAAGATTTGGCCACGATGAGACGAAGTAATTGCGGATTTGAGATCTTCAATTCCGACTCTAATCGCCAAAACTTCCAAATCACTCAAAAGCGCTGCGTCTTTGAGCAGAGCTTTTTCTATATCATCAATAAGATGTAGTGCCTCAATTTTGGTCTCAATAAAAAGACGCTCTTCCATATCTTTGGCACCTTGCCTCCAATTTTCTTCAATCATCATTCGAATTTGATCTTCAGAAAGTCCATAAGACGGTTTGATGTTAATTTCTTGGACGATGCCAGTGGTATCTTCTGAAGCTCTGACTTTTAAAATACCATCGGCATCAATACGAAAGTCAATGCGGACTTTGACATGACCTGCCGGCCGCACTGGCAATCCTTTGAGCTCAAAGTGGGCAAGAGACCTGCAATTATTGACAAGCTCACGTTCGCCTTGAACCACATGAATTGAAATGCCGGTTTGTCCATCCACATAGGTCGTATAATCTTGATAAACTTCACAGGGAATTGGCGAATTTCGGGGGATGATTTTTTCCACAATGCCGCCCAAGGTCTCAATACCTAAAGACAACGGGGTCACATCTAAAAGAAGAGATGTTCCCTCACCCATCAAATTTGCAGCTTGTTGTGCGGCACCCATGGCAACCACAAGATCTGGATCAATATCAGTTAAAGGCGTTTGTGAAAATTGAGACTCTATCATAGCACTTACGATTTTAAGTCGCGAAGACCCCCCCACCAAAACGATCCCTTGAAGATCTTGAGGTTTAAGTTCAACGGCCTCTAAAACTTGCTCTGCAATTTTAAGCGTCCGGCTCACAAAAGGTCGTGCAATGCGATTCAATTCAATTCGGGTAAGCTCCGTTTCGTGGAGGGTCTTTCCGATTTTAAATTTACATTCTGCAAATTCACTTACGGACAGAAGTTCTTTCGTACGCCTGACTTTGGAAAGTGCATTTTGGAGTTCAAGAGGGGATAATGAGGTTGGATCTTCTTCAATAAGAGATTTTAAAATCTCCCAATCAACATCGTCTCCCCCCAGATTGAGATCCCCACCAGTAGCTAAAACTTGAAAGATACCGTCTTCAAGGCGCAGTAATGAAAAATCAAAAGTACCACCTCCCCAATCATAGATCGCATAAATGCCTTGAACGCCCTTGTCTAAACCATAAGCTAAGGCTGCTGCTGTGGGTTCATTCACCAGGCGTAAGACGTTAAGACCTGCTAATTTTGCAGCGTCTTTTGTTGCTTGGCGCGCACCATCATCGAAGTAAGCCGGAACGGTAATGACGGCATCTTGAATCGAGGCTGAAAGTGCCTCTTCTGCCAAACATTTTAAATGCTTTAAAATTTCCCCAGAAAGTTCAATCGCCGTTAATTGTCGATCACCCAGCATTAATTTCAAAATGGTGTCTTCTTGAGAGGTGATAACATTTGGGAACTTCTGAACGATTTCATCTTGAGCCCCTCGCCCCATCAAGCGCTTAATTGAACTCAAATGATAAGATGTCTGAAGCGCTTCATTTCCCACAACAATGTGATTTTCAAGAAGCCCTACGATTGAGGGAATCAAGGCCTTTCCATCTTCTTCAATCACCTTGACTTCCCCCTCTTTCAAGAGAGCAACAACGGAGTGAGTTGTTCCCAAATCAATACCTAAAGCCAGTTTTTTGGCATGAGGCTCAGGACTTTGTCCCGGCTCAGAAATTTGGAGTAACATTAATTTGCCCCTTCTTTTTAATATCCTGAGCGACCTTCTCCAAAAAAGAAAGCTTTGTTACAAGGGGGGAAAGAGCCGAAAAATCACGTGTCATAAAAGCCAAATCAATTGCATCAAGACATGCGCTCATGTCCTGCTGAAGCTCTTGAGAGAGTGTATCTAAATCCGAAGAGCCTACTTCTGTGACAAGCACACGCTCACGCCAGTGCATAGCTTCTACCAAAATCGTTTCAGAAGATCTTAAGACTTCAATTTCATGCCCTAAAAGTTGTGCCAAAGATTTTGCACGCTCGATGGGCCTTTTAAGGTTTTGATACGCATAATTCAGGAGAGATGAATGATTTTCTGTAACCTTCCTTTCCTCCTCCGTATGCTGCGCAAAACGGTCAGGATGAAATTGCCGCTGTAATTTGAAATACTGCTGATCCAACGTTTTTATATCAATTGCAAAGGTAGGCTCGAGTTCTAAAAGTGTATAGGGATTTTGGGAAGTCATGAGTAGCACTCCGTGTTTCCAATTTGCCCTACGCCGTCATACTGAACTCGTTTCACCATCTCGAAAAAAGATCCTGAAATAAATTCAGAATGACGATAGGAGAGTCTAAACATGAAACGACTCTCCACACCCACAACGCCCCTTTTCATTCGGGTTTTTAAATGTAAATCCGGAGGAGAGTTTTTCTTCAACGTAGTCCATTTCTGTACCTAGCAAAAACATTGTCGCTTTTGGATCCACTAAAACCACAACGCCTTTGTCTTCTATCTCCTCGTCATAAGGATTTTTCTCATCGGCAAATTCGAGGGTGTAGGAAAGGCCAGAGCATCCCTTTGTCCGAATACCGATACGCACGCCATAAGACGGCTTTCCCCGGCTTGCAAGCAGAGCTTTGACCCGCTCGGCGGCAGAGTCTGTGATAGTAAGAATGGCCTTGGACGGTATCATTTTAAGCAGCAGCTCGTTGGTTTTTTGTTTTTAAATCGGATATGGCCGCTTTAATTGCGTCCTCTGCTAGCATAGAACAATGAATCTTAACAGGAGGTAAAGATAAATGCTGTGCGATCTCTGTATTTTTAATAGCAGAGGCTTCTTCCAATGTTTTTCCCTTAATCCATTCGGTCACAAGTGAACTTGACGCAATAGCCGAACCACATCCAAAAGTTTTAAATTTTGCGTCCTCAATGACGCCCTCATCACTCACTTTAATTTGGAGTTTCATCACATCCCCACAAGCCGGCGCGCCCACAAGACCGGTCCCCACACGAGGATCGTCTTTGTCAAGGGATCCTACATTCCGTGGATTTTCATAATGATCGATTACTTTTTCAGCATAAGCCATGGTTATTCTCCTTAGTGTTCCGCCCATTGAATGGACTTCAAATCGATACCGTCTTGAAACATTTCCCAAAGGGGGCTCATTTCGCGTAGTCTTTTAACTTCCCGCACAATTACCTCAACAGCACGATCGACTTCGTCTTCCGTCGTAAATCGCCCAAATCCCAAGCGCAAAGAGGTGTGCGCCATTTCTTCATTCACGCCCAAGGCCCGCAAAACATAAGATGGCTCAAGGGAGGCGGATGTACACGCCGATCCCGAGGACACAGCCAAATCTTTAATGCCCATCATGAGGCCTTCTCCTTCCACATGGGCAAAACTGATGTTGAGATTTCCAGGAATGCGCTTTTCTAAATCTCCATTTAAATAGACTTCTTCCAATTGAGAAAGAATCCCTTGGTAAAATCGATCACGCAGTTTCATGAGGTGAGAGTTTTCTTGGACCATCTCATTTTGCGCAATAGCACACGCCTCCCCCAAACCTGCGCAAAGGGCAGGGGAAAGAGTTCCTGAACGCATACCGCGTTCTTGTCCACCACCGCTGATCAGGGCCTGCAATCGCACTCTTGGCTTACGCCTCACATAAAGCGCACCGATACCTTTGGGTCCATAAAGTTTATGACCAGAAATACTCAAAAGATCGATTTGCATCGCCTCAACATCCAAGGGAATTTTCCCAACCGCTTGGGCAGCGTCTGTATGAAAGAAAACACCCCTTTCACGGCAGAGTTTTCCAATTTCGTGCAAGGGTTGGATCACGCCAATTTCATTATTCACCGCCATAATCGAAACAATCGCTGTTTCCGGTGTGATGGCACTTTCTAAATCTTTAAGATCGATTAAACCGTTGGGTTTGACTTTGAGGTAGGTAACCTTAAATCCCCCTTGTTCGAGCTCTCGGCAGGTATTCAAAACGCATTTGTGTTCCGTTTGACATGTAATGATGTGAGGCTTGTCTTTACCGTAAAATTTCATCACGCCTTTAAGCGCCAAGTTATTAGATTCGGTGGCCCCACTTGTAAAAATTATTTCCTTGTGGGACGCTCCAATAACTTTAGCGACTTTTGAGCGCGCGTCTTCAACTGCCTCTTCCGCCTCCCAGCCATAGGCATGATTTCGCGAATGTGGATTTCCAAACTTCTCGCAAAAATAGGGAAGCATCACTTCAAGAACCCGAGGATCACACGGAGTTGTCGCCTGATAATCCAGATAGATGGGACGATTTAACATACAGCTAACCTTTGTAAGTTTCCTTGATAAATATGCTTCCATTCGCTCACAAAAACTTCGATATCTTGAGGCTTTGTATTCCACCCCAGACTCACTCGAATGGCTCCATTTTGGTGGAGATTTTGCACTCCCATGGCACTCAAAACATGACTGGGTTTCACTTTTCCAGAGGAACACGCTGATCCAATGCTGATCGAAATGCCTGCCAAATCAAATGCCATCAATTGGACTTCTGAAGACACATGAGGCATAGCAATAACGGTTGTGTTAGGAACGCGCTTGGCTCCTCTGCCATAAATTTTTGCCTCTGGACAAATTTTTAAAATTTCGCCTTCAAGACGATCCCGCAAGATTCCGAGTTGTTGGTATTTTTCAAAATTCTGGGTTGCTTCATGAAGGGCAATTCGGAAGCCTTCAATCAGCATTACATTTTGCGTTCCTGCGCGAAATCCTTGCTCATGTCCCCCGCCCGTAATCAGCGGCTTGAAATTAAGTCCATCGTGTATAATCAGAGCCCCCACGCCAGGAGGTCCTCCAAACTTATGCGCACCTAACGTCATCGCATCCACACCCAAGCCATGGAAAGAGACAGGGACCTTGCCCAAGGCCTGAACAACATCCGTATGTACGATAGCACTATAAGAATGTGCAATGCGCACAACTTCTTCCACGGGCTGAATCACACCAGTTTCGTTATTCACAAGCATAACAGAAACTAAAGCGGGAGGTTCCAGAGTTCTTAAAATTTGCTCAAGGGCTGAGAGTTTTACGATGCCATTTTCATCGACAGGAATGTGATGCACATCTTCTGAGATTTGAAAAAGAGAGGCGTGTTCAATTGCAGAAATCACAAATGATTTTGCAACAATACCTTTAAGGACCATATTGTTGGCTTCAGTTGCACTTCCCGTAAAAATCAATCGCGCACCCTTGGCATCCACATCCGCAAGAACTTCCCTTCGGGCAACATCGACATAGGATCGAATTTTCCGACCGTGAGTATGAACGGAGGCTGAATTCCCACAAAAGTCCATCATCGAAATCATGGCGCTTTTCACCTCCGGCAAAAGGGGAGCTGAAGCATTGTAATCAAGGTAAATGGGTTCTGATTTTTGATTCATGATTTAGGCCATCCACGCAACCGTGCGCTGATCGCAGCTTTTTTTAGCACATGATTTTTGATGGGGCAGCTGCCCCTCCACTACATCCAAAAGCGTAATATTCTTAAGATAATTATGCATAGTTTCCGAAAGACCCTCCCACAAATCGTGGGTCATGCAACGACCTTTATCGTGAAGACACCCCTCACCGGATCCAAAGGAACAGCGGGTGGCCTGAAGACTTGCGTCCATGGCTTCCAAAATGTCGGAAATACGAATTTCTGCAGGAGGCCGTGATAAATAATAACCGCCTGCTTGGCCGCGCTGACTTTTCACAAAGCCCTTCCGGCGCAGTTTTACAAAAACTTGTTCAAGATAAGGAATGGAGATGGATTGGCGAGACGCCACATCGGAAATGGACACAGGTTTTTCATCCCGCGCGTGGTGAGCTAGGTCAATCAAAGCCATTACGGCATAGCGTTCTTTCGTGCCAATCTTCATACTAGGTCTGTTGCTCAGTTGAATCCCTTACAAACTGATCAACTTATAAACTACAATGAAAGCATTGGCAAGAAAGATAATTGGCTATGAATCCTGACATATTTAGTCAGGATTTATTAGGCCGCCGTTGAAAGATCTTCGGTTAAATCCTCAGAAGACGCAGCACTTGCTGCAATCATGCCTAACGCAAGCAAATAAATATCTAAAAGTTCGCTGTGCTCCATGCGCTCTTCCGGTTTCATTTTTCGCATTTTTAAAACCTGACGCATGATTTTGACATCAAAGCCATTACCCTTAGCTTCACCAAAAACTTCGCGAATATGTTCAGCAATTTCAGCTTTCTCTTCTTCAAGCTTTTCAATTCTTTCAATAAACGATCTAAGTTGTGCACCCGATACGCCACCATAATTCGTCATATTTTCTCTCCTTTTCTTTAAAAATAAATCAACTCTAGGAAGTATAGAACTTGCTCCCAGATCACAAGGGGGAAAAAATAAAGAACACCCTCATGCTCACCAAAGCAATTGATACCCCCCTATTTTAACTTTCTTAAAAAAACGTAATAGGCACCTCTACCGCCATGCTCCACTTTGGCGTGAGCGATGCTTTTAACCAATTGACTCAAAGGATTCGTTTCGCACCAACGCGGCAGAAGTTTATTTAACGTTTCTGGATTTTCAAGGGCGCCCTTGCCGGTAATGACAAGAACCGTTTTTTTCTCATGAGCCACAGCGCCCTCAACAAATTTAAGGAGAGCTGCATAGCCTTGCCCTTGCGTAAGTCCATGAAGATCCAGACGTCCCTCCAGATGAACGCGTTTGATATCTTTTCTCGAAACTTTAGGAAGAGGTTTCACCTCACGTTCAAATTCAAAAGCAGTTGATAAAGGGGCAGACGTCTTTTTAACAGGCACGGTTTTTGCCAAAGCAAAAGGAATTTGATTTTGAGGTTTTAGAGGAGTTACACCTTTTAAAAACGCATCCCAACTTTTGTCCTCAGGTCTTTTATAGGGGGGCTTTGAGTCCTTCAATGGTATTGCATCCTGATGGTGAGTTTTAAAACTCACCTAGACTAATCGAAAACGCCCCTAAAAGTCTAATGACTCTTGGCCACAGCGCGAGAGATTCTTCCCACACGCTTAGCAGTAGAGAGATTCGCATCACTCGCCCGAATAATGCGTGGCGCCATAGCCTGCCTTTGTGCCGCAATAGACCTTCGCCCTGTGCCTGCGCGGGTAACTTTACGAACATTTCCATTTTGCAAATTGGTATTTTTCTCAAGTCCCATATAAGATTTACGATCATTCAAGCGATGAGTTTTACCTTGAGAGGCTACCGACTCAGCTTGGACGAGACGCAGATCTTGAGGAGCTTTGTTGGCAATCTTCTTTTCTTTATTCCACTGACTCATCACTTTTTGACGATAAGGAATATGATGCTCTGGATTTGCAGAGTGATAGTGGGCCACGGCCTGGTGCCAATTCGATTGATCATTCCTCAATCCTTTTAAAAAACGGGCCGCATATTCCACATTATGATGAGGATCAAAGGCCGCAGATAACGTTGGAAAAGCCTTGGGATGATAAAGAAGATTTACCTGCATGCATCCCACATCAATGCTTTTTTTGCCTTCTGCTTGGAATTTTTTAACGGCATCAATAGCGGCTTGTTTTGAAGGGTAGGAATATCCCTTGCCTTCAACATTCACCGTCCAAGGCCATGCCACCACTTGACCCTTTCCATCAGACTTGCCTGACTCAACCTTCGCCACCGCTTGAAGAAGATCTTCAGGAATGCCATGACGAAGTTCCGCTGAAGCTACATAATCTTCACACGAAGTGCCTGAGACAGCACTTTTCATCCGATCATAACTTTGAGGGGTAATAATTTTAGGACCTGCAAAGCGCCAGCTTAAAGCCGTTACACGTTGAACGGCTTCAGCATTATCGATCAAGGCCACCCAAACAAAAATAAACCAAAGGACGGTAAATCCTAAAACGACTTTCACGGTGGATTCTATGGCAGTTGTCATTTTTGTTCCCTGCATTTTTATTTTTTCCTTGGCTTTATATACGCAAATCCTATGCCAAGATTTAGCTTTTTGAAGTTTACTTATAAATCGTTAAAAAATCACTAAAATTCCATGCACATTTTATCCCGAATTTTATCCACAATTTTTTTCAAAAATTCTTTTTTGATCAAAAATCTCAGAACGCCATATTTTTATTTAATTTTAGCTATTATTAACACTTATAATTAAAATTGATTACTAAACTATTAACCCTCTTGTTAAGGTTCCATTAACATCTTTCGACGATTATAGGACTTGCCAAAGCGCAAACACCATCATTGAAAGGGGGCCGCCATGACAAAATTTAACCTTAAAAGACTTCGGGAACTTGCAAAGAATTCTATCCCTGTGCTTGGGATTTGCTCGACTTTCGTAGGAATTGCATTCTTTTATGGGCAGATGCTTTCACCCAACACATCCCATGAGTTGCAACACCTCATGATCGTCAGCAATAACTACATGCCCTAAGCCTTAAGAGTGTCTTAACAAGAGCACGCTTAATTAACGATTGAGATTCCCTTTTTTAAACTCCTGAGTGATCCGATTCCGGATCACACCTCTTTCCTCACGTGGGAGGGGGATCAGGCCTTTTTCGGTGAGATATCCTTGGGGACCTGAGGCCCGATCACTCATAAATTCATCTAAATATGTTTTAATTTCAGCATGATCCTTAAGATGCTCCATTTTGACATAAAGATATAGTGCCCGTGAAATGGGGTAAATTCCTGAAGAGATAGTTTGAATGCTGGGCGTTATCTCATCAATACGGGCGGCTTGAAGTTTATTTTTATTTTGAACAAGATAACTAAAACTTACGATCCCAAAAAGCTTGGGATTGGAAATCAATTTTTGAACAATAAGATTCTCGTTTTCACCTGCATCCACATATCCGCCATCTTCGCGAAGCGCTGTACAGTCCCGTTCCTCAAAATCACCTTGGCTTTTGCAAAATGGCGCCATGATGAGTTCAAGGAATGCGTCCCGTGTACCTGAACTGGGAGAGGGCCCCAAAACGGTAATTTTCATTTCGGGCAAATGGGCATCAATATCGCTCCATCGCCTGAGAGTATTTTTTACCACCCCTTGAGGAGAGGGAAGAGCATAAGCCAAAGCTTCTCGGAGTTGAATTTTCGAAAGTGCAAGAGTCGACCCTGATTTTGAAGACACCAAGGCAATCCCGTCCATTCCAATTTTCATCTCAAAAATACGATTCACACCGTGGTTCAGGCAGATTTTTCTTTCCGTCTCCGTCATAGGGCGGGAGGCAATGGCGATGTCGGGCGTGCGCTCCCCCAATCCTTGGCAGAAAAGTTTAAGTCCTCCACCCGTACCTGTCGCTTCTACAATAGGCGTTGCAATACCTGACTGACGGGTTGTTTCTTCAGCAACAGAGGCTGCAAACGGAAAAACGGTAGCCGATCCCACAATGCGGATTTCATTCCTGGCCTCAAGGGAAAAGACAAGTGTTAGAGTAAGAAGAAGAGCAACAGTAAGACGGTTATGCTGAACTTGTTTCAATAGCATTTGAAAAATGACATCACGAAAAAAACGATCAGGAAAAAGAGGATTCCTTGGTGCATCGCCAAGGTTTCTTTCGGCCTGACATGAATCTATAGAATTTTTACTGAATTCCACCGCTTGCATTTTGGGCCCTCATCCCTGATAAATGAAACCTCATAGTAAGGGTCTCATGCTCTCCGTCAACAGCATTATTGAAATGGTCATGAATTTAAACAAAACACATCTTGAATCCCAAGTACCCACTCTCACTCCCATGATGGCGCAATATTTGGAAATTAAATCTCAAAATCCAGGCTGCCTTTTGTTTTATCGTTTGGGTGATTTTTACGAGCTCTTTTTTGAAGATGCGATTGTGGCATCAAAGGCGCTTGACATCACCCTCACCCGCCGTGGAAAAGCCGGAGATGGGGACGAAATTCCAATGTGTGGTGTGCCCTTTCACGCGAGTGACAATTATCTCTCGCGCCTCATCAAACAAGGATTTTCAGTGGCCGTGTGTGAACAAGCGGAAGATCCCAAAACTCGGAAAAATGCCAAAGGTCCCTTAGCTCGAAAAGTCGTCCGTGTGGTCACCCCAGGAACATTAACGGAAGAAAATTTACTCGATTCTAAATTTAATAATTTCCTGATGGCCCTTGTACCAGGAACTTCTGGCAAAGAAAAAGGCCAAGTGGGGGTGAGTGTTTGTGATCTTTCTACCGGCGACTTTTTTATCGAACAAACAGATTTTGGGGCCCTCGGATCGCTCTTGTCTCGCCTTGAGCCCAAAGAGATTTTGCTGCCTGATTTTCTTCTCGAGGAGCCCGACCTTTTTGAAACCTTTCAAGATTGGAAAAAACGCCTCAAGCCTTTTCCCAAAAGTCGCTTTGATGCGGAAAATGGAGAAAAGAGATTGCAGGAGGTTTTTGCCACAAAAGCCCTTGATGCGTTTGGATTTAAAAGTCGCCTTCAGATGGCCTCAGCTGGGGCGGTGTTAGATTATATTTATTTAACCCAAAAAGATGCTTTGCCGCGTCTGAATCCCCCCCGCACTTTAAGTGCTGAAAATCATCTTTATATGGACGGGGCTACACGGAAAAATCTAGAGCTTTTTTATACGCTTACGGGGCAGCGTTCTGGCAGTCTTTTAGATCATTTGGATCATACGCTGACTTCGGGTGGGGGACGGCTTTTGGTCCATCATTTGGCATTACCACTCTTGGATGTGGAGGTTTTGGAAAAGCGTCTCAGTCTTGTAGATTTCTTCTTTTGCAATGGAAAAGTTTTAGCAGATATTCGCACACTTCTTGCACCCATTCCAGACCTTGAACGATGCTTGTCTCGTCTGAGTTTGGGGCGGGGAGGGCCTCGCGATTTGGGGGCCATCAAACTTACCCTTCATCAGATTTCAGCCCTTAAAACGTATTTTAAAAACTTGATCCAAACCCCCGATGTTTTTCAAAAATTGGTGCATCATTTGGGGCATTTTGAACCCCTTCTTGAAAAGTTTACCCGCGCCCTTTCTGATCACCTCCCTCTTTTAACGCGGGACGGAAATTTCATCCGTGAAGGATTTTTGGAAGAACTTGATACCTTCATTCAATTACGCGATCAGGGACGCACCCACATTCAAAGTTTACAGGAAAAGTATGCAGGCGAAACAGACATTGGTGCCCTTAAAATCAAGACTAATAATGTTCTTGGATATCATATTGAGGTAGGCGCCAATCACCATAAAAAATTGGATGATCGCTTTATTCATCGCCAAACTACCGCCAATACAATGCGATATTCAACGGTTGAACTTTCCGAACTTGAGCAAAAATTAATGCAGGCAGCAGATCAAGCCTTGGCCTTAGAGATGCGTCTTTTTGAGAATTTGCGAGATGACATTTTAAAAGCATCAGATGATCTTGTGCGCGCCGCAAAAGCTTTATCCGCTCTTGATGTTGCACAATCTCATGCTCATTTGGCAAGTGTGGAAAATTACACAAAACCGGAACTTGAGGATTCAACCATCCTTGAAATTCAAGGCGGGCGCCACCCCGTTGTAGAGGTGGGCCTTAAATCCCAAAATCAAGACGCTTTTATTCCTAATGATTGTGTTTTGGATCAATCAAGTCCGTTTTGGCTTTTAACGGGGCCCAATATGGCCGGAAAAAGCACTTTCTTGCGGCAAAATGCCCTAATTGTAATTTTAGCACAAATGGGCTCTTTTGTGCCGGCAACACGTGCTAGAATTGGAATTGTGGATCGTATTTTTAGCCGCATTGGTGCCTCCGATGATTTGGCAAGAGGCCGCTCGACCTTTATGGTCGAGATGGTAGAAACAGCAACTATTCTTCATCAATCCACCCCCAAAAGCTTTGTGATTTTAGATGAAATTGGCCGGGGTACATCCACCTATGATGGACTTTCTATAGCCTGGTCATGCGTGGAATATTTATGTCAAAAACTTAAATCCCGCACCCTTTTTGCAACTCACTACCATGAATTGAGTGAGTTGGAGGGAAAGCTCTCAGAACTTACATGCCATACCGTCAAGATTAAGGAATGGGAGGGTAAAGTCATTTTCATGCACCAAGTGATTCCGGGAAAAGCGGATCAATCTTACGGCATTCATGTTGCGGAATTAGCGGGCCTTCCCAAATCCGTAATCACCCGCGCCACCCAAATTCTCGAGCGCTTGGAAAAACCAAAAGCAGCTCCAGTGCTTCCCCTTTTTGAATTCAAAGAGGCGGAAAAACCTTATATATCTCCATTGGAAGATGCCCTCAAATCCATCAATCCCGATGCACTCTCCCCGCGTGATGCGCTTGAGGAATTGTATCGACTAAAATCGATGACAGCGTAATTTTTCCCCACAATTTGAAGAAAAGCCTTTCATTGACTCAAATTAACGGTGAATGCTTTTTTCAAAACGCCAATATTGTGATGCATCATCTTAAGATAAGTATCGGCTTCAGTACCGGGCGCCGAAAGCGCATCCGAATAAAGAACGCCTTGAAGAGAAACACCCGCTTCACTGGCCATTTGCTCGAGCAATCGCGGGTTTGAAATATTTTCGATAAAGATGGCTTTAATACCTTCATGATGAATTTGCTTAATCAAGACTGCCAGTTGATGGGCCGAAGGCTCACTATCGGTTGAAATCCCAAGAGGTGCTAAAAACGTAATGTCATAATCTTGTCCCAAATATCCAAAGCCGTCGTGAGCCGTAATAACTTTCCTCTTTTCAATAGGAATGATGGAAAATGTATCCTTCATTTCTTGATCAAGAACTTTTATTTTTTCTTGATAAGATGTGGCACGTTTTTGAATATCTGCAGCATGTTCGGGAATGACTTTTTGAAGAGCATTTGAAATATTTTCCACATAGATGAGAGCATTTTGAGGAGAGTGCCAAGCATGAGGATCAGGCACCTCTTGACCATCATGATTCATGCGATGAGGTTGGAGCCCCTGAGTGGCCACAGCAACTTCTTTTTGATACCCAGAAGATTGGGTAAGGCGTTCGATCCACCCTTCAAATCCCAATCCATTGATGATGATGAGATCAGCCTGCGCGACATTTTTTAAATCCGAAGGCCTTGGCTCATAAACATGCGTGTCTTGGTTAGGCCCAACGATAGGTTTAACGTCAATCCACTCCCCCCCCACTTCCTTTGTCATATCTGCCAAAATTGAAAAACTAGTGACGACTTTAAGGGGCGCTGCCATAAGGGGAGTATGAAAAAGAAAAGTAACCATCATTACAAAAATAGTTTTTTTGAAATGGAATTTCGTTAAGTAGAGAACGTCATCCTGAACTTGTTTCAGGATCTTTTTAAAATGACTACCAGCATTTCTATAAAACCGCATTTTATGTATACCCTTTGCGTCGTTTGAGGCTTCCGCCTCGTCCAAAAACTAAAGAGATGAGATATATCATTCCAACGACCATGACAATGGCCGGACCTGATGGCCAATTCAAATGATAGGATAAAAGAAGTCCCACATATCCCCCCGTCATGGCAATGAGAATAGAAACCAGGAAGAGAGACCAGACATGCCGTGCCCAAAGGCGAGCTGAAATTGCTGGTAAAATCATCATCCCCAAAGCCATTAATGTGCCCAAAGCTTGAAAAGCACTCACAAGATTCATGGTGACAAGACCTAAGAAAATACCGTGATAAAGACCACCCGCACCACCCACGGATCTTAAAAACCCAGGATCAAAGCATTCAATAATTAGTGGTCGATAAATAATGGCAATCGTCACAATGGTAAGGCTCGCAATGCCTGTGACCATGTATAAAGAAAGCACATCGACAGCCAAAATCGATCCAAAAAGGACATGCATTAAATCGACTTGATTTCCGTGAAGGCTTACGATCAAAACTCCAAGGGCAAGCGAAATCAAATAAAATCCCGCAAAACTCGCATCTTCATTCAAGATGGTCATGCGTGACATGAGCCCTCCCAAAAGGGCCACAAGAATGCCCACAAAAAAACCGCCCAAGCTCATGGCGGGCAACGAAAGTCCCGCAAAGAAAAAACCAATGGCCGCCCCTGGTAAAATTGCATGGGAAAGGGCATCCCCCATCAACGTCATACGTCTTAAAACGAGCAAGATTCCAACAGGACCACAACCCAAAGCGAGCGCCCAGCATGCGACTAAAGCGCGCCTTAAAAAAAGGAATTCCACGAAGGGAGAAATGAGAAAATCATAAAGATCAGCCATGATGATGAATTCCCTCTCCATCCCACGTGCGGGAGGTGTGCATAGCCTCAATGAGTCGATCTTGCGTTAAGATGTCTTCTGTTTTCCCCCATCCGATGAGGTTGCGCGCCAAGAGCAACGTCTCAGGAAAAAAATCACGTACAAGATCGATATCATGAAGAACGACCACAATCAAACGGCCCTCTTGTCTCCATTCATTAACGATATCCATCAAATCTTCAATAGTGCGCATATCAATCGCATTGAAGGGTTCGTCCAAAAAAATAATGGGTGAGTTTTGGAGAATGAGGCGCGCAAAAAGAACCCTTTGGAATTGCCCTCCCGAAAGGGCTTCTAACGGAGAGTTTTCATAACCTTCAAGACCCACCCGCACAAGAGCGTTTTGAATGGCTTTTTTATCATCCTCTGAAACCCGGGCAAAAAGTCCTAATTTCCGGAAAAGCCCCAAAGCCACTGTATCCGAAACGGTCAATGGAAATTGGCGATCAATGAGATTTTGTTGCGCCAAATAAGCCACTTCTTGAGGGATCGCATGCTGAAATTTGATCTCACCCGTCACATTGGGAATAAGCTTTAAAATAGCTTTTAAAAGAGTGCTTTTTCCGCCGCCATTGGGACCTACAATGGCCGTTAAACTTCCCGGTTTAAACTCCCCTGAAAGGGCGTGAATAATGGTTTTGTGCCCATACTGCACGGACAAATTTTGAAGAGTAATAGAAGGTGGATCTAGGCGGCCCACAAGCAAGCCATCCAAACAGCAGAAGTTGCCACCAGAGCCAAACTCAAGCGCATGAACCCACTTTGAAACAGAGGCTTAATAAAAAGACGTTTTGACGACATTGAAGACCCACACTTGCAATTGCAACTCATTCTCAACTTTACGTCATTATTATAGCCAACACCAGGGAGCTCCTGTCAATCAGAAAGTGGAAAGACTTATAAAGGATTTCAACAAATCCGTAATTTTAAAGGTTAGCAACGCAATCCCCATTACAACAATCGGTAGGGTTGTGTTTGTTGCAACATTTGACAGCCTTTCCATCTACATAGCAACCTGCACTAGAGTTACACAAATTTGTTAAATCTTGCATGATTTGATCAGAACTCTTTCCTGAGTGCTTATACTGACAGGGTTCGCATTTTCCAAATATACCAACATCAGTATCCCAACACAGGGGAAAATTATCCGTTTTACTCCATGAGGATTGCAAAGACCCATAGTAAGTTTGATTGCTTTGATCTAAATTTTTAAAACATGAAACTTGAGCAGAACCAGGACAATCACGCGCTATTTTTGCGTTTCCGTTGTTTTTAAGGTGATCAGCATTTCCCGTTGGATGGGGCACAGCTATAGTATTTTCACTTCCAAAAAGTAAAATCAAACTTAAAATTGAAAAAATAACCCTCATTTAAATCCTCCACTTTTTTCATTTTACATCCAATTAAAATAAAAAGTCACATTTGTA
Source organism: Candidatus Bealeia paramacronuclearis (assembly GCF_035607555.1). Classification (NCBI taxonomy): domain Bacteria; kingdom Pseudomonadati; phylum Pseudomonadota; class Alphaproteobacteria; order Holosporales; family Holosporaceae; genus Candidatus Bealeia; species Candidatus Bealeia paramacronuclearis. Next base: position 273,786 of record NZ_JAVHWZ010000001.1, on the reverse strand, counting down.
AAAAAATCATGTATTTTTTGACAAGAAGTCCGTATAACATTGACCCGTACAACAATCTTTGTCTTCATCATTGCAACAGGGAACTTTTTCTCCATTTTTATAACACCCATCTGGAGAGTTACATAATGCCTTTAATTTTACGTTAATAGTACTTCTTGAATCTCCGTGGTAAGCACATGGCATACATCCGCTCCACCCATCCCAACAGAGAGCCCATTGATCTGTATTCCGCCCATTCCAATATATATTTAAATTTCCACGAGGAAGCCTATAAGGATAATGCTCATCGTCAATACATCCAATCGCCTGTGTTTGACAGTCAAAAGGCCCCTTAACACCCCGAGGATGAGCTTCCTTAATCTCTTGTGGAACAGTTTCCTTAACTTCCCGTGGAGAATTGCCTTCAAGCCCCCCTACAAAAAATAAAATAAGACTCAAAAATGATAATACGCTTTTCATGAAGGCCTCCCGTTTTTTAAAACTATAACCCAAAATCCTGAAGCGACGCAAAGTGCTTTTTTAAATACTCTACCCCGGCCTCCCAGATCTCAATGGCGATCGAAATCATTTTGCGTGACCCATCATCAAAAGACTTTTCTGAAAATGATCTTTAAATGAAAAATAGAGAGTTAAAGTGTAGGAGTTCATAACAAATGAGACTCAAGAGGCCTCGAGAATATGAGAGTGAATATACTGCAAAGGAGTGAGGCCTTTCAAGGCGCGATGAGGCCGATAAGAATTATACTTTGAGACAGCTTGAGAGAGCTCAAAGCGCATAGAAGCTATGGAATCAGCCAGGACTTTGTTTTGGTTGTAAAATTCCTCCCGGAATATACGATTTCCCCACTCAACGCCGCCGTTGTAAGTGGGCTTTTTGGGGGGCAAAACAATTAAGGGAATGCCCAGATCTTCACAGGCTTCCTCAAATTCCGCCATAAATTCAGATCCTTCATCAACTTGAATGGATTGAATTTTAAAGGGGGCCTGCTTTACAAACTCAAGCAAGAAGCGTTTGGCACTTGAGCTCTTGGCATGGGCATACACACTCGCATAGATAAATTTCGAGCCTCTTTCCCAAGCCTGGAAGTGCTTGAAACAGATACCATTTTTCGTCACCGTCATAGGGTCAATCTGAACCCGTTCACCAAGCCTCATCGTTTTATAATCCTTAAATGTCCAGGGCTTTGCATGGCTTTTAAATTGTCTTTTTCTTTTTGTTCTCAGGGCGGAGGGTGATTTTTGCACAAGCCCCTTGTTTTTGAGGGAGGTCAGGAGACGGCCGACGGTGCTTTCGCTCAGGATTTGCCCATGGTCTCGCTTGAGAATGATGGCGATTTTCTCTTTGCCATAGGTGGGATTTTCGCGGCGCACTTTCACAAGCTGAAGTTCTGCCTCTCCCCAGTGCGGTTTGTTGAGATTTCGTGGCTTTTTTGAAGGGGGAACACTCCCTTTGTTAAGGTCCTTCAGGATCTTCTTGTGGCGATAATAAGTTGCGCGAGACATGGCGCAAATGTCTTGGCACCTGGAATCGCAAACGTTTTCAGATTTCAGCTTTTCCCAGAGCCTCACGCCGTCTTCATACCGTTTGCGATAGGCGTCAAAACAGTCTTGTGTGCGCGCATATGCATAAAGCCTATGCTTATTTTTATGTAATCCGGGATCCTCATCCAGGCCTCCATCAATAGGTTTTTTAGATTTCCTATTCTTGAGGCCTGGTTGGGTGTGGCAATGGAGATGAGCCTCGCTACAGCGCAATTTGGGAGCGCGCTCAGCTCATCTCCATCCCTCCCAATTTTGTCTCACTTCTATCTGAACTCGGACAGATCGTTTCAAGACTACAGTTGTATCTCTGATGTGAATCACTTGCAATTCGTGAATTTTGTCACTACATCTAAAGCGTGGTGGATCGCTGGGGGTTCTGTGAAGGCTAGACAATCCCTGGGGCCGATAATTTTCTCGAGGGGGCTGTCCCTGACCAAGCCCGTGGGCTTGGATATACGGCACCCACCTACTTCACTGTGGGCCACGAGAGGATTTCACATGCCCACGTTCTTCTTGGCACCATCACACCGTTTAATAAGGATTCCGATGTCCCTCATCCACGCCAAACAAAAACTCCGCCAAGAGATGAAAGCGCTGAGATTAAAGCTTGCCCCTACCTTGCCAGAGGCCTCAAATTTGGCGCGAAATGTTTTTTTGAAATCATTTCCGAACACCTTAAATGTTGCACTTTATTATCCTTTAAAAGAAGAGCTTGATACGAAACCTCTTTTGGAAAGCCTGAGAGAAAAGGGGTCGGTAATTTCCTTGCCTGTGATTACAGATCATCATTTGATTTTTAAAAAATGGGATCCTAAAATTGCTCTTATAAAAAGTTCTTTTCAAACGTTCGAACCCAATTCTTCTTCCGAGATAATTCTGCCTGAAATCATTGTTGTTCCTCTTTTAGCCTTTGACCGCAAAGGGCATCGTTTGGGGTATGGAAAAGGGCATTTTGATAGAACCTTAAATGCATTTCGTCAAAACCATAAAATCATCGCGATCGGATATGCTTATTCTTTTCAAGAGCTCCAAAACCTACCTCAAGAGGATTGCGATGAACGATTAGATTATATTATCACTGAAAAAGAGATTATTTCGATACTCAGCTGAGATCTTCCTTTTCAACTCTTCTCCTAGTGAGCCATCCATAATTATGATTAAATCAAAGTTATGGGAGGCCATATAAAAAAAACAAGGCGACCTTGGGGCTATTTTTCATATCTTCATTTCCCCCTTAACAGGAGGAATTGATGGAGATTGCTTTTTCATATCTTGAATTTTCAGCCCTTCACGAGTTACGCAGTTTGCAGCAAAAGGGTGGGAATCTAAGCGAAAGACATGAGTTTTGTTATTTCTCTAGAGATATCATGCTTAATAACATCCCACTGCTGCTGATAAAAAGAGAAGCCTCCAGCAAGTCGTCTTTTAAATCTTTGAATCCAAGCCGAAATGGCAAGAAATATATGATTTCTTTGGGCTCGTCCCGTGCGAGACTGACAGCGTTCAAGACCGCATGTTTGCTTTAATTCCCGATGATAAACTTCGATTTTCCAACGCGATTTCATGACCAGTTCAATATGATCACGAGAGGGATTATCCCTATTGGTTCCGATATAATCCGTGCGACCGTTTTTGGCACGAGTTACGCAGTTTGCAGGAGAAGAGAGAAGAGATAAGGTGAGAGGGAATATTTATTAAATGAGAAGAAATGATGTCTCGACACAAATGCACAAAATCACTTTATCGTTCATTTTTACAAGCCAGCAGTGTGCGCTATTCAGGGTTGGCACTTTCGGAGGTGTCACCGATTCCATTGTCGCATGACAGCGTCAATCGATGGTTGAGTTCTAGTGCATTGCGTCCGAGCGGAGTGTGGAATCTTACTCAATCTCTTATTAACAAGAAAGAACCTTGTTTTTTAGTATGTGACGATACAATTTTGGATAAAAATCGGAGCGAGAAGATAGAGCTTGTGCATTATCAGTATTCTGGGAATGCCCATGATGTTATTGCGGGGATAGGTCTTGTCAATTTGGTATGGCATGGCCTGAGGAGTCATGACTCTATTCCTGTTGATTATCGTATTTATGATAAAGCCAGCGATGGCAAAAGCAAGAATGACCATTTCAGGGAAATGTTAAAGCTGGCTCAAGACAGAGGGATAAATCCGGATGACGTGGTTGCAGACGCTTGGTACTCGAGCTTGAATAATCTGAAGGCCATTGAATCCATAGGCTGGACATGGGTGATGGGGTTGAAGAAAAACAGGAAAGTGAATCGTGGAGAAACTCTTGAAAAGCTGGACATTCCAGATGAAGGACTGAAAGTTCACTTACGCGGATATGGATGGATTACTGTTTTCCGGTTTGTTGCCAAAAACGGTCGCACGGATTATATCGGAACCAATAGGGATAATCCCTCTCGTGATCATATTGAACTGGTCATGAAATCGCGTTGGAAAATCGAAGTTTATCATCGGGAATTAAAGCAAACATGCGGTCTTGAACGCTGTCAGTCTCGCACGGGACGAGCCCAAAGAAATCATATATTTCTTGCCATTTCGGCTTGGATTCAAAGATTTAAAAGACGACTTGCTGGAGGCTTCTCTTTTTATCAGCAGCAGTGGGATGTTATTAAGCATGATATCTCTAGAGAAATAACAAAACTCATGTCTTTCGCTTAGATTCCCACCCTTTTGCTGCAAACTGCGTAACTCGTGATAGAGTCATGACTCCTCAGGCCATGCCATACCAAATTGACAAGACCTATCCCCGCAATAACATCATGGGCATTCCCAGAATACTGATAATGCACAAGCTCTATCTTCTCGCTCCGATTTTTATCCAAAATTGTATCGTCACATACTAAAAAACAAGGTTCTTTCTTGTTAATAAGAGATTGAGTAAGATTCCACACTCCGCTCGGACGCAATGCACTAGAACTCAACCATCGATTGACGCTGTCATGCGACAATGGAATCGGTGACACCTCCGAAAGTGCCAACCCTGAATAGCGCACACTGCTGGCTTGTAAAAATGAACGATAAAGTGATTTTGTGCATTTGTGTCGAGACATCATTTCTTCTCATTTAATAAATATTCCCTCTCACCTTATCTCTTCTCTCTTCTCCTGCAAACTGCGTAACTCGTGCCCTTATTGCAGCTGCTTTGATTGTTTGTGGCGTTAGCCTTTATGAGTGCAAACGTAGAATGCACAAAAAATTTCATGATCTTACAGGCCTTCTTCAGACCCATCCTGAAGGATGGTGCCTTTGGCAGGGATACAAGGCTTATGAATCCTCAAATCAATTTCAACGCATTTTTGATTATTTGAAGTCTGAGCATTTTACGCTTTCTGATTTAATGATTCATCTCGAAGGAGAAAGCGCCACTCAACTTGAGGCCTCCTTTCATGAGCTAATTGAAAAAGATAATTCCTTTTCTCTGCGGATTAAATGCGGACATAAAAACGCAATTTATCTCATCAAAGGTACGCGTCTTCAAAGTACAAATCGTTTTGTGACCTGGGTCCGAGATGTCACCGAACAAGTTCATAGTCAGAAAATTGTTTTGGAAGCCTCGGAGCGCAATGAAAAGCTTTTGAGTATTTATGAAAATATTCTCAATGCGATGCCCTTCCCCATCTGGCGTCGCAATCAGGATCTGAAATTAGATTATTGTAATCAAGCCTATCAAAATGCCCTTGAGGCCAGTTTTTCTGAGGTGATTAAAAATCAACTTGAGTTGATCCCCAAAGGGCAAGGCCAAGCACTTGCTAATGAGGCGTTAGCAGAAAAATGCACACAAGAAATCACAACCCTCCTCATTATTGAAGAAGAATGCAAAGTTTTTACAATCCGAGAAATTATAGACCCCACAGAAAATGGAACTTTTGGCTTTGCGCTTGATATCAATGACCTTGAGAAACTTCAAAAAGAAAAAGAAGCTATTCTCCTCGCTTATCATAATATTCTTGATCACCTCTCCACCGCTGTGGGGATTTATGATGCTGATCGCAGATTAACTTATTATAATCGTGCATATCTTCAAATGAATCACCTTGAGGAAAAATACCTGAAGGGAAATCCACGTCTTGATGATGTACTGGAGGTTCTTCGTGAAAAAAGAGCGCTTCCTGAATATGCGGATTTTCCCGCCTATAAAAAACAACGTATAATGCAATTTCAAGATCTCATCAAACCTCAGGAAGAATTGATTCATCGGCCCGATGAAAGAACACTGCGCATGTTTACAGCTCCCTATCCTTTGGGGGGACTTGTTTTTATGTTTGAAGACGTGACGGATAATTTGTCGTTGATCCGCAAAAACAATGCCCTTGTAGCCGTTCAACGCACGACGCTTGATAATCTTTTTGAAGGGGTCGCTGTTTTTGGTCCCGACAATCGGTTGACGCTTACAAATTCAAGTTTTCGAAAAATTTGGAATCTCAGGGAAGATCAATGCACACCTGGGGATCATCTTTCTGATATTATTGAACACATTCGTCCTTTCTTTTCTCAAGAAGAAAATTGGCCCCTCCTTAAAAATCGCATCATAGAAAACACCACAGACAGAGTTGGTAAACGCGGTCAGATTTTACGCAGTGATAGTTCCGTTATTGAATTTACTATGTGCCCCTTCCTAATGGTGAAAGTTTTCTCAGTTATACAAATATTACAGCAGGTTATCACATTGAAGAAGCGTTGCGTCGTCAAAATGAAGCTTTAGAGGCCGCAGATCGTGTAAAATCCGAATTCATTGCCAATATTTCCTATGAACTGAGAGCCCCGCTCAATACCATCATTGGGTTTTCTGAGATCTTACAACAACGTTATTTTGGCGAACTCAATGTCAGACAAGAAGATTATGTGAAAGGCGTTTTGGAATCTTCGATGAGCCTTTTAAAACTCATTAATGACATTTTAGATTTGTCCTCAATTGAGGCAGGATATATGTCCATAACGCCTTCAGAATTTAATATTCAAAATTTGATTGAAGAGGTCATACAACTCTTAACACATCGTTCTGAGGCGAAAAAACAAAGTCTCAAAGTGAAATGTGATCTCAATTGCACCACTTGGATTAGTGATGAAAAACGATTGAAACAGGCCATCTTTAATCTCATCAGCAACGCCATTAACTATACCCATGACGGCGGGAAAATCACAATTCAGACGGAAGTAAAGAATAATGAGCTTGTGATTGCGGTTTCTGATAGCGGCATTGGAATCGCCAAAGAAGATCAAGAGCGGGTCTTCCGAAAGTTTGAGCGTGGAAACAAACGGGCCTCGGGTGTGGGCCTTGGGCTTTCTTTGGTGAAAAGTCTCATTGAGCTTCATGGTGGTCGAATTGAGCTTGAATCACAAGTCAAAAAAGGCACGACTGTGACGTGTTATTTACCGCAAAGTTGTGCGATGCCTCAAGCGATCCCGAGAACTCCTGAAGTTGTAGAATACTCAAAATGAAGGGTCTCACCGGGATGAGCAATAGCACGTGCAGCATGAGCGGCATGGGCACCTTCTGCAAAACCTGTGAGAATTAGTTTGAGCTTTCCTGGATAAGTTGCAATATCCCCAATAGCAAAAACACCCTCAAGTGAGGTTGCGCAGCTTTGCGGATTAACCTCAATATGATTATGATGAAGTGCTAAATCCCATTCTAAAATGGGGCCCAAATTCATAGCCAAGCCATAAAAGGGTAGCAGGACATCGCAGGGATAATCTTTTTCTTCTCCCTCAAGAGATTTCAAGACAACAGAGTCTAGTTGGTCTCCCTGTCCCTTTAAACCCTCCAATTGGTAAGGAATCAGAAGCTCAATTTTGCCGGCTTTTTCCAATTCATGGAGTTTCGCTTCGCTTTCAGGGGCGCATCGAAATTTAGGACGACGATGCACAACACCTACAGATTTTGCTACTTCCGCAAGGGAAATTGCCCAATCAACCGCCGAATCACCTCCACCGGCAATAAGCACGCGTTTATCTCGAAAATTCTCTCGGGATTTTACGTAATAAAAAATGCTTTGACCTTCATAGTTCTCAATTCCTTCAAGGGGAGGACGATTGGGTCCAAAAGCTCCAACACCGGCTGCAATAATAACGGCTTTGGCTACAATGGTTGTGCCATGATCTGTGGAAAGCATCCACCGATTCCCTTGCGTACGCTCCAGTTTCATGACCTGTTGGCCTAAATGAAACTCAGGATGGAAGGGCTTAATTTGAGTCATCAAATTATCGATGAGCTCCTGTGCCCCAATTTTGGGATAGGCGGGAATATCATAAATTGGCTTTTCAGGATAAAGGGCCGAACATTGTCCGCCCACCATCTCAAGAGGGTCGATGACATGACATTTCAGACGCATCATTCCACATTCAAAAACAGCAAAAAGTCCTGTAGGTCCCGCCCCAATAATAGCCACATCGGTTTGATGCAAATGATCAATCACTTGAGAAATCCTTCGTTGAAATTAATAAATAATCGGAGCAGATTATGCGGCTTCGAGAATTTTCTCAACCTTTTCGGCAGCCTTGTCAAAATCAATTTTTTCAACGGCTGCCAGTTCAGACACAAGGCGATTTAAAGCCGACATATAAACTTGCCGTTCGGAATAAGATTGTTCAGGTTGTGTTGCAGTCCGGTGCAACTCACGAATGACTTCGGCCAAATTCACCGGGTTTCCGGAATTTATTTTTGCTTCGTACTCTTGTGCACGACGACTCCACATTGTTTTGCGGATGCGGCCTTTGGTTTTAAGCGCATTGATGGCAGAACTCATATCTTTAGACGCAGAAATGCCACGCAGACCTGCCGCTTTCGCTTTGGCCACAGGCAAACGCAAGGTCATCCGATCTTTTTCAAAGTGGATGACAAAGACTTCTAATTTATGACCCGAGATTTCTTGTGTCTCGATGCTCATGAGTTTTCCAACTCCGTGGGCAGGATAAACGACATAATCTCCGGCAGAAAACTTAATTTTTTCAGGCATTTTACCACTCCACGACATAATTTATGGTCAAAATTCAAAGAATAATCATCAGGACTGTCCGAATAACACTTGCTGACTAGTACATATATATGTATCATTTTTTGAGTTACAAGACCAGAGTTTGTTAAAAAATTATTTTAAAGAGTTCCCATGAAACATAAATCAAACGCTCCGACTCTTTGGATTTGGGGTACTCATGCCGTTTTAGCGGCCCTTCAAAATGAAGAAAGATCTTTTGAAAAATTAATTCTTACGCAAGAAGTTTATGATGAAATGCCAGAAGAACTTCTTAAAAAATGTTCTTTTCAAATTCTTGAGCGTCGCGAAATGGAGCGGGTCTTGCCAGCAGGTGCCGTTCACCAAGGAATTGGCCTTAAAACTAAACCTCTTCCCCAAATGGCCATTAAAGATCTTCTTGTTGAACTTGAAGATGATGATCTTTTGCTTATTTTGGACCACGTGACTGATCCTCATAATGTGGGGGCCATTTTAAGAACGTGTGCGGCTTTTAACGTCAAAGCCCTTATTATGACCGATCGCAATGCGCCGCCTTTAAGTGGTTCCCTGGCCAAAACTGCCTCAGGAGCTCTTGAGCGTCTTCCTGTTATTTTCGTCACAAACCTTGTCCGAACATTGGATACCTTAAAAAGGAATCACATTTGGGTCATTGGTCTTGCGGAAGAAGGTACAAAACCTTTAGATGATACAAATCTTCCGGGAAAAAAAGCCATTGTGATGGGCGCTGAAGGCGAAGGTTTACGACGCCTCACCCGTGAGCATTGTGATATTTTGGTTAATCTTCCCACAAATGCAGAATTTCCCACTTTGAACGTTTCTGTGGCTGCGGGAATTTCGATTTATGCCTTGGCGAAAAAGTAGACTTTGGAATCAGCCTAAATCTAAAAGAATATTATTTTCGTTCAAGTGATTTTGAAGTTCATCAAACGCCTCATTTACCATGAAGAGAAAGGCTTCAGTGGCCCCCATACTGGTTTTTACGGGAAGAAGGGTTGTAATTTGAAATGAGGGAGTTTTCAAATTTTTAGGATCAGTTGTATAGAACTTCAGCGCAAGAAAATACCGCTGAGGCTTTGGAAACCACCAATTGGTATCGACAACAGCATCGGGATTCTGTGAAGCAGAAGGGGGGACTTTTTCAGGGGGCTTGACACCATAATCAAGAACAATAGTCTTGATATTTTGAAAACGCTTTTGTTGAGGATAGGCCTCAAACTGAAATCTCACAATTCTTGCCATATGGGGAAAATGAAGACCTGTGTAGTCAAGGCTTTCTTGTGTGGGGATCACATCAAGATTTTCAGCAGGCGCTGAATAATAAACACTTGCTTTGCCTAAGGGAGGCAAAATTGGAGCATCTGAAGAGGATTTAAGAGCAGGAGGAGCAAGAAAAAAGCTTCCAAAAGCCAATGCAGTCAAAAGTTTTTCCATCGCATGCCCCAAGAGTTTTTATTATTTATGAGAGTCTACTCTTTTATTTGACTCTTGCCCAGACCCGACGCATCACAAAATACATCAAAAGGGTAAAAATAGAGAGGTAGAAGAGAACTTTAAGCCCCATTTGTTTGCGTTCCACCATTTCAGGTTCTGCAGCCCAGGTCAGGAAATTCACGACATCATGAGCCATTTGCTGAACCGTTGGTGTTGTTCCATCACTATGGGTAATAAGCCCTTCGGAAAGGGGAGGCGTCATGGCAATTTGCTCACCGGGAAAATAGGGATTGTAATGCATACCTTGAGGTATGTGTTTTCCAGCCGGTGGATTCTCATATCCCGTTAAAAGCGCAAAGATATAATCCGCACCGCCTTTTCTGGCTTTTACAACCAGAGAAAGATCCGGTGGAAGCGCACCATTATTGGCAGCCCGTGCTGCTTTATCATTGGCATAAGGACCTGGGATTGCATCTGCAGGCGTACCCTTGCGAGTGAACATTTCTCCCAAATCATTGGGCCCATCAGTCACTTCATAGTCAGAAGCAATCGCTTTGATTTCGGCCTCATTATATCCAAGTGCTGAAAGATTCCTGAAATGGATACGTTTTATGCTATGGCAAGCTGAACAGACTTGTTTGTAAATTTGAAACCCTTTTTGTAAAGAGGCCAAATCAAAAGTTCCAAATGCCCCTTCAAAAGTCCACTTATGATCCGGTAAGGGGCGGGCTTCTTCATTGGCCAAAATCGGTGAGGAAATCAGCAAGAAGTAAACGAAAATGGGGGCTAAAAAATTCCAATTCATTATGAATTTCCCTCTTTTGCATTTTATCATTATTCAGTCACTTTATGTTTTTTGGATACTTCTTTTATTTTATCAACACTAAATCCCAACGCTTTTAACTTGTGGCGAGAAAATGGCCCACCTGAGTGACAAGCCTGACAAGAAGAGTTCTGATAAATGGAATCTTGATGACTTGGAGCTTTTTCACCTTCTCCAACAAGTGTCGATGAAGCCAAAAAACCCGAGGATGTCAGCAGAAGAAAAACTGATTTAAAGCGCATTCTTATTTCCCCTTTTGATTTGTCTTTAGGACGGCCTCACTCAAACTATTGGGTAAGGGCAATGGCTTTTCAATGCGCCCCAAAATCGGCAAAAGCACGAGGAAGAATCCAAAATAAATCAGAGTGGTGATTTGTCCTAAAGTCTGATTCCCCATACCGCCCAAACTCTCATAGACATAATCTGGTGCATGAGCCCCAACACAGCCCAAGACAAAGCAATCAATCACAAACGCCCAGAAGCACCACTTATAAATAGGACGAAATCTCGCGCTTCTTACTTTTGAGGAATCCAGCCAAGGCAAAAAGAAGAGCACCAGAATTGCACCAAACATCGCAATCACACCAATGAGCTTATTGGGAATGGATCGTAAAATAGCGTAAAAGGGCAAGAAGTACCATTCAGGAACAATGTGAGGTGGTGTCACCAACGGATTTGCCACAATATAATTATCCGGCTCCCCAAAGAAATTGGGTGCATAAAAGACGAGGTAGGCCCAGAACAAAAGAAAAACACCCAGTCCAAAAAGATCCTTGACCGTATAGTAAGGATGGAAAGGAATACTATCACGGGGTTCTTTTCGGTCAATTCCTAGAGGATTGTTGGATCCATGCTGATGAAGGGCCACTAAATGAAGGGCTACAACGCCAATAATTAGAAAAGGCAAAAGATAATGAAGTACAAAAAATCTATTTAATGTCGGGTTGTCTACAGAAAAACCACCCCAAAGCCATTGTACAATCGAATCTCCAAAAGGAAGGGCAGAGAAAAGATTTGTGATCACAGTCGCACCCCAAAAACTCATTTGACCCCAAGGAAGCACATATCCCATGAAGGCTGTAGCCATCATTAAAATCAGGATCACAACGCCAAGCATCCACAAAAGCTCTCGCGGTGATTTATAGGATCCATAATAAAGACCGCGGAACATATGAATATAAACGACGATAAAAAACATAGTTGCGCCATTCATATGAATATAACGCAAGAGCCATCCGTAATTTACGTTGCGCATAATGCTCTCAACGCTATCAAATGCCGTTAAACTATTGGGATCATAGTGCATGGCCAAGAAAATGCCGGTCATAATCATCACAACAAGAGTAATTCCTGCCAACGATCCAAAGTTCCACCAATAGTTCAAATTCTTCGGGGTGGGGTATTCTTGCAGTTCATGATTCATGAAAGTGAAGATAGGAAGACGATGGTCAATCCATTTTACGACGGAGGAACATTTATCCATTGGTTTTCTCCTCGGCACCAATTCGGATGCTTTTATCGGTTAAAAACATATAAGGGGGGACCAAAAGATTTAGGGGCGCAGGGCCACGACGCACGCGCCCAGAAGTATCATAAAGAGATCCATGGCAAGGGCAGAGCCACCCACCATATTTCCCCCGATCTTGCGTAGGCGCTTGTCCATTGGGCACGCAACCGAGATGGGTACAAACGCCCACAACTACAAGCAATTCCGCCTTGCCCTTTTTAACTCGCGCCTCATCTGATTCGGGATCCATGAGTTCTGACATGGGAATTTCTTCTGCAGCTTTAATTTCCTCGGATGTGCGGTGGCGAATAAAAACGGGCTTTCCTTGCCACATGACGGTAATCGCTTGACCTACTTGAATCGCGGACAAGTCCACATCTGTTGTGGATTGCGCCAAAACTTCAGCAGACGGATTCATGCTATCAATGAAAGGCCAGGCGATTGCAGCTGTGCCTACGGCCCCCACAGCCCCTGCCGTTAAAATCAAAAAATCTCTCCGTGACGCAGCATGCGCCTTTTCATCGTGAGATACTGGTTTATCTAGAGTTTGTGCGGCCATGCCGTGCATTCCCTCCCGTGGACGTTTATTTAAATTGAGCACACCATAATATAATCTTCAAAAAACGTATAGAGTGGAATTGAAAAGTTAAGAAAGTTTTTCAGAGGTGCGTACTCACACAACAGATGCGACAGAATCGTCTGCAGTCGGGGAAGAAGCCGCGCAGGGATCACCACCAAACTCCACTGGGTCATGACGGCCGAAGGGCACTTTGTCGAGGGTCAATTAACCGGCGGAAACGTTCACGATGTCACGGTTGCGAGCGGACTTTTTGAAGACATTGTCGGCTGTTACGCGCTGGGAGATGCGGGTTACGATTCAGATCGTTATCGTCGAGACCTCATGTCGAACAATAATATCCCCGTGATTCCGGGACGAAAAAATCGCAAAATTCCAATTGATTGCGACAAAAAGATCTACAAGCTTCGCAGCCGCATCGAGATGTTTTTTGGAAAAATCAAAGAAAACAGAAGGCTCGGCATGAGATATGACAAGCTATAGTACTTCTCCATTATATGGATAGACATTGGCTGAGGAGTTTATCAAGGAGTTGATGAAGGTTTTCTGGGTTTTGCTGGACGAGGGGACGGAGGATGGATTTGATTTTGTGCCACCAATGCTCGATAGGATTGAGGTCAGGAGAGTCAGTTGGGAGAAAGAGGAGATGGCAGCCAAATTTCTCAATCAAATCTTTCGTTTTTGGCGATTTGTGAAAGGCGGCATTGTCCATAATCAGGGTGGTATTTTTTGATAAATTCGGCAATAAAACCTCCTCAAGCCAAGCATTAAAAAGATCTGCATGACATCCACCTTGAAAGGTGAAAGGCGCCACGAACGCACCCTTCATGAGACCGCCAATGATACTGACACGCTCTCTTTTTTGGCCCGGGATCTCCGCGTCAACCTTTTGTCCGCGCGGCGCCCAGGCATGCTCTCGATAAAGGCGATTATCAATCCCAGCTTCATCAATCCACACGATTGTTTCAGGATCTATTTTCTCAAGCTGTTTTATAAATTCGGCCCGCTTGTCTTCGTTACGTTCTTTGTAAAGCGTCGTCTTTTTTTCGTGTAATGTTTAAACGTTTAAGCCATTTACTCACGTTTTGGAATCTCAACCCCAAAGCTTCGGCGATTTGTTTGAGCGTATGATCCGGATTTTGAGCGACGTAGTCTCTGAGTTTTTGCTCATCGACTTTACGCGGATAAGAAGTGCGTTTTTTCGGTTTAATATCCCCTTGTTTATGAAGACATATCCATCGATAGATCGTGGCTTCTCCAACGTTAAAAACCTTTGCAGCCTCCCGCTTACGGCCGCCGCTCGTAATGGAGGAGATGACCTTTTTTCGCAGCTCTTCCGAATATGCTTTTGCCATACGCTCCTTATACCTAAACTTTTCCTAAAAATCTATCTATTTATAGGGGAAGGACTATAAAACTCTGACATTTTAAAGTCATCCTGTATTATAATAAAATTATCTCGCCTTTGCTATATACCGCTCGGCAATGAAGAAGCCTTGTTAATCAGAGGAATGAACGAAACAACCGTTGTAATTCAATAAAATTTATGTATAAACAAGGCATGAAAATTGAACTGACAATTAAAGAAAAACAAGAACTAGAATTTCAGCGCAGTAAAGAGAGAGAGCGTCGCGTGGCAGATTGCATCAAAGCCGTGATGTTAAATGCAGAAGGTTGGACTCAAATGCAAATCGCTCAAGCTTTGCGAATTCGCTATGAAACTGTTCAAGATCATCTTAACGATTACAAGAATAGCAGGAAACTGAAACCTGAAAATGGCGGCTCTGAAAGCCATCTCACTTCCCATCAAACTTTTCAGCTAATCAGCCATTTTGAGGACAAAATCCACCTCAAAGCTGAGCTTATTTGCGCCTATGTGGATTACACTTTTGGCGTCCATTTTACTGTTTCAGGAATGAACAAGTGGCTCATCCGCAACAATTTTTCTTTCAAAAAACCAAAGGAAACTCCTTTCAAAGCGGACGCCGTTCAATTTAGAAACCAGGAATGTTACCATTGCAGCCCATGAAACCATTGATAGCAAGGCCATGGAAAAGCATTTTGCCGCCTTGCGAAAGAAATATCCCAAGGCCCCAAAAATTCCCTTATACTATCAGCAAAGAAACAAAGCAGACTGCCGAGGACTATGAAATTGTCCTGCATTAGCTCCCTCCTTACAGCCCCAATTTGAATCCGATTGAGAGGTTATGGAAAGTGATGAACGAGTACGTATGCAACAATCGTGTCTTTAAAAGTGCCGCTGAATTTAGGCAAGCCCTTGACGCATTCTTTGCTACGTGGCCTCAAATCGCCAGCTCTATGGTTGACCGCATTAATGATAACTTTCAGATCCTTAATAAGGCATCTTCAAGTTAAAGGAGTATAAAATCTCCATTTAAAATAAATTTTTACGCAGCAATTTATCTTCGAAATTTTAACAATTTGTTAAATTTTCCTATAATTTATGAAAATTTCACATTTTAAAGGTATAAACTCTTTTTAAATTGATTCTTAACTACTTCATCAGTACCATCTGATAAAAAAATAGGGAGAATTCTCATGACAAGTTCGGTGAACGCAATGACTCAAGGAAACAAAGACGATAGCAAACTCATTATGCCCACGGGCGAAATTGCACAGTTTCCCATTTTGGATGGAACACTAGGTCCTTCTGTTATTGACATTCGATCTCTTTATGGATCAACGGGCAGTTTCACGTATGATCCGGCCTTCACTTCAACGGCCAGTTGTGAATCGAAAATCACTTTTATCGATGGCGATAAAGGCGTTCTTTTACACCGTGGATATCCCATCGAACAACTTGCAGAGCAAAGTAATTTTTTGGAAGTGTGCTATCTTTTGCTTGAAGGCGAACTCCCCACACAAGAAAACTACAAAAGCTTTTATGATAATATTATTCAGCACAGTATGGTCCATGAGCAAATCCGAAATTTCTATTCAGGCTTCCGACGCGATGCTCATCCCATGGCCACGATGGTGGGTGTTGTAGGTGCACTTTCTGCATTCTACCATGACAGCTTAGATATTCATGATCCCCGCCAACGGGAAATTGCCTCCCACAGGCTTATTGCCAAAATGCCCACTATTGCCGCAATGGCTTATAAATATTCCGTGGGTCAGCCTTTTGTTTATCCTGACAATGCACTTGGGTATGCGGAAAACTTTTTGCATATGATGTTCTCGCTGCCTTGTGAGAAATATAAAGTGAATCCTGTGACCGCAAGTGCCTTAGATAAAATTTTAATTCTTCATGCTGATCACGAGCAAAACGCGTCCACCTCTACAGTTAGACTCGCAGGCTCGAGTGGCGCTAATCCTTTCGCGTGTATTGCCGCTGGAATTGCTTGTCTTTGGGGGCCTGCTCATGGGGGAGCCAATGAAGCAGTTTTAAATATGTTGCGTGAAATTGGTCACAAAGATCGGATTCCAGAATACATCAAAAAAGCAAAAGATAAAAATGATCCTTTCCGCTTGATGGGATTTGGTCATCGCGTTTACAAAAATTACGATCCTCGTGCCCAAGTTTTGCGAAAAGCGTGCCATGAAGTTTTAAATGAACTGGGCCACAAAAATGAACCGCTTTTAGATTTGGCTAAAGAACTTGAGAAAATCGCACTTGAAGATCCCTATTTTGTTGAGAAAAAACTTTATCCCAATGTGGATTTTTATTCCGGAATTATTTTCCAAGCCATGGGTATTCCTTCTTCAATGTTTACCGTTCTTTTTGCGCTCGCAAGAACCGTTGGCTGGATCGCTCAATGGAAAGAAATGATTGAGGACCCCCAAATGAAAATCGGGCGTCCTCGCCAGCTTTACACAGGATATGGCCCCCGCGACTTTGTCCCTTTGAATAAAAGATAGCTCATTATGGCTGCAAAAAAGAAAATGCCAACGCCGCCTAAAAAACAGGATGCACGGGATCAAAAAATCTCAAAGATTTTATCTCGCAGCATTCCTGTAAATGACAATAAATCCACCTCTTTCCGAACAATTGTCTATGCGGTGATGGCCCTTATTGGGGCGGTTATGTTGATTTCAATTTTTTTCTCCTATCCCTATTAATTCTTTTTTAATGAATTTCTGTTGAAGTGATCCCAGAAAAATTAAAAACAAAGGGTGCTAAAAATGTCTGAAATTAACGGCGTGAGCTATAGAGATCGTATCAACTTCTTTTTGATTACTCAGGAAGATTCTCGTAATTTACAAGAGTTTTGGAAGGTTTTGGAGCCTAAACTCCAAGGTATTTTGTCTGCATTTTACGACCATATGTTGTCCTGGCCTACAACAAAAGACATTATTGGAAACCCTTCAAACGTGGATCGTCTTAAAAAAGCGCAACATAGCCATTGGCGCACTCTATTTGACGGAAAATTTGATGATAAGTTTTTTGATGAAGGCCAGCGCATTGGTACAGCCCATGACAAAATTGGGCTCACACCCGTTTGGTATATTGGAGGATATGTTTTTATTTTAACAAAAATAAATGACATTGCGATCGAATTTTATAAAAAAGATCAAAAAAAATTGGCAGGGATTCTTTCTGCAACTCAAAAAGCTATTCTTCTGGATATGGAGGTAGCAATTTCTGTTTTCCTCAGAAAAGGACAAGATGCTCAACTTCAAAAAGAAATGCTTCAGTTGGCAAATGCCCTTGATACTGAAATCCAAACCTCTGTTTTGGGCGTAACAAAACGTGCTATTGAGCTCAATAGTATTGCCAAATCCATGTCTGTCTCCGCGGAAAAAGTTTCAAGTCGCACGAATGTGGTCACGCAAGCAGCTGAAGGCACCACACAAAATGTTCAAACTGTGGCCTCTGCTACAGAAGAACTTGCGGCGTCTTCTCAAGAAATTGGATCTCAAATGGGGCAAGCCTCACTAGTGGCTAAAAATGCAGTAAATGACGCTGAAAATGCAGGCGTTACAATTAATAGCCTCAGTCACGCCGCTGAAAAAATCAGCGAAGTTGTGGATCTTATCAATACTATTGCTCGCCAAACCAATCTCTTGGCCTTGAACGCCACTATTGAAGCGGCACGCGCCGGGGAAGCGGGACGTGGGTTTGCGGTTGTGGCCAATGAAGTGAAAAACTTGGCTTCCCAAACCGCAAGCGCTACGGATGACGTGGCCCAACAAGCGCGCAATATCCAAAATGCCACGCGGGAAGCCGTTTCGGCTATTGAGCGTATTAATGGGACCATCACAGAAATCAGCTCGATTTCAACAACCATTGCCGCAGCTGTCGAAGAGCAATCAGCCGCCACGGCTGAAATCAGTCGCAATGCGCAAGAAGCTGCGAGCAATACCATTGAAGTTTCAAGTAACATGGAGGGGGTCTCATCAGAATCTTCAGAAACAGGACGACTTGCCAACAGTGTTGAACAGCTTTCAAGCGGTTTGATCACAGAAATGGAAGAATTGAAGGAGCGGCTTACAAAACTTCTGAGAAACTCACAAGCCGGCGAGAGACGTGAATCTCCTCGCAAATCTTTAAATATAAAAGCCACCGCAAAGGTCGGTTCAGAAAACCTTTCAGGAACAATTATTGATATCTCCGAGGGTGGCGCTGGGGTTTCTCTTGAGGCCGGAGCACATGGAGGGGTTGTGGGAGGCACGGTTTCCATCTTGGCCCGAGGGTCTTCAATTTCTTGTCAAATTGTATCGGTAGAAGGGTCAATTCTTCACCTGAAATTTATCGAAAATGCCCAAGGATTCTTGCGCGGATTGAATGCTCAAGCGGCTTGATGGGGGAATAAATGGACCCCGCCGCAAGCGGCGGGAAATACAACCCAAAGAGATTTAATATGGGTTCTGTGGCGTTTATTGGGTGAGTACGCAGAGAAACGAGAAAACGGATTATTGATCCCGAGCGAAAAGAACGCATGAAAACTCAAGACATCAAACACGCTCACAACCAAAGGTCTTTGATTGGGATTAAAAATGATCCCTACCTTCAGCTGGATGTGACTGAGTTAACGCCTAATGCTGCGCGGGATGCCATTCTTTCACAAGTCTGAATCCGCAAAGGTTTTCATATTTTATTTTTCAGCGTCCGTCAAAAAGCGCTGGGCAATTTTCCACAACTCACCCTTGAATTCCGGTATTAACAGATTCACAATGGCTGAAGACTTTGTCCTGACGCTTTGGGAAAAATCTGAATCATCAGAACAGCTATTTACAATACGCTGTGCAAGATTTCCAGGTCCAGACCATGTCTTAATTTGAGTTGCAACATAGTTTTCTACATCTGTTTTCACCATGAAATTATGCTGTAGATTAAGATTGTTTTTCCAGTGAGTTAATTGATTTTTAATGTTTGGTAATTCCCGTGCAACGGTTGCTTTAGCGAATACGTTCTCCATGTTGAGCGTATCTTTTTCAATTTCTAAAATATAACCATCGATAACCGCATACTGAGCGTGAACATTTTTCTTAAATGTGGCATAAGCGGATGTGACCCTCTCTTGATCCAACTGGGTAGCCGCAATTGAAAACATAGGTGACATAATTAAAAGCGTAACAGTCCAGAGAGATGATAGTTTGCGCGTCATTGTGAAGTCCTTTCCTGAAAATACGTCAAAGCGAGCCTTTGATCATTAGGGATTAAAAAATAAAGACTTAACCCCTGAAAAGAATAGCACAGGCCTATTCCTCTGGACCAATAAATTTTTTAAATTTTTGAAAGCAAAGAAAATCAAGGGCGGAAGAGTTTTTAAATATTCAAGCCTTAACCATTTTTTCATGTTTTGTTAACTTTTCTTTCATAGCCTCAATTTGCCGCACTGTGCGGTTTTTTAAACTTATGGAGGCATCTATGACTAAGAATTTTCGAATTTTATTAGCCGTAACAACATGCTTGAGTGTCCCATTTTCTCTTTCTGCCGTTCAAAATTGGAAAAAATTACATGAAGAAGTAAACCATAATCATAAGAGTGCTCATAAATTTAGAGGATATAAATCCACAAGCGATGAGACCAAAGAATTCCTTGCCTCTATGAAAGAGTCCCATACAAAACTTCATTTACAACATTCACCCTCAAAAGAAGAGTCTTCTCATTTCTTGCACATGACCGCACCAAAAATTCCCACCAGCTTTGATTTAAGCCAATACACAACCATTTTCGATCAAGGACCATTAGGATCTTGCACAGGCAACTCTCTTGTGGGCGCACTTTTTGCAAGACAGCTCAAAGAACTGAGTGAGGCCAATCCTAAAACAGCCCTTCCTACACTTAAGGTGAATGTCCATCCGGCCTCGCGTTTGTTTGTGTATTATGGCGAAAGACAGTTAGAGGGGACAGTTAATGAGGATTCTGGGGCGAGTATTGGAGACGGCATTAAGTTCATACACACCACAGGTGCGCCTGATGAAACCGTTTGGCCCTATGATGTTTCCAAGTTTGCAATCAAACCACCGGTAACTGCCTGGACGCAGGCCTACAGCCATAAAGCCTTGGATCCAAACTATATGACTCATGATGCAATTATACCTTCTGTCACAGGGCTGAATGCTCTGAAACTGGCTATTTCTTCAGGGGATCTCATTTCATTGGGTATTGCCGTCTATGACAGTTTTGAGTCGGATCAAGTGGCTAAAACAGGCGTTGTGCCTATACCAGATGTGAAGAAGGAGTCTCTTTTGGGGGGACATGCAGTCTTGGCCCTTGGATATGATGATAAAACACAGCTTATTAAATGTGCCAATTCATGGGGTACAAGCTGGGGAGATAAGGGTTATTTCTACTTGCCTTATAAATATTTTGAAGACAGTTCCTTAACTGATGAAGCGTGGATTATTTCCACAGTTCAAAAGCCAAATGTTGTCATTAAAAAATAATTAACTTTAAACGTTAGTAGCGAGGGGGCTTCAGGCTCCCTCTTTGATGAGGTTTTGGGGTTGAGCAATATTGGGTAATTTTTGAATCCAACAAGTGCCTGGAATCATTGCAAAAACCACAAGAAGAAAAAATAAATTCCATCCCAAATGATCGACAAGATATCCAGACCAAGAGGAAATCAGTGTCTGAGAAATGGACGCCGTTGCCGTCATCAGTGCTAATTGAGAGGCCGCGTATGATGGTCTACACGAAATCATTTGGTAAGTGAAAAAAGCGGTTAATCCCAAGCCACTTGTAAAATGTTCTAAAGCCACCGTCGCATAGAGCCAGGACAATGAATAGCCGGCCTGATTTAGGGCTAAAAACATCAGCAACGAAAGGCCATGGGTGATGCCTCCCCAATATAACGTTTTTCGATATCCAATGCGATTAATCAGACTTGCGCCTATAAATCCACCAAGAATCGTCACAATGAGACCAAAAATCTTAGACGCATTTCCAATGTCAATTTTGGAAAACCCAAGAGAGAGATAAAATAAATTGGGCATAGTTCCCAAAATACTATCGGGAAGTCGGAAGAGCATCATAAAAATAAGAACAAACACGCCTCCATGATTAAAAAAGAAATCTTGAAACGGCTCATAAAGCGTTTGAATTAACGAGGTCGATTTTCCCGTTTTCCGAGGGGAAATCGGTTCAGGAATCAGAAAAACAATTCCGATTCCTAAGAGGATAAGGGCAGCATATATTTCATAGACGTGTTGCCAGGAGGTGTAGCTGGCAAGATAGAGTGCGCCCGCACCTGTGGCCATTAGGGAAAGGCGAAATCCAAGGACACTTGTAGCTTCGCCTGTGCCCCAGGTTCGCGCTTCCATAGTTTCAATTTGATAAGCTAAAAGAAGGATGTGTTGGCTGGCTGCAAAAAATGTACTGAGGACGCCAAAGATGACAAAAAGTTCACGTTCTTCTACGGGAGAAAATTGGCTCATCATCAAAAGACTCAAAAGTACTCCCGTTTGCACCGCCAAAAGCCAGCTGCGTCGATGTCCCATTTTTTGGCTCAACCATGGAATGGAATACGCATCAAGAAAAGGCGCCCACAAAAATTTAATGCCATAGGGCAGATGGAGAAGAGCAAAAAGACCAATTTCGGTATAGCTCAAACCATATTCTTTGAGCCAAATAGAAAGCGTTGAGGAGGTCATCATCAACGGAATGCCATTGGTAAACGCAATGAGTCCAATTGCAAATAGTCGCCGGTCACAATAATTTTTTAAAAGTGAGAATGCGATGAAGTTGAAATTTCCTTGTCAGAAATTAAATTTATGGCTGGGGCGGAAGGATTCGAACCCTCGGATGGCGGGACCAAAACCCGCTGCCTTACCACTTGGCTACGCCCCAATAAAGTGAGGCCACCATAAAAAGATTTGAGGAAGATTGCAAGACCTTCACGCATCAATTTTAGATTTTTTTATCGCATCCCTGAATTTTGTTATTAATGCGCAGAAACTTTGTGAACCAACATGGGTGTGATGGTGGTTTTGAACTGATCCATCGTCAAAGCTTGCGGAATGATTTTTCCGTTAATCACAAGTGTCGGTGTTGCTTTAATATTATAGGATTTTTGACCCTCTTGACGGGATTGGATGATTTGATCCATAAGCTCCGTGTTTTGAAGACACGATTCTACCTGATGCTTTGTCATACCATTTTCATAGGCAATTTTCTTGAGTTCGGCCTCAGCATCCTTGGCAAACATCCAACGTTCTTGTGTGCTGAAAAACACATTCACCATTTTGGGGTGAAGCTGAGGCCCCCCACAAAACGCAAGTTGCGTGGCCTTAAGACTTAATCCATCTCCTGGGTAATCGCGATGAATAACCTTCAGTTGACCTTGATCGACATATTGAGATTTAATCTCGGGTAAAACTTTCAAATGAAAATCTGCACAATGGGGGCAGGTCATGGAGGTGTACTCAATCATCGTCACAGGAGCACCCTCTTTGCCCAAGACAATTTCTGGCAACGGCTTTACGGATTCTTTTTTCGTATTCGCTGCATAAAGATAATTTGTACCGATGAGTAAAAATACAAACACTTTCATCAATTTTTTCGCCATCTCTAGCCTCATTAATTTTTTTTCCAAGCTTATAAGACCCTTTACAGAATCACAAGAGTTTCTGTTTTTATGTCAATTCGTCGTTTGGGTGAGCTTTCCATGATTTTTTAATTCAAAAATAAAGTAATGTAAACTATTTTTATAAAAAAATAAAATAAAAATCTCAAAAGGCCAAGTTGATAAACGACTTGACGCTTTTCGTGTTTCCTACCAAACTTTCTGAAATCCATAAATTTATGGATTATTATTAACTTTTCCAAACAAGGGTATTTAGTCAATGCGTTATTTTTTAATGGCTTTATCTGTCACAACAACGCTATGTGCCGCGGAGGCTGAAAAAAAAGAACTCAATGTCGATTCTTTTCAAAACGATTATCGCTACCAGAAATTCTCAAGATTTATTGGGAACAAACTTCAAAATTTTCAAAAATCGCATATGCCTCAAGTGAAAAATGTTTTCTATCCTTTTGGAGGACCGGATCTTTTGCATCCTCTCCTCCTTTTTCCAGATGCAAAGATTTATGTTTTAGTCGGGTTGGAGCCTCTTGGAGCTCCACTTTCTTTAGAAAATGCAAATTCCACTTCTGCCAAGCTGGACTCGCTTTTGCGCAGAGGCTTTTTTGTCACATCTACGATGGGTCAAACATTTAATGCTAAAAGCGGGGTTCGGGCGGCACTGGGGCTCGAGATCCTCCTTTCAGGTGGAAAAATAGTAAAGGATGAAATAATTGATCCTCAAACGCTAAAAATTTCCTTTGAATGGAGGGGGCAGCAAAAAGTTGTTTATTATTTAAAACGGAATCTCATTTCCGACTCTAATGAATTGTTTGTCTTTTTACACCAAGTGGATGTTTCGGATGCCTGCTTAATCAAGTCCAGCTCTTATGCTCTTCATAATAAAGAGTTTGGTGACCTTAAAGAAAAAATCCTCAAATCCTTTTCTCTTTTGGTTCAGGATGATACAGGGGTGCCTCTAAGAGACCTTGGGGGCCAAGATATTCAACTCTTTGGAAATTATACGGCGCCTTACGGCAAAGAATTTAAAAGCTATCATCAAAAGAGCTTGGCTCGGAAATATCAAAACACACAAGGTGTAACACCTTTAGATTTTTGCTTTGGTTATGGGTGCGGTCGAGTTCCTGCAAATCTCATGATCACTAAGCTTAGACCTCAGTAAAAATGTTGAGAAATCTAATCATTATGGTTTTTCTCATAACATCAGAGGGATTTTGTAACCCTGGAATGACACAAGAATTAGGAGATACATTCTCTCCAAAAACTTGGGCTTATCTTTGTGGTCTTTCAGAGAGTTTTGATTCGGACACGAGTTACGCAGTTTGCAGGAGAAGAGAGAAGAGATAAGGTGAGAGGGAATATTTATTAAATGAGAAGAAATGATGTCTCGACACAAATGCACAAAATCACTTTATCGTTCATTTTTACAAGCCAGCAGTGTGCGCTATTCAGGGTTGGCACTTTCGGAGGTGTCACCGATTCCATTGTCGCATGACAGCGTCAATCGATGGTTGAGTTCTAGTGCATTGCGTCCGAGCGGAGTGTGGAATCTTACTCAATCTCTTATTAACAAGAAAGAACCTTGTTTTTTAGTATGTGACGATACAATTTTGGATAAAAATCGGAGCGAGAAGATAGAGCTTGTGCATTATCAGTATTCTGGGAATGCCCATGATGTTATTGCGGGGATAGGTCTTGTCAATTTGGTATGGCATGGCCTGAGGAGTCATGACTCTATTCCTGTTGATTATCGTATTTATGATAAAGCCAGCGATGGCAAAAGCAAGAATGACCATTTCAGGGAAATGTTAAAGCTGGCTCAAGACAGAGGGATAAATCCGGATGACGTGGTTGCAGACGCTTGGTACTCGAGCTTGAATAATCTGAAGGCCATTGAATCCATAGGCTGGACATGGGTGATGGGGTTGAAGAAAAACAGGAAAGTGAATCGTGGAGAAACTCTTGAAAAGCTGGACATTCCAGATGAAGGACTGAAAGTTCACTTACGCGGATATGGATGGATTACTGTTTTCCGGTTTGTTGCCAAAAACGGTCGCACGGATTATATCGGAACCAATAGGGATAATCCCTCTCGTGATCATATTGAACTGGTCATGAAATCGCGTTGGAAAATCGAAGTTTATCATCGGGAATTAAAGCAAACATGCGGTCTTGAACGCTGTCAGTCTCGCACGGGACGAGCCCAAAGAAATCATATATTTCTTGCCATTTCGGCTTGGATTCAAAGATTTAAAAGACGACTTGCTGGAGGCTTCTCTTTTTATCAGCAGCAGTGGGATGTTATTAAGCATGATATCTCTAGAGAAATAACAAAACTCATGTCTTTCGCTTAGATTCCCACCCTTTTGCTGCAAACTGCGTAACTCGTGTCGGAACAAGAAATTCAGAACAGAGTCATCCTTAATGAGATTGGGAAAAGTCTGAACGTCAAATTCCTAGCCATTCATCCCTTTGACAGATGTGAAAAGGCAAGAAATCAAATTTGTTGGCCACATTATACAGACGCACAAGCTCTAGAAACCTATGACAAAATTGTGAATGCCCTTCAAGGTGAGCCGGTCTGCGGATTTATAGGATTTTCTAATGGCGGCTTTTTCTTGAATTATCTTGCCCAACTTAAAGAGTTACCTTTTCCCATCATTTCAATTGGTGCAGGGGGCTTGGTGAGCTCCACGCCTCCCTCCAATTCATTGACTTTGATTGCAGGTAAATTAGAAGTTGTTTATGAGTCCGCACGACTGTTTTCAGAAACTGCAAAAGGGTCGCCACTGCTTGTTAAATTTATTGAACATGAGGGGGGTCATATAGTGCCGAAAGAGACTCTTGAAAATCACATGCGATTAAATTTTTTAGGTGAAAAAAGCTTATGAAAAATCTGATTGTTAAAGGTACACAGGCCATTTGGGGAAATGCTACTTTTTCAATTGTTCATGGTTGTGGTGGCATCACCAAAAATAAGAGTGAAGGGGATGGCTCAACGCCCGTAGGCACATTTCCTTTCAGATGTGTTTTTTATCGTAAAGATCGCATTCCTGAAATTGAAACAGACCTTCCTTTGCATATCCTCGAAAAAGAGGATGGCTGGTGCGATGACGTCAATGATCCACTTTACAATCGCTATGTAAAATTGCCTTATTCCGGGAGGCACGAGGACTTATGGCGAGAAGATCGCCTTTATGATATTATCGTTGTTATGGGGTATAATGATGACCCTGTGGTGCCATACAAAGGCAGCGCTATCTTCGTTCATTTAAAGCCGCTTGCGGGAAAATCAACTGCCGGTTGCATTGGACTTGAAAAAGAGGTCTTGGTTAAGGTATTAAAAGAAGCAACGCTTGAAAGTTGTTTAATTGTTGAGGCCCCTCTGGGAGCTTAAGGAAAAGAAATCATGTCATTTGTACTACCCTCAAGACTTCCGCAAGCCATTCTGTTTGATTGGGATAACACCCTTGTCGATACGTGGAAAACGACTTTTGACGGAATCAACTCAACGCTTGCTCGCATGGACAAACCCCTCATGACGATAGATGATTTTTGGGCGACCCCACATCTTTCGCTTCGGGATTCTTTTCCAGAGATGTTCGGTCATCATTGGCAAGAGGCGGAAAAACATTTTTACGAACACGTCCTGGAAACGCACATCGAAAATCTGGATATCCACGATGGTGCCCATGATCTCTTAGAACTGATTTTCAGCAAAGGGATTTACATGGGTGTGGTCAGCAATAAAAATGGCCCGCTCTTGCGTCGCGAAGTGAGTCATATTGGATGGGATCCTCACTTCGGAAAAGTTGTAGGTGCCCGCGATACGGCTGAAGATAAACCTTCCCCTCTTCCCGTCAAAGCCGCCCTTGAAAATACAGGTATTTTTCACGGTCCTGAAGTTTGGTTCGTGGGTGACTCCATCGTAGATGTCCGCTGTGCCAAGGCCACAGGCTGTATTCCCATTGTGGTCGGACACGATGAGGCGTCCCGAGAAGATAATATTGTGCATTTGGGTGATTGTAAAATGCTTGCAAAATTCATTGAAAACATGTAAGTATACTTTTGCTGTATTTTTTATTGGTGGTGCTAACGTTTTTTTAACGAAACCTCCTTTATAAACGAAATAGGGCACGGCGAGATAATCTTCTAGATTGAGGGTCGTTTATCGCTGTTCATTTTTCACTTATAACAAAAAAGTAAAGGGGTAACCCAATGTCCTCATCAGAAAAAAGCCAAAACGTCCAAGACGTTTTTTTAAACTATCTCAGAAAAAACAAAACTCCAGTGACCTTGTTTTTGGTCAATGGTGTGAAGTTGCAGGGAATTGTCACTTGGTTTGACAATTTTTCTGTCTTGTTACGTCGAGAAGCCCATATCCAACTTGTGTATAAGCATGCTATTTCTACAGTCATGCCGATTAACCCGATTCAACTCTTCGAAGGAGAGAAGGTCGAAGCCAGCGAATGAGCGCGTGAGTCATAATCTATGACATATGAAAATCTGAGCACCCCGGAAGGCACATCTTCTGGGGTTGTTTTTATCGTACATCCTCAAGTGACCAAAGGCGCCCGCGCGGAAACGCGAGACCATGCTCAAGGGCGCCTTCAAGAAGCTACGGGTTTGGCAGAGGCAATTAATCTCACTGTAGTGGGATCCCGTATGCTCAATGTGAAATCCATCCGCGCCAATCTTTTTTTAGGAGAAGGGCAAGTCGATGATCTTAAAGGTGAAATCAAAGATCTGAATGCTTCACTCGTCCTCATGGACGCCCACATTTCGCCTATACAGCAACGTAATCTTGAAAAAGCTTGGAATGTAAAAGTGATTGATCGCAGTGAACTTATTCTCGAGATTTTTGGAGAACGAGCCCGCACAGCTGAAGGACGCCTTCAAGTAGAGCTTGCCGCACTCAGTCATCAGCGAAGCCGTTTGGTCCGGGCTTGGACTCATCTTGAACGCCAAAGGGGCGGTTTTGGATTTATGGGTGGCCCTGGTGAATCTCAAATTGAGCTGGATCGCCGAATTATTGATGACCGTATTGTGAAAATTAAAAAAGAACTCGAATCGGTGATCAGAACTCGCAAACTCCATAGAAAAGCGCGTGATCGCGTTCCTTATCCAATTGTCGCTTTGGTGGGATACACGAATGCCGGAAAATCCACTCTCTTTAATCGCATGACCCACTCCGAGGTTTTGGCCAAAGACATGCTTTTTGCCACCTTAGATCCGACCATGCGCCGCGTGGATTTACCTTCGGGACGCGAGATTATTTTATCTGATACGGTTGGATTTATTTCTGATCTTCCCACCTCATTAATTGCGGCTTTCAGGGCTACTTTGGAGGAAGTTTTAGAAGCCGATCTCATCCTTCATGTCCGCGATATTTCTCATCCCTATACGGATCAGCAAGCAGGTGATGTCATGAAAATTTTAGGTGATTTGGGGCTTAAAAATGTCGAAAACTCCCACCTGATTGAAGTTTTAAATAAGACAGATCTTTTGGATCCTGAAGACCAAAAGGCTCTTGTAAATGCGTCCCATCGCACGGAATACCCTCAAAAAGTTGTGCTCTCAGCTTTGACCGGAGAGGGAATTCTCGATCTTCTTCAAAAAATTGAAGATTTCTTTTTGAATCAAGAGCAAGAAGTTGAAATTCATTTAAAATATGAAGATGGCGCGACTTTGGCTTGGCTTTATCAAAACGGGGCTATCCTCAATCGTGAGGAGGGCGAAGAGGGCATCACTCTTAAAGTAAAACTTTCCCCCCTTATCAAGGCTCGATTTGAAAAACAGATTTAAATTATAATGCCTTTTCTAAATCTTGAATTAAATCGTCAACATTCTCAATCCCTACAGAAAGTCGAATGGTGTTGGGCGAAATGCCTGCGGATTTGAGTTGCCCCTCTTCCAGTTGTTTGTGGGTCGTTGAAGCAGGGTGGATAATGAGGCTTGTGGCTTCTCCAATGGTTGCGGCATGGGCAAAGAGTTTGCAATTTTCAACCAATTTGACGCCCGCATCATACCCGCCTTTAAGATCAAAACAAAAAACGGGGCTAATGCCTTGAGGCGAATATTTTTGAGCTCTTTTAAAATAGGGACTTCCAGGTAGTCCCGCATAATGCACTTTTTCAATCTGAGGATGCTTTTCCAAAAAGGTTGCAATTTTGAGGCCATTTTTCACATGCTTTTCCATGCGCAACGACAAGGTATCAATTCCTTTTAATGTATCGAACGCATTAAAAGCCGATTGGCAAAATCCCAGATCCCGCAGCCCCACACTGCGAGCATAAGTTATATAGGCTGCATTGGGAAACTTTTCGATAAATTGAAGTCCGTGGTAACTGCCAGAAGGCTGATGAAGGCTTTGAAAATGAGGTTGATCTTTCCAAGGAAATGTCCCTCCATCCACAACTATACCGCCCATAGAAGTGCCATGACCGTTAATAAATTTTGTGGTTGAATGTACGACAATATCAGCACCCCATAAAAAAGGTTTTATGAGATAGGGCGAGGGGATAGTATTATCCACAATTAAGGGAATGTCATGGGTGTGCGCAATTTCTGCAAGTATTTCGATGTCCGCAATATGTGTTGAAGGATTGGCTTGGCTTTCGCAAAAAATTGCCCGTGTTTTCTCGGTGATTAGGTTTTTAATTCCTTCAAAATCGTCAATATTCACAAAATGGCAATGCCATCCAAATTTTTCAAACGCCTCATGGAATTGCGCTATGGAGCCTCCATAAAGGCGATTGGAGGCAATAAATTCAAGCCCCGGCCCCATAAGCGGGAAAAGAGCCAAAAGATTTGCCGCAAGGCCTGAGGAAACTGCTACCGCTCCAATGCCGCCCTCAAGGGCTGCAATCCTCTTTTCAAGGATCTCAACGGTCGGATTTGTGAGTCGTGAATAAATGGACCCTTCTGCCTCAAGGCTAAAGAGGTTTGCTGCATCTGCAATGCTTTTAAAACGATACGCAACTGTTTGGGTAATGGGAATCGCCAAAGGCGTACCCATTCCACGTTCGTCGCCAGCGTGAATAGAAAGTGTTTCAAAATGAAGATGATCTTTTTCGTTCATGGTTCATCCCCCTTTTTATTGATACGCTTATTTATACCAAAAAATAGTTAAGATTCAGATAAGAGTATGGTATTATTTTACCTCTTTCCAAGAGATGAATTTGATTGACTTAATGACGTGTAATGAGATAAAAGTCTCATGTTCAATTAAGGAGAAAAGGGCTCATCATGAAAACTTATTCAATGAAAGCCAATGAAATCGACAAGAAATGGATTCTTATCGATGCAAAAGATTTGGTTTTAGGTCGTCTTGCAACCATCGTTGCAAACCACCTACGTGGAAAACATAAACCCACTTTCACACCTCACATGGACTGTGGAGATTATGTGATCATTGTGAATGCTGATAAAATTCAGCTTACAGGAAACAAGCTCAAGGACAAAAAATTCTACTGGCACACAGGACATCCTGGTGGAATTAAAGAGCGCACCATGGAAAATATTTTGGGGGGGCGCTATCCTGAGCGTGTGGTCACAAAAGCTGTTGAGCGCATGATTACGCGAGGTCCTTTGGGACGTCAACAAATGTGCAATCTCAAGGTTTATGCGGGACCTGAGCATCCCCATGCAGCACAAAATCCAGAAATTTTGGATGTGGCTGCAATGAATCGTAAAAACACAAGGAGTGCATAACTATGGCACAAGAGAAAGTATCCCTTGCGGACTTAAAGAATGCCGTAAAATCAGAAGACAAGTCTGCAAAGACTGAAGCCGTTGTGGCTGGGAATCAAGTTGGTGAATTGCCTGCTCCAAAAATTGACGCACAAGGCCGTTCATATGCGACAGGAAAACGTAAAGACGCCATTGCCCGTGTTTGGATTAAGCCAGGTAAAGGTAAAGTGACCGTTAATGGTCGTGATAGTGTTGTTTATTTTGCACGTCCCGTTTTGCGTATGATGATCAACCAGCCTTTTCAAGTTGCCAATCGCGAAACACAATATGATGTTGTGTGCACGGTTATCGGTGGAGGTCTTTCCGGGCAAGCTGGCGCTGTTAAGCACGGCATCAGCAAGGCTTTAACATATTACGAGCCCACACTGCGAACAGATCTTAAAAAAGCCGGATTCTTGACGCGTGATAGTCGTATCGTTGAGCGTAAGAAATATGGTCACAAAAAGGCCCGTCGTAGCTTCCAATTCTCGAAGCGTTAAGGTTTTTTTACGATCCTAAAAAAGGAGGTTTCGGCCTCCTTTTTTATTTGTGTTTTTTTGCCCGGGGTGATGAATTTTATGCCTTGGCCTGTGACTGATTTTCGATGAGATATTCACCCAGATAAGGCAATAATGTCCCAAAAAAACTTTCAATAGTAAGTGGTTTTGGGAGGTAGGCATCACATCCCAAAGTTTTGAAGCGCTCCTGATCAAGAGGAGAGGCAAAGGCTGTAATGACGATTACGGGGATATGTTTCAAAATAAGATCGCTTTTTAGTCTGTTGAGAACTTCCTCCCCGGAAATGTCAGGAAGTTGAATGTCTAAAAGAATAACAGTAGGGACTTTTTTTTCCGCAAGTTCTAAGGCTTTTTGGCCTTCTCCTGTTGTGATGTAGGAAATGTCGTGGGCTTCGAGTAAATCGCAGCACAATTTCATGTTCATTTCGTTATCTTCAACAATCAAAACGGAAGGATTAGACATAACGTCTCCAAGTTCAAAATGGGTGCGGGAAGGTGGGTTTTGATAAAAAACCTACCGAACACATTTCATTACTGAAAAAGCCTCCCTGGCATTTTGGATGTTGGCTCCTTCTCCCACCCCCTTAAAATAGGGGGGAGAAAGTTAATTTTTCGTAACTTTTCTGGAAGATTTTCGAGGGCGAGACGGTTTTTTCTTAAGAGGCTGTTTCGCCTTTGCTTTTTTGGAGGATGATGAAGCAGATTTGTCTTGGTAAAGTTCTAAAGTGACTGTATTTGTGAGTGGATTGGCTTCACTCAATGTCACCATTAAAGGATCTCCCAGGGTAAATGTGAATCGTGTGCTTCGCCCCACGAGACGATGCTGATGTTCCTCATAAAGATAATAATCTGAAGGTAATGTGCGAATAGGAATCAGCCCTGTGGCGCCTGTTTCATCCAAGCTTACAAAAAGCCCAAAATTGGCCACGCCCGTAATATGGCCGCGGAATACTTTTCCTAAGTGCTCTTTTAAAAAGAGAGTAATATAGCGCTCAATAGAGGCACGTTCAGCTGCTGCGGCTTGCCGTTCGGTGGTTGATATGTGATCACCAATGACGTAGAGATCTTCGTGTCCCTCAAGCCCTCCTGGGCCAAATTTTAAACTTTTGACAAGTGATCGGTGCACGATCAAATCCGCATACCGCCGGATGGGAGAGGTAAAGTGGCTATATTTCGTAAGACTCAATCCAAAGTGGCCGATATTTTCGGGATGATACAAAGCCTTGGCCTGAGTTCTTAATGTGAGCTCATTCACCATTTTGGCTTGGGGACTATCGACAACCGCATTCAAAAGATTTTGGAATGTCTTGGGGGTGACTGTTTGGCCTTTAGGAAAAGCAATCCCAAGGCCTTGTAGTGTTTCTCTCAGTGCGGCCAATTTCTCAGGCGTTGGTGCATCATGAATCCTGTAAAGATTGGGCATGCGCAATTGTTCAAGCTGTTGAGCAGCTGCCACATTGGCCAGGATCATAAATTCTTCAATTAGCTTGTGGCTCTCATAACGCTCCCGTGGGAGGATATGAGAAATATGACCTGAATCATCAATGATTACTTTTTGTTCGGGAATCTCGAAATCCAAAGTGCCACGATATTCGCGGGCAGCTTTCAATAGGGCATAAGCTCCATAAAGGGGTTTAATGGTGGCTTCTAAAAAATGTGCCGTGGCCTCATCGGGATTTCCGTCAAAGGCGGCTTGAACTTGAGTGTATGTGAGACGCGCCCGTGAGCGCATAAGACCGCGAACAAACTCATATTTTTTCAATCGCCCCTTTGAATCAAGCCAAAGATGCACGGCAAGACACGCGCGATCAACATCGGGTTTCAACGAGCACATTTCGTTAGAAAGAGCCTCGGGTAACATCGGCACAACGCGATCAGGAAAATAAACCGAATTTCCCCGCAGATAGGCTTCTTGATCCAATTTGCTTCCGGGACGGACGTAATAACTAACATCGGCAATGGCAACCAAAATGTGCCATCCAGTTTCCGTATGCTCAGCCCAAACGGCATCATCAAAATCGCGAGCATCTTCTCCATCAATGGTGACAAGTGGATAATCTCTCAAATCCACACGATGTTCTTCGAGAGGAAATTTTGCGACCGTCTCAGCCTCTTTTAAAACCTCTGATGAGAAAATATGAGGGATATTAAATTCATAAAGTGCAATGAGGCTGATGGCATGGGGGTCATTATGTTTTCCCAAAACTTGATGAACGTGAGCTGCTGGAAGATGAGAGCGATGGGGACGCATGAGTTTTGCCAAAACCAAATCTCCGGGCTCCACTGGGATTTCAGAAAGGAGTGGAAAGTTCACATCTTGCCGCCGTCGGTCGGCGGGAATAAGGAAAAGTCCGCGAGGTGTTTTTTCTACCTGTCCCACAATCGTGCGGGTGGCACGGGGTATCGATCGGATCAGACGGGCTGCGTAAAATTTTTCTGAAGCGATCCAGTTCAGTTTAACCAAAACATGATCACCGGGATTTAAAGAGGTTGCGCGTTTATCCTCTAGAAGAATGCGACCTTGGGCTTTTTGATCTTCCAAGGGAACCAAAACAATTTCACCATGTTCAGTGACTTCTGCTGTAGCTTCACACAAAAGAATTGATGGCAATTTTCCTTTTTCGTGGACATGGCGACGGGCTCCACGCTCAATTTGACCATCTTGAGCCAGTTCTTTCAAAATATCTTTCAACCACAAGCGGCCTTGCCCTCGCAAATGAAACGCACGAGAAATTTCTCGTTTTCCTACAAGCTGAGGACTTGAAGAAATGAACTCAAGAATTTCCGCTTTGGTGGGGAGAGGAGGCGTCTTGCTTTTATCTTTTTTCATGGCTTGAGAACTTTCTCAGAGAAATAATGTATTTTTACTTTGAGTGATTGTAGAACTTTTATGATTTTATCTGGCATGAGCGCGGGTTACAAACAGTTTATTTCCGCGTCTCACGCTCAACGGTTACTTGCCCTTGTTTAAAGCGAATAATGCAAGACGCAAGTGTGGTGGCTTTAAATGAGGGGGAGTAAAGTTCAGCCCATAATCTTTCAAGAGATTCTGAATCGGGGGGATAAATGCGATCAGAAACCCTTTTAAGGCACGTCGCTAAAATTCGTTTTCCCAATGCCGGAGGAAGATCTTTTATCAAATTGCAATCAAAAGAAATAGAGCTACTTTCGTGCTGAGAAACATGTTGTGTCATCCAGTTTTCAACTCGGTCCTCAAAATAATCCGCATCCTCCCGAAGTTTTTGCATGGTTTTTAAGAGCATGTCAAAAGAATGCCCCTCTTCCAGAAGGGCTTTGCGAATACGAATGCGAAGGTATTTTTCATTGTCATTGCTAGGGTCTTCAATCCAAGACTGGTTGAGATCCTTTAAATAAGATCTTAATCGTTCTGGACCCACATTGAGAAGCGGGCGCAGAAGCGTTAAATTCCCGCGTCGAATTTTGGATTTCATTCCAGAAAGCCCTTCAGGACCGCTGCCTTTTAAAAGGCGCATCCAAAATGTTTCTTCTTGATCTTTGCGATGATGGGCCAAAAATAAATGTGAAATTCCCTGATCTGCGCAGGCCTTTTCGAGAAGTTGATAACGGGCATTACGGGCTTGTTCTTGAATGCGAGATTCAATCCCTTCATGATCCCAAATAAGGATTTTGTGGGAAATATTTCTTTCCTCAAGCCATGACGCCACTTTTTGAGCCTCTTTTTGGGAATTTTTTCTCAGTCTATGATCGACATGAAAAGCCATGAGTTTCTTGTGATGCTTTTGGCACACATCAGATAAAAAAAACGTGAGCGCCAAACTATCAGCCCCCCCTGAGCAGGCCACGGCTACTTTTTTGATTTGCTGAAACGAGAAGAATTTGAGGGAGGCCTCAAATTCTTCAAGTGTATAAGGTGTTAGTTCGGGCACGAAAGGGCTTTAATGAGCTTTGTGGATTCTGATTTATGCGATTTAGGATGGCTTGATTGAAGTTGTGCAAGCGCTTTGCACGCGTCTGATTTTCGGTCCATGGCTTCCAAAGATTTGGCCAATTTGAAAAGCATATCGGGTGCTTTTTCAGATTTTCCATAAGTTTTATAACCTTTGGCAAAAGCAGCTGCGGCGGACTCATAACTTCCTCGAACATAATGTGTCACTCCCAACCAATATTGGGCTTTCCCTGCAAGTTCATCTTTGGGATGATCTTTCACAAAACTTGCAAATGCTTTTTCAGCAGCTTCATAGTCCCCTTTTTCCAAAAGCTCTCGGGCTTTTTCGTAAGCGGCTTCTCCTCCTTCCGCTTTTTCTTCTTTTTTAGAAGAAGCGATAGTGGTAATCCCTGCAGCGCCTGCAGCAGCGCCACTTCCAGCGGCACCTAACGTTCCCATTATATTTTCAGGCGTATCTTTTTTGACACCTTCTCCTAAAGGAATGGGAAGTTCTTCTTGGCCAAGTTTGGCTTCAGTGGGAGTTGGTGTGATTCCGAGAGGCGCACCACTTTTATGACCTTCGAGTTCATTCAGGCGCAATTCCATATCAGAAAGGGCCCGATCGAGCCGTGATTTTAATTCTTGAGTTTCGTGTTTTGATTCTTCAAACGATCCCATGAGTTCTCGATTTTGATCTTCAAGAGCGCTCACTCGATTCATGAGATCACTGACCACATTTTCCTCAGTGGCCAATTCTTCATTTGTGGCATTAAGAGGGGTAAAAGACAACAAAGTCATTACTGAAAGTGCGAATAAATTTTTTTGAAGTACGCTCGTTTTCATTCTTAATTAAGTCCCAAATTTAAAAAGTGATATATATGCCACATTAGTTCAAAAAAACGATTTAGTCAATTTGATCTCTGTCATTTTATCTGAGTTGCAACAAAAAAGCACTGACAAATCTGCCAGTGCTTTTTCGTTATTTTCGTGAAAAAACGATTAGTCGAGAACTGTAATCGCAACACGATTTTGTTGATAAGCCCACTCTGATCCATCTTCTGGAACAACTTGACGGTTCTTACCATAGCTGATCACTTTAACGCGTGCATCAGCAACACCGTGGGATACCAATTGACGCTTCGCAGCTTCAGCGCGACGCTCACCCAAAGCAATGTTGTACTCTACAGTACCACGGCTATCGCAATGACCTTGAATAGTCACTGTGTACTGACCGTATTGCTTCAGCCAACCGGCTTGACGTTCAATCGTTGCCATGCCTTCAGCTTCAACAGCAGATTTGTCAAAAGCGAAGAAAACGCGGTCTCCAACGTTCTCAACGAAATCAGCAACAGAACCAGGAGTTGCAGCTCCCATTACAGCATGTGCACCAGCAGCACCGCCTTGGCCAGCAACATCTAAGCACTCATCAGATGAGGACTCGCACGCCGCAAGAGCAGCCGCAGCAGCTAAAAGGCTAATTACTTTCAATTTCATTTTATTCTCCCTCATATATTAGCAGGGTCACCCTACTCAAATACTCTTAAAAAATAGTTAATAAAAAAAACTTTTTCCGAGCACGTACCCGTAAAAGATGTAAGGTGATATTACACCACTCATCTTTCGGACGCAACATTAACCTTTTTTGTTCAATCAATCAAGGGGGACCATGATCCGTAAGTGGCATCCCCAGGGGTTGCAACTTCATATTCATTAAATCCGGTAACATCGACCGCAAATAATTTTACAGGAGCGCGGTTGTGAGACTGTCTTGTATAAAGCAAAACACGACCATTTGGAGACCATGTGGGGCCTTCCACAAGATAATCTTGTGCAAGCATACGCTCCCCCGATCCATCGGGCCTCATGACACCCACATAAAACCCACCAGGAACTTGCTTTGTAAATGCAATCAAATCACCGCGTGGCGACCAAACGGGCGTGAAATAAAGGCCCTCACCAAAGCTGATGCGCTGGGGCTCACTTCCGCCCGCATTCATCAAATAAAGTTTGGGTTTTCCGCCACGATCGGACGTAAACACAATTTGGCTTCCATCAGGAGAATAGCAAGGAGAGACATCAATTGAGCCTGTTGATTTCGTAAGGCGTGAGATTTTCCTGTTGGAAAGATCCATGGAATAAAGAGATGTGACACCTTTATCCGCAACGCTCAACAGCAAGGTTTTTCCATCAGGTGCGAATCGAGGCGACATCTTAAGTCCTGGAAAACTTCCCAAGGATTGATTTTTTCCGGTCTGGAGATCAAAAAGATAGAGATTAGGTTTTTTATTATCCTTACCGTAATCTAAATACACCACTTGTTTTCCATCGGGGGAAAAGCGTGGCGTTAAAACAATACTTTGACCGCTGGTTAAAAATTGATGATTCTCTCCATCTTGGTCCATAATCGCGAGGCGATATTGAACATCTTTTGAGCGGCCCTTTTGATGGATGTAAACAATACGCGTATCAAAATAACCTTTATCGCCGGTAATGCGCTCATAAATTGTATCAGCAATTTTGTGGGCCAATCGTCGCCAGTTGTTTTGATCGCTTGCTAAAGAAAGTCCTGCCAATTGAGACTGAGTGTAAACATCAAAAAGGCGGAAATCCACACGCATTTGTCCACCTTCTTTTTTGAGAGACCCTCCCACCAAAGCTTCTGTATTAATGACTTTCCAACCTCCAAAATCGGGCTGTTGCATGACTTGATCCGAAGTTTGAATGTAAGCTTGAGGGTTTACTAATTTAAAAAGGCCTGAGCGTGCTAAGTCTGCTGAAACCACCTCAGAAATTTGACTGGCAACGTTTGCAAGTGAGGGGTCGCTTCCCTTAGAGAAATCTGTAATGGCGATAGGAACTGGCGCTCTCCCACCCTCTGTAATATCAATTGTCAGCTCGGCTTTTAGAGAGCTAAGGCTCACAAAAAGCACAGAAAATGCTAAAAGAAATTTCTTCACAAATTCACCCTTTTTCTTTTCGAGAAAATAATACGAGTTGGGATTTTAGCGTTTTATCAACTTCAAGCCAAGGAAAAACCATAGATCATAAATAAGGAGTTACTCTAATGGATGCTCTTGACGTGCCTCAAATCTCAACGCATATCTTGAATTGCTTTTGATCTAAGAGGATTTTTAATGCTGAAGCGTAGTTTTTTATTTTTAACTTTATCCTCCTTTTTGGTGGCGTGTTCAAGTCATTATGATCGAAAAGAGATCAAAGCAGGATTCGAGACAGATTGTGAATCTTCAGAAAGGAAGTCCAAAATGACGCAATTACCAGACTATACGGTGATCAATGATGAGACGTGCGAGAATCGAAATGTTCTTATTGTGCCAGCGAAAACTCTTAAGTTTCCTTTGTCGGAAGAGGATCAAAACGATGTGAAAATCCTTGAGGCAAAATATGATCAAGAGGAAAATTGCGCAGGCCTTGCCGCCCCGCAAATCGGAATTGGAAAACGGGCCATAGTTTTTGAAGTTCATGATGATCCTGAATTGAAAAAATGGCGCCCAGATCTGACCGACTCTATGCCCAAAACCATTTGGATTAATCCCTCTTATGAGCCCCTTTCGGAGGAAACCCATACTGATTATGAAGGCTGTTTTTCAGTTAATGATTTGGCGGGACCTGTGGCTAGATTTAAATCGATTCGATATGAAGGCTATACGCCAGAGGGCCAAAAAATGGAAGGTGTCGCTCATGGATTTCTGGCACGCGTTATTCAGCACGAAGTCGATCACACTAATGGTATTTGCTTTATCCATCGCGTTGAAGATGGAAAACTTATGAGCATCGAGGCCTATCGCGCTATGCGCGCCAAAGCCATGGAGGAAGGACGCAACGATTAATTCGTCTTCTTCCACTCGCTCCAAAGTGGTCGCGGCTTTGTGGTCGATTTGGCGTACTCATAAAACTTTTTTAGAAATTCCAATCTTTCCTGAGAATAGGGATGTGCATAATTATCTAGAGGCGGAAGCTTTGTAAGATCAACGCCTCCCATGGCAGCTTGCCTTGCAAAAATATCAGATAAAGAAACTATTTTTGCACTCTCAAGTATATCTGCCATAACCATAAAAGTAGTTGTTCTGCCATGCCCATTTTCACAATGAAAGTGGACAGCTTTGTTACGTGGAACGTTCTCCCAAAAAGGAACAAATCGGTCTACTTCTGAGTCTAAAGGAGGCCGATCATCAGCTACATAAATGCGATAATAGGTCAGTTTTTTTTGTTTAATTATTTCAGCCTCATTCAAAACGTTCTTAGGGCGTATGGTATCCCAGAGTTTAACCGTTGCGTTCACCTTATCTGCCTCTTTAGCGAGTCGGTATACCTCCACCGTCTTCATGTTCTTTAATGAATTTAAAAGACTTTCTTCCTCTTGAATTACTTGAGATTCTGTTAATCCCAAATTGATCCAATTTTTAGGCGCAAGCCAACTAATGGCAATACCATTCAAAAAACCATGAGATTCCTGACGTAAATCAAAAACAAAATCCAGATTAGGAATTGTCCTTTTGATTGTTGAAAATTGTTCTTCAGAATATTGGGCACTTCCTGAAATATTAAGTGTATCCAAGCCTTCTGTGGAAATTTTGTCTGGAATTTTGCCATTAGGAATCAGAGATGTTGACCTGAATTCGCCTGGCAACTCCTGGACATTAGGAGAGTTGAAAATTAAAATTGGACCTTCTGCCATAAGCGAAAATGGAAAAAGAAAAATTCCCAAAATTAATTTTGTTTTTTTCATTGCGTGTCTCCCCCAGCATTGTTTTTATTATTGAGTGTACGTAATTGGTGTTTTAGAGACAAGATGTTTGATCAGGATACTCAGGAAAGGAGAATGATTTTTTAACTTGAGGGATTTTACATTGTTATCAACTTGAAATATCATTTGCAAAAAATATTTAACACAAAAAAACAAATATACTGTCATCCCGCCACAGAGATGGCTTGGAAAACAATATGGATTTAATTGCAATGGTATTAATGCCTTGACGCTTTTCCAGTGTCTGAATCTATGATGGGGCGGTCTTCATAAGAGCCACTGTTTCCAGCACAGCTGCTTAAAACCACCCCCGCAATCAAAAAGAGTGTCAAAAACTTTGTCATGTTGTCTTTTCCTATAGAAGTCTACTCAGTCGCTCTTTCAATTCCTTTTCCAACTGTTTGGATATCTTCACCCACACCACGGGTAGTATTGCATCCACTTAAAGTTGCTCCCAAAATCAGGAACAGTGTTAAGAATTTAAACATGATTTTTCTCCTCAGTTTTATTTCTTACCCCCCCATCATAAAACATAATATCTTAAGAGAGGGTAAATTTATGTATCTACTTCTCCTATTACTCCTCCAAATTTCCAAAGGCCAATATTTTCCAAATCAACTTATTGCTCATCCCTTGCAAGTGTGAGATGGGAATGCCATAGGTTTCATGAGTTTTGACGATATACGTATTGCGGAGATCATCGTTCTTTTCCTTCACCCACAAAGACGGGTCGTCGATGGATGAGCTATTCAAAATAATAAAGTTTTTAATTTTATTTAATTGGATATTGGTTTTTGTGATATCTAAAGAGGATTCTTTTTCCGCCAAGATTTTATGGGTTGAAATGGGAGCATTATAGGGAATTCCTAGTGCTTTTGCAAAAATCATTCCATGATAACGTCCTGTAATTACAAAGTGCGATTTTTCCAGAATTTCAATAGCCTGCTCAGGTGTGACATCACTCTTGCGTATTGTGGCGTTTTTATATCTTTTCTCTTTGAGTTTGGGATCAATGGAGTTTCCCATGAAGACAAGAGCATTTGGATAGAATTTTTTTGTTGTTTCAGAAAAAAGATCAAATTCTTTGAAATCTTTTTTTTCTAAAGGGTCTTCTGGTCCTCCCCAATTCATGACTACTAATTGAGAGTTAGAATGCTCTTTCAGTTTTTGATTAATGAGAAGTCTGACGTGCTCATTTTCAACAGATGCAGATCCCGTTTGGATAAGAGTGACGTATTCTTTCTTTTTTATTTTTGGTAACTCAACAATTCCGGGATAGAGATATCCCAGATCTGGCGACAAAAAGAGTTTGTGAGAAACGGGGTCTCCCAATACTGAACTTATTAACTGAAGGTCTTTCGGACTTCTTACAAAAATGAGGGAAGCTTTTTGCATCAAATCAATAGATTTCCCTAGTATTTTTCGCGTTTCTTCAATGTTGGGGTCTTTTATTTCCGTTTGTAATCCTGTTGAAACAATGAAATAGGGTTTCTGACGCTCAATCCCCTTTTTTATATAATAAGAAATGGAAGAATCGGATTGAGACGCCCAATCATGTAAAATTCCACCACCCCCAATAATGAGGGCATCAAAATTTAAATCAGACGATGTGCTATCCATTTCAATGTATTCACCCTTTGTATTCAATCGGAGGGTGTCAGGTGCAAAATACATCCGAAAACCATCTCCAAGATAGTAATTAAGAACTGCTTCAT
The DNA here is from genome assembly GCF_035607555.1 of Candidatus Bealeia paramacronuclearis. Classification (NCBI taxonomy): domain Bacteria; kingdom Pseudomonadati; phylum Pseudomonadota; class Alphaproteobacteria; order Holosporales; family Holosporaceae; genus Candidatus Bealeia; species Candidatus Bealeia paramacronuclearis. Next base: position 232,278 of record NZ_JAVHWZ010000001.1, on the reverse strand, counting down.
AGGATTTATCTCCAATATTGCCGTAAGGATAGGCGCCAATGCACAAGATTTTTCTTTTATGGGCGTTCAGACATGTTGGGCACTCACTGGAATTATTTTTATAGGGCTTAAGTGTATCTTGAGAAGTGTAGAGTTTGATTTTTCTTTTGCAAGCTTGGCATTTTAAGTTCTTCAAGGGTGTGATTTCCACCTTTTCCAATAGGCCATAGTAATAGAGGATTCGATAGGTCATCCAATCATTGGCTTTAAGGTGTTTGTGAAAAAGGCCTGAGATTTGAGTTCCATCCACTTCTGGGGGCCATTGATAGTCTTTTTGAATCTCTTGAGGAAGACCTCGCACTTTTGTGCCTTGCAAAATCGCCATAGCTTGAAAAAACACATCATCAGCATAAGGTGTGAGGGCCTTAAAGATATCAAACTTAAAGACATCTTTATGTAAAGCTCCTTTAGGGTATAAAACCCCTGAAAATCCTTCAAATATTCCAAAGTTGGCGTTGTCATAAAAATAGCTTTGCAAGAGATAGTCAATGTGAGGACAAGAGTTTTCATTGGTTTTTCCATAAGTGTTCCCCTCAACGAACATATACTTGCGTGCAGATGGGGAAATAATATCTTGTGGATGTTTTTTGTGCTGTTTGAGCAAGACTTTGAGCCAATCCTTGCGATAGATACGATCATCATCTGCAGTGACAATCGTGGCATCTGGAAAGTCTTGAAGCGCAGGGATCAGCTTTGTTGCAACTTTGTAATTTGTTTTACTGTAGCGAATTTCTAATCCTTTTTTTTGCAAGAATACGAGACTTTTGGGAAGTTTTTTATGAGGAAAATCCTCTTCTGCCAAATAAAGAATGATATGATCAGCTTTAACATCTTGTCTTAAAATGGAAAAAATGGAGAGCCAAGTTGTTTCAATGCGAGGGGGATGAGAGGTGACACTGACAACCACCGTTTCGCTATTGTGTTTTTTAGAATGCTTTCCCGTAATCCAGCTAAAGAAATGTTCTAAGGTTTTCCCTTCCAAAGAAAAATGCTTTTTAAATTCATTCGTTTTAAACCACGATGCGGGTTGATGCCCTTTCTCCCACCCATGCTGCATGAAATGCTCTAGGGGTGATAGTTTGGATTCTTTAATTTCTTTTTCATGTTCTTGCTTGTAATGATCGACATCAAAAATGTCTTCGAGTTCTTTTTGAAGATCGATTTCGATTTTCTCTTCCTGTTTTGTCGTCGTGGAATTGGGGCTGGAATTCTTGTCTTCTTTATCGGAACTGGAATCGGAAGATTCCATCTTGCTCTGTTTTTTCCCTGCTTCAATTGTGCTGAGTTCGGAGCATACTACGAAGAGTGAAACGGCTAAGAGAATTTTTTTGAGCATGGAAGGGCCCCTTAAAAAAGTGTTAAAAAGACCCTTCAAGACTCTGAGAAAATAGTTAACAAAGAGTTAAAAATTTGATAAGAAAAATTATTTTTCTGAATGAGAGCGTTCTGATGTTTTCTTCGATATGAAAGAATTAAGGTATTCAGCAATACGTTGAGATGCCTGTTCTGGAACACCCAAAGCGTTGAGCGACGGTTTTTCTGAAGTGTGTAATAATTTGTTAATAGCGTGTTGGGCTTCTTTCTTGTTTTCAGCCACAATGCCCAGGCCTTTTCCAACAACAAGAAGAGATTTATAGTCTTTTTTAGGTCCCACAAAAAGGACGGGAAGACCATGAGACAAGGCGTGTGCGGCCATCCCAGATTTGTGCACCGCAAAGATGGAGGCAAAGGGGGCAATATCCAGAGTTTTCATATCTTTGACGATTTTAACGTTTTCAGGGTGGCCATTCTTTTTGAAAATTTTATTTTCAATATTATCTTTTCGCGCAGGATGAGGGGTGATTACCAAGAGCAAATCTTTCCGTCTCTTAACGGCTTTGACCATTTCGTTTAAATACTGAGGATAAGTAGTATCGTTTCCGCCTGCAAAAAGAAGCAGTTTTTGCCCTGGTTTCAGGTCAAGCCTTTTCAAAATACGAGCATCCGACCTTTCAAAGGCTTCATCCCATTGCTCAAGGGTTGGATTTCCTGACACAATGATGTTACCGTCAAATCCAGATTTATAGGCCTCACCAGGAATCAGCCATGTTGAGACAGCCCCATTTTGAAGTTCGGCTAAAAAGGGCTTGACGTACTCTTGATCTACCAGTCTTCCATTCATGTTGTCATAAAACGCAATCGTTGGAATTTTACGCTCATGAAGAGAATTGAGAACTTGCGCTTGCCACGCAGAAGACATACCTGAAATCACAACCTTTGGCCCTAAGTCTAAAATGGCTTGCACGATTTCTGACTTTAATAATCGGTTGCGATTGTGATCCTTATCATGGGGAGCGACATTGACACGAGCTTCAGAATAAAGATCTGAATTAAGATATACGAAATGTGCATCATCTTTGAATTGTTCTGCACCCACCCCAATGCCTACAATTTTATAATCGACAGTGAGCTTTTCGGCCACCTTTCGGAAGGGTTCACCTTCTCCCATATTGTAAATTAAAAAGAGAACGGAAACATCCGCGCGCAAAATGGAAAGGGGAGTGAAAATAAAAATAATGAGAAAAAATATGATCCAACGCCGCATTGATTTTCTCCTTTAAATCTATTGAAATAATCTATAAGAAAAATGATAACATTATGAAATCATTTTTATCAAGGGATCTCCTCATGTCCTTAATGCAAACTCCTCTTATTGTGATTCCCGCGCGCCTTGCCGCAACGCGACTTCCTAATAAGCCGCTTGCGGATATTTTGGGAAAACCCATGATCATCCATGTGTGGGAACGGGCGCTTCAAGCCCATTTAGGACCTGTCATTGTGGCGTGTGGGGATCAAGAGATCTACGAAGTTGTGATGGGTTTTGGAGGGATGGCGATTTTGACAGACCCGCTCCTGCCTTCAGGATCCGATCGGGTAAAAGCCGCGGTGGATATTTTTGACCCTCAAGGAATTTACTCTCACATCATTAATGTGCAAGGGGATGTTCCCACGTTGGATCCTGAGCTTTTACGTGCATGCCTTGATCCCTTTCTGATCGCTCCCAATTTGGATATCGCCACTTTGGCTACTGAAATTCAGGAAACGGATGAACTTGCAGATCCCAATGTCGTCAAAATTGCGCTGGGACTGGAAGCAGGATCTGATATAGGACGTGCCCTTTATTTTAGCCGGAATGTTGTGCCTTCAGGGGAAGGGCCCCATTACCATCACGTGGGCCTTTATGCGTATAGCCGTAAGGCTTTAAATCGCTATGTCACCCTTCCTGTTCATCCTTTGGAGTCCCATGAGCGCCTTGAGCAACTCCGCGCGCTTGCACACGGCATGACTATTCATGTGAAAGTTATTTCCGGAGAGGTTCTCTTTGGTGTAGATACGCAAAGTGATCTCGATCGTGCGATTGCGATTTTGGATAAGAAATTGAAATTTGAATAACGTCCCGCAAATCAATTATATTTATACGCGCGAAAAAACCACGGGGCTAGCCCCGTGGATGTAGCGCTCCCCAAAGCCTTCTTGCTATGATGCGAAGTATGCAGATAAGGAAGCAAGGACACTGCGCCTACCAATGTGAGTATCACCTGGTGATTGTGAGCAAATATCGACGGAAGATATTGAATGAAGGTAGTTTTGCGTATTTCACAGAAGTGATGAATCAGATAAGGGAGAAGATGCCGTTTGTATGTGAGGGAGCTATGAAGCCTTTCCTCATTGTAACCCTTCAAAGCTTCGATCGCTGTTTTCACCTTTAACGACGCACTGACATTTTTCTTCATTTTCTCTTCTTTTTTGATTGAGTCCAACTTTATCAAATTTTCTCGAAAAAATGCTCCACTTCTTGAGGACATTACAGTTTGCTGTGAGATTCCTCGCTTTTGGAAAAGATTCTCACCTGCATTGAAAAAAAATGAATCCTCAGGTATGTCTTTGGGAAGAAATTTTTTTGTGAAGGGAATGAGGTATGAGAATCAACCAACGCATAAAAAAAATATTAAGTCATTACGAGTCGGATAATCCGGGAACAAAGGGAAATCTAGCGCGGATTTTGATGCATGGAAAATTAGGTGGTACAGGACGCATGGTTATTTTGCCCGTCGATCAAGGGTTCGAGCATGGTCCGGCAAGAAGTTTTGCGATTAATCCTCAGGCCTATGATCCTCATTATCATTATCAAATGGCTGTGGATGCGAGTCTTTCGGCCTTTGCAGCGCCTTTAGGACTCCTTGAGGCAGGTGCAGATACATTTGCCGGGGCCATCCCCACAATTTTGAAAATCAATAGTTCAAATAGTTTGACACCCTCAGGTGATGACGCCAATCAAGCGGTTACCGGATCGGTTGCGGATGCATTGCGATTGGGCTGTTCTGCCATCGGATTTACGATTTATCCCGGATCCAACTATACCCATGACATGTTCGAAGAACTGCGCGAGATTGCCGAGGAAGCTAAATCCTGCGGTCTTGCCGTTATTGTGTGGTCTTATGTCCGCGGTAATATGTCCAAAGCCGGCGAAGGCGGAATTGATACAATTGCTTATGGTGCCCATATGGCCTGCCTTTTAGGTGCGCATGTTATCAAGGTCAAACTCCCCAGTGATTATCTCGAAAATGAAGCGGCTAAAAAAGAATATCTCGCTCAGAAAATTGATATCTCAACACTAACCGCCCGCGTGCGTCATGTCGTTGAAACTTGCTTTCAAGGCCGCCGTTTGGTTGTCTTTTCAGGGGGGGACGCTAAAGATCTCGAAGGCGTCTATGACGATGCACGCGCCATTCGTGATGGCGGAGGAAATGGATCGATTATTGGACGAAATGCTTTCCGTCGACCGAAAAATGAGGCATTAATGATGCTCGATACCATTATCAAAATTTATCAAGGAAAACTTTAGGAGAATCTCCCATGAAAATTGGTGGAAACGAAATTCGCCCCGGCTATGTCATTGAGCACAAAAATCGTCTGTGGGTTGCTGTTAAAATTCAACATACGCAACCTGGAAAAGGTGGTGCGTATTTGCAAGTCGAACTAAAAGATATTCGTGATGGCACGAAATTGAACGAACGTTTTCGCTCTGCTGAATCCGTTGAGCGCGTGCGTTTGGATGAAAAAGACTTTCAATATCTCTATGAAGATGGCGACAATATTGAATGCATGGATCAAGAAAGTTTCGAACAAGTCAGTATTCCCAAAACATTGTTTGGAGATGGACTTCCTTTTTTGATCGATGGGATGATGATCACGGTTGTCTCTCACGAAGGCGAAGTTGTTGGTGTCAAACTGCCCGATACCGTTGTGATGCAAATTGTGGAAGCCGATCCTGTGGTTAAAGGGCAAACGGCATCTTCTTCTTACAAACCTGCAATTCTTGAAAATGGGGTTCGGATTATGGTGCCCCCTCATATTGAATCAGGCACGAAGGTTGTGGTGAATACCGGAGATTCAACTTACGTTGAACGCGCAAAAGGATAAGATGCAATTGTCATCCTGGACTTATTTCAGGGCTTTTTAATGTGGTTAAAGGAATTGGGAATATGAGAGAAACAACACGAAACGTCCGGGCTTTGACAAAGTCCCCTTTGCTAAATGTTATGATCAATGCAGCCTTTAAAGCCGCTCGTGGGCTGGTTAGGGATTTTGGTGAGGTTGAACATCTTCAAGTCTCCCGGAAAGGACCTGGAGATTTCGTGTCAGTGGCTGATAAAAAATCGGAGAAAATTCTTTTTGAAGAACTCAAAAAAGCGCGTCCTGACTTCTGTTTTCTGATGGAAGAATCGGGGCGTATCGAGAATAAGGACAAGGATCACACGTGGATTATTGACCCTCTCGATGGTACCTCGAATTTCCTTCATGGTATTCCTCATTTTTCAATTTCCATTGGACTTCAGAAGGGTAATGAAATTATCGCGGGTGTCATTTATGACCCTATTAAAAACGAGATGTTTTATGCTGAACGCGGTGGTGGGGCCTTCTTAAACGATCGACGCATCCGCGTTTCTGCACGCACACATTTGGCAGATTCTCTTTTGGCGACAGGGATTCCTTTTGCGTCAACTGCTGAAAAAGATCAAAAAACATTTACTCAGTCCCTTCAAGCTTTGATGCCAAAAGTCGCAGGAATCCGCCGCATGGGGTCTGCAGCACTTGATTTAGCTTATGTGGCCTCTGGGCGCTATGAGGCCTATTGGGAAGGCTCTATTTCTTCTTGGGATGTGGCTGCAGGTATTATCATCGTTAAAGAAGCAGGCGGGTTTGTGCGTGATCTTAAAGGTGGCACAGATGTTCTTGGAGACTCTTCAATTTTGGCCACGAACGAAGGTCTTCAGGTTGAACTGGAAAAGACACTAAAAGCCATTTATGCGAAGTAGAGAGGAGGGGCTTATCGCTCCTCTTCCCTGCCATCTTTGCCTACAAAATAAATTTGGACAAGTCTGTGTTTTTCGCCAGCTCGCCCACGGTTTTCTTGACGTAGTCTCCATCAATGGTGAACGTCTCGTGGGTTTTGTCTGAGGCCTCAAAACTAATATCCTCAAGGAGTCGTTCCATCACCGTGTGAAGACGACGTGCGCCAATATTTTCGACGTTCTGATTGACCTCTGCCGCCAGTTTTGCAATCTCTTGAATGCCGTCTTCTGTAAATTTAAGAATAACTTCTTCCGTCGCCAAAAGGGCAATATATTGCTTAATCAGGCTGGCTTCAGGTTCTGTGAGAATTTTCACAAAATCATCACTGGAAAGTGCTTTGAGCTCAACCCGAATAGGCAAACGGCCTTGTAATTCTGGCAAAAGATCTGAGGGTTTGGCCAAATGAAAAGCGCCAGAGGCAATAAAGAGAATATGATCGGTTTTAATCGTTCCATATTTTGTGGAAACCATGGTGCCTTCAATAAGAGGCAGAAGATCACGTTGGACTCCCTCACGGCTCACGTCGCCGCCGGATCTTTCGGAGCGTGCGGAGATTTTATCAATCTCATCAATGAAGACAATTCCGTTTTGCTCGACCGCATAAAGGGCTTCTTTGATTGCGCGATCTTGGTCCAAAAGATTATCACTTTCTTCTGCCAAAAGCGCCGTATAGGCATCTTTCACAGAAAGCTTTTTTTGAACGGTTTTGACGCTTCCCATTTTTCCAAAAATATCACCTAAATTGAGCATTCCCATTTGAGCTCCCGGCATTCCCGGAATATCAAAGGTGGGCATTTGGGGAGAGGAATTATCGTTGATTTGGATCTCAATCTCGCGATCATCAATTTTACCTTCGCGGAACATTTTCCGAAACTTTTGACGGGTTTCATCGGTGGCACCCTCTCCCACCAAAACATCGAGAATGCGCTCTTCCGCCTGAATTTCAGCTTTGGCTTGGACTTCCTTACGTAATTTTTGACGCATTAAATTAATTGAAATTTCGACAAGGTCGCGAATGATTTGTTCAACATCTCGGCCTACATATCCTACTTCGGTAAATTTTGTTGCTTCTACTTTCAGGAAAGGAGCTTCTGCAAGACGCGCCAATCGTCGTGCAATTTCCGTCTTCCCAACACCCGTGGGACCAACCATAAGAATGTTTTTAGGAAGAACTTCGTCTTTTAAATTGTCTTCCAATTGTTGGCGCCGCCAACGATTGCGGAGGGCAATAGCCACGGCCCGTTTGGCATCGTGTTGTCCAATAATAAAACGGTCCAATTCAGAGACAATTTCGCGCGGGGTAAAATGGGATAAGGACATATTTAAAAGCTCTCAATGACAAAGTTTTTGTTGGTGTAAACGCAGATATCAGCGGCAATATTCATGGATTTTTCGGCAATCTCACGCACGGAAAGACCTGGAATATCAATCAAAGCACGGGCTGCGGAAAGGGCATAAGCGCCCCCCGAGCCAATCCCGATGATACCATCTTCGGGCTCTAAAACGTCCCCGTTTCCTGTGAGAATAAGTGAAGTATCGCAATCGGCCACGGCCATCATGGCCTCAAGGCGTCTTAAATAGCGATCCGTTCGCCAATCTTTGGCCATCTCCACACATGCGCGTGTTAATTGTGCGGGATATTGTTCAAGCTTGCCCTCAAGGCGTTCAAAAAGTGTAAAGGCATCAGCGGTGGCGCCTGCAAATCCAACGATAACGTTTCCATTTGCGATTCTGCGAACTTTTTTCGCATTGCCTTTTAAAACCGTTTGTCCTAAAGAGACCTGGCCGTCACCTGCGATAACCACGTCTTTGCCTTTGCGTACAGAAAGAATAGTGGTGCCATACCACGTTTCGGGAGATTTATGTTCCATCGACTTAACCTTCAAATTCATTTAGATGAATTATAGAAGGAGACAATCTTTCTGTCATCTGTTGTCTTGAGAAAGACTCACAAAATGGCTTGATGCGGCAAAACCACGGCCTCCGTCCAGTATTCAAGAGCTGTTTTTAGGTTTTTCTTAAAAGTCTCAAACTCAAAGGATTTACGTATATAACCACTCGCAAAATTTTTATAAGCGTTGATAATGTCCTGTCGACTGATACTTCCTGTGACGATGATAATAGGAATATACTGCAACTCTCTGTTTTGTTTGATGGACTTTAAGATTTCTCCCCCACTCATTTTGGGCATATTAAGATCCATAAAAATAATATCGGGAATGGGAATGGATGTAATGTTCACTTTCCGTTTGATAAAATTGAGAAAATCCTCACCGTCATAGAAGCAGTAAAAATTAATTTTAGATTCAAATTCCTCAAGAGCCCTGCGAATCAAAAACTGATCTTCTGAATTATCTTCGATCAATAGCACATTAATTTTATCAAACCGCCGATTCTCAGCAATATCATTGCCTAATAGAGTGCCATCATCCTCTTCATCAAAAGGGAAGCCTTCAAAAAAACAATTGGGATTCACAGAAAATATTTTGCAAAATTTATACAATGCTCCCATTGAAATTTTAGTTTGTCCAATCTCATATTTATGGATTTGCTGGTGAGAAACACCAACCCTTTCTGAGAGATCTAAAAGGGTGAGGCCTACTTTTTCACGATAATCTCTGAGTTTTTGCCCCACATATTCATCAATTGTCATTTTTTGATTTTTTAGAAGTGGATTCCTCGACGTTTTTGTTTCTTGAGGGGGATTAATTTTTCCTAGTGGTTTAGATGATGATTGCATACCTTTTCAGTACCTCCGGTTTGTAGTCATTTTCACTCTTGAATGTAGAGTGTAATTGACACCAATCATCATTCAATTTTCGCAAAGCAGTAAATTGAATTTTCGATAGAATTTAAATGAAACGGGATTTTGGAGGAAATGAATTTTAGAAGAAAAACACTTTTAAAATGCCACAATTACAGAGTTGGCAGATTGAATTCTGGGACGTGGGGAGGTCTCAAAATGAACTTGTTCTCCCGGCAGAAGATGTGATTTGGCGAGATGATGTTCCCACTTGTCAAGAAGACACTTATCCTTGGCAATGACCTGAAGGCATTTCCCTTTTTCTGATGTGCCCACGAGAGACACTTTGAGAACTGGCAAATCTTTAACGCGATCCGAGGTGTTCATAATCTCCCCTTGAACAATGTACATGGCAACGCCATTTTCCTCTTTTTCTTCTGTGGAAGTATTTGCGAGCGTCAAGCCCATGCCGGGAAGTTCCACAGGCAATCCCACCATGGCGTAAAGCGCTTCTGATTGGGGCCAGAAAGAGACAATCGCATTGCGGGTAAAAATGAAAGTTGTGAGAAAAACAACAACAATGCTTCCAAAAAAAGCCCAACCAACCCACGCTGGCCAATGTCCTTTGTGAAGTTGAGGGGGTAATGTAACATCTCTTAAGTTTTGAATAGCAGGATTTTCTGCAATCTCGTAAGTCACATCAGGAGCTTGGTGCCAGACATGAGCACAAGACGCACATTTGACACTCCGACCAGAAGGCAATAACGCCTTGTCATCAATGGCATAACGTTTAGAGCACTCTGGGCAACGAACGATCATAATCTCAAAGACTAAAATGAAAAATAGATTGACTTAATATATGCGCCAAACCACCAAAAATTGCAATAAAACTTTGAAGAGGAATCCATCACGTCATTTGGCCCCAATACATACCGAAGTCTTTAAACCTCAATAACTAAGCCGTCGTAGGAGGGTTCGACATTAGAGGGGAGGCGTTTTTTGACTTCCTCATAATCAAGGGTATGATTCATGTGAGTGAGATAAGCTTTTTCAGGATTTACGCGCTCAATCCATGCGAGTGTTTTTGCCAAATGGGAATGGGTGGGTTTGACCTCATACGCCAAGCAATCGACGATCCAAACTTTCACGCCTTGAAGGGCCTTAAAGGCCGCTTCATCTAGATTCAAGACATCCGTGGAATAGGCGACTTTGTCAAAACGGTACCCCAATGTGCGACTATATCCATGGTCTTGCCAGAAAGATGTCACGGGAATAGTGCCGACCTTAAAGGGTCCGTTAATGACATGAGGTTTTAAAAAAGGTTTGTACAAATCGGGCGTTGAGGGACGCGCACGAAAGATATAAGCGAATCTTTCTTTGAGAGTTCTTAATGCACCCTCATCGGTATACACATCAATGGATTTTCCGTGACCATAGAAGAAAGGCCTTAAATCATCAATGCCGTGGGAATGATCCGCATGATCGTGAGTATAAAGAACCGCATCAATTTTCGTGATTCCTGCATCCAGAACTTGGGCCCGAAAATCGGGGGAGGTGTCCACAATCAATGTTGAGTCTTGGTCTTGAACGGCAATGGAGACGCGGCGTCTTCTATTTTTAGGGTTGGTGGGATCGCACGATCCCCATTCTCCTGTTGAAAGCGGAACGCCGCCTGAAGCGCCACATCCCAAAATGGTGACTTTCATGATTTGGCTTTCGTGAAAAGGGAAAAGAAATTTGCGGTTGTTTTTGAAGCCACAAGATCAAGATTCACATCTTTGATTGCAGCAACACGTTCGGCCGTAAAAACCACATTGGCTGGCTCATTGGGCTTACCACGGTGAGGTTCAGGTGTTAAATAGGGTGCATCCGTTTCCACAAGCATTCGCTCTAAAGGTGTTATTCCAACCAATCGACGCAATTCTTCGGCCTTTTTAAAGGTGATGATTCCAGAATAAGAAATGTAAAATCCAAGATCCAGCGCTTCTTTTAAAAGCCATTCCGATCCTGAAAAACAATGCATCACACCACGCACTTTTCCTTGTCCCAGTGATTTCAATAGATCCATGGTATCGTGTTCCGCATCACGCGTATGAACGATTAAAGGAATATCTTTTTGAACGGCCACTTCAATGTGTTTCGCAAAGCAATTCTTTTGAGGTTCTTTTGGAGAGTGCTCATAATAATAATCAAGCCCCGTTTCTCCCAATCCCACCATTTTTGGATGAAGGAGTGTTTCTTCTAGAATCTTTTTTAAGTTTTCAAAATGCTTTAAATCAGGCTCGGATTCATGGGGGTGCGTTCCCACTGTGGCCCAGATATTGGGTGCAGATTCTGCAATTTTGATAAGGGTTGGGATTTTTTCAAGTTCTGTACAAATGGTGAGGAATCCACCCACACCCATTTTTTCAGCACGTGCAATTGTTCCCGATACGTCCTCTATCATAGGCGCATAATCAAGGTGACAATGGCTATCAACCAGCGTCATGCAGCTTCAGTTTCAATGCGGGGAAAGAGAGGTTCTGGCGCAGGCAGAGTTATTCCCGATTTTAAAGGTGTCTTTAAATCCTCAAACGTGCGCAGGTCTTGTCCCAATTGATCCAGAAGACGCCCCATTGTCTCCGGCATGACGGGCTGATAATAAATGCCTACATGGCGGATGGTTTCAAGAAGAACATAGAGAATCGTCTCCATGTGTTTTTCGTCTTCAGGACGTCCCGTTTTCTTTAAAGACCAAGGGCGTTGCTGATCGATATAACGATTGGCTTTAACAACCACATCGCCAATATGTTCGCAATATTTATGGAGGAGCTGCTGGTTCATGTCCTCGATCAAAATATCATGAAGCTGGGCACTTGCGGCTAGCATCTCCCGATCTTCATCGGTAAAATCGCCAGGTGTTGGGATTCTAGCCCCCGCATTTTTTGCCACAAAAGACAAAACCCGTTGGACAAGATTTCCAAGATCATTGGCAAGGTTGCTATTAATGCGGGAAATCATGGCCGCATTCGAAAAATCGCCATCTTGACCAAAGGGCACTTCCCGCATGAGAAAATAGCGCAATTGATCTAACCCATAGGTCTCAATCAACTTGAAAGGATCAACCACATTCCCTAAAGACTTGGACATTTTTTGTCCATTTGCCGTCCACCAACCATGGGCAAAAATGCGTTTAGGCGGCTGTAATTTTGCAGCCATCAAAAAAGCAGGCCAATAGATCGCATGAAATCTCAAGATGTCTTTTCCCATGAGATGAATGCTTTCTGGCCAGAAATCTTTGAAGTTTTCCGTATCTGAATCTGGATATCCCAACGCTGTGATGTAATTGGTAAGTGCGTCCATCCAGACGTACATCACATGATCCTTGTCTCCGGGAACGGGCACGCCCCAGGTAAAATTCGTGCGTGAGATGGAGAGATCTTTCAATCCCCCCTTAATAAAACTGATGACTTCGTTATGACGACTCAAAGGTGCGATGGCTTGAGGAAAATCTTCATAGTATTTTAAAAGCGCATTTTCCCATTTGGAAAGACGAAAGAAATAAGAAGGTTCCTCCATAAATTCCACAGGGGCACCCGTGGGCGCTTTGCCGTCCACAATTTCGGATTCATCATAATAGGCCTCGTCCCTAACCGCATACCATCCGGAATAAGATCCCAGATAAATATCTCCGCTTTCAATCAAGCGGCCCCAAAGCGCTGACGCAGCCTTATAATGACGCTCTTCTGTCGTGCGAATAAAAACATCAGGGGTCGCCCCAATATCTTTCGTCATTCTCCGAAAGACTTCCGCCATTTCATCTACGTGGACTTTGGGGTCTTTCCCTAAAGCTTCTGCGGCCTGAGCAATCTTTTGTCCATGTTCATCCGTGCCTGTCAAAAACTTCACTTTAGCACCGTGAAGTCTCCAAAAGCGTGCCAAGACATCTCCGGCCACCGTTGTGTACACATGACCCAAATGGGGGGCCGCATTGAGGTAATAAATAGGGGTCGTAATGTAACGGGTTGTCATGAAATTATCCTTTGGCAGCGGTATTCTTTCTTCATCTATCGCATAAAAAGAAGATCGTAGAAAGGGGGTTATTTTAAGCGCGCAGCATAGGTATAAAGTCTCTTAAAGGAAGCTTGTAAGAATCTTTATGTACGATCTCTTGCAACAAAAATGACGTAACCGTTTCTTTTTTTAAATTTCTTGTGCGTTCAAATCAAGAGCTGGAGAGAACTTCTTCAATCGACCCTTGTGCGGAGGCGTCTTCAAAATGAATTTTGTACCATAATGCAAAACTCAAAAGATTCCAGGATGTTGCCAGTTGATGCTTGTCGGAAGATTTAAAAAGCGCTGGAATTTTATCTTTCAAGAAATATTCATTCATAACGTTTTGTCGAGCCACAAGCTCGCCCAATGTTTTTCCACGCGTAGAAATCCATTCGCCCACAGGAACTGTAAAACCTCTTTTTTTTGCAAAAGGTTCAGATTCAGGAAGATGTTTTTCCAACCATTTGCGCATAATCCATTTTGTTTTTTTGCCCTGAATTTTAAGATCATCAGGAAAATTAAAAACGCCCTGGGCTACGACTTTATCCAAAAAGGGTGTGCGTCCCTCAATGCCATGGGCCATCAGACACCGATCGGTTTTAATCAACAAATCATCAGGAAGCCAATTGCGTGTATCCAAAAACTGGTTTTGTTGAAGGGGAGAATAATGGTTCAATTTTGCCAGTTTTTCGTCCTCTTGGCGCTTGGTCTTCCACTCGGATTGATCATATTTTAAAATAGGGACGCGGTCCATCAGGCCCCGTTTCTTCATGAATATATTTAAGATGCGTCCGAAAAACCGTGCTCGTCTGTGGCGCGCATAACCGGAGAGAATCTCGTCTCCACCTTCTCCACATAAAACAACTTTGACGTCTTGAGCTGCAACTTTTGACATATGATAAGTGGGCAAAGTTGCAAAATCGAGGGTTGGATCGTCAAGGGCTTTTATGACTTGAGGTGTCTCATTCCAAAAATCATTTTCTGAATAAGAAATCTCCTTGTGATGGGTCCCCAGCTTTTGTGAAACCCGAAGTGCCATCGCCCGCTCGTCATGAACTTGGGTGCCTGGAAAGCCTACGGTAAATGTGCGGATCCCAGATCCGACTTCCTCATGCATCAGAGCCAGAAGTGTTGAGGAGTCCACTCCCCCTGAAAGGAAAAGTCCATAAGGTACATCGCTTCTTAAATGAACTTTGAGGGAATCTCGCATGATCTGGTCTAATGTTGAAAAAGCCTCGTCATAAGTCATTTTTTGAGGAGGACCTTTGGGAAGTGCCTCTTGGTGAGAGCGATCGATAATTTTGCCATTTTGGATAACCAACATTTCCCCAGGCAGTATCCGATAAATGCCTTTGTAAATGGTCTCAGCAGAGGTTGTGTAACGCAAGTGCATTAAATCCGAAAGGGCGCCTTCATGAAGTTCTTTGGATACCAATCCTGAGGCGAGAATCGCTTGCGGTTCAGACGCATAAATAAATCCTTGCGGCAGGATTGCATAATAAAGAGGCTTAATTCCAAAAGGGTCTCGTGCCAAATAAAGCGTTTTTGTGGACTTATCAAAAAGAGAAATTGCAAACATGCCCCGCAAATGGGTCACGAAATCGGGGCCATAATTTTGATAAAGGGGAAAAATGGTTTCGCAATCAGAATGAGTTTTGTAAGGATATGTTTTGAATTGCGTGCGCAATTCCACAAAATTATAAATTTCACCATTAACCACAAGACAATTTCCACGATCATCAAAAAGGGGCTGATGGCCACCTATAACATCGATAATGGCTAGTCGTGTATGCAAAAGCGCGAGTCCTTCTTCAATATGAACGCCATGGCCATCAGGTCCGCGGTGGCTTAAAGCCGCAAGCATCGTATTTAAAACTGAGTCTTGGGGAATACCATTTTTTAACCAAAGTCCCGCTATGCCGCACATGATTTTTGTCTTTCCTCTATAATATGTTGGAAAAAGTTGAGATAGATCTCAAGAACACGATCTTGAGAGTAGGCAGAGTGATAACTTTGAAGACCACCTTTCACGATTTTGCCTGAGAGAATCTTATCATTCAAAATACGGTTAATGGCAGTTGCTAATTCGTCATGATCTTCCAAAGGTACGATGAGTCCGTTTTCTTCGTTTCGGATCAGTTCTGCAGGGCCTTTTGAGGCACACACAACGGTTGGCTTTTCATTGACCCAGGCCTCAAGTACCACATTTCCTAGAGGCTCAATCCTTGAGGGGCACACATAAATGTCGCACGCCGCATAAAGGGGATAAGGATCCTGGACCCAACCCAAAAAACGAATACGATCGAAAACTCCCATTTCTCGGGCCAAAGATTTCAGTTTTTCGTCCTCAGGACCTGCGCCTCCAATCCAGAGATGTGCGTTTGGAATTTTGGGAAGTGCGCGAATCAAAACATCAAAAGCTTTGTCATCATGAAGTCGTCCCAATGCTAAAAGAAGCGGGACATTTTCAGGAGTGTCGTAAGTCTTTCGAGAAAGGGGCTGCGCCTTTTCTTCACGCACGAAATTGGGCAAATAAAAAGCTTTATCTTCTCTGATTCCTTTTTCTAAAAAGTACTTCCGAATACCTTGGGTATTGCCTATGAGATATTCGCAGCTTTTGTAGTATTTCAAATCGTAATAGCCACCCAATCGGGCCACTGTCACAAAGTTCCCCGTGGGGCAAAATGCGCCCGCGCGACTCATCCAGGACATGACGATATCCGGCTGAAAATTTTTGAGTGCTTTGTGAATTCCCAAATGTGTTTTGATGTCAAAATAAGGTTTCCAGAAAGGGGCCGTTGAAAGGGAGAGCCCTGAGGCACGTAGTCGTTTTTCACGTGCCTCTTCTCCGCGGATCACAAGATGTTGAGGCAATCCTTTTTGATGAAGGCCAGTCACCAACCTTTCGAAAAAAACTTCCGCTCCGCCTTGAGATGCTCCTGCCATGAGATGAAGAACGCGCATTATGAAATCCTTTGAGAAGAAAACATCAGAATGGCCATAGACACAAACTCCAGCACTTGTATGATATGATTTCATCATTAAACAATTCTTGAATGTAATGCAATGAGAACTCCTATGGAACTTTTGTCCACACGCCTTCCTAGTCGCGGTCTTCTGAAAATTTCAGGAAAGGACAGATTTTTATTTCTGCAAGGAATTATCACCAATGATATTTATAAGCTGGAAAATGTTCCCATCATCTATTCTGCGCTTTTAACACCACAAGGAAAGTTCTTATTTGACTTTTTTGTTTATGCTCAAGGTGATGTGTTTCTTTTGGAATGCCAAGAAGGTCGTTTGCCTGAGCTTATGAAAAAACTCTCCCTTTATAAATTGAGATCTCAAGTTGTATTTGAGGATGTGTCCTCAGACTATGATATTATTGTGGGGGCTCCTGTGCCAGGACTTGAGGCCTATTTTAATGAGGATCCCCGACTTCCCGATTTGGGGATAAGGGGGGTGGTTCCGGTACGAAAGATGCTGGGGCAAGTCCAGGATGACATTGTTTTGTATAATGCTCACCGGATTTCTTTGGGCGTGCCCGATGGATCTGTTGATCTCATTCCAGACAAATCTATCCTTCTTGAAAATGGGATGGATGAACTTCAGGCCATTGATTGGAAGAAGGGCTGTTATATGGGACAAGAATTGACCGCCCGTACGCGCTATCGTGGACTTGTGAGAAAGCGCCTTTTTCCGTTGAGAGTTGAAGGAGAAGCCCCAGCCTTTGGTGAGAAAATTTGCTATGAAGGAGACGAGGTTGGTGAAATGCGATCTTCTCAAAATGAAAAAGGCCTCGCGCTCATTCGGCTTGAGGCCTTTCAGAAATTTCAAGAAAAAGGCGAACCCTTCACCTATCAAGAGACAAGACTCTTTCCTTATTGTCCTGATTGGATGGACTTCACTTTTCCAGAGGAATCCACAAAGTCGGAAAATCCGCCGGGCAATAGCTGAGATATTTTTACATCAATAAAACCTTCTTCACTTTTGTAAGTGACGGTACAGTTGGGTCCAAACTCTTGAATGACCTGACGACAGGCACCGCAAGGGGAGCAGGCAATCTCAGCCGCGGTTGTAACTGCAATGTGCTTAATGCGTGCGGTGGGTCCTTTTTTGGCAACCATGGAAAAGATAGCAGTCCTTTCTCCACAATTGCAAAGGCCATAGGAAATATTTTCAACATTGCATCCTGTGAAGATATCGCCATCTTCTGTAATGAGGGCTGCCCCTACTGCAAATTTGGAATAGGGGATGTATGCATTTTTTTGCGTTTCGCGTGCCAGAGAAATGAGTTGTTCACAAATTTTAGGGTCGACCATAAAGTAAAATCCTTTCTATGCGACTTTTTCAGATAAGCCTTCGGTGATGCGTCCAAATCCGATCGCAGCTTTTGCAGCCGCCAATCGTGCAATGGGAACGCGGTAAGGGGAGCAAGAGACATAATCTAGCCCCGTCTTTTCAAAGAAGTTGATGGAGAGCGGATCTCCACCATGTTCACCACAGACGCCCAATTTGAGTGCTGGATTTGTTTTGCGACCTTCTTGGCAGGCAAATTTCACAAGCTCTCCCACTCCCGTTTGATCGAGGGAGGAAAACGGATCTCGATCCAAAATTCCTAGTGCTCGATATTGCGGAACAAAACTTCCAGAATCATCCCTGGAAATTCCCATGGTCATTTGTGTAAGATCGTTCGTTCCAAAACTGAAGAATTGAGCATCAAGCGCAATTTTGCCAGCCTTGAGTGCTGCCCGTGGCAATTCGATCATTGTGCCTATGAGATAGGTAAAATTTTGTCCCAAATCACGTTCAGCCTCTTCTGCCACTCTTAAGACAAGCGCTTTTAAATATTTGAACTCACCGGCAAGAGCAATCAAAGGAATCATGATTTCAAGTTGAACGGATTTTCCTGTTGTCTTTTGAGCTAAAGCTGCGCCTTCAAAAAGAGCCCGAACTTGCATTTCATAAATCTCAGGATAAGTGACGCCCAGCCTACAGCCTCTGTGCCCCAGCATGGGGTTTTCTTCATGAAGTTCTGAGACTCTTTGTTTGATATAAGATTCGGACATGTGAAGAGATTTAGCTAATTGCGCGATCTCAACGTCACTGCGAGGCAAAAATTCATGAAGAGGAGGATCCAAAAGGCGCACGGTCACAGGAAGCCCTTCCATGGCTTCAAAAATGGCCGCAAAGTCATCGCGTTGAATAGGGAGAAGTTTGTCCAAAGCTTTTTTCCGTGCTTCCAAGTCTTTGGCGAGAATCATTTCACGGACCCACAAAATACGATCTGCATCAAAGAACATGTGCTCAGTTCGGCATAAGCCAATACCTTCGGCTCCCAATTTTCGAGCTTGTAGCGCATCATGAGGTGTGTCCGCATTTGCGCGTACTTTAAGATGGCGGAGCTCGTCCGCCCATCCCATTAAAGTTTCAAAATCATGAGAGAGTTTCGCTTCTGCAAGTTCAGCTTCACCGATGAAGACTTCACCTTTGGCGCCGTTTAAAGTGATAAAATCACCCTCTTTGATTTTGACGCCACCGGAAGTCATGACTTTGTCTTCGACATCGATGTTGATGTCTTGAGCGCCCACAATGCAAGGGCGCCCCATTCCGCGGGCGACCACGGCCGCATGGCTTGTCATGCCGCCGCAAGTGGTGAGAATCCCTTGAGCGGCATGCATGCCGTGAATGTCTTCAGGGCTGGTTTGAGGACGCACCAAAATAACGGGAACGCCATCCTTAGCCATTTGCTCGCAGTCTTCTGACGTAAAATAAACGCGACCCACTGCAGCACCGGGAGAAGCTGGTAAGCCTTTTCCAAAAAGAGGAAGCTCCGCGTTGGGCGCAATCCCCGGATGTAAAAGTTGCTCAAGTGTTTCTGGATCAAATCTTCGGATGGCTTCTGCCTTATCAATGAGTCTTTCTTGGACCATATCTACGGCAATTTTAAGGGAGGCTTCTGCGGTGCGTTTTCCATTGCGCGTTTGAAGAAGCCAGAGCTTACCCTTTTGAATAGTGAATTCGATATCTTGCATATCGCAATAATTTTTCTCAAGGCGATCTTGAAGAGTCATCAATTCCTTGAAGACTTTTGGCATAACGCGTTCCATTGAACGTTCTGCTAATACTGGATCATAATCTGCAATAATATGAGCAGGTGTGCGAATTCCTGCGACGACATCCTCACCTTGCGCATTGATGAGATATTCTCCAAAAAATTCTTTCACACCTGTGGAGGGGTTGCGGGTAAAACCCACGCCTGTACCCGAAGTGTTGCCTTGGTTTCCAAATACCATGGCTTGAACGATAACGGCAGTTCCCCAATCTTCAGGGATATTGTTGAGTCTGCGGTAAGTGACAGCGCGTTGATTATTCCAGCTTCCAAAAACAGCGCTAATAGCACCCCAAAGTTGATCATGCACATCTTGAGGGAAGGGCTTTCCTGTTAAGGCCAGAACTTTTTCTTGATACGCCTCAATGATGTGTTGAAGATTTTCAGGTTTTAATTCTCCATCGTCTTTTACATGAAGCACGCGTTTATATTCGGCTAGAATCGTCTCAAAGTGGTGAATATCAATTTCAAGAACCACATCACCATACATTTGAATGAAGCGACGATAACTGTCATAGGCAAATCGGGCATCTGCGCTTAATTCGGCTAAACCTTTGACGGTCTCATCATTGAGGCCCAAATTCAAAACTGTATCCATCATGCCGGGCATGGAAGCCCGCGCTCCGGATCTTACAGAAACAAGAAGTGGATTTTTTGGATTTCCAAATTCTGCCTCGACCTGTTTTTCAATATCTTTGAGGGCGGTGTCCGCTTGGGCTTTTAAATCAGAAGGATAAAATTTTTTATTTTTATAAAAATAGGAACAGACTTCCGTTGAGATAACAAATCCCGGAGGAACTGGAAGTCCCAATTGGGTCATCTCGCAAAGTCCGGCCCCTTTGCCGCCTAAAAATCCCCTTTTATCTGTGATGGTTGAGGGGAGTTCTTCAGAAAATCCGTAAACCCATTTTGTCATTTTTATCCCTCCAGTTTTGAGAAGTCTGCCACTTGGATGAGCGCATGATAAATAAGCGCCAAAAGTTTCAGTCGATTTTGCCGAATCTCAAGATTGGCGTCATTGACGGTTACACGCTCGAAGAAGTGATCAATTTCAACGCGCAGTCGGGCTAATCGGGACATTGCCGTATCATAAAGCGCATCATTCATAAGTTGCTCGAGCTCAGGTTTCAAATCCTCAAGGGCTCCAAACAGTGTTTTCTCCTCAAGCTCTAAAAAGAGATGAGGCTGAGGCGTTGGCGTATAAGAAGTCTTATCTTTGCCTTCCTCAATCTTGAGAATATTCGTGGCACGTTTAAATCCGCTTACGAGATTTTCTCCGTTTTCAGTCACCAAGAAAGAATCGAGAGCTCGCACGCGTTTGGCAAGGCGTGTCAAATCACCTTCCTCTTGAGCCAAGGCCAAAACTGCATCCACATGATCATACGCACTTCCCCCTTGGTCGCGAAGGAAGAATTTGAGACGCTCCATCAAAAACACCCAAACAAGACCTAGTGTTTCGTCTTGAGAATTGAGTTTTTCAGGTGTGCCCCAGGCATATCCCTGATAAGCTATTTTCAAGAGCGCTTTTAAATCAAGCGCAAAGGGAGCTTCTAAAATTAGCTGAATCAAGCCCAAAGCCGCACGTCTTAAAGCAAATGGATCTTTCGACCCTGTGGGCGTGATGTTGATGCCAAAAAATCCGACAAGACTGTCAATACGATCGGCAATTGCCAAAGCAATACTTAATGCATTTTCGGGAACTTGATCACCACTGCCTTTAGGCCAGTAATGTTCTTCGATGGCTTGAGCTACCGCAGTTTTTTCCTTTTGCTGAAGGGCATAAATACGCCCCATAATGCCTTGAAGTTCTGAAAATTCACCAACCATTTGGGTGGCCAAATCTGATTTGGAAAGGAGAGCTGCGCGATCCCCCTCTTGAATTTCAAACCCACCTATGGGTGCCAAATACGCCATCAGTTTTTGGAGCCGCTCAACCTTTTGTGCAATCGTGCCCAATTGGGCATGAAAAAGGCGTTGGTGCAAAGATGCATTATAAGAGGGGAGAGGTTTTTTGAGATCTTGCTCATAGAAGAATTTTGCATCGGAAAGCCGCGCACGAAGCACGCGTTCGTTTCCAATCACAACAGTTTTCCCCTGATCTTTTGTGGTTGTATTGGCCACAAATAAAAATGCAGGCGCGAGTTTTCCCTCGTGATTTCTTAAGGGAAAATAACGTTGATGAACGCGCATGGGCGTTATCAAAACTTCTTCGGGCAAATGCATGAATTGAGGATCAATCGATCCTTTGAGCACTACCGGCCATTCTACAAGGCCTGTCACTTCATCCAAAAGAGTCACATCTTCAGAAAGTTTTACATTCTCGTTTTGTGCAAGTTTGTGAAGATCCTTTTCAATTGTCTTGCGGCGTTCTTCAAAATCGAAGATGACGGAATTCTCTAAAAGTTTCTTTTTGTAATCTTCAAAATTGGAGACGGTGAAATCTCCAGAACTTAAAAAGCGATGTCCTAAAGTTGAGCCGCTTGATGCCACTCCTACATAAGTCATGGGCAGCGTTTTTTCTTCAAAAACGGAGAGAAGCCCGCGCAAAGGTCGCACCCACGTCTCAGGTCCTTGCCAGCGCATGGATTTAGGCCATTTGAATTCTTTTAAGATTCGCAAAGCCACGTCCGGCAAAACGTCCGCTGTTTTTTGACCGGATTTTTCAATGACGGCAAAGTAAAATTCTGATTTCCCAACTTCCCGAACTTCACATTGATCCAATGTGAGTCCTGTGGACTTCATAAACCCCTGAAGAGCCATTTCATTCGCGTCCGTGCGTGGGCCTTTGCGTTCTTCTTTTTGTGCGGGCTGCTCCAAAGCAAGGCCTTCCACCACAAGAACCAATCGTCGTGGTGTCACAAATGTTTTGAGCGAGGAAAAATTGAGTCCCGCATTTTCCAAAAACTGACTGGCCAAACGGGCCAATTGATCTTGTGCGCCACGCTGCATCCGGGAGGGAATTTCTTCCGATAAAATTTCAAATAACCACTCAGCCATGAGCCACCTTTAATGTATTTTGATTTTGAGAAACGCCTTCCATCCAGAGTTCGCAGCACGTCCGTGCCAGCGTCCGGACGCGGCCGATATAATTGGCACGCTCGGTGACACTCACAACACCGTGGGCATCCAAAAGATTAAAAAGATGACTGGCCTTTAGACAATATTCATACGCGGGCAAAACGAGTTTGACATCAAGAAGTTTGAGGCACATCGTTTCCGCATCCTCAAAATGACGGAGAAGCATGGGCGCATCCGCATGCTCAAAACTGAAAGCCGAAAATTCTGCCTCCATTTGATGGCACACATCCCCATAAGTCATTTTTTTGTCCCCCTCGGCGCCATTCCAATCCAGGTCATAGACATTTTCAACGCCTTGAAGAATCATAATGAGGCGCTCCAAACCGTAGGTGAGCTCAACAGGAGTCGATTCACAAGGGAATCCCCCCATTTGTTGGAAGTATGTAAATTGGGTCACTTCTTGCCCATCACACCAGACTTCCCAGCCCAAACCTGCCGCTCCCAAAGTGGGACTTTCCCAATCATCTTCGACAAAACGAAGGTCATGAAGGTTTGTGTCAATGCCAATTTCTTTCAAGCTTTGAAGGTAGAGATCTTGGATATTGTGTGGGGCAGGTTTTAAGAGAACTTGATATTGATGATGGCGATACAAACGATTAGGGTTTTCTCCATAACGCCCGTCCGTAGGGCGGCGGGATGGTTGAACATAAGCACATCTCCAGGGCTTAGGACCTAAGGATTTTAATGTGGTTGCGGGATGAAATGTTCCAGCTCCCACTTCTCCATCATAGGGCTGTAAAATCACACAGCCTTGTTTAGACCAAAACTCTTGAAGTTTTAAAATGACGGATTGAAAATCAAGGCGCATTCGTATCCCACACTTAAGTTTATTTGACGCTAAGCTACCTAAGAAAATCCCCCAAGGTCAAGGAAAAGAATAGGGTTGGGCAGAGGCTCCTTTTACAGTAGGATTGTTGTCATGATAGAGGAAATTCTAAAACGTGCATTGACAATGAATAGTTCGCTCCGTTGAGAGTGTTCAATTAACAGTGTCAACGGTTAAACATAGACCCCAGTTGGAGCCTTGCTTCAAAATATACATCGAGCTGAGAAATCGTCAAAGCCCAATTTTGCAAAGGCGCTATACATTTCTCTGTAATTTTTTGAATTGCACAATAAATTAGGTTAAAAAAACGCAGATTTACTTGTAAAAGTGCTTTGGCAATCATCGGATATGTCCCCCCCCCCCCCTCATCACTCAAGAGCACGGCCTTAATCCGACCACAGACACGTCGATCACGTTCCCGACGCTGTTGGCCTTTTAGACTGGCTCTTTCTTTTGGGGTCAAAAAATTCTTCCTCTTTCTTTGCTGAACCATTTCCACATGTTTTTCAAACCTTTATCTCTAATCTTCATTCGCGATGGGTATAGCTTAACATCCTGTCCGAATTTTCGGGGTCACTTCAAAAGTAAAAGAAAAACGGGACTCGATTAAGCTCCTTAGAAAAACAACAGCCTGGGATAACGCTCAGCTTATCAAAATCTTACACCACAGCTTTTCTCTTTAAATGAGGCAATCCTGGGTGATTAGCGTTTCTTCGTTGACAGATGGAGTTATAATATGCTTCGTTGTTTTTTAACTCAGGAGCTCGAGTTTTTGTATGTTAAAATCCTCTTTTTTATTGAATTTTAGCATCCTATTGCCGCTCTTGACTTTCAATGCCTTATAATAAAGGACGTGTAGTAAGATCAAAGTGTTAATTAAGGAGATTTTTTTTATGATGTGTCTTAAAAACAAATCAATTTTCCAAGCAGTGCTTTTGTGTTTTTCTTCAATTTTGCCCCTTAATGCTGTGGGTTATGAATTGGGGAATGATTATGAGGTTTCGCCAAAAACAATAAGATTGGAGCATTTTGGCGCTGTTCGTGGTCTGAAAAAAAGAATTGAGAGCAACGCAATAAAATGTAATCAGCTGCATTTAGATTGGAATAAATGGGAAACAGATACGCAATATAATATGTTACCAATGGCAATTAATACATTGGCAGGTGAATTAAAGGACAACCCAGGGATCACCTCTTTATCATTCGCAGGGACGATTCTTTTTGAGGATTCTGTAAAAGCTTTAGCTGAGTTGATCAAAAAAAATAGCCAAGTGGTGTCTTTAACTGTTTCCCCAGGAAAAACACTTAAAAAGGCAGAAAGTAAAAATTTTTGTGATATTTGGAAAAAGGTTAACGCCTCTGGTATTAAGTCATTTACGGTATGGAATAGCTTACTAACAGACGAAAATCTTAATGCTGTATCAAAAGACTTAGAAACCAATCGTACTCTTAAAAGTTTTAAAATGGAGTTTCCCGTCAATTGGGTCAGTTCACAAAAGATTCATTTTCAAGAGGCCACCATCCAAAATCTTTTACAAGCCCTGAAGGAGAATTCCACTCTTAAATCCTTAACCTTAAAGGGCGTGGAGATTACGCAAGAAATAATAGAAATGGTAGATTCACCTTTAAAGATCAATGAGACTGTTTTTAATTCAAAACGTAATGATGGTTTACTTAAAAAGAAAAGAAGATTATCTCAAGAAATAAAACAATTAAAGATTCTTTTAAGCGAAACTGAAAAATCAAACGGAAACAAACGCAAAATGGGAAACAAAAGGGTTCGTGCGATTTTTCGTATCGGTCAGTTAAAAAATGAGCTTAGTGCCGTGAAAAAGAAGCTAGAAAATAAACGTAAGGCTGAGGAAACAATTTTCACCCTCAAAAAGAATCAGTCCCAAAAACAAGAACAACAGTTTGTATCTACAGGAAATGCGGTACAAGATTTGATACTTTATATTAAGAAGAATAAGCCTGGATTTAGGCTAAAGCTTGAGTCTCTTTAACAACTTGCTACTTTTTGGAGTTTTCCAAAAGGCAGCTTGATCATAATTTTGCTCAAAACAATTTCAGTTAAAGATTTTGCAATGAATTTGGCGAAATGACATGGATGTTGAAGAATTTTTCCAAAATGTAGGCAAAACAGAAAACCAAAAGCACATAAACTTGATAAATATTTTTTCTCATTTTAAAGCCCTTCTCGATGACTTGAGTATTCCCGTTTTTAACTCTGAGTTGATTGAATCGTCAAATTGCAAAATACATGCCTTTCTTCACACTTGAACAAAGCTCTTTTTTTCGCCTATATGAAAGCATGAAAAAAATGCGCCCTCATATTGATCTTCACGATTTTAATCCCACGCCTCAAAAGACGCGATTGTGTGATCATGGGGGATGCGAACAGGAGGGTGAATATCGGGCGCCCAAAAGTCCTCACAATCTTCGAGAGTACTACTGGTTTTGTTTGGAGCACATTCGTGATTATAACAAATCTTGGGATTATTATAAGGACATGCCACCTGAGGAAATTGACACGAGTTACGCAGTTTGCAGCAAAAGGGTGGGAATCTAAGCGAAAGACATGAGTTTTGTTATTTCTCTAGAGATATCATGCTTAATAACATCCCACTGCTGCTGATAAAAAGAGAAGCCTCCAGCAAGTCGTCTTTTAAATCTTTGAATCCAAGCCGAAATGGCAAGAAATATATGATTTCTTTGGGCTCGTCCCGTGCGAGACTGACAGCGTTCAAGACCGCATGTTTGCTTTAATTCCCGATGATAAACTTCGATTTTCCAACGCGATTTCATGACCAGTTCAATATGATCACGAGAGGGATTATCCCTATTGGTTCCGATATAATCCGTGCGACCGTTTTTGGCAACAAACCGGAAAACAGTAATCCATCCATATCCGCGTAAGTGAACTTTCAGTCCTTCATCTGGAATGTCCAGCTTTTCAAGAGTTTCTCCACGATTCACTTTCCTGTTTTTCTTCAACCCCATCACCCATGTCCAGCCTATGGATTCAATGGCCTTCAGATTATTCAAGCTCGAGTACCAAGCGTCTGCAACCACGTCATCCGGATTTATCCCTCTGTCTTGAGCCAGCTTTAACATTTCCCTGAAATGGTCATTCTTGCTTTTGCCATCGCTGGCTTTATCATAAATACGATAATCAACAGGAATAGAGTCATGACTCCTCAGGCCATGCCATACCAAATTGACAAGACCTATCCCCGCAATAACATCATGGGCATTCCCAGAATACTGATAATGCACAAGCTCTATCTTCTCGCTCCGATTTTTATCCAAAATTGTATCGTCACATACTAAAAAACAAGGTTCTTTCTTGTTAATAAGAGATTGAGTAAGATTCCACACTCCGCTCGGACGCAATGCACTAGAACTCAACCATCGATTGACGCTGTCATGCGACAATGGAATCGGTGACACCTCCGAAAGTGCCAACCCTGAATAGCGCACACTGCTGGCTTGTAAAAATGAACGATAAAGTGATTTTGTGCATTTGTGTCGAGACATCATTTCTTCTCATTTAATAAATATTCCCTCTCACCTTATCTCTTCTCTCTTCTCCTGCAAACTGCGTAACTCGTGTTGAGCTCAGTCGCATTTCCGCCATGACCTGGGATCGTCCGTCTTGGCCCTTAGGTGCTAATAAGTTAAATTTGAATTTTACATTTGCAGCCGATCTTGATCTTAATGCCCATCGTCCCCAACCCAAGGCTATCCCCAAAGAATTGAAGGATGCGCTTCAGGAATTCGATCTGACCTTTCCAGCTACATGGGATGAGGTGAAAAAGATATATAAAAAGCTTGTCAAAAATCATCATCCGGATAAACATGGGGGAGCCAAAGAAGCTGAAGATAAACTTAAAAAGATTAATCAGGCTTATGCCACCTTAAAGAAGTTTTTCAAATGACCCAAATGCAAGAACCCGTCTCCACAGAAACCCTTTTTGGAATGGGATTAGCCATTCAGTCGGTGACGCCGTTTCAACATGTAACTTCTTATGTGCCAGATCGGGATGTAGCCTACCAATTCGATCCTAAAACCACAGAAGCGATCCTAGCCGGATTTGTGCACAACAAGCGTGTTTTGGTTCAGGGATTCCATGGCACGGGAAAATCCACTCACATCGAACAAGTGGCCGCACGCCTCAATTGGCCGTTGGTCCGAATTAATTTGGATGGTCAAATTAGTCGTCTTGATTTTCTGGGACGTGATGTCATCACCCTTAAAGATGGCATGCAGGTCACGGAATTAGTTCCTGGTATTCTTCCCTGGGCCATTGAACATGGCGTGGCATTGGTGTTCGATGAATATGATGCGGGTCGTCCTGAAATTATGTTCATTCTTCAACGTCTTTTGGAGAACAATGGAAAATTGGTTTTGATTGATCAAAATCGCATTCTTGAACCTCATCCCCATTTTCGACTTTTTGCAACGGCCAATACGTTAGGTTTGGGTGATACCTTGGGTCTTTATCATGAGACCAATCTTTTAAATCAGGGTCAGCTTGATCGCTGGAACATCATTGTTCAATTGAATTATTTGGAGCTTTCTCAAGAGCTCAAAATTCTTCAAGCGCGATTCCCCAGCTATCAGGAAGGTAACAATATTGAACTTGGTGCCTCTATGATTCGGTATGCGGGATTGACTCGAACCGCGTTTATGGCAGGAGATATTTCCGCGGTAATGTCACCTCGGACCGTTTTGAATTGGGCAGAAAATATCGAGATCTTTGGAAGTCTCAAACGCGGACTTGAACTCTCCTTTATTAATCGATGCGAGGATCTCGAGCGTTCCCTTTTGCATGAATTTTATCAACGCTGTTTTGGCGAAGAATGGAATTAAAACCACCCTCATCAGATCAACTTCAGGCAACCGCACGTGCGCTTTCTCAAGACCCTGGTTTTGATGAGACGTCAGAATCTTTGGTATCTCGGGGACAGGCAGATTTTGAGGGATTCTGGCACGGATATCACGATGACTCTTTGGACAGGTCTTACCTCAAGAGTGCTCTTTACCCCTATTTGACAATTTGTGAGGAGGAGCGGTGCCTGTCTTTGGGGGCTAAACGTTATCTGGGAGCTTTTCATAATTTAAAAGATTTTAGACCCTCTCTTTTAGAACAAGATTTACGAACAGAAATTCGAGAAGCGCTTTTGAACTCCAAAAAAGAGTCGGACTTTTTCCTCCTTCAAAACCATTTGGAAAACCAAAAAGAGTTTGCGGAAGAAGCGCTCAAAATTCTCCGGATGCGTTTTCCAGAAGTTGAGACAAAATCAGAATCAACAGCTGGAAAAAACAAAGACTTGGAAATATCAGAAGATGAATTTGTGCTCCAAGATTCAGAAGCCGAATCGTCTGGAATTGAAGACGACGCCTCCTTTTCTCAAAAGGCCACCTCAAGCGAAGGAAGAGAGGTCCAAGAAAAAAATGCGGCGGAATCTTCAAAATCTTCCATTTCCTCAACGCATCACGTACATGCTTATTATGCGCGCCACTATCAAGTTTTCATTAATGCTTTTGATAAGGTTCTCCATGCCCAAGACTTGGCTTCGGGAGAGGAATCTCAAAAACTTTGGCAAACGCTCTCAGATGCCCTTCATGCTCAAGATCCTAGCCACAAAAGCTTTCATGATGCGACTGTTAAACTGAAACATATTTTAGAAAGCCGCACGGAAATTATTCGTTATCTCGATCAAGAAGAAGGAATTTTAAACACCCCCCGATTGGCCCGATTATTAACATCTCCTTTGCGACCACTGGTTTATTTTGAAGAAGAAATCAGACCCAGATTAGATACTACTATCACGCTTTTGATTGACAATTCTGGCTCTATGCGGGGGCGCCCCATTTTGCTTGCGAGTTTGGCCGCGTATCGATTGGGAATGCTTTTGGATAAATGCTTTATCCCCTTTGAAGTTTTAGGATTCACAACTCAAGAGTGGAAGGGTGGTCATTCCCGTCATGAGTGGGTTGAAAAAGGAAAGCCAGAGAATCCGGGGCGGCTGAATGATCTTCTTCATATTGTCTATAAACCTTCACGCCTTTCCTGGCGGAAAACCCACCGCAACTTGTCCTTCATGCTGAAAGAAAGTTTGCTTAAAGAAAATATTGATGGAGAAGCTCTCATTTGGGCTTATGAGCGACTTTTAACGCGACCGGAAAAACGCAAAGTTCTGATTGTAATTTCCGATGGAGCGCCTGTGGATGACTCGACGCTTTCCACAAATGGCATGGATTTTTTGGATATTCATTTAAGGTCAGTCACAAAAACGATTGAGACTCAAAATAAGGTTGAACTTTTTGCCATTGGCATTGGGCATGAGGTTAATAAATTTTACACAAAATCTACCGTCATTAATTCCGCCGAAGAGTTGGGAGAAACCCTTTTTCAAAAAGTTTTGGATCTTTTGTCGGGTCAATATGTCCCAAAAAGACGATCCCCGGCATCCCCAAGACCTGGCTCAATATAAGCTTTTGCGTTCAAGCAATCATCCAAGGCGGCCGCATAAATTGGAATAGTGGGATAGCTTTTATTGAAGGTTTCAATCCCTTCAGGGGCCGCAACCAGTGCCAAGAATTTAATCTTCTCAAGAGCAACTCCATGCCGCACCAAAATATCTATGGCATAAACGGCCGAATTTCCGGTGGCTAACATTGGATCCACCAAAATAAACATACGATCATCAACAAACGGAAGCTTGACCAAATATTCAACAGGTTTTTTTGTCTCAGGGTCGCGGTAAAGCCCTATATGCCCTTCATAAGCAGTTGGCATTAATTCCAAGAGCCCATCGGCCATGCCAAGTCCTGCGCGCAAAATAGGCACAATGGCGACCATCTCGCCTGCAATTGTGGGGGCTTTCATGGACATGAGCGGCGTTTCAATTTCAATTTCACGGATGGGCATGTCGCGTGTGATTTCATATCCCATGAGTAAAGAAATTTCTCGTAAAAGCGTTCGAAAGTCTTTCTTGTTCGTTTCCTTTTTTCGCATTTGGGTCAGCTTGTGCTGAATGAGCGGGTGCTTTATAATGCGAAGGTTGGGAAAATTATGAATCATTGGCGCTTTCCTTATTTGTTCTCTTTTATCGAGGAGAGCTCCCAACGGCAAGGAATAATTTCTTGTTTGTTTCAAAAAAACATTTCCCGTGGGAGTCTTTGTACGGCTCTTTAAGAATCGTTGTTGCAAACAAATGTTTAAAAGTATATGGAAAACAAGTCCGTAAAGGGTTTGTGCAGATTCGAAAATCTGAACTCAAACGCCTCCAAAAAGAGCTAAGTCGGGAGGAGTATCAGCGATTAAAACCAGCCATTGCTGTGTTATGTCGCAAGAATCCATTCCCGTCTGCCGATGAAAAAAAGCTCTTAAAACGTCTTTTCAAACATTCCCCAGCACTGAAAGCCGCACATCGCTTCACGTGTGAGTTTACAAAAATCTATAACAGCCACTTAAGTGTGAAGGAGGCTCACGAACAGATTACACAATGGATCCAAGCTGTTGAGGCTTCTGAACTCACCTGTTTCAATACATTTATCAAGACACTCAAGAAATACCAGACTGAGATTGTGGGATATTTTAAAAACCGCTACAGCAGTGGTTTTGTAGAGGGCATTAATAACAAATTGAAAGTTTTAAAGCGTCGCTGTTATGGCATTTGGAACCTAAATCACCTCTTTCAAAGAGCCTTCCTCGACATCTCGGGATACCACTTTTTCAAGCAAAACCAAGCCTTAGAGCTCGCTTAATTTGCAACAACGATTCTTGGTGAGACCCTTTGTTTTCAAATTAAAATCTTGAGGAGCCCAGTGCATTTGAGTTTCATGCAATTCCCCTGAGCTCAAAAACAAAGCCGATTCCAGGAGAACCAAAAATTTGCGACAGAGCCCACCATAGCCCCCCCAATGCACCGCCTAAGCCAACGATTAGAAAACCACCCAAATGAGTCATTACAACCCGTTGACATGGGTGGAAATGAACTTTGCAGGATTTTCCACAGGGTCCAACATTTTTTTAAACTCTTCTCGGCTTACAGTTTGACCTAATAGAATTCGCTTCAGATATCCAAGACGCGAGCGCATGCTCTCATTCCAATTTCTCTCAGAAAACGGCTTGTACTGATTCATTCTAATTTCCTCAATGAATGAAAAAATTTCTGGAGGACTATACGCAAAATATATATAATTCTTGAATTCTCGAGATAATTGATTGCTATTGAATTCGTTGTTCCACCCATTACTAAGGTAAATGATGGGTTTATCTGCAACAACAACCTCAGCCAAAGCAGAAGTACCATCACTTATAACTATGTCTGATTTCAAAATATCATTAATTAGTGGAATATTATCATGTCTCGAGATCGTTACATTTTTAAGGCTTGCCAATCTCTCAAAGATTGCATCAAAATCTTCTTGAGACAAAAACTTTTGTTGTACTGGAAATGAAAAAAGCAAAATATGTGGCCTTATGATAAAATTTATTTCGGGATGCTCTTTCGCATAATTATAGAAAAAATAGTGATAAGATAAGAAAGTTGAGCCCCCTTCAAAAAGACTTTTATTTGCATAAGATAAATACCAACGAGGAAGCCATAGTATAGTTTCTTTTTTATCAGTTCCTGATTGATCTTGAGATTCGGACATTCGATCTCGAACATTCTTATATGTCTGATAACCTGAAACATGGACTCTATTTGGGGGGAACTTATAACGTTTTATGTAAATATCCTTCGTACTTTCCGAATCAACATAAACATGATCTACTAAATTTTTCAGATTAACATCATTTATTGTATCTTGATGAAATATATGAGGCCCATAAATTGTATACATTAAGTATTGGGCCTTGGGTTTCAGTGTCGATGTTAAATAATTTGGCTCAAGAATTGAGTTTTTATAGCTATCGTAAGGATTTTGAACAAAGATAACATCAATATTTGATCGATAATGGCTTACATCCGCGCAGTGTTTATAGGGTGGGCGCTCTCCGCACGGAAAAATAACATCTTTAGAATCAAATTTTTCTATAAAATCCTTATCAATTTCAGCTAAAAGTTCTCCATCGTAAAAGGATGGAATAGCGACAAGAGTAACATCATGACCATCTTTTTTCATCTGATCATAAAGCTCAAAAACTCCTTTGCCTCCAACAGTTTCGCTGGTTACAACAAAAATTACATTTTTAGCAAATAATGACGACCAACTGAGCTGCGCCATAAATAAAAAGATAAAGAATTTTATGAACATAAACTTTCTCGCAAATAAATAATTTTTAATTTTTCTTTATATAATCTCAAGCAAAGTCCGTCCATCGCTAATTTTGCACTGTACGGGTTCATATCAAATGAGACTCAAGAGGCCTCGAGAATATGACACGAGTTACGCAGTTTGCAGCAAAAGGGTGGGAATCTAAGCGAAAGACATGAGTTTTGTTATTTCTCTAGAGATATCATGCTTAATAACATCCCACTGCTGCTGATAAAAAGAGAAGCCTCCAGCAAGTCGTCTTTTAAATCTTTGAATCCAAGCCGAAATGGCAAGAAATATATGATTTCTTTGGGCTCGTCCCGTGCGAGACTGACAGCGTTCAAGACCGCATGTTTGCTTTAATTCCCGATGATAAACTTCGATTTTCCAACGCGATTTCATGACCAGTTCAATATGATCACGAGAGGGATTATCCCTATTGGTTCCGATATAATCCGTGCGACCGTTTTTGGCAACAAACCGGAAAACAGTAATCCATCCATATCCGCGTAAGTGAACTTTCAGTCCTTCATCTGGAATGTCCAGCTTTTCAAGAGTTTCTCCACGATTCACTTTCCTGTTTTTCTTCAACCCCATCACCCATGTCCAGCCTATGGATTCAATGGCCTTCAGATTATTCAAGCTCGAGTACCAAGCGTCTGCAACCACGTCATCCGGATTTATCCCTCTGTCTTGAGCCAGCTTTAACATTTCCCTGAAATGGTCATTCTTGCTTTTGCCATCGCTGGCTTTATCATAAATACGATAATCAACAGGAATAGAGTCATGACTCCTCAGGCCATGCCATACCAAATTGACAAGACCTATCCCCGCAATAACATCATGGGCATTCCCAGAATACTGATAATGCACAAGCTCTATCTTCTCGCTCCGATTTTTATCCAAAATTGTATCGTCACATACTAAAAAACAAGGTTCTTTCTTGTTAATAAGAGATTGAGTAAGATTCCACACTCCGCTCGGACGCAATGCACTAGAACTCAACCATCGATTGACGCTGTCATGCGACAATGGAATCGGTGACACCTCCGAAAGTGCCAACCCTGAATAGCGCACACTGCTGGCTTGTAAAAATGAACGATAAAGTGATTTTGTGCATTTGTGTCGAGACATCATTTCTTCTCATTTAATAAATATTCCCTCTCACCTTATCTCTTCTCTCTTCTCCTGCAAACTGCGTAACTCGTGTATGAGAGTGAATATACTGCAAAGGAGTGAGGCCTTTCAAGCAGGGGAATTGCATGAAAAGTTTTGGCTCTTTCGGAATCGTTGTTGCAGATTAAACGGCCGTCAATAGTTTGTTTTGCTTGAAAATTCGCTGCCCTAAGATTTGGGAGCCGTCCCGTTAAAAGTGGGCGATTTTGAGTGTGAACCTCCACGGGGCAAGCCCCGTGGTATCTCGTTGGCCTAAAGGCCAAGTTCAAGCTGCGCTTGCCTCATATCACTAATTATATGAGGGGCGCTTCATCCATGGGACAAGCCCCATGGTTTTATGCGCGTATAAATGGAATCGCCCACGATGCTTGAAAAGTTTCAAGATGTGAAATTTCATCTTATCACTCCGGCAATAAAACAGATGACGTTAGGAGGCGTAGGTAACTTCTTTTTTGAGGAAATAGGAGCGAACGATCTCGGGGCAATTTTGGGTGCCAAAAAGATATTTTGTGATGTTGGTTTTGAGTTCCTGCAATGACTTGGCATGTTTGCGTCCGACAGCATTGCTTTTCACGTCTTGATTCAAAAGCTCATCTGGATTCAAATCTGGGCTGTAAGCGGGCAGAAAAAATACCTCAATTTTTTCTTTGTTTTCCTTCAAAAATTCACCGACCACTTTGGCGTGGTGTACTTTGTGATTGTCCACAATGAGAAACACTTTTTTCTTGGAAGACTTGATTAACCTTTTGAGAAAATTAAGAAAAACCTCTCGCGTAAAATTCTCCTCAAAAAGCATAAACCGCAACGTGCCCTGATTCGTGACGCTCGAGATCATATTGATTCGAAATCGTTTTCCCGTTCCTGAAATCACAGGCGTCTGACCCTTGGGGCTATAAGTTGTGCCCGTCTGATGATCGGAACGAAAGCCCGCCTCATCTCCCCAATGAATCTCGGCATTTTCAAGGCGCGCCCGCTTGGCAATCGCCGGATAAACCTCTTTAAGCCAAGCCTGAACTTCTTTTTCGCGACGTTCATAAGCCCGACGCACCGGCTTTTGGGGCGTAAATCCCCAACGTTTCAGATAGTTCCCCACGGAGCGAATCGAGAGTCGGATGCCAAAAGTGCGTTCGATCAACTCTCCCACAGCCTCTCGCGTCCAGAGCATAAAGGGCAGTTTTAGCTGGTCGGGACAACGATCGGTGATCATTTTGACGAGGCTGGCGCACTGGTGGGGCTTCAAGCGCACCATGTCTTCAGCCCGGCGCCCTCGTTTTTTCTTCAATAGCGCCGCCTGGCCCCTTCTTCGATAGCTCGAAACCCATCGGCTGACAGTGCCTCGCGCTACTCCCAATAAATGCCCCACTTCCGCATGCGTCTTCCCGCCTTCAACAACTGCCTTAATCCCCCTCAAACGAAGGCTTTCTTGGGCGTCTTGCGTTAACTTTCGTGCATCTCCTAATTTCATACCTTCTACTTATCACATTAATCCCCTCATGTCTCCTGTTTTATTGCCGGAGTAATAACACAGCAATGGCTGGTTTTAATCGCTGATACTCCTCCCGACTTAGCTCTTTTTGGAGGCGTTTGAGTTCAGATTTTCGAATCTGCACAAACCCTTTACGGTAAAGCTGCGCCACATGAAATCGATCGATAATCACAGGAATGTCTTGTCCCAATGCCTCCCGTGCCCCATTAATAAATCCTTCATACATGTCTGTACAGACTGCTGAGATTGTCCGGCGCAATCTCTTGGGCATTGTCTTGAGAAAGGCCGTAACTGTTGCTTTTTCACGACCTTTGAGCACGCCCAACATCTGGACCTCTGCCTCTGTTTTCGCGGTCAGTACCGTCACAAAATCACGGAATCCCTTTTTCAGGCTGATCTCATCAATCCCCAATAGACCAATCTTCTTAATTTGATCCCAGTTCACCTCTGTGACCACATGCCGGTCAATGATCCCTTGTACGGCAGCGCAGCTCAGATCTTCCTTGATGGCAACATCCGCAATCGTACTATGGATGAG
Source organism: Candidatus Bealeia paramacronuclearis (assembly GCF_035607555.1). Taxonomy (NCBI): domain Bacteria; kingdom Pseudomonadati; phylum Pseudomonadota; class Alphaproteobacteria; order Holosporales; family Holosporaceae; genus Candidatus Bealeia; species Candidatus Bealeia paramacronuclearis. The sequence goes on along the minus strand of NZ_JAVHWZ010000001.1, from coordinate 196,575 downwards.
GGAAATCACGGCGTGCTTTTCATAAGCTTTTGTATACTCGCTGTTGCGCTCATACCAGTTGGCTTGCTGTGTCGTTGTGGCGCCGCCATCACAATCTTCGCATTTCCCACGTCTTGGTGTGATTTCGATGAATGTTGGCCTCCCACAAATTGGCAAGTGTTTCATGCGACAGATTACGCTGCGCCCATGGGGACGAGTTGACTTCCCACACTAACGACACGGAATCTTTTCAACAGTACTTTCTACACGAACAATGATATGCCCATTTCTGTCCATCTCTGATGAAACTACCCGAATATCAGAAATGCCCAACAGCTCTTCTGTAATGTTCAATTTGTTCGTATTTTGGGAAATCATAAAAACACCATTCTCTGTTTAAATACTTGTTTTCCATATACTTTTAAACATTTGTTTGCAACAACGATTCTTAAAGAGCCTCTTTTCTTGTCATCATTTTACCACCAACTCTTTTTATTAATAAAGCTACTTCCCTAAATTCGCTTCTGCAAAGTCCCAATTCACAAGATGATTCAAAAAGACATCCACGTAATCCGGGCGGCGATTCCTGAAATCAATATAATAGGCATGCTCCCACACATCACAAGTGAGAATAGCTCTTTCACCATGAACGAGAGGAAGGTCTGCATTGCCGGTTTTTACGACCTTGAGTTTGCCATCTTGACCCTGCACAAGCCAGGCCCAACCGCTTCCAAATTGGGTGGTGGCTGCTTGCTTGAAGGTGTCACGGAAGGCTTCGTAATTCCCAAAATCTGACTCGATCTTTTCTAAAATCTTGCCGGTGGGTTTTCCGCCACCATTGGGCTTCATCGAATTCCAATAAAATGTATGGTTCCAAATTTGGGCAGCGTTATTGAAAATTCCAACTTTGTCAGGTTTTTGAGAGGTATCTTGAATGATCTCTTCCAAAGTCAAACTTGCATAAGGCGAATCTTTGATCAGATTATTCAAATTCGTGACATACGTCTGATGGTGTTTGCCATAATGATATTCCAAAGTTTCTTGCGTCAAATGGGGCGCCAAAGCATCCATAGCATAAGGCAAGGGGGGAAGTTCGAACATAATAGACCTCTTGAGTTACGTTAAAAGATTAGAGTTTAATGCCAAAATAAGTTTCGACCAATTCATTGGCGTCACTACTTTCCCAGTCAAACCCACCGGGAACTTTGGCAACCACTTCACCATTGGCATTAATGAGAATTGCGGTCGGAAGTCCTGTGCCGCCAAAGGCATGGAGCATCGAACCTGACGTTTCTAAATAAATGGGAAGGTTTGTGTATCCATTTTTAAGATAGTACGCCTTGACCGTTCCAATTCCCGTACGATCATGAGAGAGTGCCAAAACTTGCCCACCCTTTTCTTGGAATTTTCCCGCAAAGGTATTGAGCGTGTCCATCTTTTTCACGCATACAGGGCACCACGTGGCCCAGAAATTCACAACCGTGGGCTTGCCTTTAAAATCATCAAGGGTAAGAACTTTCTGATCTTTATCCACAAAAGGAATGGTCATCGGATCAGCCCTGACGGGTGAGAACAAAGACATAGAATTGGGCGCAAAGTTCCAAACCGCAAGGCCCATAAAAAACAAGAGAACTATTGATGTTAAAATCCAGTTCTCACTTTTCTTCCAAAAATTCATGAAACCCTCTTATACTGCCATCGTCAATTTTAATTATGGAGCTCAGTATGACCAATTCGTCTTCCCTTTTCAACATGGCTTTATGTTTATCTTTTATGGCGATAATGCTCACAGCTTGCGGCCTCAAAGAACCTCCCCGCGCGCCTGAAGATTCAATTATCATTAGTCCTTCTGATTATCCCAAAGCTGTGGAACCTAAATGCTGCCAAAACGATTGAAAAAGAATTTAATTTTCTCCTTGCATAATCAACACAAAAACCTATCTGTTAAATTAAGAAGCATTCTCTCTGCATACTTACTCAACAGATGCGACAGAACCCCCAATGAGATAAATCGTTAAAGGTTGAGAATTCATCGGCCCAATTTTTCCAAATTGGGGCGCGTTGAAAGATCCAATTTCAAGGGCTCAAATTCAGCCCTGATTTTTTCAACTTCTAAAATGGCGCGCTCTAGTTGCGGATCAAACCCTTTCTCATAATCTTGAGGGGTGATTTCAACTTCAATGTCAGGATCGACCCCATGATTTTCAATGCTCCATCCAATCTCGGGGAACCAAGCTGAAAATTCAGGCTGACTTGTTCCTCCCCCATCCAGCAAAGGGTGCCGTGGCCAAATTCCAATCACACCCCCCCACGTTCGTTTGCCAATCAGAGGCCCCAATTTCATGACTTTAAAGACATGAGAAAACATATCTCCGTCCGATCCTGCATATTCATTAGTAAGCCCCACCATGGGCCCCATGGGCGCATTGGCGGGATAAGGTATCTGCCCAAACCAACGGGTTTCATCATAACCCAAACGACGCCGTGCGAGCTTTTCAAGAAGAATTTGCGAGACGTGTCCACCCCCATTATATCGCACATCAACAATCAAGCCCGGACGATCGAGCTCTGCCATAAATGACCTATGGAATTCGGAAAATCCCCGCGAACTCATATCGGGAATATGGATATAGCCGACATTACCATGGGTTTTTTCTGAGATAATCTTACGATTTTCCTCAACCCAATCACGATAACGGGCCTGACTTTGAGAGGTGAGCGTTTTCACAACGGCTTTTCGATGTTTTTTGTGGCCTTTAGGCAAAACTCCCAATTCGACAAAATTCTCTGTTTGATTCACAAGTAATTGCTGGGGGGTGAGCATTGAGGACAGTTTTTGGCCATTAATAGAGGTGATAAAATCCCCCGTTTTTAATTGAACTCCGGGAAGCCTTAAAGGTGAGGTTGCGCCCTTAATCCAAGGATCACCCTTGGCTAGATTCGTGATGCGATACCCTTGGGCTTTTTCGTCCCACTCAAAATCACATGCAAGTTCTCCGATGGGATAATTCGGAGGAAACCTTAAATCCCCGCCATAAACATAGGCGTGAGAACAACCTAACTCTCCTTGCATTTCCGAGATTAAATCGTTGAGTTCGCCGCGGGTTGAAATGCGATCTAAAAGAGGTTCATACTTTTTAAAAACGCCATTCCAATCAACCTTAGACATATCTGCCGTCCAATAAAAATCTTTTTGAAGGCGCCAGGCTTCCTCAAACATTTGTCGCCACTCAAGAGCAGGATCGACGGAAATCTTAATTCGCCCCCAATCAATCCATCCTCCATTTTTGTAAGAATGATCATGTTCGGATGGTTTCTCCCCGGCCTTAATGACACGGATTTTTTTCTGACTCACATAAGCGAGCTGAGTTCTATCTCCAGAAAGCGAGAATGAGGATAAGCGTGAAACGAGTAGTTCTTCTTTTTGATTGGCAAAATCATACGCACGAAGTGTGAATGCGGTGTCTTCCTCGTCTCCTTCATCCAACGTTCCTTCAAGAGGTGCCGTTGTATAAAGGGCTTTTCCGTGTATACCACAAATAGTTTTATAATCCCCTTCACAGACGGGAAATTCGAGAATGCGATCTTCAATGCCTTCAAAATCGATCACAATGGGTTTTATTTTTTCATCCGTTTTTTTCTTCTTCTCCTCACCTTCGTCTTTTTTAGTTTCAAGATGTAAGATGGGAATAAATGGAGAGTTTACATCCTTTCTCAACGTCAAAAGATAAGGTTTCATGCCTTTTGGAAAACTGTAATCAAATTGCATAGTATCCATCACGGGATTGTAAATGCGTTTGGAGAGAAAATAGAGATAGTTACCTTCAGGATCAAAAGCAGGCCGCACGTCTTCCAAAACCGGTTTTGTGACTTGGTGCGTTTTTTTGGTCTTTACATCATAAATGAACACAGCGCGCAAAAGAGGAGAAATCGTCGAATCATAGGCCAAGTACCGCCCATCAGGAGACCAGCTGATCCCATAAATAAGACCATGGGGACTTCTTCCCAGAAGGGTTTTCTTTTGGGTCTTCAAATTTAAAAGTATTACCTCACAACGATGATTGGTAATGGCCGCAAGATCCCCTTGAGGGGCCTCTTGAATATGACTAATCCTTCCCAAGTCTTGAAACGAAAATCTTTTTTCAGGTGCGCTGTGATCCAGGAGATGCTCTTCTAAAACATCAGACCCTTCATGATCACGGGTCATGAGGACATGCTTTTCATCAGATCTAAAAATCAGATGATTGTATTTGACACCATCTCGGATTCCGTATTGGTTCGCAGCCCCTTCCCAATTTCCAAATGCAAAAGGACGACCACGGGAAATGATCCCTAGACGCTGTCCTTTTTTATCAAGATCATAGGATTTGAAATATTTTTGGGGGCTTGCAAATTTCCGTTGGCGTTGTGTGCGTTGGGAAGGAAAAAGAATCTCCACTTTTCGACTTTTTCCAGAATCAAGGTCATGGTGATAAAGATCGCTTCCCGCCATATAGACAAGCTCTCGGCCCCATCCTTTTACATCTCTTACAAAGAAATCTTTTGAAGTTGTAATCGCGCGTAAGTTTTTACCATTGGGTAAAATGCCATAAACATTCCCAATTCCTTCATGATCACTGAGAAAATAAATCTCCCCCCCAAGCCATAAAGGCTGGAGAGTATTGGATGGCAAATCAATAAGTTTCTCGTAATTGCCTTGTCCCTTTTGATCAATCCACAATTCGGCTTTAGAGCCGCCGCGATAGCGCTTCCAGGACACATATCCATAGCCATGTCGTTGAATCACATGAGCAGATCCGTAAAAGGAAATGGATTCGGCGGGACCGCATTGAATACGTTCAGACACTTTTGTAAGAGGGTTCAAAAGATAAAGATGCTTCACCCAGGGATGAGGTAGGGAAAGCGGTGCTGCAGGCCTTTGCGTTGCGTAAATAATTTTGCCATCCTCGCGCCAGCCAATAACAACGGCGCCTTCATTAATATAGGTCAAGCGCTCAAGCGGCCCCCCTTGTGCAGGCATGAGATACACTTCCGCGTGCCCCTCCTCTTGACCCGTAAAAGCAATCCATTTTCCGTCGGGTGAAATCGCTGGGTTTGAGGCTTGTCCCAACCCATTGGTCAGCCTTTCGGCCTTACCACCTTCTTTGGAAACCCGCCACAAATCGTCCTCACTCACAAAAATGAGTTGGTCTTGAAAAAGAGCAGGACTGCGATAATAACCTTTGTGTGACATGAGGGACACCTTTGCGCTTGATAAGGGATAACATTTTCTAAAAGGGGATCATAAACACAGAAGGTTAAAAATCAGCCACCCATCGTGATAAATTTTTAGAAAATAAAAAAGGTGAGTCAAAAAGGAAACAAATCTTTGGAGGAAAAAATAGGGCCACCCCATGAAAAACAGAAAACCCCCGAATCGTCATCCTGAATTTACTTCAGGATCTCCTTAAAAATGGCGCGGCAAGTAAAAGATTCTGAGAAACGAGCTCCTTGTGGTCGCAAATCACTCTCTCAGAGAGACATCAAAGTGAAGGCCGCACGCTCACAAAAAAAGCCCCGAAAGACATGATTCGGAGCAATTTTTGAGGCAAATATTTGAAAAAATAATCAATGCAAAAGATCTAATATTCCTCCGGGCAGTTGATTGGGTTGAGCGAGAATAGCATTTCCTGCTGGTTGTAATATGTTCCCGTGGTTGTGGAACGCTGTTTCCACCCAAAGAGTTTCTGTATGAGTGACAGCGCTTGAGTCAGTGAAGGTTCCCTGCCACTTTTCGTAAGTAATGCCATTGAGCGATTCTGCAACGTTTTGGTCCGCGAGGCTAGAATCTACAAGCACTGTGTCAGCATTGCTGTGCTCTAGAAAAAGAGTATCATTATGCCCTATGCTAAAGACATCCTTAGCATTCAACAGGACAGCATTAACCGTATCCCCCTTAGTCTGGACATTCAAGTGATCAATATTCAATAAATGACCGATGGCATTGTCAAATGAAAACGGATGTAAGTTATCCGAGCTCAAACTTGAATCCGTTACGAACGTATTCATGCCTGACGCGCCATCAATATTCATCCCGACAAAACTGGTGTTCATTCCGAAGTGAATCACGTCATCACCTTGGCCTCCTACCACTGTATAACCGTTTGTATTATTTGGATCTTGCCATAAATGGCCCATGTAAAAGATGATATTACCAGCGGTCTCAATTCCCATGGTGTATGAGGCATTGGTCGCGCCATCTTTTACATTTCCTCCATAAAAAACAAGGCCAGACAAGGATCCTGCGCTGTTCATGGTATAGGAGTTACTGTCGCCGCCAAGGATATTGCCACCATAAATCGTCTCAATTGCCCCTTTGGGCACAATCGCCATGTCATAAATCATATTACTTCCCGAAATATCCTGACCTACAAATAAATTTGTAGCCTGTGTATCTGTGTCAAGAATTTGAGTGAAGTTAACCCACTGGAGCGTCGTAATCTGGGTCGTAACGCTTGTGTGTGTAAGGTTTGGTGTTAAGTTCTCACTTAAGACCAAATTCTCAAGATTCCCCAAATTATCCTGCATTTGAAGAGTGATGTGCCCTGAAGGATCAAAATTTGAAGCCTGAAGCCCTGATCCAGGGAGGAGTTTTAAGACGTTACCTACAATTTCAAATGCGCCCGTTGGATCATTTGCGATCACAAGCCCTGCTTGTGAGAGATTTCCCACAGCAGCACCGTCCCCTGCAAACGCTCCTCCTCCATTACCAAGAGACAAACCAACAGATTGCTCCGGAATCACCAAGGCGCTATCAATGCTGACTGCAGGATTGACCAGCAAATTAAAGGTATCTATGACCTGATTACCTTCTGCATTGGTCGCAACCACGCTGATGGCGTCTGCTTCTCCAGCGGCTGGCGCGTTGGTGATAAGAATAGAGTGAGAGCCATCCGGATTTGTTTGAAGACTGAGCCAAGAAGGTAAATTGGTGCTTCCCTTATAAAGCAAAGAATAACTAAGCGCATCTCCATCAGGATCAGCAAAAAGACCTGCAGGCACATTAATCGTTTGAGTAGACACGGCCCCTCCAACAACCATCTGATCTGCAATTTGAAGGGCTGCGTTGGCTGTGGGCATTTCTGTGGGATCATTATTGACATGAAGATTCAAAGCCATCGTATTAGAAACAGCACCATGGGAATCATAAGCTACGATTTTGAGAGCAATTGTGGGTGTTGTTTCAGAATCCAATTTCACGGCGGGAAGAAGTTCAAGAATATCATGCCCCTGACCATCACTGACCATCTGAAAACGAGAGTCAATTGTTACGCCATCACTTCCAAAAACCTTATAAGTGTGCGTATCCCCAACGTCAGGATCTGTAACTGTAAAAAGAGCCGTATGCGTGGTCGACGCTGCAACTGCACCCGCTTTTGCAGCAAGATCTGCCGCTGTTGTTGTGGAAACACTTGTAATTCCATGCGCGGGGCCAGCATGAGCAGCAGGAGCAGCAGCAGGGGCAGGAGCAGCAGCAGGGGCAGGAGCAGCAGCAGGCTTTAAAGAGCTAACCTGAGCACCGCTCAAAGCCGCAACCTGATCTGTTGTTAAAGCCCCAACCTGAGCACCACTCAAAGCCCCAAGCTGACCTGTTGTTAAAGCTTTAACCTGAGCACCGCTCAAAGCCGCAACCTGATCTGTTGTTAAAGCCCCAACCTGAGCACCGCTCAAAGCCCCAAGCTGATCTGTTGTTAAAGCTTTAACCTGAGCACCGCTCAAAGCCGCAAGCTGAGCACCACTCAAGGCCCCAATCTGATCTTTCGTTAAAGCGCTAACCTGAACATCACTCAAAGTCCCAAATTGAGTTGGTGTCAAAGCCCCAACCTGAGCACCACTCAAAGCCCCAATTTGACTTGTGCTCAAAGCCCCAATCTGAGTTGGTGTCAAAGCCCCAATTTGAGTTGGTGTTAAATTGGCAACGGCGGTCACCATTCCCGCATTTGAAAGGTCAACAAGTGCCCCTGCCGTATTCTCAAAAACCTGAATATCATAAGATCCATCCGGATTTCCGGCTTCATCAATTGTCAGGACGGGTACGTGGTTAGTGCCTGTAATCGTGACCATAATCTGATGAGTTGTGCCGTCAAAGGAACGCACCGTGAGCGTGTCAGTGAGACTTTGCCCCACTGAAAGCGCTTGGATGGCGCTTTGTTGGTCATTGGCTGTATAAACCCAGTTACCCACAGAATCTAGCGTTAAAGATCCGTAAGACCCCAATAAAGGGCTTGCAGATGTAATGACTTGGAAAGAATTTTGTCCATAATCTGGATCTCTGACCGTCAGGGCGCCAGTGGCCACCAAATCACCATTAATATTGACATTGACATCTTCTTGAAGGGCACCTGTGTCTTGGCCCCCTATAATAGCAGGATCATTCACGCCAGTTACGGTCACATTAATCGTCTGAGAGGCCGTGCCATCAAGAGAATTGACAGTCAGGGAGTCAACTGCTGTTTCATTGGCCGCCAAAACGATTGCTTTGCTGTGATCGAGATTGTACGTCCAGGCACCTGTGTTGCCATTGGGTGAAAATATGAACGTACCGTATTGCCCTTGTACCGTTTCTGAAGGTGTGCTGAACATACTCTGCCCATGATCAGGGTCAGAAACAGTGAGAGCGCCTGTAACAGCTGCAGGTGTAGCACTGTCTGTGATGGCACCTGTGGCATTTCCGGAAATTGTAGCCACATCATTTTGTCCATTAATTAAGACACTGAAAGCCTTTGTGATAATTCCACCGTGTCCGTCAGAGATTGTGGCTGTAAAGTTAAGCGTTAATTTGTCTCCCGCATCTAAGGCTGTAAATTGACCAGGTGCAATACTAAGTACACCATTGGAGAAGGATGCATTAACACTGCCCAGAGAAAATCCGGACGCGGTCGAAATTACACTATAACACGAGTTACGCAGTTTGCAGGAGAAGAGAGAAGAGATAAGGTGAGAGGGAATATTTATTAAATGAGAAGAAATGATGTCTCGACACAAATGCACAAAATCACTTTATCGTTCATTTTTACAAGCCAGCAGTGTGCGCTATTCAGGGTTGGCACTTTCGGAGGTGTCACCGATTCCATTGTCGCATGACAGCGTCAATCGATGGTTGAGTTCTAGTGCATTGCGTCCGAGCGGAGTGTGGAATCTTACTCAATCTCTTATTAACAAGAAAGAACCTTGTTTTTTAGTATGTGACGATACAATTTTGGATAAAAATCGGAGCGAGAAGATAGAGCTTGTGCATTATCAGTATTCTGGGAATGCCCATGATGTTATTGCGGGGATAGGTCTTGTCAATTTGGTATGGCATGGCCTGAGGAGTCATGACTCTATTCCTGTTGATTATCGTATTTATGATAAAGCCAGCGATGGCAAAAGCAAGAATGACCATTTCAGGGAAATGTTAAAGCTGGCTCAAGACAGAGGGATAAATCCGGATGACGTGGTTGCAGACGCTTGGTACTCGAGCTTGAATAATCTGAAGGCCATTGAATCCATAGGCTGGACATGGGTGATGGGGTTGAAGAAAAACAGGAAAGTGAATCGTGGAGAAACTCTTGAAAAGCTGGACATTCCAGATGAAGGACTGAAAGTTCACTTACGCGGATATGGATGGATTACTGTTTTCCGGTTTGTTGCCAAAAACGGTCGCACGGATTATATCGGAACCAATAGGGATAATCCCTCTCGTGATCATATTGAACTGGTCATGAAATCGCGTTGGAAAATCGAAGTTTATCATCGGGAATTAAAGCAAACATGCGGTCTTGAACGCTGTCAGTCTCGCACGGGACGAGCCCAAAGAAATCATATATTTCTTGCCATTTCGGCTTGGATTCAAAGATTTAAAAGACGACTTGCTGGAGGCTTCTCTTTTTATCAGCAGCAGTGGGATGTTATTAAGCATGATATCTCTAGAGAAATAACAAAACTCATGTCTTTCGCTTAGATTCCCACCCTTTTGCTGCAAACTGCGTAACTCGTGTATAAGAATTATAAACTATCCCCGTAATGACGGGATGATCACCAAGATCAGCATCCGTGATTGTTAACACATTCGACATATTAACGTTCATACTGCTGTCGTGCTCATTAAATGTGGGGGTTGTGGTATTCACAACAGCTATGGGGGCTCGATTTTGAATGAAAAGATTGACGGTCTCATTTGTGCATCCTTCAAGGAAGGTTTGCACATAATCGTGATAAACAATTCCCCCAAAGGTTTTATCAGCGGCTTGTGTCCAACCACCCGTACTCATCATACCACCTGCAAGAGATCCCATATTAATAATGTCATTTTGACCGGCCTTAATCACCATACTGTTGGCCATATGGGTGATAGAGTTGACACATCCATCACTGAAATTATCAACGCCTTGAGCATCCAAAAGGACGGTATGTGCTTTGGTGTTCATACCGTTATTGGTCAAATCCAGAACGTCAAACCCAAAAACAAGGGGACCTGAATGGGCAACACTGCCCCGCAGATCAATCGTGTTTTGTGAAGCCGCCGCCGTGCCAATAGCCACGTCTGACACATCCAATGTATTCAAGCCAGAGCTAAACCCAAAGTACGCAACGTCTGTGGCGTGGAAAACCACGGTCAAATTGGCGGCGCCTAAACCTTCAACAATATTTCCACCCCCGGATTCATCTACAAAAAAGGTATCTCCATAAGGAGAATAAACAATAATAAATTTATTCCCCAACGTTCCAATCAGATTTTGAATAATAGACGTTGAAACCGAGACCGTATCAATAACGGTATTTCCAATTGTGACCAAAGACATGACACCTACTCCCATAAAAAAACTGATGAACAATATTAATCACCATGATCTTTTTATTATGCTCTTTATTTATTAAAAAATAGTTAATATGTGAAGTGCGTGAAAAATAATTCTCTCTGCCAGTTACTTTTTGAAAAGAGAAATTTAATGTGATGCCTTTATTCGACAAACGAGAAAAAACCCCGGAGAAATTTGAATTCCCCCGGGGTTATGGGCTAAAAACTTCATACGAGCCGAAGCTTTCCTTAAAGTATCACATCAAGATGGTGCCCTCCCTGAGCCACCAGCGCAGCATCCAAGTTTGCAAAACTCAACGTAGTAGAAGGTGTCGAATCCCAATTCAACGTGTGAGCAAGGTTTTGAATAATGACCGAGCCATGAGTAGCAGGAACACCAAAATCAAGCTTGAGATCAGCGCCTGTAGAACTAACGGCAAAGTTTCCATTAGAGGTATCCAGGGTCCCTTCTTCAATCTGATATCCATTAGCACTTCCAAAGCTATAATTCACAGAGTCATCCAAAACAGAGCCCCCGGCATTTACGCCACTATTATCGAATACATCCTCAAATCTCAAAAGATCATTAGACGCATTGAAATTATTAATAACGTCGCTGGTTTCAGAAAAACTAGTCCCGGGCATAACGGTCGTGCTGGGAAGACTTCCTAGAGTGCTTGAGAATGGTGTTCGAACGTCCCAAACAAACACATCATTGCCGGAGGAACTTCCAACCATTAAATCATTCCCAACGCCACCATAAAAGAGATCATGACCGGTAGCGCTCTGAGATCCAACGATGTAGTCATTACCGGCACCACCATCAAGAGTATCTACACCAGCCCCGGCGAAGAGCACATCGTTGCCTAGACCTCCCAACATCATATCGTTTCCGGACCCACCATGAAGAGTATCATTTCCAGCACCTCCAGAAAGGAAACATCCCCCCGTCCCAGCGTACAGATTGTCTCCCCCTGCCCCTCCAATTAAGACGTCATTTCCAGAATCTCCGTAAAGGATCACTCCAGAAGTTCCGCCAGGCAACGCTACCAAGAAGTCATTTCCTCCGTTGCCATGAACGGTTGTGGCATCATGGGCATAAATGATGTCATTTTCAGAGGTTCCATTTCCAGATGTCTGATAGCCCCCTGAGAAATAATGGTCATGTATGAAACCACCCATCCCAAAGGGAGTGGAATAGTTGTTGAGAGAGTATCCTGCAAAGTAACTTCCAGCCTGCTCAACCGTGTGAACAGTTGCCAACCCGCCTTGAAGTGGGAATCCTGTAGGCAAGAAATTCATAGCGGAGTGATAAAGTGGGAAGGTGGAATTGTTATCTGTAATACCATTCACACTTAAAATCAGCGTATCAAAGACTGTGCAAGGTGCTCCGTTTTCGATAAATCCATTCGTGACGTCATAATTGAAGGTCCAAGAAGGATTGTCTCCACCATTTAAGAAAGCAATGGCCGAAGAGTTGACGTTAAATGTGTAAGTCCCGACGGTTGTATTAAAGTCTACCGTTCCCGCATCAATTGGATGTCCAGAAAGTGGATCGTTGAGGAAGACATCAAACTTGATGTGGCCGTCCATGCTAGAATTCGTATCCCCAGGCCCTCCATCCGTAATCCCATTGACACTCAAAATTGTCAAATTGGGGTGCTCAGAAGGTGTTGTGATATTGGAGAAAAGATTATTTTTACTAATGGCCGAGTTTGTCCCATCCGCAAGATGCTCGGGTCCAAAGTTCGTTAATGTTGTATTGTTGGGATCCAAAACAGGGCAATCGTTGTCTCCCGTAATTGTGATGTTCAATTGACCCGAGGCGGTGCAATCGTCCGAGCCAGAGCCATCATTGAGATTAAAGGTAAAGCCTAGTTTATTGGCACCTTCAGGCAATCCTTCCGCATCCGCTGTGTTCGTCCAGACATAATCTCCCGAAGAAAGCGTCACATCCAACTTGCCGATCAAAACCGAGTTATACAACACATCCAACACTTGATGACCTGCAGGTTGAATTGGATCCATAGTTGCTGTAAATCCAGTTGTCAGACCATTGGTGGCAGTCGGGGCAACCAGGGTTACACTGGCCACATGAACAGCATCTCCATCACTGTCTTGGGCGCCGGACTGAGCAATGAAGTTGGCGGAAACACCACTGGTGACCTCGTCCTCGATGGCTTTATCCGAAACCACACCATCACTGTAAACAGAGGAGGCTGTCGCAGGAGGGAAGTTCCCCAGTGTAATCTGGCACTGGTCATCGCCTGTGACCGTGATTTTTAATGTTCCGTTGGCACTGCAAGGATCGTCGTGTTGGTTATCCGCAATCACAAAAGCAAAGTGGAACGGATTGGCGCCCTCTGGCAACTTCTCCGCCTCAGGTCCATTGACCCAGTTGTAAGCCCCGGTTTTCATATCCACCGTCAGTGTTCCTACAACACCACTACCATCGGAGATCGTAATTGTATGAATCGCATCACCTGTCGTGGTATCGGTTGAATCGGATGGTGTTACACTCCAACCTGATGGCACGGCAGAGGTTAAACCCACAGACTGAACAACAATCTGATCCGTAGGATCACTATCCACAGCGCCTGAGTCGACAATTAGATTCCCATCGATGTTGTGACCATTGATCGCGGTCGCTACATCATCATCCGTTGAGACATTAAGCGTATCCGCCGTTAGCGTCATCACACAAGCCTCATCTCCTGTAATCTTGATATCCAAAGTCCCGTGTTTCGTACAGTCGTCCGATCCAGAACCATCGTTGAAGAAAATATCAAAACCAAAGACATGGGCGCCGACGGCAAGATCCTCCGCCCCAGCCCCATTGGCCCAGCTGGCAGCACCTGTTGTCAAATCCACTGTCAGCGTTCCCACCAAATGGCTCGCATCTTGTGTCGCACTGTCGTAAACTAGAATTGTCTTGATCGAATCCCCAGACGGATTTGTAGAAGTACCGACACTTGAGGTGAATCCAGTCGCCCCATTGAACTTGATGTCGCCCACGTGGATCGTGTCTCCATCGCTGTCGCTGGCACCAAAAAAGTTCACCAGGTTGCCGGAACCACCACTGCCCAGCTCGTCGTCATTAACTTGCGCTGTGAAAGTATCGCCGTTGAGGTTACTGTTTATCTGACCCTCGAGGAAGTTCCCAAAGGTAATCTGGCACTGGTCATCTCCTGTAACGGTGACTTTTAATGTCCCGTTGGCACTGCAAGGATCGTCGTGTTGGTTATCCCCAATCACGAATTTGAAATCAAACTCATTGGCGCCTTCAGGCAACTTCTCGGCCTCAGGTCCATTGGCCCAGTTGTAAGCCCCGGTAGTCATATCCACCGTCAGTGTTCCTACAACACCACTGGCATCGAAGATCGTAATCGTGTGAATCGCATCACCTGTCGTGGTATTGGTCGAATCCGCGGACGACTGACTTAAGTCAGAGGGCAATATCGAACTCAAGGCCACAGACTGAACAACAATCTGATCCGTAGGATCACTATCCACAGCGCCTGAATCGGTGATGAAGTTCCCGCTGATGTTGGGAATAACTGTTACACCATCGGTCCCCTGGTGGATATCATCATCCGTTGAGACGCCAAGATTCTCACTCTTCAGCGTCATCACACAAGGTGCATCTCCATTAATTGCAACGTTTAATTGAATGCTGGCGGTGCAATCGTCCGAGCCAGAGCCATCATTGAGATTGAAGGTAAAGCCTAGTTTATTGGCACCTTCAGGCAACCCTTCCGCATCCGCTGTGTTCGTCCAGACATAATCTCCCGAAGAAAGCGTCACATCCAACTTGCCGATCAAAACCGTATTATAGAACACATCCAACACTTGATGACCTGCAGGTTGAGTTGCATCCAGACTGGCCGTAAATCCTGTTGGCAAGTTTGTCGCAGACGCACTGGCCACATGAACCGCATCTCCATCGCTGTCTTTAGCGCCGGAATCTGTAATCACGTTACCAGAAACATTGCTACCCGCTTCATCATCCACAGCCCCATAAATGGCACCATTATAATAATCAAGAGGCGCCGCATCTCTCCCCTCAAAGTTCCCAAAACTGATCTGGCATTGATCATCCCCGGTCACCGTGATGTTCATCGATCCTTCAACAGGATTGCAATCGTCGGCGTTGGCATTGGCATCGGCCACCACATACTTAAAGGCAAATGCATTGGCGCCCTCAGGCAACTTCTCGGCCTCAGGTCCATTGACCCAATTATAATCCCCGGTTTTCATATCGACCGAAAGCGTTCCCACAACACCACTGACATCGGAGATCGTAATCGTGTGAATCGCATCACCTGTCTTGCTATCGGTCGAATCTAAGGTCTCCTGACTCAAACCCGAGGGTAATGTCGAGCTCAAGTCCACTGACTTCAGCACAACAAAGTCATTATCGCTGTCACTGGCACCTGTCAGGAAGTTTCCAGAAGCCGTTGATCCGTTCTCATCATCAACCTCACTCCCGGGCTTGCCCAACGTAATCACACAAGGTGCATCCCCGGTCACCGTGATGTTCATCGATCCTTCAACAGGATTGCAATCGTCGGCGTTGGCATTGGCATCGGCCACCACATACTTAAAGGCAAATGCATTGGCGCCCTCAGGCAACTTCTCGGCCTCAGGTCCATTGACCCAATTATAATCCCCGGTTTTCATATCGACCGAAAGCGTTCCCACAACACCACTGACATCGGAGATCGTAATCGTGTGAATCGCATCACCTGTCTTGCTATCGGTCGAATCTAAGGTCTCCTGACTCAAACCCGAGGGTAATGTCGAGCTCAAGTCCACTGACTTCAGCACAACAAAGTCATTATCGCTGTCACTGGCACCTGTCAGGAAGTTTCCAGAAGCCGTTGATCCGTTCTCATCATCAACCTCACTCCCGGGCTTGCCCAACGTAATCACACAAGGTGCATCCCCGGTCACCGTGATGTTCATCGATCCTTCAACAGGATTGCAATCGTCGGCGTTGGCATTGGCATCGGCCACCACATACTTAAAGGCAAATGCATTGGCGCCCTCAGGCAACTTCTCGGCCTCAGGTCCATTGACCCAATTATAATCCCCGGTTTTCATATCGACCGAAAGCGTTCCCACAACACCACTGACATCGGAGATCGTAATCGTGTGAATCGCATCACCTGTCGTGGTATTGGTCGAATCCGCGGACGACTGACTTAAGTCAGAGGGCAATGTCGAACTCAAGGCCACAGACTGAACAACAATCTGATCCGTAGGATCACTATCCACAGCGCCTGAATCGGTGATGAAGTTCCCGCTGATGTTGGGAATAACTGTTACACCATCGGTCCCCTGGTGGATATCATCATCCGTTGAGACGCCAAGATTCTCACTCTTCAGCGTCATCACACAAGGTGCATCTCCATTAATTGCAACGTTTAATTGAATGCTGGCGGTGCAATCGTCCGAGCCAGAGCCATCATTGAGATTGAAGGTAAAGCCTAGTTTATTGGCACCTTCAGGCAACCCTTCCGCATCCGCTGTGTTCGTCCAGACATAATCTCCCGAAGAAAGCGTCACATCCAACTTGCCGATCAAAACCGTATTATAGAACACATCCAACACTTGATGACCTGCAGGTTGAGTTGCATCCAGACTGGCCGTAAATCCTGTTGTCAGACCATTGGTGGCAGTCGGGGCAACCAGGGTTACACTGGCCACCTGAACAGGATTATTATCACTGTCTTTAGCGCCGGAATCTGTAATCACGTTACCAGAAACATTGCTACCCGCTTCATCATCCACAGCCCCATAAATGGCACCATTATAATAATCAAGAGGCGCCGCATCTCTCCCCTCAAAGTTCCCAAAACTGATCTGGCATTGATCATCGCCTGTAACGGTGACTTTTAAGTCACCAGTTGCGGTACACGCATTAGTCCCTGCGCTATCGGCCAGGACGTAACTAAAATCAAATACATGAGCTCCAACAGAAAGATCTTCAGCGGCAGGTCCATTCGTCCACGCATAATGTCCAGCATTTATTCCTGAAAGGGTGATCGCCAAAGTTCCCACCAGATTGGAGTGGATGTCAAAAATCTTAATTGTCTCAACACCGCCCGTAGTTAAGGAGGTGGAAGTGAAATTACTAACTGTGCCCAAGGTCACGCTCTGCACCTGAAGAGGATCTGCGTCACTATCATGGGCATGAGAATCTGCAATCAGATTTCCCGTTGCCATGCTGGTTGACTCATCATCTAATCCCTGAGCCAATTTTCCAGATCCGTCTCCACAATCGAATGTAATCTTACAGTCTGTCTTCCCATCAATGATGATAGTTAAAACGCCAGGAGGGCAACTACCTCCGGTACCATCACAACCAGCAGCGCCCTCGCCTTTGTCATGAGGGTCGACGTTAAATGTGAGGACGAGCTTATCTCCGTCATTCAGGAAATTTGTCCCGGCATTGTCCACCAAAAAGCTATAGGTCCCATCGGGTTTCATGGTCAATGTACCATAGGCCGTCTTCACCACAAGTCCGTTCGGATCTGAATCTGAAACGGAAATGGGGGAGTTGTTTACCTTCCCTCCCACCAAAGTGACGCCATCAATTGTCACAGGATTTTCACCATGGTCGGGGTCAGAGAAGACGATCTTTCCAGTCACTGGCGTTATGGCATCTTCATTTGTTCCTTGAGAGAGTTGACTTTGAGTGGCAACAACAGCGGGACAATCATCCTTCCCATCAATTGTGATAGTTAAAACGCCAGGAGGGCAGCTACCTCCGGCACCATCACAGCCAGCAACGACCTCGCCTTTGTCATGAGGATCGACGTTAAACTTAAGAATGACTTTGTCCCCCTGCGCCAATTGATTGGCAATTGTGTTGTTGACAGTAAATTTATAACTCCCGTCACTCCCCATGATGAGCGTTCCGTAGTTCGTCACAATCTGAGAACTCGTCGCGGAAGTCACACTCAAGGCCGTGGCTCCCGAAGGAACAGAAGAACTTGCCAAAGTGACGCTATCAATTGTCACAGGATTCTCGCCATAATCCGGATCCGAAAAGACGATTTTTCCCATCACTGGCGTTGTGGCATCTTCATTTGTTCCTTGAGAGAGTTGACTTTGATTCGCAACAACAGCGGGACAATCATCTAATCCCGTAATCGTGAGGGTATCCGTTGAGATATCTGTATTTCCTAGAGAATCTTTCACAGTATATCCCACCACGAGCTGTATTTTGTCTCCGCCCCTGAGGTAATTGAAAAGATGATTGGGATCTGAGAAGGTCTCATTGCCGTTGGCATCAATGTGAAGAGTTGCCCACTGGCTCGTATCGCCCCCGGCATAGATTTTGATGTTGATTCCAGAGGGATTGTTGGAAAAAAGTTTTTGGGAAGTAAGATCTGTTGTAACCGTCTTTTCTCCTGAGCTTGTGGTAATAGTTACAGAATCAATGGACTTGACTTGATATCCACTGCCACTTCCTCCTGATGTATTGAGAAGAAGATTGGTTAAGCCCACAGAATGTGTTGTAATATTATAAACTTGATCTTCATTAAGTGTCTTTGACTCATTCCCATCCGACAAAGCCACGTGACATTGGTTTGACCCTGTAATTGTAATTGTTTGTGTTGAGCAGTCTTTATGCCCTTGGCCATCCTGAACTGTATAGCCAACAATGCATTGGACGTTTCCTTTATCGATGGAGTCAAAGAGATGATTAGGATCAGAAAGCGTCTGGCATCCGTCATTCTTAATTGTCAACGTGGCGCATTTTGTATGATCATTATCCACGTAGACCTTAATGCAAGCCTCATGATTTTTTGAATCGAATACCTTGGGAGATTTCCAATCGGTGGTAATCGTCTTTCCACATGTGCTAACAATTTTACAGGAATCAACGGACTTGATCCCATAATTATGATTCCCGCCCTCTGAATTCTTAATTAAATTATCCAAAGTCAAGCAATGACTCGTGAGAGAAACTTTTTCATCTCCATCCTTAAATGGGAGAGCTGCAGGAGCAGTATTTTTGGAAGGTAACGCCGGAGCTGGCTTACTCGCAGGTTTCGTGGCCGAGGGCGTACAGTTTGTTTTGCCCCCTGGCGTTGAATTAGAAGGAAGAGTTTGATGAGAGCGCGTTTTATCGGAACCAGATTTCTTAGACATAATACCACCTCACATTAAATAAAATTAACAAAAAATAGATTAACTTTCTAATCTCATCTTTTTATTCTACATAGATCCGGTTAAAAAATTATTAATGTTTAAATATTATATTTTTTTGTATATTATTTGTTGAAATTGACGTGAATGGGGGACGGATCACATTCAAGGATGAAGTTCAACAGGGTATAAATTTTTCTTAAAGGCCTCGAGAGGAGTGAGCCACTTGAGGAATTTTCGAGGGATCACTCCAAATTTACCAAAACAAAAGACGCTTTTTAAGCTGATTTATTGTGCAATTCAAAAAATTGCTGAAAAATGGACAGCGCCTTTGCAAAATGGGGCTTTGGCGATTTCTCAGTTCAACATATATTTTGAAGGAAGGCTCCAACTGAGGTCTATGTTTAATCGTTGACGCACTTAGTTGAACACTCTCAGTTTATCCAATATTATGAAGATCTTCTCAATCATCTTCCTGAGGATGAACCCGTTGAGTTTGCCGATGCCGTCCACCCCACAATGGCAACAAAAATAACCCATGGGTAGATTCATAAAGGGAAAGATAAGTTGATCTCGACCATTGCCTCTCGTACACGGGTTAATCTCTTGGGTTCCATTAATTTGGAAACGATGGATGTGACTATTGCAGCCCCTAAAACCATTGATAGCAAGGCCATGGAAAAGCATTTTGCCGCCTTGCGAAAGAAATATCCCAAGGCCCCAAAAATTCACCAGATTTTAGATAGGGGCCCTTATAACATCAGCAAAGACACAAAGCGCCGCTGAAAAATATGGGATCGTTCTTCATTATTTGCCGCCATACAGTCCAAACTTGAATCCAATTGAGCGATTATGGAAAGTGATGAACGAGTACGTACGCAACAATCGTGTCTTTCAAAGTGCTGCTGAATTTAGGGATGCCATTGACGCATTCTTTGCTACGTGGCCTCAAATCGCCAGCTCTATGGTTGACCTCATTAATGATAACTTTCAGATCCTTAATAAGGCATCTTCAAGTTAAAGGAGTATATATGAACCCGTACACCTTTTTGATGATTAAAAAGAGAGTCACGATGCTCAGAAAAATAAAGCCTGCGATAATGATTCCGATATTTTCAAAGGACCCTTGATAAAAATAGCCCGCAATCTGAAGACTGAGTGATGCAAAAATAAGGCGCCCCCCTTGAATGGCAGCGGTTATTCGTCCCTTGAATTGTGGCTTCATATTAAGACATAAGGGGTAGAGTAAATTACTGGGGATAATCTGGCCGATAATAAAGGGGACAAAAGCAAGTGTAATCAGAAGTGGACCTGGGGTCTCCAGAAAAGCGACCCAAGCCACACAAATGAAAGCGATGATAGAGATTTGGTTGGAAAGGGTGAGCATTTTCTTCTGATCGTAGCGTGATATAATGAAACCCAAAAGAAAGCTTCCGAGCCCAAAAACCAAGGCCAATCCCCCTTGATAATAACCAAAGTGGGAAAGGCTGACTCCCAAATCTTCCATATAAAGGAGGGGTGACATCCCCACAAAAATCCAATAGGGCACAAATAAAAAGACAAAATTCACGATCAAAAGCATGAGGGGTTTTGATTGGAATATCGGTATATATCCTTGAAGGGAGAGGGGGGCTTTATTTTCAGATTGTTTATGATGAGGGATAAAACACACAGTCATTACGAACACCAACAGCCCTAAAATAAGAAGCGCAGTAAAATTTCCCTCCCAATGAAAATAGAGAGTGATATAGCTCCCCAGCACAGGTGCTGCCCCCACAGAGGCGTTCATGACGCCATTTAAGATCGCCATTAAGACTTGTTGTTGTTTGAGGGGATAACTATCCGCAATAATTAAAAAGCTGAGGATTGCAGGTGCAGCAATGCCTATGCCTTGAAGAAATCTTCCACCAAGAAGTAATGGATAGCATCCCGTCCCTAAACATAGGAGACTTCCAATAATAAAAATCAAAAGACCCAGTAAGATGATGGGTTTTCTGCCATAGCGATCAGCAAGCCCTCCCACAATAAAGAGGCTTAGGCAATAGCCTGCAAAGTTAATGGAGAGTAAGGCTTCAACCCAAAATGGAGAGAGATTAAAATGACTTTGTAGTTCAGGAAAACTGGGGACAAAAAGATCAAATTCTGTCCCGGCCAAAAGATCCATCAAAATGATGGTGGCTAAAATTGAAACCTTTGAAAATCTACTTGTAAACAACCTCAAGGATTTCATAAGAGCGCATTCCTCGACCTGGCGTTGAGACCTCGCACGTATCGCCTACAGATTTTCCAATAATTGCGCGTGCCAAAGGAGAGGTGTTAGAAATTAGTCCCAATTTAAGGTCGGCTTCATCAACCCCCACGATTTGATAAGTGATTTCTTCTCCTGTTTCGTCATCCACCATTTTGACTGTTGCGCCAAATTTCACATCCTGACCACTGAGACTGGCCACATCAATGACTTGTGCCCGAGAAATTTTATCCTCAAGAACTTGGATGCGCCCTTCAATAAAACCTTGTTTGTCTTTTGCCGCGTGATATTCCGCATTTTCTGAAAGATCCCCATGCTCGCGGGCATCCGCAATGGCTTTAATCACGGCGTGGCGCTCAACAGATTTTAAATAATGAAGCTCATCCTGCAAACGCTGTAGGCCGTTTGCGGTCATTGGGGCCTTTTCCATAAAACACGTATTCCTTATCAATCAAATCAAGTTAGAGTTCGTTTCTGAAAAGAACTCTAACATAGGAAATTTGAGATGCAAGACTTAGTTTTTGAGAGACTAAAGCGTTCCGTTGGCAGATTTTTGAAACTTCGGGTATCGAGAAATGCGTTCTGTTAAAAGCGCGAAGAAGGCCTCATGTTTGACTTTGTTCATGACAAGAGCATTTGGCTCTTTTCCAATTTTATTCCACCAATCGACAGTCGAGCGTCCAGAGTTGATCGTATCTGAGGTGTCGATTTCAACATAAACATTACGCCCTTCGTAAAGGGAAGGGTTAATCAAATACGCAATACAATTCACATCATGAAGAACCTTTCCAGTCCCCTTCGTGCCAGGTTCAGCATAGGCGCCGGGTTTGAAAGCATCAGAGAGAATGTCCACCAAAGCTTGCGCCACAGGCGAATTTAAAGCTTCAATTTCATCTACCCACTTTTTATCAAATTCGGTTTGGCGGGTCACATCCAATCCAAACATGACGATGGGAATTTTGGAGGTAAAGACGACGTGGGCTGCCTCAGGATCGCAATAAAAATTATATTCGGCCGCGGGCGTAATATTTCCAAGCCCAATTGCGCCCCCCATTAAAACAATTTTCTGAATTTTAGCGGCAATTTGTGGCGACATAATCAAAGCGGTGGCCATATTCGTAAGGGCCCCCGTGCAGACCATAATGATATCGCCCGTTGAATTTTCAAGGGTGCGAATAATAAAATTCACGGCATGTTCATCTTGCAAAGGCATAGTAGGGGCGGGAAGTTTAGATCCACCAAGGCCTGACTCGCCATGAATATCTGCGGCCGTATATGCTGTGTCTTCAACGCTTTCAGGGGCAAATCGATTGAAAAGGCTGCGCGGGCATCCTGCAAAAACTTTCATGTCTAATCTTCCCGCAACTTCACAAACTCTGCGGGCATTGAGTTGGGTTTTATACAAAGACACATTTCCAACATTGGTCGTGACGCCTAAAACTTCAACTTCGGGAGAAGTTAATGCCATCAAAATGGCGACCGCATCGTCAACGCCAGGATCACAATCAATAATAATTTTTTGTGTCATTTTATTTTCCCTTATGAAGCCTGTTGTAATTTTTTAGTCTTCCCATAACTTTCAATCAAAGTTGTCAAAAGCGTAAAAAATCCATGAACATCGACTTTGTCGAAAACATGGGCATTGATTTCAAGGCCCCGTCTGTCCCAAAAATCAATGATGGATCGACCGCCTGTGATGCCATCCGTCGTATCAATTTCGACATGAACATCTTTGCCTTGGAAAAGTTTGGGTGCGAGTAAATATCCAATGACGCAAGGATCATGAAGGACGCCCCCGCTTGTGCCAAAATGTTCGGTGTCATAGACATGGAAAAATGAGAGCATTTGATAAACGGCGCGACTCACGGGATTGCCAAGGTCATGAATGCATTCAAGCCAATCGCGACTTGTGACTACATTGTGGGTTAAATCAAGAGACATTAATTTAATTTTTTTGCCCGAGCTAAAAACAATACGAGCGGCGTGGGGATCGCAGAAAAAGTTATATTCAGCAGCAGGCGTGATATTCCCCAATGTCATGGCGCCGCCCATGCTCACGATCTCATCAATATTGTGAAGAATGCGGGGTTCTTTCACAATGGCTGTGGCCAAATTTGTCATGGGACCCGTGGTTGCCATTGTAATGGGCGCTTTGGTGGACATGAGCGTATCGATTATAAAATCAACAGCATGTGTTTTTTGAAGTGGCATTGTGGGTGAGGGCAAATCTGCACCTCCCAAACCGCAGATGCCATGAACGACCTCTTCAGTTTTCAATTTTTTGAGCATGGGGCGGGGACATCCGGCAAAAACAGGAACATCCATTCGACCTGCAATTTCACAAGCCCGCCGTGCATTGGTTTGTGTAAATTCGGGGGCGACATTTCCAGCAACGGTTGTGACTCCCAAAACATTCAATTGCTCGGGTCTTGCAAAGGCCATCATGAGCGCAACGAAATCATCAACGCCTGGATCACAGTCAATAATCAAAGAACGTGGGTTTAAATTGTCAGCCATATCTCACTTTATTTGCATAAGACTCTAGGACATTCCCTAACCTATCGAAAAAAAAACTGCAAGACATGATTGCATTTTGTGCAGGCTCTATGTTCAAATGGCCCACATAAAAAATAATTTTGGCTTCACTACAGATTTTTGGGAGATTTACTACATGACTGTCTTTTATGCCCGTGATTTTGATAACCATGAGAATGTCGTTTTTTGTAACGATGAGGAGACTGGTCTGAAAGCGATTATTGCTATTCACAACACAAATCGAGGCCCTGCTCTGGGGGGGTGCCGGATGTGGAATTATGTGGATGAGCAAGAAGCAGTTACAGATGCACTGCGCCTTTCACGAGGCATGACGTATAAAGCTGCCATTGCCAATCTCAAATTAGGGGGAGGGAAAGCAGTTATTATTGGAAATTCTAAAAGAGATAAATCTCCGGAACTTTTCCGGGCTTTTGGACGTTTTGTCGAGAGACTCGGTGGAGATTATATCACGGCTGAAGACGTGGGGACTTCCGTTCAAGATATGTCTTATATCCATGACACAACATCTCATGTAGTAGGCCTTGATCTCTCCATTCAAGGTGGAAGCGGAGATCCCTCCCCTTTAACGGCTCTTGGTGTTTTTCAAAGTATTAAGGCCGCGGTTGCCTATAAGTTGGAGCAAAGTTCTCTTGAGGGAGTGACCGTTGCTGTCCAAGGTTTGGGTCACGTGGGGCAGCATCTTTGTGCGCTTTTGAAAGAAGCTGGTGCTAACCTCATCATCACAGATATTGATGCCGAATCTCTTAAAATTTGCGCTGAAAAATTTAAAGCTAAAACAGTGGCCCCTCACGAAATTTATGGGATTCAAGCAGATGTTTTCTCACCCTGTGCTTTGGGGGCTGTCATTAATGATGAAACCATTCCCCTCTTTAAATTTCCAATTATTGCAGGGGCTGCCAACAATCAGTTGGCCAGAGCGGAACATGGGGAGATTATCACAGAAAAAGGTATTCTCTATGCCCCCGATTACGTGGTGAACGCAGGAGGACTTATCAGCGTTTCTTATGAGGGACCCAATTTTGATCCGGACGTCGTCAGACGTCATGTCGAAGAAATTCACGATACCTTGCTCGTTATTTTCCGCAAAGCTGAAGAGCGTGGAATTTCCACAAGTGATGCTGCGGATCTATTGGCGGAAGAACGTTTTAAAAGAGTCAAATCTGAGGTATCCTCAAAAAAAGCCAGCTAATTTTTAAAACTCACCAGGAGGAAAATCGATATGTTTTATAGATTGTGCATCCTCTTCTGTTTGTTTTTTTACCCAGTCATGAGTTTTGCTGAGGATAAAAAAGAGGTTTCATCTCCAACGGAAACTGTAAAACAAAATTACAAAGTTGCCGTTTTTGATGATCCTCCCTTTGTCGTGATTCAAGATGGAAAGTATTCAGGTATTTCCATCGATTTATGGGAGATGGTTGCGGCTTCTTTGGGAATCCAATACACGTACTATCCCATCCCGACTAAAGACCCCATGGTGGCGCTTGATGCTTTGATTGAAAAGCAATACGATGTTCTTTTAGGCAGTGTCACACCTACGATTCATCAATACAAAAAAGCAAAATCCCTGGAGGGGGTCAGTTATTCACGTGCTTATTTTGTGGATACAATTGGTGCACTTGAAAATAAATCGCTCTCCCATTTTATTTTTATTACTCTCAAAATGCTTGCCGCAAGCGTTGGGTTTTGGGTTTTGATTTTAAGTTTTCTCTTTGTGCTTTATGTCATGATCTGGTGGAAATTTGAGCGTGAACGCATTCATGATGCTCCTCCCACACAATTGCCAACGACTTTTTTAAAAGGCATTCATTATACAATATGGTTACATTTATCGAGAGGTCATGGTGGAGTTCCTGAGACAAAGTGGGGGAAAGTATCTCTAATAGGTTGGATTCTTGGAAGCTATATTTCCATGCTTTTGGTCAGCTCAAGTTTCATTTCTTTTATGACATCGAATTTACAAAACTATCAAGCCAGATATTTAAAGATCTCAGACCTTGAGAAAATTCGTTTGGTGGCTGCAAAAAACAGGCTTTCTACGATTATTGCACAGAGTGCAGGGTTGTCGCCTCGAAAAATGGACACTTTCGAAGATGCTATTTTAGAACTTGAAAATAATCGTGCAGACGCGTTGATTGTCACAAGCTCTCATGCAGATTATTATTTGCGCGAGTCTGGAAATCAGGAGCTTTTTTTGGCGCCTGTGACAATTCAGTACCTTCTTTATTCTTTTGCTTTTCCTAAAGAAGGGTCCCTTAAAAAACAAGTTAATGAAGCACTTGTTCAATTTCATATCGATGGGTCATCTCAAGGAATTTGTAAAAATTATCTTTCCAAAAGTGTGACAGGCTGCCTTTAAGCGTGGCAAGAGGTGGAGCTAATATTTTGAGAGGGGTCGTGTTTTATCCTTGTTGAGTTTGCGGTAAAAAGCCTTCCGTCCTTTTAATGTTACAAACTGTTCAAGGTTGTGAAATGCCAAAGTTGGGTGTGTTGGATTTGTAACTTCAACAACTTTAATTGCTGCTAAAACATAAAACCAATAATCAATAGGCCTTTTAGTGGAGACCACTCGCCTTGACTTTTCAGCTTTAAAACCCTGCGCGAGCAAACGTTCTTCCAAATACTCTTTAAAATCCTTAAGGTAAAACAGTAAATCATCCGGCTTTTTGCCCCTGTAAAGACAGGGCAGAGGTCTTATACCTTCAATGAGCTCATTAAAAAATCTCGTTTTTCGTTGAATTTCAGCATTTCGTTTTTCTGGATCCATCTGGTCATAGGGCTTTTTTGCCTCTATGGTGGTGGAAATAGAGACTGTGGCCAAATACAACGCCGTGGCAAAACATAATTTTCTCATGCGCGCTCAATTCAGTTTTATTTTCTTAGATTGACCTCAAAAATTCTAGACACTCTTTCTTTTAAGGTCAATCTGTCTTACGAAATTGTGCGGGTTCATATAGAATGAGACTCAAGAGGCCTCGAGAATATGAGAGTGAATATAGTGCAAAGGAGTGAGGCCTTTCGCGGCGCGATGAGGCCGATAAGAATTATACTTTGAGACAGCTTGAGAGAGCTCAAAGCGCATAGAAGCTATGGAATCAGCCAGGAGGTTGTTTTGGTTGTAAAATTCCTCCCGGAATATTCGATTTCCCCGCTCAACGCCGCCGTTGTAAGTGGGCTTTTGGGGGGGCAGAACAATCAGCGGAATTCCAAGTTCTGCACAGGCTTCCTCAAATTCCGCCATTTTCAGGTTTCAGTTTCCTGCTATTCTTGTAATCGTTAAGATGATCTTGAACAGTTTCATAGCGAATCCGCAAAGCTTGAGCGATTTGCTTTTGAGTCCAACCTTCCGCATTTAACAAAACGGCTTTGATGCGATCAGCCACGCGACGATCTCTTTCTTTACTGTGCTGAAATTCTAGATCTTGTTTTTCTTTATGCGCCAGTTCAATTCTCATGCCCCATTTATACATAAAATTTTATTGAATTACAACGATTGTTTCGTTCATTCCTCTGATTAATAAGGTTTCTTCATTGGCGAGAGGTATAAATATAAAAAAGATAAAAAAATAAAAACCATTTACCTTATCAGACCAAGCGGCAATAAATTGAATGATTTCAAAACTATTAGATGTGTAAAGCACCTCACTTATTTCAAAATCATTTGCAAAGTTAAATGAAAAATTATTATTAACAAAAATAGCATATGTAAAAACCAATAAAAAAGTTAAAATACTCACTTGAATGTTTATTTTCAAAGCACGAGAGAATAAGGAATAAAAAATTTTAAATTCAATATTTAAAAATTTCAACATTTTTTACGTCACTTATTATACTGGTTATACCAATTTCATTAAATCTAAATTATTTCCCGGACCGCGTTGTTATTCTCTGCTATTGTGGGAGTTCATGGAGCACACAGAGTATAACAACTCACATATGAATCGCGCCGATCTCAACGGCAAGGGCCGCTTCTTTGACGGCTTCACTCAAAGTGGGGTGGGCATGGCAGGTGCGCGCCACATCTTCGGCTGAGCCTCCAAATTCCATAGCAACCGCAATTTCGGCAATCATAGTGCCTGCATCGGGACCAATGATATGGCATCCCAAAATGCGGTCGAAGTTTTGATCCGCCAAAATTTTGACAAAGCCTTCCGTTTCCCCAATGGCTTTGGCGCGACTATTGGCCACGAAGGGGAACTTACCCACACGATAAGCAATACCTTGGGCTTTGAGTTCTTCTTCTGTAGCGCCAACAGTGGCCACTTCGGGGGACGTGAAAATCACAGCAGGAATTACGCCATAATTTACGTGTCCAACTTTGCCTGCAATATGTTCGGCTACAGCCACACCTTCTTCTTCAGCTTTGTGTGCAAGCATGGGCCCAGGTATAACATCACCAATAGCGTAAATTCCAGGAACAGAAGTTTCATAATGGGCGTTGACTGCAATAGTGCCCCGTTCGTTCATTTGAAGCCCTAAAGCTTCAACACCAAGCCCTTTAATATAGGGTTTGCGACCCGTGGCAATAAGGACGACATCGGTCTTAATTTCTTCCTCAGCGCCGCCTTGGGCGGGAGAAATTTTCAGGACTGCATGATCTTTTTTGGCTTTGATCTCGAGGACTTTTGTTGAGAGTTTAAATTTAAGGCCTTGTTTAGCAAGAGTCTTCATCAAAGCGTTACCCACTTCATGGTCCATGGTAGGCACAATACGATCCATGTATTCAATAATGGTAACTTCAGATCCAAGTCTGCGCCAAACGGAACCCATCTCAAGGCCGATGTAACCACCGCCCACAACGACCATCGTCTTAGGCACTTTCTTCAAAGAGAGTGCACCCGTAGACGTGACAATAATTTCTTCATCTATCTCAATTCCGGGCATGACAGCGCTTTCAGAACCGGTGGCAATAACGATACGTTTGGTGTCAATAACATCCTCACCGCCGTTATTTAATTTTACAGCGACTTGAGTAGAAGACACAATACGGCCCTCACCCAAAATGCGAGTGACTTTATTTTTCTTGAACAAAAAATCGATACCTTTGACGAGGTCTTCCACAACTTTTGTTTTGCGTGCCAAAAGCTCCTTCAAATCGAGTTCGATTTTTCCCACGTTGATGCCGTGTGCAGAAAGTCCATGCTGAACTTCTTCAAATTTATGAGAAGATTCCAAAAGGGCTTTGGAGGGAATACAACCGACATTAAGGCATGTCCCGCCCAAGCCTTCGCGCTTTTCCACGCAAATAACTTGAAGTCCTAATTGCGCAGCTTTGATGGCCGCGACGTACCCGCCGGGACCACCGCCGACAATAACTAAATCCGCTTGATGTTGCGCCATCTCAATTACACCTCCAAGAGAATGCGTTCAGGATTCTCGAGGCATTCTTTAACACGCACCAAAAAGGTAACGGCTTCTTTGCCGTCAATAATGCGGTGATCATAAGACAGGGCAATATACATCATGGGACGCGCCACAATCTGACCATTGACGACGATAGGCCGTTCTTGGATTTTGTGCATGCCCAAAATACCGGACTGCGGTGTATTTAAAATCGGGGTCGACATGAGGGATCCGTAAATTCCGCCATTGGAAATTGTGAAAGTGCCTCCTTGGAGGTCTTCCATAGTGAGTTTTCCATCGCGAGCTTTTTTGCCCAAATCTGAAATGCCTTTTTCAATTTCCGCAAAACTGAGGTTATCCGTATTACGCAAAACTGGAACGACTAGCCCTTGTTCAGTTCCAACGGCCACTCCAATATCATAATAGTTTTTATAGATCACGGAATCGCCACTGATTTCCGCATTAACCGCAGGAATTTCTTTAAGCCCCACAAGAACGGCTTTGACGAAGAAGGACATGAAACCTAATTTCACGCCATGCTTTTTCTCAAAATTATCTTTAAGCGAATTTCTAAGTTGCATAATATTCGTCATGTCCACTTCGTTAAAAGTGGTCAGAATTGCAGCTGTGTTTTGTGCTTCCTTAAGTCGTTCGGCAATGCGTTGACGCAAACGCGTCATCTTCACGCGCTCTTCCCGAAGGCCCGCTTCACGGGCAGGTCCCACAACAGGGGCTGCTTTTTGAAGAGCGGGTGTATTAACCAATGTCAAAACATCGCCTTTGGTGATGCGTCCGTCTTTCCCTGTGCCGGAAACCGATTGTGGGTTGAGATTGTGTTCGGTCACTAAACGATTCACGGCAGGGGAGAGAACTTGAGGAGCCACAGCAGCCGGTTGAGAGGTGGGTTGCGGCATTGAAACCGGGGCGGATGCCGCCGTAGTTGCGGTTGTAGTTGCCCCTTCCAAAACATATCCTAAAATCGCACCGACGGTGACGTTATCACCTTCGTTAAAATGAGTTACCCCCAACACACCAGAGACTGGCGCTCCTACCTCAAGAGTGACTTTATCAGTTTCAAGCTCAACCAAAGGTTCGTCCATCGTAACCGCCTCCCCTGTCTTTTTCATCCAACGGGCGATAGTTGCTTCTGTGACGGATTCCCCCATAGGAGGAACGACGATGTCTTTTTGTATAGCTTTTGAGGTTTGTGCACTCATAATATCCTCTACTTATTTTGTGAGCCCAAGGGCGGTGTTAACGACATGATCTTGTTCTGTTTTATGACGACTTAAAAGACCTGTGGCCGTGGAAGCCGCTTCTTTTCGGCCTGCATAAAGAGGGCGCGTATTTTTGTTTTTTGTCTTCATTAAGACAGACTCAAGTCTTCTATCCAAAAATGTCCAGGCCCCCATATTTTCTGGTTCTTCCTGGCACCAGATGACTTCAGCGTTGGGGTACTTTTTGAGCTCCGCTTCTAACAATTTTCCAGGGAAGGGATAGAATTGCTCAAGACGAAGAATGGCCACATCTTGGGTATTGGATTCTTCCCTGCGGGCGAGTAAATCATAGTAGACTTTGCCCGAACAAATCACAACGCGGTTAATTTTATTATTAGCGGCAATTTTTCCAGTTTCGGGAATGACAGCCAAGAAATGGGATCCTAATTCGAAATCCTTCAATGTAGAAACCGCATCTTTATGACGAAGCAAAGATTTAGGCGTCATCATAATGAGAGGCTTACGGAAAGGCCTGTGCATTTGCCGACGCAAAATATGAAAATAATTGGCAGGTGTTGTGCAATTGGCAACCTGCATATTGTCTTCCGCGCAAAGTTGGAGATAGCGCTCAAGGCGGGCTGAGGAGTGCTCAGGACCTTGCCCCTCATAACCATGAGGTAATAGCATCACAAGACCTGACATACGCAACCATTTACTTTCCCCTGAGGAAATAAATTGATCAACAATGACTTGAGCACCATTGGCAAAATCCCCAAATTGCGCTTCCCACATGACCAGGGCATGGGGTTCGGCCAAAGTATATCCCAGCTCAAACCCCAAGACTGCCGCTTCAGAAAGGGGGCTATCGATAACTTCAAAATGAGATTGGGATTCTGAGATATGATTGAGGGGAAGATATTTTTCTTCCGTCACTTGATCCCGCAAAATCGCATGACGTTGTGTAAATGTCCCGCGTCCCACATCTTGACCACTCAAACGAACGCGATTACCTTCTAAAAGAAGTCCTGCAAACGCCAGCGCTTCCCCTGCGGACCAATCAATGTTTTTTCCCCTCTCAATTGCGTCCCTACGCTGAGATAAAAATCGCTTTAATTTGGGATTGAGGTTGAAATTTTGGGGAACCGTGGTCAACGCTTTTCCAATGTTCAAAAGCATGTCTTTAGAAAGCCCCGTGTCCACCACCATGTCGTGATCAGCCGTTGAACTAAAACCCTTCCAACGCCCCTCAAGCCAATCGGCTTTTGTGGGTTTGTAATGCGTTGCAGCTTCAAATTCGTCTGCCAAATGTTGATCAACTCCGGCCTTAATTTTAATCACATCCTCATCTGTTAGGTTTCCTTTTTTGACAAGGACTTGGGCATAAATGTTACGGGTTGTGGAGTGCTCGGATATGGCTTTGTACATCAAAGGTTGTGTAAACGCAGGCTCATCCGCCTCGTTATGGCCAAAACGACGATAGCAAATCATATCCACCACAACGTCGGAACCAAACTTGTGACGATACTGGGCTGCAAATTCCATAACGCGAGCAACCGCCTCAGGATGATCGCCATTCACGTGGAAAATGGGGGCTTGGATCATCATCGCAATATCCGTCGAGTAGGATGACGAACGGGCATTAACGGGAGAGGTTGTAAATCCAATTTGGTTATTCACCACAATATGGATTGTTCCACCGGTTCTGTATCCATGCAGTTCTGATAAACTCAGGGTTTCTGCCACAAGTCCTTGCCCTGCAAAAGCCGCATCTCCATGCAATAATATCCCCATGACTTGCTTGTGATCACGATCATTGAGTTGGTTTTGTTTGGCGCGGACCTTTCCAAGGACAACAGGATCCACCGCCTCCAAATGGGAAGGGTTGGCTGTTAAAGACAAGTGCATCATGTGTCCGTCAAAATCCCGGTCTGATGACGTTCCCAAATGGTATTTCACATCTCCAGAGCCTTGAACATCATCAGGATTGGAGGAGGCCCCTTGAAATTGGGAAAAGATGGAGCGCATAGGTTTGCCCATGATATTCACAAGAACATTCAAACGCCCACGATGTGCCATTCCAAGAACTGTTTCCTTGACGCCTAATTTTGCAGAGGTTTTCAAAGCCGACAAAATACCTGGAATCAAACTTTCACCACCGTCCAAACCAAAACGTTTAGCAGCGGGAAATTTCACATGCAAGAATTGCTCAAAACTTTCAGCTTCGGTGACTTCTTTCAATATGGTCTTTTGGGTTTCTGGGGCATAGCGATCTTGGATTGATCCTGGTTTTTCACCCTCACCTTCAATGTGACTTTGGACCCACTGTTTTTTCTCAGGGTCTTGAATATGAATAAATTCAACGCCCACATAGCGGCAATAAACGGATTCCAGTTTTTGAATAATTTGACGCAAAGTCGGCGTGTTCATTCCCAAAACATCGTGAATGTAAATCGGGTGATCCCAATCTTCAGGTTTAAATCCGTAAGAGGCCGGATCTAATTCGGGATGATTTTTGACTGGTGTTAATTTTAAAGGATCCAAATCTGCCTTCATATGCCCACAGGCCCGATAGGCACGAATGAGCATCAAAGCTCGAATAGAATCTTCCGCAGCTTGGCGGGAATCACCCCCATTTAAAGCTTGAGATTTTGTCTCAGATTGAGGCGTTTTTATAATCGTACGCTTGGCCCAGGATGGTCCCCACGCATCCGCAAGAATGGATGTCGCTTCATCCCCTAAACTTGAGAAATAATGACGCCACTCCAAAGATACGGATGTGGGCTCTTCAAGATATTTGGCATAAAGTTGCGCCACATAAATGGCGTTATCACCAACCAAAAAAGTCGAAGCATCTATCGGTTGCGGATGCGATTGTTCCATGAAATTCATCCTACAGGTTAATCGTTTTCTTTTGCGGTACGCCCTCTCGAATCAAAGAGTAAAGCGTTTCACCAATCATAGCTGGAGATTCGGCCACAACAACGCCAGCATCACGCAATGTTTTAATTTTCGAGTCCGCACCGCCTTGAGATCCTGAAATCACAGCGCCCGCATGACCCATACGTCGACCAGGGGGGGCCGTGCGTCCTGCGATAAAGGACACCACGGGTTTAGGCATTTTCATGTCTTTCAAATAGTGAGCAGCGGATTCTTCATCGCTTCCGCCGATTTCGCCGATCATCACAATGGCCTCGGTTTTGGGATCCTTCAAGAACATCTCCAAACATTCAACGAAATTGGTGCCTTTGACAGGATCTCCACCAATACCAATGCATGTGGATTGGCCAAGACCAACAGCTGTTGTTTGTGCAACCGCTTCATACGTCAATGTACCAGAACGTGAGATAATACCAATGGATCCGGGCTGGTGAATATATCCTGGCATAATACCAATTTTGCATTCACCGGGTGTGATGATCCCTGGGCAATTTGGACCAATGAGGCGCGTTTTAGAATCTTCAAGAGCGCGCTTAACGCGGACCATATCCAAAACAGGAATGCCTTCCGTGATGCAAACAACCAAGGGGATTTCTGCATCAATGGCTTCCAAAATGGCATCCGCGGCAAAAGGTGGAGGTACGTAAATTACGGATGCATTGGCACCTGTAGCTTTCACAGCATCTTGAACGGTATTAAAGACTGGAAGGTTTAAATGCTTGGTGCCCCCTTTACCTGGGGTCACACCGCCCACCATTTTGGTTCCATAAGCAATAGCTTGCTCTGAGTGAAATGTGCCTTGAGCACCTGTAAAGCCTTGGCAAATGACCTTTGTGTTTTTATCAACCAGAACTGACATTATGCGGCCTCCTTCACTTCTTGGACAATACGTTGTGCAGCTTCTGAAAAGCCATCAATGGAAATAATCGGAAGCCCTGATTCAGCGAGGATCTTTTTTCCCAATTGAACATTAGTACCCTCAAGTCGAACGACCAAAGGCACGTTAATATTCACATCCCGTGCCGCATGAACAATACCTTCTGCGATAATATCACAGCGCATAATTCCGCCGAAGATATTCACCAAAATGCCTTGCACATTGGGATCTGAGAGAATGATTTTGAAGGCTTCCGTAACACGTTCACGCGTAGCGCCTCCGCCCACATCCAAGAAGTTTGCGGGCTCTCCTCCGGAGAGTTTAATAATATCCATTGTGGACATCGCAAGACCTGCGCCATTAACCATGCAGCCAATGTTTCCATCGAGCTTCACATAGCTGAGCTCATGTTGACCGGCTTTGAGTTCCATGGGATCTTCTTCCGTTTCATCACGAAGATCTTTCAAAAGGGAATGGCGGAAGAGGGCATTGTCATCAAATGACATCTTGGCATCGAGAGCCATCACGTCCCCTTCGGTTGTCGTGACCATGGGGTTGATCTCAAGCATACTTGCGTCCAGCTGAACGAAGGCTTGATAAATCGCCGTTGAAAATTTTACAACGTCATTGACTTGAGCGCCTGTGAATCCCAAAGCATAAGCAAGTTTTCGCCCATGAAATGGCATAAATCCTATTAAAGGATCGATAGAGAATTTCACAATTTTCTCAGGTGATTTTTCGGCAACCTCTTCAATGTCCATCCCACCTTCGGTGGAGGCCAAAACGGTCACGCGGGATACACCACGGTCCACGAGAAAGCTCAGATAATATTCTTTGGCAATGGCGCAGCCTTGTTCCACATAAATGCGGTTCACTTCTTTGCCTTGAGGTCCTGTTTGATGGGTGACCAAAACTTTCCCCAAAAGTTCGCTTGCCGTATCATAAACATCCTGAGCACTGCGAACAACTTTCACACCGCCTGCCTTGCCGCGACCACCGGCATGAATTTGGGCTTTCACCACCCATACATCACCAGCCAATGTTTCAGCTACTTCTTTGGCTTCTTGAGGCGTAAATGCAATCTCACCTTTGGGTATGCGGGCCCCAAATTTTGAGATTAAGGCTTTGGCTTGATATTCATGTATATTCATCTGATATCCTGTCCTTTAAATTTTTAAGCAGCACCTGCTTTTTGGTTTTGCCCCAGATTTTGAACCGCTTGAACAAGCTCCTGAACGGCAGAAACGGAATGATCAAACATGGCTTTTTCGTCTGCATTCAAATCGATCTCGATAATTTTTTCAATCCCGTTTGCGCCAATAATTGTAGGAACCCCCACATAAAGATTTTTAACACCATATTGCCCAGTGAGCCATGCAGCACAGGGGAAGATGCGTTTTTTATCTTTAAGATAGGATTCGGCCATGGCAATGGCAGAGGATGCAGGAGCATAAAATGCGGACCCTGTTTTTAAAAGGTTCACAATCTCGCCACCGCCCTCACGAGTTCTCTTGACAATGATGTCCAATTTTTCTTGGGTCGTCCATCCCATTTTCACAAGCTCTGGAAGGGAGATTCCGGCAATCGTAGAATGGCGAATGAGAGGCACCATCGTATCTCCATGACCACCCAAAACGGAGGCATGAACATCTTCAACGGAGACGTTAAATTCTTGCGCAAGAAAATACCTAAAGCGGGCACTGTCCAAAACGCCAGCCATTCCGACCACTTTGGAATGAGGAAGTCCTGACGCTTCTCGCATGACCCAAACCATAACATCGAGGGGATTTGTGACCACAATCACAAAGGCTTCAGGACAATGCTTTTTAATACCTTCTCCCACTTGGCGAATAATTTTACTATTAATATCGAGAAGATCATCTCGGCTCATCCCGGGTTTGCGGGGAAGCCCTGCGGTTACGATCACAACGTCAGATCCTTCAAGATCTTTATAATCGTTCGATCCTTTGAGATGGGAATCAAAATCTTCAACAGGAGCAGATTCCGCAATATCAAGGGCTTTTCCTTGAGGAACACCTTCTTGAATATCAAAGAGAAGAACATCCCCGAGTTCCTTCAGTCCCACCAAATACGCGAGTGTTCCACCAATATTTCCAGCGCCTATAAGCGAAATCTTAGATCGTGCCATCTTATTTTCCTTCCTTTGATGATCTTGTCCAAAAGTTTTACTCCTTTTCACTAGATATCACAAGGCAATAGGGTTAAGATCTCGTTAAGACTGGCAATAAAAATGGGGAAAAAGATCTCATGTGGCCTGATGTTGTGGATATGCGAGACTTTTATTCTTCAACTTTGGGAAATGTTGTTCGCCGTCTGATTCGCAAGAAAATCAGAGAGTTCTGGCCCGATGTTAAAGGGGATTGGATGATGGCTTTGGGCTATCCCACACCTTTTTTACGTCAATATCGAGAAGAAGCCCGAAATACGATGGCCATCATGCCCGCCGAACAAGGGGCCCTCTCTTGGTCAAATTCAAAACCCAATATTGTAATCCTTTCGGGCGAAACGCAACTTCCCCTGGCCGATCAATCCATTGATCGTGTTCTTCTCATTCATGCCCTTGAATATGGTCATCACAATCGCCATATGATACGAGAAGTCTGGCGCGTTTTAAAAGACGGAGGACGTCTCCTTGTGGTCGTTCCCAATCGTACCAGTATTTGGGCACGTGTAGACCGGACACCTTTTGGGCAAGGTCATCCTTTTACGCTTTCCCAACTTTCAAGGCTTTTGCGGGACAACCTTTTCACACCCATCCAATCCGATCATGCTCTTTATGTACCCCCTCTCAAATCCCGCTTTATTCTGAGTACTTCGATGGCATGGGAAAGTTTGGGACATCGATGGTTTCACAAAATGTCGGGTGTCATTCTTATGGAGGCCTCCAAACAAATTTATGCCGGCGCCTTAACAGAGGCAGCAGCGGTTGCAGGTAAAAAAGTGCGTATCACAAAACCCATAGTTGCAGAGTGAAAATCACCCCTTAAATTGTCATGCTGCCTTTTTTGTTAATCATTTATTAATCTATGATGATTTAGGTTTTCAAAAGAGAGGCTAGCAGCACTCTTGTTCCGAAGGAAAAATTTCCTTAAGGATAAATACAAAACTTAAACAGATAGGGATAAATATTATGGGTAAACTATTTCTTATGAGCTCTGTCATCGCGATAGCTTCTTGCGTTGGAATCCAAACCGTACGCGCTGAAGATGAGTGCAAAAAAAGCTGTATAAACGAGAACATAAAAATCATAAATACAAATTTACATAAATGTAAAGGTCTAAAGATTAGAGAAAATTCAGCACACTATGAACATGATATTGAGAAAATAAGGATGTGTTACTCTCATGCAGCTAGTGTCTATAAGGATTGCGTAAAAAATAAGTGC
The DNA here is from genome assembly GCF_035607555.1 of Candidatus Bealeia paramacronuclearis. NCBI lineage: Bacteria > Pseudomonadati > Pseudomonadota > Alphaproteobacteria > Holosporales > Holosporaceae > Candidatus Bealeia > Candidatus Bealeia paramacronuclearis. Next base: position 159,036 of record NZ_JAVHWZ010000001.1, on the reverse strand, counting down.
TCTTCAAAACCTTAAGAGATGAACTTTTGCGCCAAGGTAAGCTTCCAGAAAATCGTCAATGGCAGATTGAGAATCTAACCCGCCTTTTTTAAGGACGTAACCCCTGGCTTAGAGATCACGTGAGACATCATACGCAGCTCTTGGCCCAAATGGGACATAAGTTCAGCTTGGCCTTGAGGAAGTTCACGAGCAATGGATTGGAGAGAAAGATCCATATTTTGCAAATGTTGTTTTGTGATCTCGTCAATGCCGAGTTCATTTTGCTCAATGGCTTTGCGCAAACGCGTTTGGATTTCTTGAAGCTCGAGTTGTCCCTCGCCTAATTTCATAAGAAGATTTTGTTCAACCCGCATTTGGTCGCTCAACTTCGCCAAATTACTGACCAAAGCCTTGAGCTGCGTTTCAATGGATGTTTGTTTGGTATGTCCTCGATCTACTAACTTTGTAAGCTGAACCAAATTCTGTGTGAGCTCTCCCACCATCGCCTGTAAAAGAGCAGGGGGCAGCGTGTTTTCAGATGAAAATTGTGTAGGGGATTCCGTTAAAGGGATAACCCAGCCTTCCAGCTCTTGGAAAAATCGGTTTTCCGCGTGGCTTGCTTGAAGGGCCAAAATTCCGACAACCAATGATCCTGCAAGGCCAAAAAGAGAGGATCCAAAAGCCGTTCCCATTCCCATTAAGGGCGATTCAATTCCGGTTTTTAATTGGGTAAAAAATTGAGTAGAGGCGGCCATATCCACAGGCAAATTTTGAACCATTTGGGCAATCCCTGCAATAGTCCCCGAAAGTCCCCAGAATGTTCCCAAAAGCCCCATAAACACAAGAAGCCCTACGCTATAGCGCAGCAAACTACGGCTTTCCTCAAGTGTGCTCCACACAGCCTCTAATTGCAAACGAATGAGCGAGGGTTGATAGTGCAGGCCTTCTTGCTCCAAAACTTGAGCAAGAGGACTCAAGAGTTTGGGTTGGCATTCGGCCCAAGCGCGAGGACGTCCTAATTGATATGCCTCGCCCCAAGCCATTTCTTTTTTAAGGCGTAAAACAAGGTAAAAGGAATAAACAACCCCAATTCCCATCACCGCAAGAATCGCGCAATTAAGAGGGATGTTCGTTTTCAAAATGGGTTTTAAAGACGACCAAAGGGCGCCTGAAAGTAAAGCCACAGCAAATACAATTCCGCTCATGCGAATGAGATAATGACGTATCATAAATAAATCCCCTAAAAAATAACTCAGCCCATCGTTGCCCAAGTTGTGCAAAAGCGCAATCAAAAATGCAATTGTAAAAAATCTTAAAAAAGGCTCTTGCAAAATAGGGTGCGATGGTTATGATGCGCGCATTCAAACTGGTGACGCGGGCGTAGCTCAGGGGTAGAGCACAACCTTGCCAAGGTTGGGGTCGAGGGTTCGAATCCCTTCGCCCGCTCCAGTTTCTTATTGTTTCACTATTTCCTTTTTAAAACACTCCAAGTGTAAAATTTTCTCCTGAGTAAAACTGATGTGCTTGACACTTCTGTGACGAATTTGGTCCTGGGATGTGTCGGTATAAAACTTGCTGGAGACGATCAAACAAGGTATAGGATTTCTGGGTGCAAAAAATTCAGGATGCTATGGCAATTATCGTTCAGAAATTTGGCGGAACTTCTGTTGGCACTGTAGATTTGATTCGCAAGGTCGCACTACGCGTTAAATACGAAGTGGATCAAGGGCATCAGGTGGTCGTTGTGGTTTCAGCCATGTCTGGGGTCACGAATCAATTAATCGAACACATTCATAACATCACCACCACCTACGATCGCACAGAATACGATGTGATTGCCTCATCTGGAGAACAGATCACCTCAGGGCTATTAGCATTGGCGCTACAAAATATAGGAGTTCCCGCGCGGTCTTGGCTAGGATGGCAAATTCCCATTTTAACTTCAGATACCCATGCTCACGGGAAAATTTTAGAGATTCACACAGCAAGCCTTCTCCAAGATCTTAAAAAAGGTGTGGTATCCGTTATTGCGGGATTTCAAGGTTTATCTTCACAAGGACGCATTACAACATTGGGGCGCGGGGGCTCGGACACAACAGCTGTAGCACTGGCAGCCGCTTTGAAGGCAGAGCGCTGTGACATTTATACCGATGTGGATGGTGTTTATACAGCAGATCCACGCACGGTCTCTTCAGCGGGGAAAATTGATCAAATTGCCTATCATGAAATGCTGGAATTGGCCTCACACGGCGCCAAAGTCTTGCAACGGGATTCTGTGGAATTTGCTATGCGCCATAACGTGAGACTTCGCGTTTTATCCGCCCATGCAGAACGTCCCTCAGGGACTTTGATCACAGGAGACCATGAAATTCAAACAAGTCCTCAAGCCATTCGCGGTGTAGCCCATACGTTACAAGAGGGGCAGATCACGCTAAAGGGCCTGCCCGCCAAACCTGAAATTCTAACCCTTTTTCACGAGATGATGAAGACGGCCCAAATTGAAATCGATATGCTGACCCAAGACCTTTTACCTTGTGGACGCTTAATGGATTGCCATTTTACGGCTTTAAAAGCAGAATTGGATCGCACAGAAGAAATCTTGAAATTATCTCAAAAAAAACTCAATTTTTATGATTTATTACGAAATAATAATGTCGCAAAAATATCTATTGTCGGATCTGGGCTAAAGTATTATTCACATGTCGCAAGAAAGTTGTTTAAGAAGCTTGCTGAAGATCATATAAAGGTGTCTCTGGTTTCATGTTCTGATATTAAGCTGAGTGTGTTGATTCCAGCGAATGAGACTGAAAAAGCTGTTTCAGCGCTTCACGGAATTTATGAGTTAGATGATAAAGGTAAACGTTAAATGAGTGATAAGGCTATGAAACAATTGGATCAACTTTGGGGACGAGGACGGGAATTCTTAGGCACTCGCTACGCCATTATGGCAGGAGCAATGACATGGGTATCTGAAAGAAATCTTGTTTCTGCTATTTCCAATGCCGGTGGATTTGGAGTGATTGCCTGTGGCGCTATGCCACCTGAAAAATTGCGTGAAGAAATTCGAGCCACACAAAAACTCACCTCACATCCATTTGGTGTAAATCTCATCACAATGCACCCTGATTTAAATCAGCTTGTTGAAATTTGTGGAGAAGAAAAAGTCTCCCATGTGGTTTTGGCGGGCGGTCTCCCCCCCACCGTTGCAATTCAACGCTTAAAGGAATTGGGCATTAAAGTCATGTGCTTTGCGCCTGCTTTAGTCTTAGCCAAGCGTCTTATTCGTCAAGGTGTTGATGCTCTTGTGATCGAAGGTTCTGAAGCGGGAGGTCACATTGGTCCCGTATCGACAAGCGTTCTTGCCCAAGAAATTCTCCCCACAATTAAAGAAGTTCCGATTTTTGTCGCCGGTGGAATCGGACGGGGGAATGCTATTTTATCCTACCTTGAAATGGGAGCTTCCGGATGCCAATTGGGAACTCGATTTGTGTGCGCTGATGAATGCGTCGCACATCCGAAATTCAAAAATTCTTTCCTCCGTGCCAATGCTCGCGATGCGGTAACGACAGTTCAATTAGATGCACGTTTCCCCGTGATTCCTGTTCGTGCCATTATGAATGACGGCACCAAAAAATTCATGGACCACCAACGGCACGTCATTGAAAAATTCAACAAAGGTGAACTTGACGAAAAGTCTGCTCAACTTGAAATTGAACATTATTGGGCCGGGGCTTTAAGACGTGCGGTCATTGAAGGAGATATTGAAACAGGGTCTCTTATGGCTGGTCAAAGCGTTGGAATGGTGACACAATTGCAGCCGGCACAAGAGATCATTCAAGATCTTATTACTCAAGCTTTAACGGCCTTAAAGAGCCGTAATGGTCATATAAACACAGAGGTTTCGTGAAAAAAAATCAAAAACTAAACTTTATTTCTAACACCCTTGAGGATGTACAGCAGCTTCTTTCTGCACCAAAGCCTCTGCGGTCAAGACTTCTCGATTTTGTCAAATTCTTGGCCCATGAGTTTAATGCTCGCTCTTCTGGTATTTACCTTTTAAACGATGACTATTTTCTTGAGTCTTACGTTTATTATGATCGCGATGAGGGAGCCCAACCTCAATCCAAATTTCGCGTGGGCGAAGGTGTTTTAGGCTATATCCTCTCCACAGGTAAGCCTGCAATGATCGACAATCTCACAACTCATCCTAATTTTGTGTATCGCCCAGGGGCCACCGATTATATTTATTTGGCCCTGGTCGGATATCCAATTGTGACTTCCAAAGGACGTGTGGGCGTTTTGACCGCTCTTACAAACTTATCCAAACCTAACCATATTTTACTAAAGTTACGCATGGTGTTGTATTCCTGATTCAACGCAGGTAGTTTCACTTATTTGACGAGCAAATGAGCCAGAGCTTCCCACTCCACAGGCATAAGTTTCGGGCGAGCTGCCCGTACATAAACGTTGTAAATTAAGGGCTGCATTCACATCTCTGTCATGAGATTGGTTGCAATGTGGACACGTCCAATGTCTCTCCGACAACTTTAAATCCGCATAAACACATCCGCAGCTATGGCAGAGCTTGCTTGACGGAAAGAACCGATCAGCAACAAAAATTTGAGCATTATAGAGACCTGCCTTATATTCCAATTGACGCCTGAATTCATAAAAAGACTGATCTAAAATATGTCGAGCTAATTTTCTGTTCGCTGACATACCTTTGACATTTAGGTTTTCAATGCCAATTTCATGATGATTCAGGACAATATCGGTTGTTGCCTTATGGAGATAATCACGTCTGATATTAGCGATTCGGGCGTGAAGACGTGCCAGTTTTTGAGTATGCTTTTTAAAATTCATACTCTTTTTATCTTTACGAGATAGCTGTCGAGAAGATCGTTTTAACTTCTTCAGCAAAGCGGTATGTGCCTTTGCTCCCTCAACAACCATGCCATTGGATAAAGTTGCCAGTTTTGTAATACCCAAATCCACACCCACAATACCTTGGTTCTTGCGTACATGAGGCAGTTTGTCTATTTCAACACTGATGGATGCAAACCATCGGTCTGCAACTCTTGAGATCGTCAAGGATTTTATTTGTCCTTGAAATCTCAAATTCTCTGTTATTTTGACCCATCCCAAACAAGGAATTTGAATCTTTTTACCTGTCACACGAATGGCAGACTCTCCTTTTTGGGGCGGACCATTGTCCGCTCTAAAGCTATCCCTGATTCCTTTCTTTTTAAACTTGGGATATCCTCCCTGTTTGCGGAAAAAGCGGTTAAAAGCTGATCCTAAATTTTTGATGGCTTGTTGAGGGGCATTTTTAGTGACCTCTTGCATCCAAGGATATTCTTCCGCCTTACAAGCATTGAGAAGTTTACGCAGGCTTATTTCTGTAGGCTTCTCACCATTCTGGTATTGTTTCTTCCATTGATCTAAAGCCCAATTATAAGCAAAGCGTGCAACACCGCAGGCTTTTCTAAAATAAGTCGCCTGCTTATTATTTGGCTTCAATTCTACTTTATGAACTAACAGCATCGTAGGCTTCTTTCAGACCTTCCAATAATTTCTTGTTCTTTTTACTTCTCGCACCATACAATCTGGCCGAAAAAACAGTGATAATTTCCAACACATCTTTGGCGAGTTCCTCTTCAAAAGAGGGTTCTTTCCCTTGATTGATAATCACAACTTCTACCTGATTCATCTCACAAATGGAAAAGATTAATTCTGCTCCAAATCTTAACAGCCTGTCTTTATGGGTTAAAACCAATCGACCTGCTTCTCTGTCTAAAATGGCACTAATCAGGATCTTCAGACCCTTTTTGTTGTAATTCATACCACTGCCAAGATCCGCAATGGTCTCAAACTTCCAACCTTGAGCTGCACAATACATCTCAAGGACTTGTTTTTGTCTTTCCAAATCCTGCCGTTGATCGTGACTGGAAACACGAGCATAGCAAAGCGTTTTTCTATCTATCTTTTCAGTGCGAACAAGATGAGGGCGCAAGGCAGATAAAGGATAACGTCTTTGTCCTCCCGCTGTTCTTTCGGGAACAAGGCGACTCTCTTTTTCCCATCGCCTTAATGTGCCATTTGACACTCCAAGAATACGACTGGCTTCTCTGATACTCAATAACTTATCCATAATTGGATAACTATATACAAGTTTAGATAGGTTTTAAAGAGCAGTTATTAACCCTTCAAAATTCCGTACACCATCCCTTTCATGAGGGTACTTTAAAAGCGCTTGAGGCCTATGTTGAGATGCTCTCAAAACTTAATGAATTGGAAAAAACATTTACCGTTCAAGATGACACCTACCATGAATCCCTCACCATTGAAGGCATCAGTTTTAGTGGCGGTGTGGGGGTTGGCGAAATTGTTCTTCATCAGCCCCGAAGTTGGAGTCATTTCAGATCTTCTAACAGCACTTCTTATGAAAGAGATCGCCTGAGATTAGCCATCCGTGAGATGATGGAATCAATTGATGATATGGTAAAAGATCATGTCACAAGCGCGCATCGAGATCCTCAGGAAATTTTAGAAACCTACAAAACGTTTGCCGCAGACCGTGGATGGATCAAAAAAATTCAAGCTCAAATCCAAACGGGATTAACTGCAGAAGCGGCAGTGGATGCTGTGAGACGGGAAAGTCGCGATAAGTATGCTCAAATTGGGAACAAATATTTAAAGGGCCATTTGGCGGATCTTGAAGACCTTGCCAATCGTCTTATTGCACATTTAACCGGCGAGGATTTTCCTCAAAAAGATCTTCCTTCGGACATGATTTTAATTGCCCATCAGATGGGGCCCGCCGAACTTCTCGATTACGATCAGCGCAATTTAAGGGGCGTCATTTTGGAAGAAGGTATTCATACCTCTCATATGGCAATTGTCGCGCGCGCTATGGGAATTCCCGTTGTAGGGCGAATTCACAACTTGCTCCTAAATTTAAAGCTTGGACAAAAAATCATTGTTGATGGGGAAGAGGGCACAATTACTCTTAATCCAGATCCGATTCAAATTGAAGAAGCTCAGAAAAAGAGCCTGACGTTTTCAAAATGGAAAACAGAATTAAAGGCTTTGGCCAACCTACCCACGGAGACAAAAGATGGGATGCTTATCCATCTTCAGCTCAATGCGGGCCTGATGATTGATCTTCAATACATTCATGATTCTAAAGTAGAAGGGATTGGTCTTTATCGCACCGAAATCCCTTTCATGATGCACTCTAAGTTTCCAGATGTGGAAGTTCAAGCACAACTTTATGCCGATGTGCTCGATCATGCCAAAGGCAAACCCGTCGTATTTCGGACATTGGATTTAGGCGGAGATAAAATCGTACCCTATATGTGGCGTGTTACGGATGAAAATCCTGCCATGGGCTGGCGCGCTATTCGCGTTTCTTTGGATAGACCTGCCTTACTCAAACAACAGCTTCGAGCCCTTATTCAAGCAGCAAGTGATCGCGACCTTAATGTGATGTTTCCGCTCATCACAACGGCGGAAGAATATCTGCGTGCCAAAAAATTCTTGAATGAGGAAATGGAGCGTGCCAAATCTAAATCGGAAATCATGCCCAAAAATGTTCGGGTAGGGCTTATGGTGGAAACCCCTTCCATTGTATGGGAACTGGATCAGATTGCCTCTGAGGTCGATTTTATATCTTTAGGCACTAATGATCTTTTTCAATTTTTCTTTGCGTGTGATAGAACCAACCCTAATTTAGCACATCGGTATGATGTTTTAAGTTTGGGCTATTTGAGATTCTTGAGACTCATTTTAAATCAGGCTGAGGTTTACAAGATTCCCCTTAGCGTTTGCGGGGAAATGGTCAGAAATCCTCTTGAGATTCTGGCGTTAATGGGTATTGGATACAGATCCTTTTCGATGAATGTATCCTCAATTCCCGCAATCAAGAGGTTGGTACGAAATACAAATCTCTCTGACTTTAAGGCCTATATGGAAAATGCATTGGGGACTTCAAAAGGGTCCTTGCGTGAGGGATTAAAGAAATTTGCCACTGAGAATGGACTGCTTCCCCCTCATCTCCTCTAATTCAATTTTTCCTTAAAAGCCTTAATCGTATTTTTCAAAAGATAAATGCGTGTCATGGGCCCCACACCGCCAGGAACTGGGGTAATCGCGCGAACACGCTCTTGTGCACTTTCAAAATCCACATCACCGGTCAGACTCATTTTTCCAGAAGAATCCTGGATACGATTGATCCCTACATCAATGATAATGGCATCTTCTTTCAACCATTCCCCTTTAATAAATCGAGGGGCTCCCATGGCGGCGATCACAAGATCGGCTTCTTTTAAAAGTTTGGGCAATTTTTGCGTTTTGGCATGGGTTAATGTGACGGTCACATCTTCTTGAATCAAAAGAAGGGCCATAGGGCGCCCCACAAGAATAGATCTTCCGACAACAACGGCCTTAAGGCCTGCAAGATCTTTTGTTACAGTTTCAATTAAATGATGACATCCCAAAGGCGTGCAAGGAATAAACCCTTCATCGCGACCTTGAGCTAGAAGCCCTGTGTTTAAAGGATGTAATCCATCCACATCTTTTTGAGGATCAATGGCATTCACCAACTTAAAAGGATTAAGATGAGCCGGTACGGGTAATTGCAGAATAAGTCCATGGATCTGAGGATTAGCGTTGATCGATTGAATGGTTTTTAAAACGTCATTTTGGGAAGCATTGCCATCCAAATAATGCTCTTCAAAATAAAACCCCATGGCACGAGCATCCTGCCCTTTTTTCTCAACATAAACGGCACTGGCAGGATCGTCACCTACGCGCACAACAGCAAGACCCGGGGGAAGGCCATATGTTTTTTGAAGAGAGTCAACTTCGTTTAAAATTTCAGACTTAACTTTTTCAGCTTCTTTAAGGCCATTAATAATAAAAGCGTTCACCTTGAATTTGAGAGTTAATGAATTAATTGAGCAGGGACTGCCACGATCAAACGCATAATCACCATGCCGATGACCATCTGTAGAAAATAAAGAATAAAGATAAGTGCTACAGGAGAGAGATCAATTCCCCCTAAATTAGGAATGATTTTCCGCAAAGGACGAAGTGCAGGTTCGGTCACGCGATACAAAAATTCACTCACCATAAGCACAAATTGATTGCTGCGATTAATGACATTAAACGCCATAAGCCAGCTCATAATCACCGAAACAAAAATCAACAGAACATAAAGCTCGATGATTTTATCCAGAATTGTAAGTAGCGGAATCAAAATGATGTCCATCGGTCTTTTGTCCTTATTCTTTTTTCTTCTCTCAAATTAATACACCTCAGAGTTGCATGCAAGTGGAGATAAAAAACCTCATTAAGGTCTTTTTAATTATTGATTAGCAAAAATTTAACAAATTATGACGTATTGTTTTTAATGTAAAAATAAATAATTTAAAAACAAGGAGCCTGTATTGTGAATTTCTCAGCTGTAATCGCAAGATCTTTTTTGATTCTTTTATGCGCATCTCCCCTTTTAAACGGCGTTGGCAAAAATATCATCGTTTTAGGAAATGGCGTCACAGGCACTTATACGGCCGCAAAACTTTCCAAACTGGGACATAAAGTCACGGTCATCGATGCGGATAAGAATGGTGGAGGGCGCATAAAGTCATTTTCATACAAGGAAAAAAAATATGATCATGGTGCAACGGCCGTCGGCGGACATTACGATTACGTTATTCCCCTTGTAAAAAAATATAACCTGACCATGCTCCCTGTCCCACCCATTTACGATCTTAAAAATGGGCTTAGTTTATTTAATTCCACAAAAAACGATTATGGATTCTTAAAAACCATTAAGGATATTGGAAAATATACGTATCTGACATCCTATTATCCTCACCAATCGCCCGGATATGAACAGGCGGCAACCGAATCCATTCTTTCCTCAGGTACGTGGGACTACTTAAAAGACCAAAAAATTGAATCCATGGAGCGGATTTTAAGAGTGGTTCTTCCGTTGTACGGATACAGTCATGGATATCGAGAGACCAATTCTGAATTATCAATTTTAAACGAAGTCCCCATGGCCCATACGGTAAAAGTTTTCTCCTCGAGTTTGTCTGCGCAGATTATGAGATATGGCCTCCCCCTTATTGGTCGTTTTTTCTCCACACCTGAATACGTTATTCAAGAGGGATTTGAAGAACTTTATTCAAAAATTTATGAAGAATCCCTTCAAAGCGGGGTCGTTTATCTCAATGATCGAATTGAGAGCGTTTCTTATTCACAAGGATCTGGCAAGGTTCGTCTTTTTGGAGATCAAATTTATAGTTGCGACTCACTTATTTGCACCATTCCCCCCGGGAACATGACAGATCTGACAATCGAGGGCATATCTTCATCCCAGAAAAAGGCCATTTTAAACCTCAAATACAACTATTATGGAACGACGATTTTTGAACTTTCGGAAGAAGCTCATAAACGCATTCCACAACGTCAGTATGGCAATTTTGAATATAGCGGATATGAGCCTGCCCTGCTCCTCAACAAGTTTCAAAATGATCCCGTTTGGATCAGTTATAATTACGTCAAGGGTCTTGATCAGAAAAACTACGATAACAGCGCAGTTGCCTTAAAAAATTTGCTTTCCTCTCGGTTTGCAATTGAACCTGAAGACGTAAAGGTTTTAAGCCAACGTTATGTAAAATATTATCCTCATCCTCAGTATCCTGATCTCATGCAATCCATGGCAAAAACATTCTCAGGGATGCAAGGAATGTATGATGGAAAATTATATTTCACAGGCGCGTCTTATGATTTTGATATTGTTGATGGCGTCATTCGTCATGCCGACAGCCTTGTTGAAAAATATTTCAAAGATTGAGAGACTGTCTGGAAAAAAATCAAATGAGTTTTGCAAGCATAATTTTCACCCTAGAGATACGAACCATATTTTCAGAATTGCCTGGGATTATTTCATAATCCTGGGCAAGCCTTCTGAAATGAGGCATCCAGCCAAACGTTCTATACACGACCTAGCGTTTGGCCATGGGAACATAAGGACCTGTGAGACCCACGACAACCTCAAGGAAACGCCCTTGTTGAGTTTGGGCGTGTTGGACGGCAGTCCCTCTATAGCTATCATCAGCGGCATAGGCTTGGATGGTGGGATATTTATCAACACGCCGGTCCATCACAGCACAGGCTTGTTTTGTGTCTGATAAGTTCGTCGCATGGCAGAAGAGATGCTGCTTTGGGTTACAGCCTCGTAGATCCCTTTTTTGAAAAAACACCTCAATCTGATTCTATTCTTCGTCTTTTAAGTCGCTTGAACACATTATAATTCCTCATTTTTTCATTTATCCGCTTGACTTATCATATTTTTGTTTTACCAGGCAGTCTCTCAGCCCTAAGGGCTTTATGAGATTTCAGCTTCATGCAATTTCCCTGCCCCTGATTTGTGCGCCAAAGCCCAAAGCCGTAAGTATCCAATTTATTGTTTCGTATATTACTCCGGCAATAAAACAGGAGACATGAGGAGATTAATGTGATAAGTAGAAGGTATGAAATTAGGAGATGCACGAAAGTTAACGCAAGGTGCCCAAGAAAGCCTTCGTTTGAGGGGGATTAAGGCAGTTGTTGAAGGCGGGAAGACGCATGCGGAAGTGGGGCATTTATTGGGAGTAGCGCGAGGCACTGTCAGCCGATGGGTGGATTCATAAAGGGAAAGATAAGTTGATCTCGACCATTGCCTCTCGTACACGGGTTAATCTCTTGGGTTCCATTAATTTGGAAACGATGGATGTGACTATTGCAGCCTATGAAACCATTGATAGCAAAGCCATGGAAAAGCATTTTGAGGCTTTGCGTAAGAAATATCCGAAGGCCCCAAAAATTTCCTTATACTATCAGCAAAGAAACAAAGCAGGCTGCCGAGGACTATGAAATTGTCCTGCATTATCTCCCTCCTTACAGCCCCAATTTGAACCCCATTGAGCGATTATGGAAAGTGATGAATGAGTGCGTACGCAATAATCGTGTCTTTAAAAGTGCCGCTGAATTTAGGAAAGCCCTTGACGAATTCTTTGCCAAATGGCCTCAAATCGCCAGCTCTATGGTTGACCGCATTAATGATAACTTTCAGATCCTTAATAAGGCATCTTCAAGTTAAAGGAGTATATGCTCTCGTCACTGGGCTAAATTATCATATCTATTTCTTGTGATTGGTATTACTCACTGAAACATATCCTTGGGATCAAAACGGAATGTGAAAGACTTCCAATCGTTGTAGCGATCCAAGGGCAGCTTTAAAGGATTGCAGTGGGGATTTTTAGCGGCCCTTAAAGCTGAATCCGCAACAGCGCGGAAATGGGGATCTGAACTATAACGACCTGCATCCTCGAGCTTTGCGGATCTCACGGTTGCATCTGGATTCATTTCGATATTGATCACAACGACCATGCCTTCAACACCTTTTGTACCAGAAGGAACATTCCAGCATTCCCGCATTTGACGACGAATGAGATCCATCTCAGTGACGCTCAAAATTTCACCAATATTCTCAGCCGCCTGATCTTCTGTTGCGGCTTCGTCCACATCCTTTTGTGCAGGAGACGTTTCTGAAGAGTCCAAATCCTCCAGGTTATTCAAAAGGGCCATAAAATCTTTTTTTGGTTTATCTTTCTTTTTATCTTTTTTGGGTTTGTCTTTTTTCTTCTCGTCCTTAGGTTTTGGTTTTTCCTCAACCTTTTCGATTACCTCCGCCAAAACATCTTCAATCGGCTCGGGTTTTGGCTCTGGCTTAGGTTCGGGTTCGGGATCAGGTTTTTTCTCGTCGACTTTTTCCTCAGGCTTGGGGGGTTGAGGTTTGGGTTTGGGCTTTTCTTCCTCAACCGGTTTAGGTCCGCTATCTTTTGGTTTTACTTTATGCGCTTTAGCTTGGGTAATATCGGCAATATTCACAACTTCAATGGGAATGGGAGCAGGAGGAAGAAGATCTTTTTGAAAAAGCTTGGGCAGTCCCACAAGCATCAAAATGATCACAAGGAGATGGGCGAGACCTGAAAAAAGTGCGCTTTTGCGCATATCCATCTTTACATCACCAACTACGGTTTGGGTTTGAGTTTTGGGCCCGTGGAGGCCGTTTGCGGCATTTCTGAAACAAGGGCCACTTTTGAAAATCCGGCGGAGTTCAAAGCTCCCATGACTTCCATTATCCGACCATAGGGAATGGATTGATCTCCCCGCACATAAATACGTGCTTCAGGGTTAGCTCCCGTGATTGCCACAAGTCGTGCCACAAGTGCGTCCATAGCAATCTCAGATTCCTGGAGATAGACAACGCCTTTGGCGTCAATACTCACCGTCAAAGGTTCGTCATTTTCAGTCATGGTAGAAGCTTTTGTTTTAGGAAGATCAACGGGAACGCCCACAGTCATTAAAGGGGCTGTAACCATGAAAATCACTAAAAGCACCAGCATCACATCAACAAGTGGTGTTATGTTGATGGTGGACTCGGCTTGAAATCCGCGACGTCCTCGACCTCGATTTCCCGATAAGGGTTTTAAGGCACCAGCCATGGCTTAACGCTCCTCGTCCAATTGACGGGCAATGATTGATCCGAATTCGTTGGAAAACGAATCAAGCCGATTCCCATAACGATTGAGCTCAGAGGAAATCTTATTATAGGCAATGGATGCGGGAATAGCTGCAATCAAACCCAAAGCTGTTGCAAAAAGAGCTTCAGCAATACCAGGGGCCACAACGGCAAGACTTGTGTTTTTGGAGGCGGCAATGGAAGAAAAGCTATTCATAATCCCCCATACCGTTCCAAATAGTCCTACGAAAGGTGCATTGGATCCGACAGATGCCAAAAATGTCATACTGCGCTCAAGTTTGTCCATCTCGCGGCCCAAAGTTACCTGCATAACCCGATCAACGCGTTCTTGCAAAGTGGCCTTTACGCCGTTTTTCCCGGCAATGCGACGCCATTCCCGCATGGCTGCCCCAAAGATAGCTGACATGGGATCACGGGGACGTGTGCCTACCCGTTCAAACAAGGTGTCTAAAGATCCGCCCGACCAAAAAGCATCCTCGAAATTATTCGCGTGGCGATTAAGTTTTCGCATAAGAATGGTTTTGTTAATAATGATTGTCCAAGTCCAGAAGGAGGCAAAAAGAAGAGCAATCATCACGACCTTCACAATCAGGTCGGCGGACATAAAAAGCCCCCACATGGAAAGATCATGGGCGACAGCATCAACACCAAATTGGGTTGCGGTGACGGATCCAAGGGCTGCGGGTGCTGTGGGCATTCTTAAAACTCCTTACTCAATTTTCGAAAATGTCTTCAACTTTTCTATCAGCTCATCAGGAATTTTGGCAGGTCTTAAATTTTTACCAACACACACTAATGTCGTTTCCAGGCGCACAAGACACTGCTCTTGGCGTATGACATCTTGATGAACTTCAACTTTCACGCGATTTAAAGGCGTAAAAGTCGTTACAATTTCTAGATCTTCATCTAAGCAAGCCGGGACCAAATAGTCAACAGAACACTTACGCACAACAAACATAATCTCCCATCTGTCGATGATATTTTTGTGAGGATATCCAAGGTACACCAATGCTGCCGCGCGTCCTCTTTCAGCAAATTTTAAATAGTTGGCATAATAAGTAATGCCACCCGCATCCGTATCCTCCATTTGAATTCGCAAGGGGAGAATATGAAAGTGTCCTTTTTGAAATCCGGATAAAAAGTTAGTCATCGTTTTCCGGAAAAAGTGAGGGTGTGACGTAATTGGAGGGGGGCACAAAGCCCAAATGCGCATAAGCTTTTGCGGTGATCATTCTTCCTCGTGGCGTTCTTTGAATAAATCCTTGCTGTAAAAGATAGGGTTCTATCACATCTTCAAGAGTGTCCCGTTGTTCGGCCAATGCCGCTGCAAGTGTTTCGATTCCCGCAGGCCCTCCTTGATAATTCTCAGCAAGAAACATCATATACCGTCTATCAGAGGCATCCAATCCTTCACGATCGACATCTAGACGAATAAGGGCTTCGTGAGCGATTTCAGGCGTAATCAAGGGCGACTTTTGCACAAGGGCAAAATCCGCAACACGCCGCAAAAGACGGAGCGCAATACGCGGTGTGCCGCGAGATCGTTTTGCAATCTCAAAAGCCCCTTCTGGAGAAATTGTGGTTTTTAAAACATCAGCACCGCGTAAAAGCACAGATTGCAATTCTTGAGGGGTATAAAACACCAACCGCAAGGGAATTCCAAAACGATCCCTGAGGGGCGAGGAGATGAGGCCCGATAGAGTAGTTGCACCCACTAATGTGAATGGCGGCAAATCAATGCGGACCGAACGTGCAGAAGGCCCTTCCCCGATCATAATATCGAGTTTGTAATCTTCCATAGCAGGATAGAGAATTTCCTCAACGGCGGGATTCAATCTGTGAATTTCATCGATAAAAAGAACATCACGTTCTTGTAAATTTGTGAGTAATGCCGCTAAATCTCCAGCGCGGGCAATCACAGGACCGGAGGTGGATTTGAAATTCACACCCAGCTCACGAGAAACAATTTGCGCTAGGGTTGTCTTACCAAGACCTGGGGGGCCAAAAAAAAGCACGTGATCCATGGCCTCGCCCCGGGCACGGGCAGCCTCGAGAAAAATGCTGAGGTTCCCCCGCAATTGGGCTTGCCCTACGAAAGATGAAAGGCCCTGTGGGCGCAGAGTCAAATCTTCATCGTCCTCAAGGGCTTCACGTTGAAGCATACGATTTTCCATTTACGCCACCGCCCTGGCCAAATGAGAAAGCCCAAGACGAATCCAATCCTGCAGAGTGGCATCTTCAGGTAAAGTTTTACGCTCGCGAATAAGAACTTCTGTGACGTCCCCTTTCCGGTATCCCAAATTGACAAGGGCCGAAATCGCATCTTCAAATGCCGAAGAAACACCTCCTAAGTGGGTAGAGGTGGCAGGTTTGAGCTCAATGCCTTCAAAACCTTTTTCAAACTTGTCTTTGAGCTCAGTCACAAGGCGACTGGCTAGTTTTGGGCCAACCCCATCGGCACGGGTCAGAAGAGCTTTGTCTTGAAAAGCAATAGCGCGAATAAGTTCTTCCGGTGTCATTGTGGAAAGAAGTGATAAGGCCATACGTGATCCCACCCCTTGAACGGTCAGAAGTTTTAAAAAACAGGCTTGCTCCGCTTTTTCAAAAAATCCATAAAGTTGAAGGCTTTCAGACCGCATCAGAGTTTCAATCCAAAGGCTTACGGGAGCCCCTTTGGGGCCCAAGGCGCCCAATGTCTTTTGCGAGCACGAGACCAAATATCCAACCCCATTTACATCCAAAATGAGAGAGTCAGATCCAATTTCTTCAAGAATTCCTTTCAGTCGAGCAATCATGCCACAGCTCCTTTTGCGGATCGATTATGGGCATGACAAATGGCAATGGCATAGGCATCCGCTTCATCTGCATTTTTGTATTTGGCGCCCGAAAGTAAAATAGAAACCATATGCTGAACTTGCTGTTTTTCCGCATGCCCCACACCTACAACCGCCTTTTTAATGGTATTGGGAGCATACTCAAAAACGGGAAGTCCCCAGCGGGCGGGGGCCGCCAAAGCAATCCCGCGGGCATGGCCGAGCTTGAGGGCTGATGCCGGATTTTGATTCACAAATGTTTCTTCCACAGCAACCTCATGGGGAGCATACTTTTCCAAAATTGTCTGAAGCTCATCATAAAGATCTCCCAACCTTTTGGCCAGGGGCAACGACGGAGATGATCGAATAACCCCTGAATTCAAGGGGGACAAATGATAACCAGTAACGTCAATGAGGGCCCATCCTGTTGTGGTGAGCCCGGGGTCAATTCCAAGAATGCGAATCAAATGTGACATGACCTCATTCGATCATGATCCTCCCATGAGGTCAAGTGTGGCCTGTAAGGAAGCTGATATTCACGTGAGAAAAAGATTCTCTATGCCTAGTCCGATTTCATTTGCTTTTTTGTTGAGCCCTATAGTACTTCTCCATTATATGGATAGACATTGGCTGAGGAGTTTATCAAGGAGTTGATGAAGGTTTTCTGGGTTTTGCTGGACGAGGGGGCGGAGGATGGATTTGATTTTGTGCCACCAATGTTCGATAGGATTGAGGTCAGGAGAGTCAGTTGGGAGAAAGAGGAGATGGCAGCCAAATTTCTCAATCAAATCTTTCGTTTTTGGCGATTTGTGAAAGGCGGCATTGTCCATAATCAGGGTGGTATTTTTTGATAAACCCGGCAATAAAACCTACTCAAGCCAAGCATTAAAAAGATCTGCATGACATCCACCTTGAAAGGTGAAAGGCGCCACGAACGCACCCTTCATGAGACCGCCAATGATACTGGCACGCTCTCTTTTTTGGCCCGGGATCTCCGCGTAAACCTTTTGTCCGCGCGGCGCCCAGGCATGCTCTCGATAAAGGCGATTATCAATCCCAGCTTCATCAATCCACACGATTGTTTCAGGATCTATTTTCTCAAGCTGTTTTATAAATTCGGCCCGCTTGTCTTCGTTACGTTCTTTGTAAAGCGTCGTCTTTTTTTCGTGTAATGTTTAAACGTTTAAGCCATTTACTCACGTTTTGGAATCTCAACCCCAAAGCTTCGGCGATTTGTTTGAGCGTATGATCCGGATTTTGAGCGACGTAGTCTCTGAGTTTTTGCTCATCGACTTTACGCGGATAAGAAGTGCGTTTTTTCGGTTTAATATCCCCTTGTTTATGAAGACATATCCATCGATAGATCGTGGCTTCTCCAACGTTAAAAACCTTTGCAGCCTCCCGCTTACGGCCGCCGCTCGTAATGTAGGAGATGACCTTTTTCCGCAGGTCTTCCGAATATGCTTTTACCATTCCCTCCTTATACCTAAACTTTTCCTAAAAATCTATCTATTTATAGGGGAAGGACTATAGTTTCTCTGGGGAGCGTTATAGAACACCCAATTTTCATTTTGATTGGACATAATAAAAGCCACGAACTACGTTCGTGGCTTTGAATTTAGAAATCGTGATTATTTTTTTGTGGGAATATCAGTTTAAGGACATGACTCGGTAATTGTTAAGATTCCATCACAGTTCTGAACTTGAAGACTCAACGCTTTCCATAGGTCAGATACTGATCCTGCTGGAGTATGGAAATTACTCAAATTAAGACTTGAGTCAGCATTTTGTTGATTTTTTCTTTTACATTCACAGTTCAAAAAACTATCGGATCTAATATTACAATTTTTACATGTAATTAAAAAACTCTTGTTATTGATAGGGACAGGATTAGGATTTGTAGCTTGCAAAGCAACTGCTCCAAAAACAAGAGATCCTAAGGTTAGAAACCTTGCAAAAGTGTGCATAATTTATACGCGCATAAAACCATGGGGCTTGTCCCATGGATGAAGCGCCCCTCATATAATTAGTGATATGAGGCAAGCGCAGCTTGAACTTGGCCTTTAGGCCAACGAGATACCACGGGGCTTGCCCCGTGGAGGTTCACACCGTGTTGGACTTCATACTTGAATGTGTCCCCCATTTTCGCAAATAATTCTTTGCGCCTCTTGAGAGGGGGTGGATTTTTTGTCTTTGATTAACGTAAGGGATTTTTGAATTTCAGCATCCCACGCCGTTTGAATTTTTTGCCACAATAGTGCTTTCATTTCCTCCTCAAGCCAATGCTGCGCTTGGGATTGCCTTCGTGTCTGCCACTCCCCAGATGTTTGGGTAACCACTTTATAATCTTCAATATCTTTGAAAAGAGCTTGGAACCCCTTGGATTCTATCGCAGAAATTACCTCAACTTTAGGTGTCCAGGATTGAAGACGTGGGCGACTCATCTCTAGGGCACCACGATAGGCTTGTGCTGTCTGGAGGCATCTTTCCTCAAGACCTGAGTCTGCCTTGTTGATGACAATCAAATCAGCAATCTCCACAATACCTTTTTTGATCCCTTGGAGTTCGTCCCCCAAAGCCGGTCCCAAAAGCAACAGAACCATATCTGAAAGATCATAAACGGCAAGCTCTGATTGGCCCACGCCCACGGTTTCAATCAAAATTATATCAAAACCTGCCGCTTCTGCGATACGAATAACATCTGTTGTGCGTTGCGCAGTGCCGCCTAAAATTCCACCAGAAGGGCTGGGGCGAATAAATGCGTCGGGACTTTGGGAAAGTGTCACCATGCGGGTTTTGTCCGCAAGAATCGATCCTTTAGAAAGGGTAGACGAGGGATCAATAGCCAAAACTGCCACGCGATGCCCTTTTTGGAGGAGATCACGGCCAAAGCTCTCAATAAATGTGGATTTTCCAACCCCCGGCGCACCCGAAATCCCAATACGAAAAGATTTTTCCGTAAGGGGCAAAATCATTGCAAGGAGTGCTTGGGCGTTGTGTTGATGCTCAGGACGCGAGGACTCTACAAGAGTCATGGCTTGTGCAATAGCGCGCCTATCCCCTTTCACGAGATTATCTTTGAGCTCTGAAATAATCATGCACTTAATTTATCACGAACCTAAAATGAGGGGTATAATCTTTTTTGTAGGAGTTCATATAGAATGAGACTCAAGAGGCCTCGAGAATATGAGAGTGAATATAGTGCATAGGAGTGAGGCCTTTCGCGGCGCGATGAGGCCGATAAGAATTATACTTTGAGACAGCTTGAGAGAGCTCAAAGCGCATAGAAGCTATGGAATCAGCCAGGAGGTTGTTTTGGTTGTAAAATTCCTCCCGGAATATGCGATTTCCCCGATCAACACCTCCGTTGCAGGTGGGCTTTTTGGGGGGCAGAACAATCAGCGAAATTCCAAGTTCTTCACAGGCTTCCTCAAATTCCGCCATAAATTCAGATCTTCCCTCAACTTGAATGGATTGAATTTTAAAGGGGGCCTGCTTTACAAACTCAAGCAAGAAGCGTTTGGCGCTTGAGCTCTTGGTAGGGGCATACACACTCGCATAGATAAATTTCGAGCCTCTTTCCCAAGTCTGTAAGCGCTTGAAACAGATACCATTTTTGGTGACTGTCATGTGGTCAATCTGCACCCGCTCACCAAGCGTCATCGTTTTATAATCCTTAAATGTCCAGGGCTTTGCATGGCTTTTAAATTGTCTTTTTCTTTTTGTTCTCAGGGCGGAGGGTGATTTTTGCACAAGCCCCTTGTTTTTGAGGGAGGTCAGGATACGGCCGACGGTGCTTTCGCTCAGGATTTGCCCATGGTCTCGCTTGAGAATGATGGCGATTTTCTCTTTGCCATAGGTGGGATTTTCGCGGCGCACTTTCACAAGCTGAAGTTCTGCCTCTCCCCAGTGCGGTTTGTTGAGATTTCGTGGCTTTTTTGAAGGGGGAACACTCCCTTTGTTAAGGTCCTTCAGGATCTTCTTGTGGCGATAATAAGTTGCGCGAGACATGGCGCAAATGTCTTGGCACCTGGAATCGCAAACGTTTTCAGATTTCAGCTTTTCCCAGAGCCTCACGCCGTCTTCATACCGTTTGCGATAGACGTCCAAACAGTCTTGTGTACGCGCATATGCATAAAGCCTATGCATATTTTTATGTAATCCGTGGATCCTCAGCCAATCCTCCATCAATAGGTTTTTTACATTTTTTTACATTTCCTATTCTTGAGGCCTGGTTTTGGTAGGGCAATGGAGATGAGCTGAGCGCGCCCCCAAATTGCGCTGTAGCGAAGCTCATCTCCATCCCTCACAGTTTTGTCTCACTTCTATCTGAACTCGGACAATACAAAGTGGTCCTCAGACGACTTACAAAAAATATTTGCACATCGTCTGAGGTGTTTTATGAGATCTTAATGTCCCAAAGGTGCTGCCACTTTGCCTGAGGATTGATCTAACCCTTTAATTCCCCAAAGTGTGAGCCCCGTTGCCAAAATCGCCCAAAGAGTCCCCAACATCATGTTGATGGAAAATCCATGAACAAAGGCTTCTGTGATCCACTCCAAAAAGACAGGGATTTGGTCTTGTGGGAATGCTGCTAGTTGGTCGGGCGTATGCTCGACTTTGGCAATGACTTCCGCAAGCTCGTCTTTTTGCAAAGGCGTCAGAAGAACTTTGTGGGTTTCGAGTCTCTCAAAAAGCGAGGCTCGTCCAAACAAAACGACCAAACTTGTTGAAAGAATAATGCTGAGTGTATTTCCCACCATCATCCACATGGTGAAAACACCAGAGGCCACATTGAGATCTTCTTGTGGAACCGCGCGCATCATGGCCGTACTGCAAGCCGTGAAATAGGCACCCATCCCAGCCCCCACCAAAAAGAGAGCTACCAAAATGAAATAGAGCGAGGATCCAACCCCTAAGCCTGAGAATAAAAAGGTAGCTATTCCTGTGGCAATACACCCAAAAAGCATGGGAAGTTTTAGCCCAAAATGATCTACCATTTTGCCTCCAAAAGGCGAAAGAAGCCCCATGGAGATGGTCATGGCAAAAAACACCAATCCCGTTTCATAGCTGGAGTAGCCTTGCGTATTTTGCAAATAAAGTCCCATTAAAACGAGGATTAATGAAAAGTTCATTGCCATGAAAAATTCACCAAAGGTGGCCGCCAAGAACGGTTTATTCTTCATGAGATCATTTGGGATCATGCGAAAACTTTGCTTGCGATCATGAAGATAAAAGCCAAGCACAATCCCAACTCCTGCCCCCATTACGACCCAAAGTCTCACATCGTGGATTCCCCAGGTCTCAATTTGGTTGAGTCCAAAAACGCTGAGACAGAGGCCTGATGCGAGCAAAAGTGCGCCTATGTAATCGATCTTTTGGGAATTTTCAATGCGGTCATTTTTAGAAAAAAGCATAAGAATGATAATCACCACAATTCCAATGGGGATGTTGATATAATAAATCCAACGCCACACGAGAGTTTCGATAATGTATCCGCCTAAAGTCGGTCCAATGGCAAGTCCTACGCCAGAAAAAGAGAGAATAATTCCCATCACAAAACCTTGCTTTTCAGGAGGTGCGCTTGTGAAAATCAGAGCCCAGCAAGGAGCCGTGAAAATGGCTGCGCCAAAGCCTTGAATCACACGCCCTAAAATTAGTGTCTCTAGATTTTGACCAAGTCCCGTCAAGCAAGATCCCAACATAAAAAGGAGGAGGCCTCCAATCAAGGTGTTGCGTTTGCCGTAAATATCGGCCATACGTCCCGCTGGAATAACAAATGCGGCCCAGATGAGAACGTAACCGCTCAAAAGCCACTGCAGGTTATTAAGATCTTCATTGAGCTCTAACGAAATTGGAACCAATGTGAGATTCACGGCCGTGTAATCAATATTCATTAAAAGTACTAAGATTCCTGCGGCTATCAAGACAAGCCACGTCTTCAGCGGAATCGCGTTAGATTTTTGAGTCATTTTAAATTTCCGTAATTGAATTTAAGAAAAAGAGCCTGAGTTCACATATGAAATCAGTGGAGGCCTTGTGGTGGGATTATCAACAAGGGAAGTCTAAACAAAAAAGCATCCGATTTGCAAGAGGATAAATTTTCCTGTAGTCATGTAGTGAAGGTCACAGAAAAAGGGGACGAAATGCGGGTTCCTCATTTGCCCATTCTTCAAAAAATTGCAACTTTCCTCTCCTCAGCGGAGACAGCGAAAAACACCCATTTATTGTCGCAAAACGCCCAAAGTCTTCCTCAAGATGTGGTGGCCGTTGGAAAAACAGAGATGCAAAGGCGTGCCTTGACACAAGCCGAGAAAAATAAATCTTTAAGGCGTCACAATCCCAAAAGGCAGTCCCTTGAAGGCGAAATCACGCCGGAAGATCATGAGGTCGACATTCAAGTGTGAGGGGGCAAAGTTTGTGTCTACCTCCGAACTTTAAGTTTGAAGAGTGTAATGTCCTCAAGAAGTGGAGCATTTTTTCGAGAAAATTTGATAAAGTTGGACTCAATGAAAAAAGAAGAGAAAATGAAGAAAAATGTCAGTGCGTCGTTAAAGGTGAAAACAGCGATCGAAGCTTTGAAGGGCGATATGACCATCGGGGAACTTGCCTCACGGTATGAGGTTCCTCCGGCTTAAATTCACAGATGGAAACGCCTTCTTTTGGAGTAAGGGGCTGAGTTATTCGAGCGTCCTCATAAACCTTCACACACGATTTATGACAATGAAATCCAAAAACTCAATGCCAACATCGGGAGACTATAGCACTTCTCCTCTAAATAGATAGATTTTTAGGAAAAATCAAATCCATCCTCCGCCCCATCGTCCGACAAAATCCAGAAAACCTTCATCAACTCCTTGATAAACTCCTCAGTCAATCTCTATCAATATAACTGAGAAGTTATACTTCGATCAATTCGATTTCAATTCCATCACAAATCCACAATCTAAAAGGAATTTGCGTAAAGACGAAATACGTCCGCCGTCAACTTCTCCATCGTAAGGATCGTGAAGATGGAGACTTGTTTCAATATTTTTATTACTCGTTTTAAAACTCAAGTGTATACGGGATCCTTTTCGACTACGATCTATTTTAATTCCCAAGCCTGTTAATAACGGAGTCACCTTACTAAAACGTATGTTTTTAATAAATGTCATTTCAGTTTCCATAAAGTATTCATAACCGTTTATATATCGTTCAGGAATGAGCAGCTGTTTTACTAGAGTAGAAGTATTTTTCTTTAATGATAATTGAACGGCAAGTTTTGAAGTAGCATCTTGAATTTGCTCAAGTAAATTTGGACTCTTTTTTAAAACTCTCATAAGATTTTTTGACTTACTTGAGATTGTAAACATCTCTGCTCCATTGACATTGGCAGCTTGATCTATAATTTGTTGAAGCCAATTATTAATATCTTTGATAGGATCAGACTCTTCTTCATCATTATTAACATTGGAATCAAACTTAAAAATTTGATTACTTAATTCATTTTCTAATGATTTAGATTCATTTTTAACCGGATTGATATTTTCATCAAGAGGGTGTGTCTGTTCTTTTTTTACATCTGAAAAGGTTATCTCTCCAAATCTTTTCTCCATCATTACTGATTCCACCGTTTCGTCTGAAGATTTTTTTTCATCTTGGGTAGACGTCAAAATTTTAGACGTATTAGATGTTTTCTTTTTTTTATTTTTATTGGAATTTTTACTTTTTTTATGATCAGTTTTACATATAGCTTTCGAATGAGATACGTTTTTTTCTTCTTCCATAGGAAGCTCAAGAGCTGAAAGGACATTTTTTAAAATTATTTTCTCTATTTTTTGAAACACCCTCATATCGTCATCATACAGCTGTGTCAGGAGCGGCAATCGCAGGGGAAGATCTATATTCAAGTTTTTTTTGAATAGGTCAAATTCTCGGATCATCCTGATTTTATCAAAAGATAAATCTGCTTTTGATTTTATAAAATTTTTATTTAAATATTCGACGCGAGTCTCTCTTTCTTTTATAATTTTTTTTATTCTCAAATTTATATCTTCATCCTTCTCACTTTTTAACCAAAAATTTAACATATAAATGCTGTATTCATTTTTTTTCAATAAAGAAATTGCTTTTCTTCTTATTTCATAGTGTTCTGGATAAAAGTTCAGGCTCACTCTAAAAACTGGTATTAAATTGTTTTTATTTCTTTTATTGTTGTGCGTTGCACTTTCTTGCCCTCCTCCATTTACGAGCTCATACTCTCCTGTTTCTCTTATCTCTAAAAAATCATGAAGTAAAAATTTATAACGATCCAAGATGTTGGTAAATACAGATGTGGCGGTTAGCACATCATCAATATCTGATTGGAATTCAGATTTTTTAATAACTTCTAACGCTTTTATAAGATAGATATTTCTAACATACTCATAAAATAAAGTATTAATATATGAGTTGCCCCAACCTTCTTCTAGTTTTTCCCACCGCACCAATCCTAAACAAAAATTAAATTTTTCATCCAAAAGATTGAAAATATAACTTAACTTTATGAGATTATAATCTTCATTATGTTTAAAATCATTATTTTTGTACTTGTCGCTTTTTTCCTTTATAATGCGAACGCTATTTTCAAATTCATCCTTGTCCTCTTTTGAACATTGAACTGAGTTATTAAAAAAGATCGAGAAGGAAATAAACATTGAAAAAATAAACTTATTCATAATTTCACCACAAATAGATTAAAATTTAATTTACAAATATCAATTTAATATCATTATTTCAAGAAGAAATTAATATTACTCCGCTGTCCGAGTTCAGATAGAGGTGAGACAAAATTGGGAGGAATGGAGATGAGCTGAGCGCGCCCCCAAATTGCGCTTTAGCAAAGCTTATCTCCATTGCCACACCCAAACCAGGCCTCAAGAATAGGACGGCTAACACCCTATGACTGGAGGGCTCAATGCAAATCAAAGGATTACATAAAAATATGCATAGGCTTTATGCATATGCGCGTACACAAGATTGTTTGGACGTCTATCGCCAGCGCTATAGTACTTCTCCATTATATGGATAGACATTGGCTGAGGAGTTTATCAAGGAGTTGATGAAGGTTTTCTGGGTTTTGCTGGACGAGGGGGCGGAGGATGGATTTGATTTTGTGCCACCAATGTTCGATAGGATTGAGGTCAGGAGAGTCAGTTGGGAGAAAGAGGAGATGGCAGCGAAATTTCTCAATCAAATCTTTCGTTTTTGGCGATTTATGAAAGGCGGCATTGTCCATAATCAGGGTGGTATTTTTTGATAAACCCGGCAATAAAACCTCCTCAAGCCAAGCATTAAAAAGATCTGCATGACATCCACCTTGAAAGGTGAAAGGCGCCACGAACGCACCCTTCATGAGACCGCCAATGATACTGACATGCTCTCTTTTTTGGCCCGGGATCTCCGCGTAAACCTTTTGTCCGCGCGGCGCCCAGGCATGCTCTCGATAAAGGCGATTATCAATCCCAGCTTCATCAATCCACACGATTGTTTCAGGATCTATTTTCTCAAGCTGTTTTATAAATTCGGCCCGCTTGTCTTCGTTACGTTCTTTGTAAAGCGTCGTCTTTTTTTCGTGTAATGTTTAAACGTTTAAGCCATTTACTCACGTTTTGGAATCTCAACCCCAAAGCTTCGGCGATTTGTTTGAGCGTATGATCCGGATTTTGAGCGACGTAGTCTCTGAGTTTTTGCTCATCGACTTTACGCGGATAAGAAGTGCGTTTTTTCGGTTTAATATCCCCTTGTTTATGAAGACATATCCATCGATAGATCGTGGCTTCTCCAACGTTAAAAACCTTTGCAGCCTCCCGCTTACGGCCGCCGCTCGTAATGTAGGAGATGACCTTTTTCCGCAGGTCTTCCGAATATGCTTTTACCATTCCCTCCTTATACCTAAACTTTTCCTAAAAATCTATCTATTTATAGGGGAATGACTATAATAAGTTGCGCGAGATATATCGCAAATTTCTTGGCATATCGCATCGGAAACGTTTTTAGCTTTCAACTTTTCCCAGCGCCTCACGCCGTCTTCATACCGTTTGCGATAGACGTCCAAATAGTCTTGTGTACGCGCATATGCATAAAGCCTATGCATATTTTTATGTAGTCCGTGGATCCTCATCCAGTCCTCCATCAATAGGTTTTTTACATTCTCCTATTCTTGAGGCCTGGTTTGGGTGTGGCGATGGAGATGAGCCTCGCTACAGCGCAATTTGAGGGCGCGCTCAGCTCATCTCCATCCCTCCCAATTTTGTCTCACTTCTATCTGAACTCGGACAGCACTTTTCACGATTTTTTGGTAGGGGTAAATCTAGATTTAGGTTAATTCGTCTTCTGTTTTTCCTGCTTGTGCACCGAAGCAACTCCAATATGAGCTTCCTTAATCTTTTTGAAGAGGGGTGAGGCTTCAATTTTTTGAGGATCTGTTTCGCCATTCAAATTGGTAATGATAAAGCGCCCATCACCACGCTCATAATCATCCCGAAAATCATAGACCCCACCGACAACAGTCAGCCGTTCAGATTTAATTTTATCATCAAATTTCTTCAGGGCAGCGTCAACTTGATTATTGATGTTTAAAAGAATTGCAGCTTTCACATCAGGAGCAGACTTAATTTGGATTGTATTTAATTCTTTTTGAATATCTGGAGATTCCTTGGAATAATCACCATAAGCCGCATTAACCGCACCACATCCTGAGTGTCCCACGATAAAAAGCACAGGGGTGTTCAGATGATTGATTCCGTATTCGACGGAACCTGGTGTAGTGGCAATTTGATTGCCGATGTTACGTACGGTAAAAATGTCATTCTCTGGCGTGAAATCAAAACTCTCCATTTGGACGCGGGAATCAGAGCACAGAATCATCGTGGCGCGTGGATGTTGAGAATCTTTATAAGCTTGAAATTGTCATTTAGGTGTTTTTCTGGCGTATTTACCATTATCCGTTACAATGTTTTCAAGGATGCCTTCCGTTTTTTTCTCAATATCTTTGGAGAGGACACCTTGAGGACCGTTCGCCGAAAGTGAAAATGTCAGCAATGATATGGAAAAAAGTATTTTTGTGAAAGTCATGAAAGCACCCCCTGTTTTTTAATTACATATAGAGGATATCACAATTGACAATTTCGACAATTCTAAAAAGAAAAATGGTGGGCGCAACGGGGATCGAACCTGTGACCTCTACGATGTCAACGTAGTGCTCTACCGCTGAGCTATACGCCCTTAACTTAAATACAAAAGAGTGTATAAAAGAGCTTCTTGATTCTTGCAAGTTTTATAATTGCTCGTCTCAAAAGAATGCTTTTCCGCCCCTTTTGGAATGTGCTATAAGGCCGGGACTTATTGTTTTTGAATGAAAGGAAACCTTGTGAAAGCTTTCGTTTTTCCAGGTCAAGGATCTCAGGCTATCGGTATGGGCAAGATTTTTTATGACACATTTGCCTCCTCCCGTCAGGTCTTTGAGGAAGTCGATGAGGCTTTAGGCCAAAAACTCAGTACAATCATTTTTGAAGGACCGGAATCAGATTTAGTCTTAACTGAAAATGCCCAACCTGCTTTGATGTCCGTGAGCCTTGCCATGATGGCGGCCCTTGAAAAAGATGCCGGCGTGAGCCTTGCCAATGCGGTCCAGTATGTTGCAGGTCATTCCTTGGGAGAATACTCAGCTTTAGCTGCTGCAAAAGCGCTTTCCATTGGTGACACGGCTCGCCTTCTTAAAATTCGCGGACAATCCATGCAAAAGGCTGTGCCTGTAGGGCAAGGCGCTATGGCGGCTATTTTAGGATTAGAGATTACAGATGTTCATAGCCTGGCGTCCCAAGCGGCCTTGAATCAGGTATGTGTTGTGGCCAATGACAATTGCCCTGGACAAATCGTCATTAGTGGAAACAAAGAAGCCGTTGAACGCTCCATTGACCTCGCCAAAGAATTGGGCGCCAAACGCAGCATTCTTTTAAACGTAAGTGCACCCTTTCATTGTCCTTTAATGCAGCCAGCTGCAGACCGCATGAAAGCCGCCCTTCAAGACGTGACAATTCAAAAGCCTCTTGTTCCAGTTATCACCAACGTGAGGGCTACACCTTGTGAAGATCCTGAGACAATTCGTGAGCTTTTGGTTGAGCAAGTCACCGGTATGGTAAGGTGGAGAGAAAGTGTTCAAAAAATGGCGTCTTTGGGGGTCACTCAAATTATTGAAATTGGTGCAGGGCAGGTCCTGACAGGCTTGACAAAACGTATCGATAAAGATGTGATTTCGGCAGCTATTAACTCACCGGAAGATTTAGAAGGGATGTTTTAATTTATGTTTAGACTCGATGGTAAAAAAGCGCTCGTTACAGGAGCGTCAGGCGGCATTGGCGGTGCGATTGCAAAAGCACTTCATACCCAAGGTGCCCATATCATTCTTTCAGGCACGCGAAAAGACGCCCTTGAAACTTTGGCCAAAGAGCTGGGTGGTCATACAACAGTTATGCCTTGCGACCTTTCCGACCCGGCGTCTACGGCGGAATTGATTTCAAAAATTGAAACAGAAGTGGGGGGTGTGGACATTCTCGTCAATAATGCGGGACTGACTCGAGACGGTCTCATGATGCGCATGAAAGATGAAGATTGGCTCAAAGTTATCGAAGTTAATTTAACCTCCGCATTCCGTCTTTCGCGGGAGGCTATTCGCCTGATGATGAAGCAACGGTGGGGACGTATTATTAATATTACCTCAATCGTAGGCGTGACCGGAAATCCAGGACAAGCCAACTACGCCGCTTCAAAAGCAGGTCTCATTGGATTTTCAAAATCATTAGCTCAAGAAGTCGCCACTCGTGGCATAACGGTCAATTGTTTGGCACCAGGTTTTATAGGAACTCCAATGACGGAAGTTTTGGATGATAAGGTCAAAGGCAAAATTTTGTGTGAAATTCCCAAAGGTGAGATGGGATCTCCTGAAGATATTGCCGCGGGTGTCGTGTATCTCGCTTCCCATGAGGCACAATATGTTACTGGTCAAACCCTTCATATCAATGGCGGAATGGTAATGGTATAAAGATTTTCTTGATTTTTTTCTCAGTCTTGGCTAGTCAATCGAGAAAGAGTATGATAGCACCCTCAATTGTGCTAAGAATTGAGACAAGCTAGTTCTTACGTTATAGAAATTTTATGAAACGAAATTGAAGAGGAATATGAAATGAGCGATGTAGCAGCACGCGTTAAGAAAATTGTTGTAGACCATTTGGGCGTTGACGAAGAAAAAGTCACAGATACTGCCAGCTTCATTGATGATCTTGGCGCTGACAGTCTCGACACAGTTGAACTCGTTATGGCATTTGAAGAGGAATTCGGTTGTGAAATTCCTGATGATGCTGCAGAAAAAATTCTGACTGTTAAAAATGCTATTGATTACGTTCAACAAAATGCAACGAAGAGCGTAGCCTAAGCTTATTTTATTTTATCTGAAGGGAAATTGCATATGCGGCGCGTTGTTGTTACCGGCTTAGGCCTTGTGACGCCTTTAGGACCAGATGTTCAAACTTCATGGCGACGTCTGATCAATGCTGAATCGGGCGTACGCCACATTGAATATTTCCCGACAGACGAAATTACCTCCAAAGTGGCCGGGGAAATAGCCTTAGGATCTGGACCTCTTGAATTTAATATGGATGAAGTTGTTCCGCACAAAGATCAAAAGAAAATGGATAAGTTCATTCTCTTTGGTTTAAAAGCCGCCGATGAAGCCATTAAAGATTCAGGATGGGCG
Source organism: Candidatus Bealeia paramacronuclearis (assembly GCF_035607555.1). Classification (NCBI taxonomy): domain Bacteria; kingdom Pseudomonadati; phylum Pseudomonadota; class Alphaproteobacteria; order Holosporales; family Holosporaceae; genus Candidatus Bealeia; species Candidatus Bealeia paramacronuclearis. The sequence goes on along the minus strand of NZ_JAVHWZ010000001.1, from coordinate 128,873 downwards.
CCACAAACCGATGAAGAACGTGAGATGACAGGTGTCATGATCGGATCTGGCATCGGAGGACTTCCTACTATTTGCGAGGCAGCACAAATCTTAAAAGAGCGTGGACCGCGGAAAATCAGTCCGTTCTTTATCACATCTTCCCTAATCAACTTAGTCTCAGGTCACGTCTCCATTCGCCATGGATTTAAAGGGCCGAACCACTCTGTGGTGACTGCGTGCTCCACAGGTGGTCATGCCATTGGGGATGCCGCACGTCTCATTCAAATGGGAGATGCGGATGTGATGGTTGCGGGCGGCGCTGAAGGCGCTGTATGCGAACTCGGTGTCGCAGGATTCGCCTCTATGCGTGCCCTTTCAACAAACTTCAATGATGAGCCCACACGGGCGTCGCGCCCTTGGGATCGCGACCGTGATGGATTTGTAATTGGTGAAGGTTCCGGTGTTGTGGTCTTGGAGGAACTTGAGCACGCGAAAAAGCGCGGCGCTAAAATTTATGCCGAAGTTATTGGTTATGGATTATCCGGAGACGCCTATCACATTACCGCTCCTGCGGAAGATGGAAACGGCGGATTCCGTGCGATGCGCAATGCGTTAAAACGCGCAGGAATTTCCCCCTCTGATTTAGGCTATATCAATGCCCATGGAACATCGACACCTTTGGGAGATATGATTGAGCTTGGGGCCGTCAAGCGCCTTTTGGGCAACTCTTCAGGGGATGTCAGTATGTCCTCCACAAAATCTTCGATTGGTCACCTTTTGGGGGCTGCAGGCGGCGTTGAGGCGATTTTCACCATCTTAGCGATGAATAATGGGATAATCCCCCCCACATTAAACCTTGATAATCCCTCTGAGGGTACGGAAGATATGGATCTTGTGCCCCACAAAGCCAAAGAGCGTAAATTCAAATATGCTCTTTCCAATTCCTTTGGATTTGGAGGAACAAATGTTTCTCTTGTGATGGGAGCGTTCCAATAACGTCAAACCTCTTTGCACGAATGAAGCCCTACCTAATTTTTATGGTGTCTGCAGGGCTCATACTCTTGTCAATAGGCATAGCTTCTTTGTATTACAGTGTGAATTTTGAGGGTCGCCGGACCCAAGATGAGATTCTCGAGATTCCCAAAGGAACCTCAGCTCAAAAGACCTGTGAGATTTTAAGTGAGGCTCAAATTACACCCCACCCTTGGGTCTGTCTTTTGGGAGGCACCCTTTTTGGAAACTTGAGGTCCCTTCAAGCCGGCGAATATGAGATTTCAAAAAACGCTTCTTTTTTGGATGCGGTCAAAAAAATCACCAGAGGTGAAGTCGTTGTTTATCAAATCACTATGCCAGAAGGCCTTACGAGTTATGAGATTGTGGAAAGGCTGAAAACCCTTCCCAAACTTGAGGGGGAAATTTCAGAAGTTCCCAATGAAGGCTCACTTTTTCCCTCTACCTATGCCTATAAAAAAGGGGAAGCACGGGGCTCACTCATTCAAAAAATGCAGACAGAAATGACACGATTAACGACTCAACTCTGGGAAAATCGCAATCCCGGCCTTCTTCTTCAATCCCGTGAGGAAATGATTAGCCTTGCAGCCCTCATTGAAAAAGAAACGGCTCTAGCACCTGAACGTCCCCTTGTGTCCGCTGTTTTTTACAATCGCCTAAAGTTAGGGATGCCGTTGCAATGTGATCCGACGGTTGTTTATGCGATTTCTAATGGGACGGGAAAGTTGGACCGAGAGCTCAGCCGTGCCGATCTCAAAGTCGAGCATCCCCTCAACACCTATGTTAATAAAGGTCTTCCTCCCGGCGCTATTGCCAATCCCGGCATTGCCGCCTTAAAAGCAGCTCTTAATCCAGCGCCTGTGGCCTACCTTTATTTTGTGGCCGACGGCACGGGTGGGCATCACTTTTCAGAAACCTTACAGGCCCATCAAAAAAATCATCAAGCTTGGCGAAAAATACGCAACAAATAGAGAAGTCTCTCTATTCGTGTTCCGCAAATATCTTTTGTTTATCTTCGATGGGGCGTTGGCCTTCATGAACATTCCCTCCAAAAGCGCCAAATTTTGCGCGCACATTTGAGATTTCCTTGCGCAAATAAAACGGCACGAAAGCTTGATCCCAAGCAGGCAGCGTAAAAAAACCGCCGATGGGAATGATGAAAAGAACAGTATCAGTGGCATCTTTAATCACCAATCGCGTGGGAAGTTCTGCACCTTGATGTCCCCCTTTTCCGCGACTTTCTTTGACACGACATCCCAAAGCCTCAAAATACGTTTTCAGTTCGTCTTTGGTAAATTTCCATTCACTGGACTCTATGGACAAATGAACGCGCCAAGCCGTGCTTGTGAGATAAAATTGCGGTTGGATTTTTGGAAAGGACTCTTCTTTCTTTAAGAATTTTTGAGCTGTATCTACCTGTAATGACGTTTCATCATCACTTGAGCTATTTTCCTCTTTTTCCTTTAATTTTTCTTCATGGCGTTTTTTCTTTTTATCTTTGCTTTCTTTGTAGGAAGGCGCTGAATCTTCCAATAATAAGTTGTTATTGTTTGAGATCACAGATGTTGTTTTTGCAGGCAAAATCCGACGAGGTACCTTTATCTCCGTGTCGGGATTGACATCGTCTTTTGAGCTTTCTATTCGATCTTTGATGGTAGAGATCATTTTTTGTCGTTGACGTGCGTTTGCTGCTTTTCTCTTTTGTTTAAGATCATTATGCAGTGCAATAATTTCAGAGCTATCACCTGTAAAAGACTTGAGAAATGCCCTGAAAATTAAGGCATCAGGTTCCAATTGTTCCTTCATTTCCTCTTCATAGAGTTTAAAACGCACGAGTGCTTTATCATATTCTCCAGCATAAAATAAAATCATCGTAGTGGAATTGAGAACATCTTCTATACTTTTAGCAGTGTCATCAATTTTAGGGACATAATGGTAAGCTAATTTTAAAGAGGCAGGAGCCTCAAGACTTGAAGTATTATCATTTGTGTTTTGAAGATGTTGAAGCACATCCTTTTTTGCCTCTAATTTATTTTTCTCAGAAGTATGATTAGACGTCATCATTTTCATTTTTTCAAATTGCTCATTTAGAAAACGAATACGATCTTTTTTTTGTTTAAATAATTTAATTTTATTTTTTAAAGACTGTTTTTTTATTTTTTTATTCTGAGGTGTAAATGGGTGAGTGATGTTATGAGTTGTGCAATAAACATCTAATTGTCCAAATACGGTGAGTATATTAACCGTTATGTCCGCATTGGCTTCTTCAGTCTCATTATCATGATTCATCCCAAAAACAATCTCATAAAGTTCTGAAGAGCGTTCAAGAGATTCTATATTTTTTCTTAAACATGCTACTATCTGTTGAGGTTTAAGAAGCGGATTAGATTGACTTAATACGGAGCTCCATACATTGCGCAAATAACGACCTTGAATACAGTAGAATCCAGCGAGCAATTCAATAGCTTTGATTTGCTCTGAGGTTGGGGCTGAGGAGGAAAAAAGTTCTCTCTTCTTAAAACTGGAGAACGCTTGAGATCCGATCTCGTTCATTTGATCTGCTAAAAGTTGCATTTTAATGACATATTCTTCAGGAGTCACAAATTTAATATCACCATATTTTTGATAAAAATCAAAGAACTTGGTTTCAAATTGAAATACGTCTTGAGCTAAATCTTTCACTCCTTTCTTTGAAAATTGAGAGTTTTTATTTTTTAAAAAACTAAGGGTGTTTTTCCATGTGATAAAATTTGCCTTCAAAAGGTCGTATTCACGAACCACTGGCTTTACTTTAAAACTTTGACTAATGGTGCCTGAAACGTGTATTATATTTCCTAAGATTTGAAAAACATCCTCATCTGGCATATTTTCATCAATTTTTGGGCACGCCTTTATGAAAGATTCAAAATTGATAGGAATACCATTTTCTTTGAAAAGTCTCACACTCAGCTGAGCACGTTGTGCGAATTGAGAAACTAGAGTTTGAGGGGAGGGTGTTTCCTTTTCACTCGCTTCCTCTTTCTCAGAACTTTGACGAGACGATACGATTTGTTTTTCTTCCAACGGCTCCATCATTGCGAAGGACTCTGCTGACAAACAAGACGCACACAACAAAAAGGCAGAAAATTTCTTCATATTAAAACTCAACAACATAAAAAACCCATATTAAATTAAAATTCTATTATTATATAATTACAATTTATTAAAAACTCAAGCAAGTATTTTGAGATAATCAAAATTCACCTCCGACCTACAAAAGAGAGAGGAGAGAGGGTGTCCTCATGAGATATTACTCCGGCAATAAAATAGATGACGTTAGGCGGCGTAGGTAACTTCTTTTTTGAGGAAATAGGAGCGAACGATTTCGGGGCAATTTTGGGTGCCAAAAAGATATTTTGTGATGTTGGTTTTGAGTTCCTGCAATGACTTGGCATGTTTGAGTCCGACAGCATTGCTTTTCACGTCTTGATTCAAAAGCTCATCTGGATTCAAATCTGGGCTGTAAGCGGGCAGAAAAAATACCTCAATTTTTTCTTTGTTTTCCTTCAAAAATTCACCGACCACTTTGGCGTGGTGTACTTTGTGATTGTCCACAATGAGAAACACTTTTTTCTTGGAAGACTTGATTAACCTTTTGAGAAAATTAAGAAAAACCTCTCGCGTAAAATTCTCCTCAAAAAGCATAAACCGCAACGTGCCCTGATTCGTGACGCTCGAGATCATATTGATTCGAAATCGTTTTCCCGTTCCTGAAATCACAGGCGTCTGACCCTTGGGGCTATAAGTTGTGCCCGTCTGATGATCGGAACGAAAGCCCGCCTCATCTCCCCAATGAATCTCGGCATTTTCAAGGCGCGCCCGCTTGGCAATCGCCGGATAAACCTCTTTAAGCCAAGCCTGAACTTCTTTTTCGCGACGTTCATAAGCCCGACGCACCGGCTTTTGGGGCGTAAATCCCCAACGTTTCAGATAGTTCCCCACGGAGCGAATCGAGAGTCGGATGCCAAAAGTGCGTTCGATCAACTCTCCCACAGCCTCTCGCGTCCAGAGCATAAAGGGCAGTTTTAGCTGGTCGGGACAACGATCGGTGATCATTTTGACGAGGCTGGCGCACTGGTGGGGCTTCAAGCGCACCATGTCTTCAGCCCGGCGCCCTCGTTTTTTCTTCAATAGCGCCGCCTGGCCCCTTCTTCGATAGCTCGAAACCCATCGGCTGACAGTGCCTCGCGCTACTCCCAATAAATGCCCCACTTCCGCATGCGTCTTCCCGCCTTCAACAACTCCCTTAATCGCCCTCAATCGAAGGCTTTCTTGGGCGTCTTGCGTTAACTTTCGTGCATCTCCTAATTTCATACCTTCTACTTATCACATTAATCTCCTCATGTCTCCTGTTTTATTGCCGGTGTAATAAGAAGTGCGTTTTTTCGGTTTAATATCCCCTTGTTTATGAAGACATATCCATCGATAGATCGTGGCTTCTCCAACGTTAAAAACCTTTGCAGCCTCCCGCTTACGGCCGCCGCTCGTAATGTAGGAGATGACCTTTTTCCGCAGGTCTTCCGAATATGCTTTTGCCATACCCTCCTTACACCTAAACTTTTCCTAAAAATCTATCTATTTATAGGGGAAGGACTATAAAATCTTTTCTAAACCTTCTTTCCCAATGCGTTTTCTCCACCTTGTCATGGAGCTCCCATCGGCAGGTATCTTCCACTGAAAATAATCAAAGCCACAAAAGTATTGCCAGTAAGGGCTCTGAACCCACTGCTTCACAACCTCTTCATCCGACAAAGCATTCATGTGTTGCAACATCATGAGCCCTAACATTAATCGAATGGGCTTGGGAGGTTGGCCAGGACCATCTGTAAATTCTGCGCCAAAGGATTCTTCAAATAATGACCAGTTGATTTGCCCCGCGAGAATAAACAATGGCTCTTGCGGGTTTAACTGATTGGACAGGCGTTCTCTAAAAAGTTCAGTTTGAGATGTATCTGTTTTTGACGGTTTCATATTGCAAGCTTTCGATCCGTTGATCCTCATTTCTTGCAATTATACTATCAAATTTTCAGCATAAAATTAATTTGATTCAAGGATGAGGTGCAACGTCTTGTATGCTAATTAGCATTGATCAAAAGGAGACGTTGTGATGAAAAAATATAAGCATTTGAGCCAAGTAGAAAGAACTCTGATATCCCATTATCATGATAATGGGATATCCATTGGGGAAATGGCCCGCCGTCTTGGACGAAATAAGTCCACTATCTCGCGTGAGATCCGCAGAAACTCTAACAAAGATGCATACAGACCTGATACGGCTAGGAGACGCTATTTGTCCCGTCGTAAGAAGCCACAGCGCATTGACAGAGATGCAAGCTTAAAAGCTTATATCCTGGAACGGTTCCATGAGGGCTTTACTCCAGAGCTTATTGCGCTGCGCTTGAAGACTTATGGCGAATTGGAAGAGATTTCCTATATCAGTCATGAAAGCATTTATCAGTGGCTCTACCAGCCTGCTAAGAAGAAGGAGAAGCTTTATAAGTTTCTTCCTTGCTGCCATGCGCGTAGAGGGCGACGGAAAAGAGTCCATAGAGGGCGTATACCTGATCGCACCTCTATTCATGACAGGCCTGAGGTCGTGGAGGCTCGAAAAGAAGTGGGTCACTGGGAAGCGGACCTGATGTCTTTTCGAGGAAACTCACAGCACATGCTGGTGGTTCATGAACGAGTGACACGCTATACTGTTGCGATTAAGCTCGCAAGCAAAACAGCCTCTGAGACAATAGCTGCTCTCTTGTGCTTCTTTAAAAGTCTTCCTGACAACCTTTTAAAATCCGTCACTTTTGACAATGGGATGGAATTTGCGAAACACAAGGAAATCACACAGCAGCTTGGAGTTCCAACCTACTTTTGCGATGTCTATTCTTCGTGGCAGAAAGGAGGCATTGAAAATATGAATGGAAGATTTAGGCGTGATCTCCCACGCAAAACCGATCTGTTGAATATGCCTGAGGAGGAACTGGAGCAAATTGTGCTGGGACATAACCTCATGCCAAGGAAGGTGTTGAATGGAAAATCTCCACTTGAGTCATTGGCAAGCCACCTGAATCGCGCTATTGTCTTCTTATTCAATAAGGGCATTGCACCTCATCCTTGAATCCACACTACGGGTAATGGCAAAGGTGAATGATTTTCGCTTCAGAAATGAAAAAACGTCAAAATCAAAAATAAGGGTAACAAAATTCCACATGACCACTTCATATAGCCAAAAAAGGTGGGCATGGGGATTCCGTTTTCTTCGGCAATGGATTTGACCATAAAATTAGGAGCATTTCCAATATAGCTCATAGCTCCCATAAAAACGGCGCCTAAGGATAGTGCTTCCAAGATGAGGTGACCTTCTGTCATGAGAAATGAAACATCGCCGCCGGCCATATTCAAAAATACAAGATACGTAGGCGCGTTATCTAAAAATGCAGAAAGCCAGCCCGTGAGCCAGAAATAAACGGTGGAACTTGGGGCCCCTCCATTTTCTGTCATCTGAATAAGGGGAGAGAACGCACCCTCTTGCCCCGCTTTTAAAATGGCAATCACAGGCATGACGGTAATAAAAATTCCCCAAAATAATTTGGCGATTTCCTGTAAAGGCCCCCAGGAGAATTCATTGTGATGATGAATTTTATGAGGGGTTCGGAAATAAGACAAAAGCCCTAAAATCAAGAGTCCTAAATCGCGCGAAATATTTTGAAACTCTAACTCAACACCTGAAAATTTCAGGGTGATTTGTGGGTCCCAAATACCACTTAAAAGCACAAAAAAAATTACCCCCAAAAGCGCCATAAAATTAGACCATCCCTCAATTTGAAAACTGAGTTTTCCTGATGTTTTTAAAACACCTTCTTGGTATAGCAATTTTTGATCATAAATATAAAATAGGATTAAAAGAGCGGCTGAAATAAAAAAGGTTTCGGGCGCCAAAAATTTCAATGTCCAGAAAAAATCCACACCTTGAAGAAATCCTAAAAAAAGCGGGGGATCGCCCAATGGCGTTAACGATCCACCAATGTTGGCCACAAGGAAAATGAGAAAAATCATAAGATGCGTTTTGTTTTGGCGATCTTTGTTGAGTTTTAAAAGAGGTCGAATCATGAGCATGGAGGCGCCTGTGGTACCAATCCATCCCGCCAAAATCGTTCCAATCCCGAGCAAAAATGTATTGGCAGATGCGGAAACCTGCCCCCGAATATCTACCAAAATCCCACCACTGATGATGTAAAGGGCTCCCACCAAAATAATAAAAGGCAGATATTCATGGAAGATCACTTCAAGAATGAGCGTTAAAGTCTCTCCCCATCCTAACAAAATCAAGAGGGGCACAATCACCCCCAAAGACCACCCAAAGGCAATTTTTCCATAATGATGATGCCAAATGTGATTCAAAAGAAGTGGCATCAAGGCTAAGGACAGCAAAAGCCCCCCAAAAGGTAACGCCCATAGAACTCCCAAATGCGCACCCTCCAATCCACTCGCCTGAAGGGGTGAGGTTATGAAGAGGGTGAAGATAAGGAATGCGAAATAGAGCACTGTTGCTTTTCATGTTTTATGATTTCCCTCAAAATAAAGGAAAAATCATTTCAGCACAATGAGGTTAAGCTGGGCTTAAGTACTCATTCACTCGGTCAATTATCGTATCTGTGATAAAAAATTGAATGGCCCTTGTGAGGAGGGTAAAATTTGAGTATAGTCTATGTAAATAATATGATGCAGAGGAATTATCATGACACGATCTGACTTAGTTGAAAAATTATCTGAAAAATTTTCTTCTCTTACAAAACGTGATGTTGAACAAGCTGTCGATATCATTTTTGATGAGATCTCCACAACCTTGGCCAAAGGTGGTCGTGTCGAATTGCGAGGATTTGGGGCTTTTTCAGTAAGAAAACGCGAAGGTCGTATGGGACGCAATCCAAGAACAGGCGAAACTGTCACAGTCCCCGCCAAGAGTGTGCCTTTCTTTAAAGCAGGAAAAGGCCTTAAGGATCGCCTCAATCAGAAGTAGGTTAATCCTCTTCTTGCCACAGTGCCTTAATCTCTGCTAGAACTCCGAGACTTTTTCAAGTCCTTCCCAAGGGGGTTATTGTGAACTGGCTCACGAATTTTGTACGTCCAAAATTAAATGCGCTGATGCGCGGCACAAAAGAGATTCCTGATAATCTCTGGGATAAATGCACGTCGTGCGAGCAGATGATTTTTCATCGCGACCTTGTGAGCGAGCAATACGTTTGCAAACACTGTAATTTCCACATGAAATTTCCGGTCAAAGAAAGATTGGAAGCTCTTTTTGATAAGGCCTATTACACACGCATTCCTCTCCCCGATGTGTGGCTTGATCCTTTAAAATTTAAAGATTCTAAAAAATATCCAGATCGCCTTAAGACCGCACGCACAGACACAGGCGAAAAAGATGCCATCATCGTGGCCGAAGGAACGATCGGGGGACAAAAAGCTGTAGTTGCCGCCTTTGATTTTAGGTTTATTGGGGGGTCCATGGGGATGGCTGTGGGCGAAGGTTTGGTTCTTGCTGCCGAACGTGCCGTTCAAACCAAAGCGGCTTATATTACAATTCCCTCCTCTGGTGGCGCACGGATGCAGGAAGGAATTTTATCCCTTATGCAAATGCCCCGCTCCGTGATTGCCGTTGAGATGGTCAAAGATTCAGGTCTTCCCTATATGACAATTTTAACCAACCCCACAACAGGGGGCGTTTCTGCATCCTTTGCAATGCTCGGTGATATTGCTATTGCTGAACCTGGTGCTGTTATTGGATTTACAGGGGCACGCGTCATACAAGAAACTATCCGCAGTACCCTTCCCGAAGGATTCCAAAGTGCTCAATTCCAACTGGATCATGGCATGGTGGATATGGTGATCGACAGGCGGGAAATGAAAGACACTGTGGGGAGAATTTTAAATTTCTTGATGAGCAAAAAATAAAGAGAGATTTTCGATTCTGTCACATCTCTTGGGTGAATACGCAGAGAACGCAGAAAACGAGCCCCTCTAGAAGGGTTACGCCATAAGGTCGACGAAATTGTGAAAAGCAGAGTGTGAACGTGTTTGTCCTCTGATTTGTCCTTTTTGAATCATGCGAATATTTTCAAGGACAGAAATAGTCATTTTGGCGGAATGGAAGTTTTTGAATCCGAGAGCGGGACACGTTCGTTGCTTGATAAAAACATCAAAGGAGCGGCTCTTTGCAATTTCTTCAGATCTATTTCAGAGATAATCTTGATAAGTTATTTGGTTTAGATCAACAACAGTCCCACCTAGAGACAAAGTCTCATTAGAAATAGAACTTACCGCTTTCTCGAGAACAATTTTGTTATTCTGATAGCACTTGTAGTCGCCCTCAATGCCTTTAAACTTTTCTTTTCCCTCCTCCTTTTTTCCATAAAACTTTTGAATGTTCTTGGACTCAACGTCTCCCCAAGGCAGGATCACTTTAGAGATTTTAATTTTATGAATAAAGATGGCTTCATTACGGTGGTTTTGGTTTTTCAGATTTTTTTCTGTGGCCGCTTGAAAGTCCTTCTTGGTGAGCAAATGAAAGGTTCCATTTTGACTCTTGATGGTATCAAACTGGCCCAAAGCGCTAACTATGAAATCAAAGTTGAGTGGTGACCGACAACCATAGGTAAAATCCACTTCAATTTTGCTGTCGCTCTCTCCCAACTTGTCTTCAATGACACACCAAATGGGATCCTTGCAATTTGCAATCCAAAACGTTCTTAAAGGTTGATTCAATGCGCTGGCCACATCAGCCAACCCAGGACCCATTACTTTCTTCCAAAGCATCCCATTATCATAAAGAAGTTGTTTAAATTTTTGAGACTCTTAACTAAAGATAGATAAGAAAGAGTCCAGATATTTTTTGAAGACTTCAGGATTGGAGAGATGGTAAAGAAGAAGTAAGGAAAGATCTACCATTTCATGGCTTCGAGACGTGACCTTGGAGCGCCTTCGAAAGCGCGCGAGATAATGACGTGTGTTGCTGTTATCCTGCTCGATTGGGTAGGTTAAATCCTTGCCAGTAAAAAGTTGATGTTCAGGAATTAGACGATGAAATCCCTCCCAATCGTCCGTGATGAAAGTGAGATCCCTCGTGCCGATTTCGTCGATTAAGCTTTTGGCTGTTCGATCATCACGGCGACCCAAAGTCCAGGAGATAACTCGCCCTGACACAGGGTCAAAGGCTTTCCAGATCCAAATTTTGTTTTTTTTCCATTCACGTAATGCCACATCTCGTCGATTTGAACGAGCTTAAGGTCAGATGGAACGGCAGGCCTTTCCAATGATTTTGCCTCTTTTCGAATCCACTTCAAAACAGCGACATTACTGACTTTAAGAACCTTTCCGATCATTCCAAAGCTTGCATTTCCCAATGTATATAAAAGGATTGCCAAGGCTTTCATGGCCTCTGGCTTTCCGCGCTTAGGTGTATTTGTGAAGTTGCAGCCGCAGCTTTTACAGCGGTAGCGTTGGATCCCTCTGACCATTCCATTCTTAACATACTGAACTGAATTACATTTCTTGCATTCCATGGCCTATCCCCCTTTAAATAAGCCATCTTATCACGTTATCTATCTTTAGTTAAGTGTCTCAAATTTTTTTACTGTTCTGACCAGGTTGAGAATATTCTTCGTCGCATTTGAACTCTCTGCAAGCTTGAAAGCGATCTCCAAAATCAATTCGTTAGGAATATTCACAAAATTATGCGGAGAAGTAGAGTCAGGTGCTTTTTCTGTCGAATCCGACCTGCTCTCTAATTTTTTTCTCAGCAGCGCAACCGTTCCTGTTGGCTTGGGTTCAGCATTGTTGTTAGAATTCTTAGCGACACTCCAGGCTTCTGCTTGCTTCTTCCGCAGTGCCACAATCCCCGTTGACTTGGGAACAGCATTATTATTGTTGGAAACCCTATCACACATAGCCTGAACCGCAGGGGAACACAATATCCCAAAAAAAATAAAAACTAAGGGTAATTTCTTTTTTAACATCGTTACACTCCAAACATATAAAAAACAATTTATATATTGTATAACATTATAAAAAAAATTCAAGCCCCCAGGCCAGGGCCACCTCATGAAAAAAAAATAGCTAAGAGATAGAAAAAATGAGAGCCTACCTCAAAAAAACAGGAGGTAGAAATGGGAATAGAAGTTGAAATTAGTTTTTTAGATCATTTTAAAGATATAGAAGATCCAAGGTCTGAGCGTAATCGAGACTACACAATGTCAGAAATACGCCTTGTCACTCTGTGCGCTGTAATATCTGGAGCAGAAGGATGGCAGGATGTTGAAGACTTTGGAAAGGCAAAGATTGACTACCTTCGTCAATTCTTACCTTACAAGAACGGAATTCCCAGCGATGATACCTATCGTCGATTTTTTAGAGCAATAGATCCCAAGGAATTTCAAGAGCTGTTTCGAAGTTGGGTCGAAAGTCTTAAATCTCAAATGCAAAAGAAAGTTATTGCTATCGATGGAAAATCATCACGGCATAGCTTTGATGAGGGAACTGATATGTTACATATGGTTAGCGCTTATGCGTCAGAAGCCAGATTGGTGTTAGCGCAGGAAAAAGTCTCAGAAAAAAGCAATGAAATCACAGCGATTCCTAAGCTTTTGGAATGGTTAGACCTGAGAGGAACAACAGTCACCATTGATGCAATGGGATGTCAATATGACATTGCCGATCAAATCATTCAGAAAGAGGGAAACTATATTTTTTCTTTAAAAGGAAATCAGGGAACTCTTTGCGAAGATGTAACAACCTGCTTGAGTGATAGCGAATTGAAAACAATTAACAATATCAGCTCTTTTAAGGATTACGATAAAGGTCATGGCCGCCTTGAGACAAGGCAATGTTGGGTCACACATGATGTGGCCTGGCTGCGAGAGCGGCATCCTCATTGGAGCTCAATTCATAGTATCATTCGTATTGATTCTAAACGAGAAACCAAAGATAAAACCACTTACGAAACACGATATTATATCTCTTCTCTCCAAGAAACTCCTCAGAAGGTCCTGGGGGCTATTCGAAGTCATTGGGAGATAGAAAATAATCTTCATTGGGTTTTAGACATGTCTTTTGGAGAAGATCAATCTCGCATCAGGAAAGAAAACGCCCCTCAAGTTATGGCTATTATTCGACATATGGCTTTAAATCTTTTACAGCTTACCAAAGATAAAATGAAGCGTCAGTCTATTAAAAGGCTTAGAAAAATGGCCGGTTGGGACGACAACATCCTTTCCAATATCCTCACTCAAAAATTTTCATGAGGTGGCCCTGGCTCTGAGGTGGTTCTACTTGACTATTTCCTATGATTCGCAGTTTATGTATACTAAAAATAAAAAAACACAGGGATTTATGACAAAAAAAGAAACGCTTTCTGAAAAGTGTCTCAAGCTACGGGATGGGTTTAGTCTTGTGGAGCTTGCGGTTGTTCTCGTAATTATTGGCATTATTGTGGCCGGAGTTTTAAAAGGCCGAGACCTCATTGAAAATGCACGTTTGAAACGTGTTATTTCTGAAGTTCATGAAATTCAAGTTGCCATGAGCTCCTTTTTGGATAAATTCGAAGCCCTTCCTGGGGATTTTAAAAAGGCCTCACTTTTGATCCAATCTGATCTTAAAGATGGAAATGGAGACGGCATAATTGGTGGTGATGGTTTGGATACAAGCAGTGAAGCTTTTGCCGCATGGTCGCATCTTGCAGAATCCCATTTTTATGAAAAGATTGATACAAAAGAGAGGACGGCCGAATTTGGAAAAGGCTCCCCTTCCTCTTCGGTAGGCGGTGGATTTACTATTGAATCTAATCCAAAAAATCTGAAAGGTCATTGGATTATCCTTGGAAATAAAAATGGAAAACATGGGGATGGCGGCCTTTTAACGCCCACACAAGCGTTCACTCTTGATCAAAAAATGGATGATGGAAAAGCGAATTCTGGTAGAGTTCGCGTGATGGATGGATCAGACGCATCTTCGGGCGATTGTGTCAAACCCGATGGCTCTTTTAATCTCGAAAACGAGGGTCCCGTTTGTGTTATGTATTTCCAAATTTAGAGAAAAAATGACGCACCTTAGTAATGGCTTTTCACTCCTTGAGATGGCCATTGTGCTCATTATTGTGGGTCTTGTCTCTGGAATGACGTTACCTCTTTTGACACTTCAGAATCAAAGAACAAGCGTTTTAAAAACGCGGGAAAATCAAGAATACATTTTGAACGCACTTGCTAGTTATTACCTCCAGCATAAAAACTTACCATGCCCGGCCAATCCCAAGGCAAAATTAGATCAATTTGGATTGGCAGAAGAAAATTGTCTTAAAGAAAAACTTTATCAAGGTCTCATCCCTTTTCGAACCTTGGGAATTTCAGAAAAATGGACAAAGGATGGATTTGGCCATTATATGACTTACGTTCCTGAAGAAAAATTCCTTACCGAATACCAAGAAGACCACACTGTGTGTGCTGAAAAGAAAGGTGCCCTTCGTTTACAAGAAGCCCTTGGGAATGACGTTATTTCTGCCAAAGCGCATGATTTTATAGGGATCGTTCTTGTGAGCCATGGCCCTTCGGGGAATGGGGCATTTCAGGGCCAAGGATCATTGTCCAGAATCAACATAAAAACTCTTCAAGGGGCAAAGCTTGAAAACGCTAATGGGGACTTAACATTTTCAGAGTTTGTCAAATCGGCAGACGAAGAATTTGACGATATTTTAAGATGGGAAAGTCGGAACCAATTTATGGCTCATTATGTCAGATTACCCTGTGCTTCAAACTCAAAAACAAAGGTAGAGGAGAAGAAAAAGACACCAACTCCCCAAGACATTCCCGAGACAACAGAAGATAAGCTTTGATTTTTTCAAAGTAAAAAATTCAGATTAAAAACAAACATATAAAGCTTCACAATTTGCGGTTCAAGATGAATCTTGTCCGTTCTCAAACCATAAAAAAAGCCCATGGGAAATACCCCCCCATGGGCTTTTTTATTGATCACAACTTCTTAGTGGGCGAGCATCGCCAAAATAAGAAGCGCTACGATGTTGATGATTTTAATCATCGGGTTTACAGCAGGACCTGCAGTGTCTTTGTAAGGATCACCAACAGTGTCGCCTGTTACAGCCGCTTTGTGAGCTTCTGAACCTTTACCACCATGATGACCATCTTCGATGTATTTCTTGGCGTTATCCCAAGCGCCTCCACCGGAGGTCATGGAAATAGCTACGAAAAGGCCAGTTACGATGGTTCCCAAAAGCATTGCGCCTAAGCAAATGAAGGCTTCAGATTGACCCGCAATGGCGTTGATCACAAAATAGAGAACCACGGGCGCCAAAACGGGAAGCATTGAAGGCAGAATCATTTCCTTAATGGCAACTTTCGTCAAAAGGTCAACAGCGCGACCGTATTCTGGTTTGGCAGTACCTTCCATGATGCCTTTAATTTCGCGGAATTGACGACGCACTTCGACTACAACTTGACCGCCTGCACGACCCACGGCCATCATGCCCATAGCTCCAAAGAGGTACGGCAAAAGACCTCCCACAAAAAGTCCCACAACGACGTAAGGATTTTGAAGTTCAAAGCGAAGTTGCAGTTGCGGGAAGAAATTTTGAAGATCTTCCGTGTAAGCCGCAAAAAGAACCAATGCTGCCAAAGCCGCAGATCCAATGGCATAGCCTTTTGTCACCGCTTTTGTGGTGTTTCCAACAGCGTCAAGGGCGTCTGTAACTACACGAACTTCCTTGGGCAAATTTGACATCTCAGCAATACCGCCAGCGTTGTCAGTTACGGGGCCATACGCATCAAGTGCCACAATCACACCGGCCAAAGCCAACATAGTCGTCACTGCAATACCAATTCCGAAAAGTCCGGCATTGATGAAGGCCACAATAATACCCCCGGAAAGAACGAGCACAGGAAGGGCTGTTGATTCCATGGAGACGGCCAAACCTTGAATGATGTTGGTCGCATGACCCGTCTCAGAGGCTGCGGCTACACTTTTCACAGGACGGAAAGATGTGGAAGTATAGTACTCCGTAATCCAGACCAAAAGACCAGTCACGATAAGCCCTGTCAAAGCACTCCAGAGAATGTTCATTCCTGTGAAGGTCACGCCATTAGCGGTCATGACGGAATGAATTCCAATCATCTCATGGGTGAGCACTATGATCAAACCTGCAGAAATCACTGTTGCTGCAAAAAGACCTTTGTAAAGAGCTCCCATAATGTTGTTCGTGGATCCCAATTTTACGAAAAGCGTTCCAATCACAGATCCGATAATGCAAACACCACCGATAGCCAACGGATAAGCCATCATAACTTCTTGTTGTGCATGTGTGAAGAAAAGTGCGGCCAATTGCATGGTCGCCACAATTGTCACCACATAAGTCTCGAAAAGGTCAGCTGCCATACCCGCACAATCACCGACGTTGTCACCAACGTTATCGGCAATTACGGCAGGGTTGCGAGGATCATCTTCAGGAATTCCCGCTTCAATCTTACCCACAAGGTCCGCACCGACGTCCGCGCCTTTGGTGAAAATACCCCCCCCTAGACGGGCGAAGATTGAAATCAACGAGGCACCAAAGCTCAAAGAGATTAATGCCACCATAATTTCACGGATACTGATCCCCAGATCACGCAAATACATATAGTAAAGCGTTAGCCCCATCAGTCCTAAGCCCACCACAAGAAGACCTGTGATGGCACCGGCTTTAAAGGCAATATCCAAAGCTTGTGTCAAACCACTTCGTGCGGCTTCCGTTGTCCTCACGTTCGCACGGACAGACACGTTCATACCAATGTATCCGGCAAGTCCTGAGAGGATCGCCCCTGAGGCAAATCCAATAGCAGAGTGAAGACCCAAAACCCAGCCTAAGAAAGCGGCGACAACCACACCAACCATGGCGATTGTGGTGTATTGACGATTTAAATAAGCATTCGCACCTTCTTGAATGGCTGCTGCAATTTCTTGCATGCGTTCTGTTCCAGCAGGTGCCGAGAAAACCTTGCGGCCAGCATAAAGCGCATACAAAAGCGCCAAGCCCGCGCACATCAGGATGTACATATAGATCTGTGACATTGATTAATCCTTTGTTTTTATAAAATAAGAGACCTCCCCAAGGAGAGGCATTTTTTATTTAGCCCGGGCAAGATGCCAGAAAAGAGAAACTTCCGCAAGGTGGAAGAAAAACGTGTAGGAGTTCATATCAAATGAGACTCAAGAGGCCTCGAGAATATGAGAGTGAATATAGTGCATAGGAGTGAGGCCTTTCGCGGCCCGATGAGGCCGATAAGAATTATACTTTGAGACAGCTTGAGAGAGCTCAAAGCGCATAGAAGCTATGGAATCAGCCAGGAGGTTGTTTTGGTTGTAAAATTCCTCCCGGAATATTCGATTTCCCCGCTCAACGCCGCCGTTGTAAGTGGGCTTTTTGGGGGACAGAACAATCAGCGAAATTCCAAGTTCTTCACAGGCTTCCTCAAATTCCGCCATAAATTCAGATCCTCCATCAACTTGAATGGAAAGACCATTGCATAATTGAGGGATGAGGAGAGAAAGGATATACTGAGGAAAGTCCGAAAAGCAGGAGTGATCGAAAATGTCCTTTTTAAATCGTGAAGCCAGAGAGCGTTTAAAGAACAGTCAACTTATCCAAGCTTTTAGCCTTATCGACTGGGAGAGTGTAAAGCAAAATATGGGGAAACTAGGAAGATCTGGCTATGGCCCCAATGGGTACGTACCAGTCAATTTACTGAAGGCGTTGATTTTGCAGGCTTGGCATAGCTTAAGCGATGAGGGGTTGGAAGAAGCCTTGAGGGTTCGGTTGGACTTTATGGTCATCACGGGGTTGGAAAAGGTGCCTGATCATACGACGCTCTGTCGATTTCGCAACTTGTTGATCAGTCAAAACCTTTGGGAATACCTCCTTGCAATGATCAATTATCAACTAGAACAAAAGGGATTAAAAGTGAAAGAATCCCAAGGAGCGATTATAGATGCGACGCTTATCGAATCAGCGGCACGTCCTCGGAAAGAAATGGAGGGGATGGCTGTTGATCGTGAAGAAGACAAGGAATATGCTGTTGAAGAGCAGGTAACCCTTTCCAAAGATCCAGATGCCACATGGCTTAAGAAGGGGAAACGGAGCTATTTTGGGTACAAAGGCTTTATGGTCATTGACCAGGAGGACGGATATATTGATCAGGTTCACGTGACGCCTGCGCATGTCTCTGAAGTGAGAGAGTTGGAAGAGGTTGTGAAGAAGCGTCGAGATAAGAGGCTTTATGGAGACAAAGGGTATGCTTCCCAAGGAAACAAAGACTTGCTGAGGTCTAAGGGGATTAAGAACGGGTTGATGGAGAAAGCGAAAAGAAATAAGCCCTTAACCCATTGGCAAAAAGTATTTAACCGGATGATTTCGAAGATTCGATATAGGGTGGAACAAGGATTTGGAACCTTAAAACGAAAATTCAAATTCACGAGAGCATCCTATTTTACAACACCCAAAGTTCAAGGACAAATGGCCCTAAAAGCCATAGCCTTTAACCTCTTAAAGGCCACAAATAAGGTTGCTTATGGATAAATCAGGCGAGTTAAGTGAGTATTTGAGCAAAAAAAGAACAAAGAGACGAAGAAAAATATCATCCCCCTCAATTTAAAAAACTCAAAAATTAGCTTTTCAGGACCTCAGTTGGAATTTTTATTAATTATGCAATGGCCTTTCTTTATAAGTTTCTTCCTTGCTGCCATGCGCGTAGAGGGCGACGGAAAAGAGTCCATAGAGGGCGTATACCTGATCGCACCTCTATTCATGACAGGCCTGAGGTCGTGGAGGCTCGAAAAGAAGTGGGTCACTGGGAAGCGGACCTGATGTCTTTTCGAGGAAACTCACAGCACATGCTGGTGGTTCATGAACGAGTGACACGCTATACTGTTGCGATTAAGCTCGCAAGCAAAACAGCCTCTGAGACAATAGCTGCTCTCTTGTGCTTCTTTAAAAGTCTTCCTGACAACCTTTTAAAATCCGTCACTTTTGACAATGGGATGGAATTTGCGAAACACAAGGAAATCACACAGCAGCTTGGAGTTCCAACCTACTTTTGCGATGTCTATTCTTCGTGGCAGAAAGGAGGCATTGAAAATATGAATGGAAGATTTAGGCGTGATCTCCCACGCAAAACCGATCTGTTGAATATGCCTGAGGAGGAACTGGAGCAAATTGTGCTGGGACATAACCTCATGCCAAGGAAGGTGTTGAATGGAAAATCTCCACTTGAGTCATTGGCAAGCCACCTGAATCGCGCTATTGTCTTCTTATTCAATAAGGGCATTGCACCTCATCCTTGAATCCACAGGTGTTTTTCCATGTGATAAAATTTGCCTTCAAAAGGTCGTATTCACGAACCACTGGCTTTACTTTAAAACTTTGACTAATGGTGCCTGAAACGTGTATTATATAGTCCTTCCCCTATAAATAGATAGATTTTTAGGAAAAGTTTAGGTATAAGGAGGGAATGGTAAAAGCATATTCGGAAGACCTGCGGAAAAAGGTCATCTCCTACATTACGAGCGGCGGCCGTAAGCGGGAGGCTGCAAAGGTTTTTAACGTTGGAGAAGCCACGATCTATCGATGGATATGTCTTCATAAACAAGGGGATATTAAACCGAAAAAACGCACTTCTTATCCGCGTAAAGTCGATGAGCAAAAACTCAGAGACTACGTCGCTCAAAATCCGGATCATACGCTCAAACAAATCGCCGAAGCTTTGGGGTTGAGATTCCAAAACGTGAGTAAATGGCTTAAACGTTTAAACATTACACGAAAAAAAGACGACGCTTTACAAAGAACGTAACGAAGACAAGCGGGCCGAATTTATAAAACAGCTTGAGAAAATAGATCCTGAAACAATCGTGTGGATTGATGAAGCTGGGATTGATAATCGCCTTTATCGAGAGCATGCCTGGGCGCCGCGCGGACAAAAGGTTTACGCGGAGATCCCGGGCCAAAAAAGAGAGCATGTCAGTATCATTGGCGGTCTCATGAAGGGTGCGTTCGTGGCGCCTTTCACCTTTCAAGGTGGATGTCATGCAGATCTTTTTAATGCTTGGCTTGAGGAGGTTTTATTGCCGGGTTTATCAAAAAATACCACCCTGATTATGGACAATGCCGCCTTTCATAAATCGCCAAAAACGAAAGATTTGATTGAGAAATTTCGCTGCCATCTCCTCTTTCTCCCAACTGACTCTCCTGACCTCAATCCTATCGAACATTGGTGGCACAAAATCAAATCCATCCTCCGCCCCCTCGTCCAGCAAAACCCAGAAAACCTTCATCAACTCCTTGATAAACTCCTCAGCCAATGTCTATCCATATAATGGAGAAGTACTATATATTAACTCTCATATTCTCGAGGCCTCTTGAGTCTCATTTGATATGAACCCGTACACTTACTTTCCCGCAATCTTTTTATAAGCCAAAACAATAGCTGTCATCATAACACCTTGTGTATAAAGGCTCACAAGCGCTTGCCCAATAATCATAAGAACAGCACCCGTACTTTGAACGATAAGGACTTGTGATACGGCCATCAGTCCTGCAGTCAATCCTAGGACAAACATAACGACAAAGGAAAGAAGGAAAAATAAAAGTCCAAGAACGATTACAAGTCCCAATAACCGCAAGACTTTTCCTTTTGAGATTTCCATGCTGACTTTAATAGGTTTTTCAATACCAATGGCTGCAAAAGGGATCACAAAGCTCATTCGCATAGCCAGATAAAACACAAAAAGTGCAACAACTGCCCCGACAACCCCTGTTAATAATCCTATTCCCATGCTTCCAATCAAAAAGACAGCCCCGGCACCAACGCCTCCTACAAGCATGAGAATCAATGAGACTACAATGGAGAATTTAAAGACTTTCCACATATAGTGATCAAATCGAAATTCCAGCCATTTCTCACCGCCTTCTTGAAACATAGCATAGCGATAAGCATTCACCGCAAAAATTAGAAATGCGATAATGCTCCCAATAATAGAAACGAGGAGAATCCCAATGCCAGCGCCAGCCATTTCCATGTTGACACCCGCAACATTTCCCGCCTCATTTCCCATGGCATACTGGGCTGTGCCGCCCATGGCAAAAACAAGAAGTCCTGCAATGATCATGATGAGAAGGGGAGCAGATGCCAATTTCATCCACGCACCGAAGTTATGATAGACAAATCCAAAGGATTCCCTTGAAGTTTGCCAGATTTTAAAATTTTGTTCCATTTTAGACCTCCAATTTAACCAAAAGATTCTATATGATTTTATTATAGCGTGAAATAGTTTAAAAATTGATTAAATTTTATGATTATTAAAACAATAGGAAAATAAAAAATGAAAATTATGACATGGAATGTGAATTCTATAAGGTCAAGACTTGAACATCTTCTTCAAGTCCTAAAAGACGATCAACCTGATGTTGTGTTATTGCAAGAACTCAAAGCGCTTGAAGAACAGGTCCCCATCGAGGAGATTGAAACGCTAGGATACAACATCGCTATTTGGGGTCAAAAAACCTTTAATGGGGTCGCAATTTTCTCAAAATATCCTCTTGAGGATATTCAAAGAGGGATTCCTGAAAACGATGAAGATTCCCAAGCACGCTATATTGAGGCGGTGACAAATGGCGTGCGTGTGGCCTCCGTTTATGTCCCCAATGGTGAGGCACCGGGTACAGACAAATATGCCTATAAGTTAAAGTTTTTGGACCTATTAACCCGACATGCCCAAACCCTTTTGTCTTATGATGAAAAGTTTGTAATGGGGGGCGATTATAACGTAGCTCCTCAAGATCTCGATGTTTATGACCCCAAAAGTTGGCATGAAAAAATTCTGTGCTCCACACCTGAGCGCGAACATTTAAGACGTCTTCTTTATTTAGGATTCACAGACGCTTTGCGGGATTTGTATCCCGATGAAGAGAATCTTTATACCTGGTGGGATTATCGGGGAGTCTCTTGGCCTTCGAATAAAGGGCTTCGGATTGATCATCTTTTTCTCTCACCCCAGGCGGCAGATGTTTTAAAAAATTGTGAAGTGAATAAAGGCCCGCGTGGTTGGGAAAAAGCTTCCGATCATGCCCCGGTATGGTGTGAGTTAAAACTCTAATTCCATCGGGACGTGAAGTATAGGGTCTCCCTCAAAATAGAACTCTGGCCCCACGGTCTTGAATCCCAGTTTTTCATAAAATTTCTCAAGGCGGGTTTGGGCATCAATGCGGATTCTAAAGGTGGAATAATTTTCCCGTACATAGTCAATAATCTTGAGAATAAAGGCCTTTCCAATTCCCTGATCTCGAAGGTGCAGAGGGGTTACAATGCGGCTGATGGTAATTTTATCTTCTTCAAAAAGAAGGCGCGCATAGGCGTGAAGGATGTCTCCCTCTTTTTGTAAAAGATGAATGGCATCTTGATCTTTGAGATCAATATCCTCAAAAATACAGTCTTGCTCGCGGACAAAAACATCTTGCCGCAATTTTAAAATGGAATAGAGTTCGCTTAAAGAGAGCTCATTAAAATTTTTGATCACCATCGTTTTTTACGAAACACTCAACCTTGTTAAAGCCAAGTTCAATTTGCCCTTGCGAAGGTTAATTTCATCCAGCCGCCCTTTGGCTTCATTCACAACGTCTTCAGGAGCACGCTCGATGAAGCTTGGGTTATTGAGACGACCTGAGAGTCCTTGATGTTCGGAATCTAATTTCAGGATCTCCTTTTGAAGACGTGCCATTTCGGCCTCAATGTTGATGGCACCGTGAAGGGGAATAATGAGACTGGCGTCGTTGACGAGAGCTTGTACTGCCCCTTTGGTATCTCCGTTTTGTGCATGCTCTGAGAAAACTTCAAGGTGTTCAAGTCGAGCTAAACGAAGAAGAAGTGCTTCAAAATCACGGGCTCTGCGGTGGACTTCAGGACCCGCATCATAGATTTTCAAAAGCAGTTTTGCGGCTGGAGAAATATTCATCTCTGCACGCAAACTCCGGATTTCGGAAATCACTTCGATAATCCAAGAGATATCCTCAAAAGCAGGGGTCACATCTTGGATAAAACGAACGGGCTCTTCAGGCCAACTTGATCCTGCCAGAAGGTCTTCAGTTACGTGCAAATGCTGCCACAGGGCCTCTGTCACATAAGGCATGAAGGGGTGAAGCATCCGCAGCAAGCGATCCAAAACCCATGCGATTGTGGCTTGTGTTTCGGCACGTTCGGGCGCGGATTCGTCCTGTAAATAGGGTTTTGAAAATTCTAAATACCAATCACAAAACGTGCCCCAAATAAATTGATAAAGGGACTGAGATGCCTCGTTAAAGCGAAAAGTTTCAATGGCCTCACCGACTTTGAATCCCAAATCATCCACGCTTTTGATGATCCATTGGTTCAAAGGAAGAGTTACAGAACTTGGTACAAAATCTGACTGATAGGTGCTGGCATTCATTTCGCAATAGCGGGCCGCATTCCAAAGTTTTGTAGCAAAATTTCGGGCACCCTCAACAAAGGTTTTTGAGAATTTGAGATCACGTCCGGGAGCAGCCAATGTGGCCAAACTAAAACGCATGGCGTCCGCACCGTATTGTTCGATCATCTCAAGCGGATCTACGACATTGCCCTTGGTCTTAGACATTTTTTGTCCTTTTTCATCGCGAACCAAAGCATGCATGCAAACCTTTTTAAATGGAACTTCACCTGTAAAATGAAGTCCCATCATCATCATGCGGGCCACCCAAAAGAAGAGAATATCATGACCTGTAATCAGAACATCTGTTGGATAATAGCGTTTGAATTCTGACGTTTCTTTAGGCCATCCTAATGTTGAAAACGGCCAGAGACCAGAGGAAAACCACGTATCCAAAACGTCTTCATCTTGAGTTAAGGATAGAGTTTTTCCATAATGAATTTGTGCTTGATTTTGAGCTTCTTCTTCATTCATGGCAACAAAGGCATGGCCATCAGGTCCGTACCAGGCGGGAATCTGATGTCCCCACCACAACTGACGTGAGATGCACCAAGGTTGAATATTTTCAAGCCAATCAAAGTACGTTTTGTCCCAAAAATCTGGCGTAAAGGTTGTTTTCCCTTCCCGTACCCCTTTAAGAGCGGGTTGCGCCAAAGTATGGGCATCCACATACCATTGATCCGTGAGCCAAGGCTCGATCAAAACCCCGGAACGTTCACTATAAGGAAGTGTATTTTGCGTTTCTTGGATCTCAATCAAAAGACCTTGTTCTTCAAGATCTTCCAAAACCTTCTTGCGTGCGGACTCACGATCCAGACCTTGATAGACCTCAGGGACATTTTCATTCAAGCGCGCATAAGAATCCATGATATTAATCATAGGCAAACCCTGGCGTTTTCCTACTTCAAAATCATTAAAGTCATGAGCCGGTGTGATTTTAACTGCGCCGGTACCCTTTTCTGGGTCAGCATGAATATCCCCCACAATTGGAATCAGGCGATTCGTGAGCGGCAAATGCACACGTTTTCCAATCCAATTTTTATAGCGTTCGTCCTCAGGATGAACAGCCACTGCGACGTCGCCTAAAAGCGTTTCAGGACGGGTTGTGGCCACGTGGATGAATTTATCTTTTTCATCTTCCAAAGGATACGCAATGACCCAAAGGTTTGATTTTGAATCCTTGTTCTCAACTTCTAGATCGGAGACGGCTGTTTGCAAAACAGCGTCCCAGTTCACAAGGCGTTTGTCTTTGTAAATTAATTTTTGGTTATAAAGATCGACGAAGACTTTACGAACCGCATGACTCAAACCTTCATCTAGGGTAAACCGTTCCCGCTTCCAATCGGGGCTTGCTCCCAATTTTTTTAATTGTGTGACAATTGTATTTCCAGATTCTTCTTTCCATTGCCACACGCGTTTTAAAAACTCAGCGCGCCCGAGATCGTGACGAGTTTTGCCTTCTTTTTGAAGTTCGCGCTCCACCATCATTTGAGTGGCAATTCCGGCATGATCCGTGCCCGGTTGATAGAGAACATCCCGTCCCTTCATGCGATAATAACGCACCAGAAAATCTTGCAGGGAAAAGGTGAGGGCGTGCCCAATATGCAGGCGCCCCGTCACATTGGGGGGCGGCATCATGAGCGTGAAAGGCTGAGCCTCTGGCTTTCGGCCGCATTCCATGACACCAGATTTTTCCCAAGCATCATAAAATTTATCTTCAAGCGTTGCAGGAGAATAAGTTTTGTCTAACATTGTGAGCACACTTCACAGTTCAAATTGAGTCATCTGACCCCAGGTATACACGATATTTTCAAGAGAGACATCTCAAAATACTTTTCGGGTTTCAAGTTTTGTGCGCGCGGACCTCTGCCGCGTAAATGACTAGGCTTATTGTTTCATCATTGCAGATCTTAGGGTGTGGCAATTGAGAGTTGCCTCAATGACGTTTTTTCACCCCAACCATTTTTCTGCGATTTGAACCGCATTGAGGGCGGCACCTTTTCTTAAGTTATCAGCAACAAGCCAGAAAAGAAGTCCATTCTCAACGCTTTTGTCTTGGCGGACGCGGCTAATGAAGACATTGTCTTCGCCTACACATTCCGTAGGGGTCACATACCCACCATCTACACGATGATCAACGATGGAAAGGCCCGGCATCTCGCGGAAAAGACTTAAGGCTTCCCCGAGAGCTAAGGGGGACTCAAATTCAACGGCTACCGAGATGCTGTGACCGATGAAAACAGGCACACGTACGCAAGTGACAGCCATCGGTAATTCTGTTGAGAGAATTTTTTGAGTTTCTTCCCTAATTTTCACTTCTTCAGATGTGTGACCGTGGGTGTTGATGTTGCCAATTTGAGGGATCACATTAAAAGCAATGGGTTTGGGGAAATGTTCGGGTTTTGAAACATCGTTCACGTAAACAGCACGCGTTTGATTGAAAAGCTCGTCCATAGCCTCGCGTCCGGCGCCTGAAACCGATTGATAGGTTGAGAGAACTACCCGCTTAAGGCCCGGCTCTTCAAACGCCTTTAAAGCCATAACAACGGGAATCACAACACAATTGGGATTGGCCACCAGTTGAATGTCCGCATTTAAAATATCGCCATTCACCTCAGGCACCACCAAAGGCACGTCCGATTTCATCCGAAAAGCAGTTGATTTGTCGATCACCTTGCACCCTTTTTCAAGGGCTTTGGGGATATAAGTTTCTGAGACTTTGCTATCGGTGCAGAAGAATGCCAGATCAATTCCTTTAAATGAGAAACTCTCAATAGACTCAACAGTTAAAACATCATCTTCGCCAAATGAAACTTGAGATCCCAAAGATCTGGAGGAGGCCACAGCATGGAGTTTTTCTACTGGAAACTCAAGTTCAGCCAGAGTCGACAAAACCTCACGCCCGACATTGCCGGTTGCACCAATGACGGCAATACGAAAACCCATGATAACCTCTCTTACATGCGAATTAAATTAGAACCCCAAGCATAGCCGCCGGCAAAAGCTTCGCAAAGAATTAATTGGCCCGGCTTAATGCGACCGTCCCGAACCGCAGTATCCAGCGCCAAGGGGATGGAGGCAGCGGAAGTATTTGCGTGGAGAGATCCAGTGTGGACAACTTTCTCATCTGAAAGATTGAGTTTCTTTGCAGTGGCATCAATGATGCGCTTATTCGCCTGATGGGGCACGAGCCAATCAATTTCAGATTGGTCGGTATGATAAAGTTTTAAAATATCCTCAACGGCTTCTTCAAGGCAATGTACAGCATTTTTAAAGACATCACGGCCATTCATGTAAATGGTTCCGGCAGTTTGCGTTGTACTAGGTCCACCTGTCACGTAAAGTTGATCATAACCTTGGCCGTCAGTTCGGAGAAGGCTTCCAATAATTCCACGATCTGTATCTTTTTGAGCTTCTAAAACAACAGCACCTGCGCCATCTCCAAAAAGAACGGCTGTAGTGCGATCCTTCCAATCGACTATTCTAGTCATGGTTTCCGCACCAATCACAAGGGCTTTTGTGGCCATGCCGTTTTTGAGATAATTGTCTGCAGTTGCGAGTGCAAAGACAAAACCGCTACATGCCGCATTCACATCAAAAGCAAAGCCTTTGTGAATACCCAAACGTGATTGAATGAGGGTTGCTGTTGAGGGAAAGGTATTGTCCGGCGTACAAGTTCCTAAAATAATGAGATCAATGTCTTGCGGATCCATTCCTGCGGCTTCAAGTGCTTTTAAGGCAGCCTTCACCGCCAGAGCTGAGGTTGTTTCATTGGGAGCTGCAATATGTCGGGCTGCAATTCCGGTGCGTTCCATAATCCATTCATGAGATGTCTCAAGATGAGCCGGCAACTCGTAATTGGTTAAACACTTTTGAGGAAGATAACTTCCCGTACCACACACAACAGAACGCAACGTCATACAGCGGCCTTTTTCTTGAGGTGAGCCTCTTCTGATTTGAACTCTGCAACGATGTGCTCGTTTACGCCCGAAGTCACCATATCAATAGCCAAGGCAATTGCATGGGAAAACCCGAGAGCATCTGTTCCACCGTGGCTTTTAATGGCAACGCCATTGAGTCCCAGCCAAATACCACCATTATAACGGCGATGGTCCAGTCTGGATTTTAATTTCTCAAGCATGGGACGGGCAAGGAAATAACCTAAACTTGCAAAAATAGAATTTTTGAATCCTTCGCGCACGTAAGTCATTGCCAATTGCATGACACCTTCACCGGATTTCAAAACAACGTTTCCTGTAAATCCATCGGTGACAATTACATCAACTGTACCTTTGGTGATATCATCACCTTCAATAAATCCATGGAAAGAGCTGCCAATGGAGCCAGCGCGAATAAGATCGGCCGCCTCTTTCACATAAGCGTGACCCTTCATTTCCTCAGAGCCTACGTTCAAAACGCCAACCTTGGGCTTACAAAGACTTAAAACATAGCGAGCAAACATAACGCCCATTAAGGCAAACTGTTCTAAATTACGCGCATTGCATTCCACATTAGCGCCTAAATCCAGCATCACGCTTTCGCTTTTGAGGGTGGGAACAAGGCTGGCCAAGGCTGGGCGTTCAATTCCAGGAAGGGTTTTGAGAACCATTTTAGCAAGGGCCATATAGGCGCCTGTATTGCCTGCAGAGACAACACCTTGAGCCTTGCCCTCAGCAACGGCTTTAATAGCCAAACGCATGCTTGATTGAGGAAGTCCGCGGATAGCCGCACTGGGTTTCATCTCAGAAGTCACAACTTCATCAGTGTGCACAATGGTGACATGATCTTTGAGATGAGAATGCAACGCCACAAGGGCGCTTAAAGTTTTCTCATCCCCAAAAAGGATAAAAGAGGTTGTTGGATACCGAATTGAGGCGAGCGCAAGACCATCTACCACCATTTGAGGTGCTTGATCTCCGCCCATTCCATCGACTGCAAGAGTGACGCCCACACTCCACCCCTTCTTCTCAGTGATTTACTAAAAAACTATAAAACTTTGGATGTTTCAGACGCTTTGTCGTGAAAAACCTGGCGACCTTTATAATGGCCGCAACTTTGGCAAATGTGATGGGGAAGCTTCATATTTCCACAGTTGGAACATTCAGCCGCTGCGGGCACTTTCAAAAAGTCATGTGCTCGACGCATTCCGCGACGTGACGGACTTGTTTTTCTCTTTGGAACAGCCATTTTAAACCTACCTTACTCTTCAGGATATGATGATTTAGTATGGCTTATTAAACGAAAACTCTCTTTTCAGCAAGTGTTTTGGTGAAGAAGTTTAAAAACTTATTTTTCAAGCTCTGTTTCCATTTGAGAAATGACCTCTTGAAGGGTTGAAATCAATTGTTCAAGATCTTGATCTGAGAGGGTTTTGAGATCCATTTCTTTAAGGGAAGTTATTTTAGCCCCCTTTTTTCCGCCTTCAAAAAATCCCATTTCTTTTCCAATGAGCTCTTTGGCTTTAAGGGCCGCAGAATAATTCCCCTTTTCTGTGGCGCGTATATAAGTTTCCTCCAAGTCTTCTAATAATTTCTCGCGAATTTCATTTTGATTTTTCATAAACATCCCCCAGCTTATATTTAAGACTACATGATTTTATTCAAAAAATCAATTTTTTCAATTGCCCATAAGGAAAGGTGTATTTGTAATTAATTGGGTGTGTTGGGATTTTCTTAGAAAATACGTGTCATTTATATCCATTTTGATTGGATGTGAATTCACCAGAAGGGATTAACTTTTATCCAAAAACCCTAACTCAATTTTTAACCCTTTAATTTTTTTGCGTAAGGTATTTCGATTGAGGCCCAAGATATGTGCGGCTCTTAATTGATTACCTTTTGTTGCTTTTAATGTTTCTGTAATAAGGGGAATTTCAACCTCTTGGAGAACTTGCGCATAAAGCCCTGAGCCATAATCATGGTCGCCATGAAGGTCAAAATAGTGTTTTATAAATCGCTCAACGGCGAGCCTGAGGCCACCTTCTGGTAAAGTGGAAAAATGTGTTGTCGGTTTCATAAACTCCTTTCTTGACTCTCGAGGAGAGGATCAAAATATGACTGAATTAAATCTCGAACGTTTTGGGGAAGTGCTGCTTGATTCACAGCCACCCGAAAGTCAGCAGAAGACGGAAGGCCTTTAGAATACCACGCCATGTGCTTCCTTGCCATGCGAATACCTGTCTCTTCGCCATAATGCAACATCATATCATCAAAATGTGCCAACATTATGTCTTTTTTTTCCGAAAGTCCGGGGTCGGGAAGTTTCTCACCTGTTTTTAAATAATGATCAATTTGATTTAAAAACCAAGGACGGCCATAGGCGCCGCGTCCTACCATCACACCATCAGCGCCAGATTGTTTGAGAAGATTTTGGGCGTCTTCTTCTGTGACAACATCTCCATTTCCAATCACGGGAATTTTCACGGCATCTTTTACACTTTGAATAAAGGACCAATCCGCACGGCCATTATACAGTTGGCAGCGCGTGCGACCATGAATGGTAATCATTTGAACACCTAAGTCTTCAGCGATTTTGGCCAAACGGGGGGCGTTGCGATTTTTATCATCCCATCCTGTTCGCATTTTTAACGTCACGGGGACATTCACAGCTTTGACAGTCGCTTCCAAAATTTTGGCGGCAAGAGTTTCATCCCGCATGAGTGATGATCCCGCATGACCATTGACGACCTTTTTAACAGGACACCCCATATTAATATCAATGATCTGGGCTCCACGATCGACATTGAGTTTTGCAGCCTCACCCATGACTTCAGGTTCGCACCCAGCAAGTTGTACGGACATGGGGAATTCCTCAGGAACATGGGAGGACATTCGTAAAGATTGGCGGGTAAGACGAATCATAGCTTGGCTGGCGATCATCTCAGAAATCACAAGAGAGGCTCCATGCGCTTTGACAAGCCTACGAAATGGCATATCAGTCACACCAGACATCGGCGCTAAAATGACGCGTCCTTTAAGATTGATATTTCCAACTTGAATTGTCATTTTAAAAATACACCTTATGAATACGTGAAAAAACTACACATTCTCTAATTTCAAAGCAAGTTTTTTATCGTGTAGGAGTTCATATAGTTAACCGCTGACACAGTTAGTTGAACACTCTCATGCGATCAGCCACACGGCGATCTCTTTCTTTACTGTGCTGAAATTCTAGATCTTGTTTTTCTTTATTTGTCAGTTCAATTTTCATGCCTTGTTTATACATAAAATTTTATTGAATTACAAAGGTTGTTTCGTTCACTCCTCTGATTAATAAGGCTTCTTCATTTCCGAGCGGTATAGAAAGAGAGTGTTGCTAATTTTTCATAGTGATGCTTGTTTGCCCCCGGCTTCAAACCGGGGGCTTATTTTTAATTTCCCACTTTTTTGTTTCGTGCGTTACGATTAAACAGCACTTGATCATCAGAAAGGTGGAATCCTAAAATTACTTTCAGATTTTCGTATCCGGAAAGAGGGATTTTCTCTTCAATCCGTTCGAGAGAAATTTTGTTGGATTTTTTCTCATCCAAATCGATTCGCACTTGATGATCAGAGGCTTTGAGAATCCTATCTTGCCCGTCCACAACGGCTACAAAATAAGAGACATTACCATGAAGAGGCTTTGTAGAGCCGGCTTTCCGAAAGCTTGTCATACGCAACACCATGTCAATTTCAATAGCTTTCTTCATTATGTCGCATTTGGGACGAACGCTGTCCATTTCAGTTCGAAGCAATGGCGCCCCGCCTTCAGGATCAAACATAACCGCCTTATTAAGGTCAGAGGCAATCACAATTTTAGGGCATTTGATTTCAGAAGCCGTTTCAGTCGTACATCCTGAAAGAACGCTTAAAAGGCAAAGAGATAAGAGTTTTTTCATAGGTTAATCTCCAAGATCGCTATGGGATCCATCACAAAAAGGGGGATTTTTTGTGGCCTTGCAGCCACAAAGCCAGACTTTACCAGAAGCTTCTGCTGTAAAGCACTGAGATTTCATACCCGAGCCTTTGTGCGCACCATCACAAAAAGGCTGCTTTTCACTAAGCCCACAGGTGCACCAATAGTAAGATTTTCCTGCCTCAACGTCGATTTCATAAGGGGACGCTTGCGCACAATGGGGAACTTGCATGAGATAATCCTTTCAATTATGTTTTGAAACGTAGTCTAAGAATTGTCTCTCGACAAGAGGGCAGAAGCCGTTCAAATTGCCGTCATGAAAAAAGATCACACTGACGTTGTTGAAATTTATACAGACGGCGCCTGCCGCGGCAATCCTGGCCCGGGAGGATGGGGTGCACTTTTACGTTACAAAGGCGTTGAAAAAGAACTCTCCGGCTTTGAAACACGTACCACCAACAACCGCATGGAACTTATGGCCGCCATCCGCGCCATTGAAGCCATGAAAAAACCTACACGTATTGAGCTTTATACGGATAGCCAATATGTCAAAAAAGGGATGTCGGAATGGATTTCTGGCTGGAAAGCCAAAGGCTGGAAGAACAGCAAAAAAGAACCCGTTGCCAATGCAGATTTGTGGCAGGAATTAGAGGCACTTTCTCAAAACCACACCATCTCTTGGCATTGGGTGAAAGGTCATTCCGGCCATCCTGAAAACGACCGCGTCGATCAATTGGCAAATGAAGCCATTGATCTGGGGTTAGAGACCTTGGCACACCACACTTGAGCTTTTTTCAGAAACCCGAATTGTGATTTATTTGAACTTCTTCCCTAAATCGTTTATGACATAAAGATACCTCAACACTTCTATTGATTTTCTATGCAAGAATTTATTCAAACTTGGGGATATGTGGCTGTCTTTTTGGGTTCTCTCATTGAAGGGGAGTCTGTGATTTTAACGGCCGGCTTTTTGGCGCATCAGGGATATTTATCCCT
Organism: Candidatus Bealeia paramacronuclearis; assembly: GCF_035607555.1. Lineage (NCBI taxonomy): Bacteria > Pseudomonadati > Pseudomonadota > Alphaproteobacteria > Holosporales > Holosporaceae > Candidatus Bealeia > Candidatus Bealeia paramacronuclearis. The sequence continues at coordinate 96,431 of NZ_JAVHWZ010000001.1, read as the reverse complement.
TCCAAAAATCATCATGATTTCATTCATAGGCACGCTCATTGCGGACCAACTCCTTTATTTTCTAGGCAGATCTTATGGCGAGCGCGTGCTTGATAAATTCCCAAAATTGAGGGAAAAGGCTGAACGTGCATTTAAACTTCTCCATAAATGGGATGCCATTTTTATGATGAGTTTTAGATTCATTTATGGGATTCGTATCATCAGCCCCGTTGTCATTGGAATGAGCGGAATTCCGCCCAAGCGCTTTGCAATTTATAATGTCCTGGCCGCAGCCGTCTGGGCGATTCTCAGCTGTTCAGCAGGATATTTTCTAGGCCATCTTTTTATGGATCAATTGGATCAGATGCCAAAAATTATTTTAGGCATGGCCATTGGCGCAGGTGCGGTGATTTACCTTTATTTTCATTTTCGAAAGAAGAAATCCTTGCCAAAGGTCTAAACTTCTCTTAACTTTTTTTCTTTCAATGAGGAATCTTTCAATGTCCGGATCTGATCATCGTTTTTATGTCACTTGGGAAGAATTTTATCGCGATGCGCGAGCTCTAGGATGGCGCCTTAAAGACACAGCCAAATGGCGAGGTATGATTGCCATTACGCGCGGTGGATTAGTGCCCTCTGCCATTGTAGCCCGCGAAATTGGGGTTCGCTTGATTGATACACTATGTATTGCCAGTTATGGCGATGAAGACGATCAACAGGTTGATGCAGAAACTCTCAAAATTCCTCAAATTGACCATGATGGCGAAGGGTGGCTCATCATTGACGATCTTTCAGATACAGGAAAAACCGCCAAAATTGCGCGGCGTCTTTTTCCCAAAGCTCACATTGCAGCTATCTATGCCAAGCCTCTGGGCAAGGACGCTATCGATAGCTATATGACGGAAGTTTCTCAAGATACATGGATTGTCTTTCCTTGGGAGGAATAATAAGGCAAACTTACTTTCATGATGCCTCATAAAAATTCTAAATTTTCTGATCGAACGCTTATAAGACTTCTCGGCTTTTTGTGGCCGGAAGACTCTCGTATGCTCAAATTCAGATTTTTAATCGCATTAAGCGCCCTTGTGATTTCCAAATTCACAGGCCTTGCCATCCCTCTTGTTTTTAAAAGGGTCGTGGATGAATTGGGCGCTGTTTCAACCCAAGCCTGGTTGGGATTTCCTCTCCTCCTTCTTTTGGGCTATGGCATCTTTCGGATTTTAACAGCGTTTTTTAATGAGCTCAGAGTTGCTGCATTTGCCCCTGTCGAGCAACAAGCCATGCGCACCATTGGTGTGAAAGTCTTCGCCCACCTTCAGGATTTAAGCCTGCGATTTCATCTTGATCGCAGAACAGGCGGATTAAGCCGTGCCGTTGAGCGTGGTGTTAAAGCCATTGAGACATTTTTATGGTTTACCGTAAGCGCTTTCCTCCCCGCATTCCTCGAGCTTGTTTTTGTAACCATTGCCATGTGGTTTTTGTACGATTGGATTTACGCCCTGATTTCATTTGCGACAATCATGTCCTATATCCTTTTCACGTTTCTTTTCACGGAATGGCGGGCAAAAATCCAAAGACAATTGAATACCTTGGATTCTCAAGGCAATGCCCGCGCGATTGATGCCCTTTTAAATTATGAAACGGTAAAATATTTTACCAACGAGTCCCACGAAATTCGAGAATTTGAAAAACTTGCCCGCGGGTATGAAGCAATTGCCACAAAAAGCAAGTACGCCTTAGCCTTCCTGAACTTTGGGCAAGGAATGATCGTCGCCGTAGGGCTCACCCTCATTATGATTTTGGCAGCTTATGATGTGAGCTTGAAAATTTTAACCGTGGGTGATTTTGTTCTTGTGAACACTTACCTTTTACAAGCCTTTCTACCTTTAGGATTCATTGGATTTGCGTATCGCGAAACAAAGCAAGCCCTCATTAATATGGAGGAAATGTTTTCCCTTCTGGATCAAGCCTCTGAAGTTCAAGATGCTAAAAATGCAAAAGATTACGTTTTCAAAGGAGGAAAAATTGAATTTCGCAATGTGGGGTTTGCCTACAATCCCAATCGCACCATTTTAAAAGATGTTTCCTTTACGGTTCCTTCTGGCAAAACATTGGCAATTGTGGGGGAGAGTGGCGCTGGAAAATCAACCATTTCAAGACTTCTCTTCCGTTTTTATGATGTAACAAAGGGCCAAGTTTTGATCGATGATCAAAACATCCGAAAGATAACACAAAAAAGTTTGCGTCAAGCCATTGGAATTGTTCCTCAAGATACAGTCCTTTTTAATGACACCATTTATTACAATATTGCCTATGGCAACCCCACAGCCACAACCGAACAAATTGAAGAGGCTGCCAAAGCTGCCCAAATTCACGCCTTCATTCAAAAGCTTCCTGAAGGATATCAAACGCTCGTGGGGGAGCGAGGCCTCAAGCTCTCAGGCGGGGAAAAACAACGGGTAGCCATTGCAAGAACGCTTTTGAAAAAACCCTATATCTTTATGTTTGATGAAGCCACATCCGCACTTGATTCCCATACGGAAAAAGAAATCCAAACCTGCCTTCAAAGTATTTCGTCTCGCCACACAACCCTCATCATTGCCCACAGACTGTCCACCATCATCCATGCCGATGAGATTCTGGTGATGTCAGAAGGTCAAATTGTTGAGCGCGGATCTCATAAAGATCTTCTTCATGTAAAGGGGCTTTATGCGGAAATGTGGAAACGTCAACAGCACGAAGAAAAACTGCAAGAGCTCATTCAGCAGTAATACAATTTTAAAGCACTACTGAAAAACAACTTTTCAAAGGGGAGAAAGTTCACCTATTGTAAAAATCTTGTAAACTTAAAGAGATAGGTGCTCACATGCGTAAGGTTCTTGTAATATCGTTAGTTGCGATTTTGTCCCCCAGTTTTCTCAAGGCAGATCCTCCCAAAATCGTAAGAGAAAAAGATCAACTAACTGTTTCTTGGAAATCACCCTCCAATTTTCTTTTTCAAACAGTTTCTGAGAAAGAAAAAGAAGCGGCCCTAAATCTGATTCTCAATGCTCCTTTTAAAGAAGGTCTTCCTGATACAGAAGAAACAAAACTTAATAATTGGTGGAAAAACCAACATGAATCCCGCATTTCAGGGGCAACAACAAATGCACATCATTTGTACTCTGTAAAAAACAAAGAAGACAAAGTCATCGGGGTTATCCATTTGGGTCGGATGCCCGTTTTTGGTGCGGCCCCTTCATTTCCATACGATCCTTTAAAACATTCGGAAATTTTGGATCATTGGATTTCTATGGGTGTTGCAAAAAAGAAAGATACTAACGGGTCTTTTGAATACACCAATCTCGAGCGTGTTAAGAATTCAGGCATTGCAACAATACTTCCTGTTTTTGCAGAAGGTGTTTTAGATGAGTCCAAAGTCGAAACTTTAAAAGCTGCATTTGAATTTGCCCATGAACTTTCAAAATCAGACGAACTTCTTCCTCGGGAAAGAAAAGTTGACGCTCCAGACTGGGAACAAGCCAAGGCCACGTGGGCTTTCAACTTGGTTGATCCCAAAGATCCGATTCTTCCTTTTTATGAAAAATCTGGATTTTCAGTTGTTAAGGGAGAGTGGATCAGTAAGTTTTACGATAAAGATCGAGTGATCGTTGAAGTCAAACTTTAGCACTTGAGCAAAATAACCCAAGGTCGTCACCCGCAAGCTTAGGGTGGCGACATTGAGGCGACACTTTCTTCAAAGAACATATGGCGCTTTTTCAAGAGATTCGATATGATATTGTCAAAGAGGGACAAACTCATGAAAATCGATACAACCTCACAGATTCGCCGCACCGCTGGAAAATCAGGTGTCAAATCTAAAGCACCAGCAGATGGTACTTTTGCCGATAATTTAAGCATCACAGAGACGCCCCTTCCTCAAGAAATTGTGGATATTTCTTCACTTTCGGCCATGCCTGGGCTTTTATCCATCCAGGAATTTCCTTCTCTTTCTCCTGAAGATCGCAAGCATATTTTAAACTCTGAGAAAATCTTAAACAATCTCGATGCACTTCAATTGGCTTTAATTTCGGGAAAAATTTCCGCATCAACTCTTGAAAGTCTTAAAAATAATATCGGGGAAGAGTGGAAGACTTCTCAGGATCCCCAACTCAAAAGTTTACTCGAGGAAATTGAAATTCGGGGGGCCGTGGAGCTCGCAAAACTCGAGAGGGCCTCATGATACTCATCTCCCCCTCCCTTCTCTCCGCAGATTGGAGCTGCTTTGGAGAAGAAGTTACTGCACTTGAAAAAGCGGGCGCGGATTGGATTCATGTTGATGTCATGGACGGTCATTTTGTCCCCAATATCACTTTTGGATCCAGACTCGTGAAAGCCATCCGTCCCTTTACAACGCGCCCTTTGGATGTCCACCTCATGATTGCACCTGTAGATCCTTATATTGAAGCCTTTGTTGAGGCGGGGGCGGATATTCTCACCCTTCATCCTGAAGCCGGATTTCATCCCCACAGAAGCCTTCAGCACATCCGAAAATTGGGTCTTAAAGCAGGACTTGCCCTCAACCCCGGAACACCCGTTCAAATGCTCGAACCTCTTTTAGAGGAAGTTGATCTTATCCTTGTCATGACAGTCAATCCCGGCTTTGGAGGCCAAACCTTTTTAGACTCCCAACTCCCAAAAATCGAAGCTGTCCGCAAGATGATTGATTATAAGGGCCTTGATATTCTCCTTGAGGTTGATGGTGGCATTACAGCCGAAACTGCAAAAAAATCCCGCGAGGCCGGTGCCCACGTTTTGGTTTCAGGTACCTCTATTTTTAAAGACGGCCCTCAAAGTTATGCCAAAAATATTCAAAGCCTGAGATAATTCAATATAATTGATCACACTCTTGACGCGCTTTAAATCTCAGCGCATATCTTATAGCGTATCTGATCTAAGAGGATTTTTGATGATGAAACGTACCTTTTTATTTTTAAGTTTATTACCCCTTTTGACGTCCTGTTCCAGTGACTATGACAAGGAAGAACTCAAAGCTGAAAACCGCGAAGATCGAGTTTATCGCGGCCTTGGAAAACTTATGGGCGATGAGACCTTTACCTTTGGAGGACCTAAGAAAAAAGAAGACGAAGAAACGGGTTTGGGTGTTAATAGCTTTCTTTGGCGTGCGTCTTTAGACACCATTTCTTTCATGCCTCTTGTCTCTGCTGATCCTTTTGGTGGCGTCATTATCACGGACTGGTATTCTCCAACAGCCACCCCTGATGAGCGCTTTAAAATGACTATTTACATCCTTGACCGCCAATTGCGCTCCGATGGCCTTCGAGTTTCTATCTTTAAACAAACGCGAGACAAATCAGCACATTGGGTTGATCAAGCTGTAGACAAAAAAACAACACAAGATCTTGAGAATGGCATTTTAGTTCGTGCACGCCAGTTGCGTTCTCGTACAGGAAAATAAAGCCCAGACGACAAAGGACTCACAATGGCCCAGCCTTATAATTTCCGAGAAGTGGAACGCAAATGGCAAGAGACTTGGGAGAAATCCCAAGTTTTTAAAGCCCAAGACATCTCTGAAAAACCAAAATATTACGTTCTTGAAATGTTCCCCTACCCTTCTGGAAAACTCCACATGGGTCACGTTCGGAATTATATTTTAGGCGATGTTTTGGCGCGTTATAAGCGGGCCTTAGGCTTTAATGTCCTTCATCCCATGGGCTGGGATGCCTTTGGACTCCCTGCAGAAAATGCAGCCATTCAAAATAATATCCATCCCAAAACTTGGACCCTTGAAAATGTGCGCGTCATGCGTTCTGAACTTCAAGCCATGGGAGCCTCATATGATTGGAGTCGTGAGATCCTCAGCTGCTCTCCCGAATATTATCAGCATGAGCAAAAAATATTCCTCGATTTTTTGAAAGCTGGGCTCGCTTACCGGAAGGAATCCTACGTCAATTGGGATCCTGTTGAGGGCACTGTTTTGGCCAATGAGCAAGTTATTGATGGAAAAGGCTGGCGATCAGGGGCTCCCGTTGAACGTCGAAAACTCTCCCAATGGTTTTTAAAAATCACGGACTTTGCTGATGAGCTTTTAAAAGATCTCGATGATCTTGATCAATGGCCCGATCAAGTCCGCTTGATGCAACGCAATTGGATTGGAAAATCCCAAGGGGCACACCTCTTTTTCAAAACCAATGAAACTGCTGAAGATATCGAAGTTTTTACAACTCGTCCCGACACCCTTTTTGGAGCTTCATTTATTGGTCTTGCCCCCGATCATCCTCTCGTGGAAAAACTCTCCCGCAATAATCCTGCTCTCAAAACTTTTGTTGCGGAATGCCACGCCGCAGGTACCAGTACTCGCGATCTTGAGACCGCAGAAAAACGGGGATTTAATACAAATCTCACCGTTCAAAATCCTTTCAAACCCGATCAATCTTTACCTGTTTATGTGGCAAACTTCATTTTGATGGATTATGGCACAGGTGCCATTTATGGATGCCCCGCCCATGACCAACGGGATTTTGAATTTGCCACAAAATATCGCCTCCCCATTGTGCCCGTCGTCTTACCTGACGGTGAAAATCCAGAAACTTTTTCCCTTCAAGGCGAAGCTTACACAGGCGATGGCACCCTTTTTCATTCTGAATTTTTAAATAATCTCTCCGTTCCCGAAGGCATAGAAACAGCCATTGGCAAACTTGAATCTTTGGGGGCAGGCAAACGTCAAACCGTTTATCGTCTCCGTGATTGGGGCATTTCCCGTCAACGCTATTGGGGGTGCCCAATCCCAATCATTCATTGCCCAACCTGTGGAATCTTGCCCGTTCCTGAAGATCAACTTCCTGTGACTCTTCCCGATGATGTCAATTTTGACCGCCCAGGAAATCCCCTTGCTCATCATCCGACCTGGAAGCATGTGAATTGTCCCGAATGCGGGAGACGCGCGGAACGCGAAACGGACACATTTGATACTTTCATGGAATCCTCTTGGTATTTTGCCCGTTTTTGCTCCCCTCATTCTAAAATAGCCTTTGAGGCCGATAAAGCCAATTATTGGCTACCAGTCGATCAATACATTGGCGGGATTGAGCATGCCATTTTGCACCTTCTCTATTCTCGTTTTTACACAATGGCACTTAAAAAATGCGGATATCTTTCGGTCTCTGAGCCTTTTAAAGCACTGATGACCCAAGGCATGGTGTGTCACGAAACTTATCGCGATGAATCTGGTTCTTGGCTTTATCCAACAGAAACCACTACAAATGATCAAGGTAAAGTCATTAAGATTAGTGATGGCTCTCCTGTCAAAGTGGGGCGCTCTGAAAAAATGAGTAAGTCCCGAAAAAATTTAGTAGCCGCCGAAACCATCATTGATGATTATGGCGCGGATTGCGCACGCCTCTTCATGCTTTCCGATAGTCCTCCCGAGCGTGACCTTGAATGGACGGACAGCGGCATTGAAGGTAGCTGGCGTTTTATGAATCGCCTTTGGAAACTCATAAATCACCCACTGGTAAACGAATATAAAGCTGCGCTAAGATCTGCCAAACCTGATGCGTTTTGTGATTCTGCACTTAAATTACGAGGTCAAGTTCACAAGACTATCAAAGACGTCTCCAGCGACATTGAAAAGTTCCACTACAATAAATGTATGGCACGCTTGCGTGAACTCATGAACGCGATTGAAGCTTTTGACTGTCAAGACTCAAACGATCATTGGGCCCTTGGCGAAGCTGTTAGAACGCTCATTCAAATTATGGCACCTGCCCTGCCCCACATGGCTGAGGAGCTTTGGTCTCAGCTTGGCTTTCAAACCCTTCTGACGACAGAATCCTGGCCCCAGGTGGATATCTCCCTCCTTGTGGATAATCTCATCACACTACCGATACAAGTGAATGGGAAAACGCGCACAACTATTGAGATTCATCCCGAAATGCCTGAAGTTGATATCAAAGCTCATATCTTGACCTTGGCTGCTATTAAATCACACACTCAAGATAAACCTCTTAAGAAATTCATCTATGTTCCGAGGAAGATCGTCAATGTCCTTGTCTAAAACCCTGAGAGCTCTCTCCGTTCTTGCGATTTCACTTCTTTCTGGATGTGGATTTCGTCCGCTCTATGGCCCTCAACTCAAAACCACACAAGACTTATCCAATATTAAAGTGATGATCATTGCCGATCGTGATGGGCAAAATCTCAGAAATCACCTTTTAGATCTCTTGAATCCTTATGGTGTACCTTGCCATCCTGAATATATTTTAGACACAAAACTCACAACTGGATCCGTTGAAGTGGGTGTGAGACGTGATGCCACCACCAGCCGTAAGGAGCTTGTCGCAACAGCCTTTTTGAATCTTCGCAATATTGAATCTGGACAAATTGTTCTTACAAAAGTATTAACTTCCAAAAATACATACACAGCTATGGATACGAATTATTATACCAACGTTGTCACCGAAGATTATGCGAAAGAGGAGGCAATTCGCGATCTTTCCTATAAAATTCAATTGATTTTAGCTGAATACTTCGGCAATCAAACCCCATGAAAATTTCCTTTGATCGCCTGTTTAAATCGCAACTTTCAGGAATCACTACTTATATTCTTTATGGAAATGACGAAAGTGTTATTGAAAGGGCTTTATCCTATTTAAAGCAAGCTTATGAAAAAACTCACGTTATTCAATTTTTGGATGCCCCAGGATCTATTCATGACAATGAACCCTCCTTATTTCAGAGCGCCCCTCGACCCACACTCTCGGTCATAAAAACATCTTCAGAAAAAGTAATTCAATCCGCATTCCCTCAAGGATCGAATATTGCAATCTTCATTGCACCCAATTTGCGAGCCAAATCTTCCCTAGTGATGGCCTCTCAATCCCAAAGTGATCTTTGCACAATTTCTTGTTATGAATGCGCATTAATTCCTGAAGAATTGATGTTTATGGCAACCTCCAAAGGTCTCACTCTCAGCCAAACGCAGCTAAGATCCCTTTACACGACTTTTAAATTAGATTTTGAAGGGCTTTCTAATATCTTATTCGTCTTAGCGCTTTATGAAAGCTGTGATGAGGAAGAGTTTAAAGCCCTCATAGAATCCATTTCTCACAAAGGCCCTCTCTCTCTTCTTCTCCCAGCGATTTTCGAGAAAAATATCAAGGCTTTTGATCGAACTTCCGAATCGGAATTTGAGCCTGAAACCATGATTCCTCTCTTGAGATCACTTGCACGTAGTTTTGAGATTTTACTTTCTCAAAAAGCCGGTCTTTCAACACCACCTTATCCTATTTTTTTTAAGGACCAACCCTTATTCCAAGGCGCCCAAAGAAATTGGTCTCTGCCCCAAATCCAAGAGATACTGAAGACCTTATTACGCCTTGAAAACGATGTGAAGTTTAAACATATCGACCCACACATCATCCAACAAAGTATCCGACCTTATCTTCAGTCGGAATCCCATTAAACTTTTGGATGAGAGCATCGAGGTCCTGAGCATCCCGATAGTAAATCTTAATTTCCCCGCCTGTTCCTCGTGATTTCAGCTCTGTTGTATGCCCCAATAACGTTGAGAGGTAACTTTCCAAAGCTATCAAATCTTCATTCCTGTGCGTATCAGAATTAGTCCCTGGCCTAGGTTTTGTATTAGGTTTCATCTCTGTTTCTGCGGCACGAACACTTAAACCTTCGGTTACAATCTTTTCGGTCAAATCCTCAGGATTTTCCGCAGCCAAAATTGCGCGCGCATGACCTGCTGTAATTTTTCCATCAATCAAAAGTTGTTTAGCCTCAGTGGGAAGCTTTAAGAGCCTTAATGTATTGGCGATGTGACTTCGGCTTTTCCCAATAATTTCAGAGAGATTTTCTTGTGTATAATTATATTTTTCCATCAATTGTTGATAGCCTTCGGCCTCTTCAATGGCATTTAAATCTTGCCGTTGAATATTTTCAAGAAGAGCAATTTCAAGACGTTCGCTGTCTGTAATATCTTTAACAACCACAGGAATTTGGGTCAAACCTGCAATTTTGGCTGCCCGATACCGTCTTTCACCCGCAATAATTTCATACTGGGCGGCAATTGTGGGGTGTTTTCTGACCAAAATTGGCTGCAAGACACCACGGCTTTTGATAGAAGCTGCCAATTGAATAATTTCGTCTTCATCAAAAAATTTACGTGGCTGATCCGGGCACGGGACAATCTCCTGAAGTGAAACTTCATTTGTCGGTGTCAGTCTTGGAGTATCTTCTGCAAATGATGTGTCTTCATTCTCAGGACCCAAAAGGGCTGCAAGTCCTCGACCGAGAACTCTTTTTTTGGTCGTATCTTCAATCATGCTGCTAACAATGCTCCTTGTCGTCTCAATATTTCTTTTGCGAGTTGGATGTAAGCCTGGGATCCCACGCACTTCATATCATAAAGAAGAACGGGTTTTCCAAATGAAGGTGCTTCCGCAACACGAACATTTCTGGGGATATATGTATTAAAGACCCGTGATCCCAAATGACTTCTGACATCTTGTGCAACCTGAGCACTCAAGGTGCTCCGCGTGTCGTACATCGTAAGAATAATCCCCATTAACTCCAATTGAGGATTTAGATTTTTCTTTACCCGCTGAAGTGTATTTAACAACTGGCTTAATCCCTCAAGGGCATAATATTCACATTGGAGAGGAACAAGCAAGGAATTTGATGCCACTTGGGCATTTAAAGTTAAAAGTCCTAAGGAGGGCGGGCAATCAATCAAGACGTAATCATATTTATGTGACAAAGATTTCAAGGCTTTTTTAAGCTGTAACTCTCGATTTTCCATAGGCACCAATTCAATCTCAGCCCCTGACAAATCAGGAGAGGCTGGAAGAACAGAAAGTCCAGGAATGGCCGTTTTTTGAACTGCAAAATCAGCTCGCACATCCCCCATTAAAACTTCATAGGTGCCATGTCCTCGTTTTAAAGAAATTCCAAATCCTGTTGTAGCATTTCCTTGAGGGTCCAAATCCACAACAAGGACTTCTTTTCCCACAGCGGCAAGAGCTGTTGCCAGATTAATTGTTGTTGTTGTTTTACCCACCCCCCCTTTTTGGTTTACGACGGCAACGATTTCCATGGTCTATCCTTCTTTTTTCTTGAGATTTTTGATTTGAATTATAACACCTTCAGAATGCGTAGAACTGTGAAAAATTTCAAGGTCAAATTTCCATTTTTTTTCTGCGTCCTCAATTTCTTCTTTAAAACCTCGACCCTTTAAAAACAAAAATTGAGTCCCATCATGACTTAAAGGTTCAGAGTATTTCAAAAGATCAATCAAGGGAGCTAAAGCACGCGCGGTAATAAGATCATATTTGGATTCATTTCCCAAATTTTCAATGCGTACATTCAAAATCGTCACGGGTGTTTTTGTTTCACGTGAAACATTTTTCAGAAATTCGCATTTACGTTGATCACTTTCAACAAGTGTTGTTTGAAGTCGCGATGATGCGATAGCAAGAACGAGTCCCGGAAAACCGGCCCCAGATCCCAAATCTAGATGAGAAGTTAAGTCTTCTGAAATATAATCTAAAAGTTGAAGTGAGTCCTTAAAATGACGATTCTCGAGATCTTTAATTGTTTCACGTGAAACAAGATTAATCGCCTTTTGCCATTTCAAAAGAAGAACTTTATAAATTTGAAAACGATCCATTGTTTCACGTGAAACAATTTGAGTCATCAGGAATTCATAGAATCAAAAAAGTCATTGTTAGTTTTGGTAGTACGTAATTTATCAAGGAGAAATTCCATTCCATCCACAACACCCATAGGCATCAAGACACGACGCAAGATCCACATTTTTGAAAGAACTTCAGGAGAGACCAAAAGCTCCTCCTTACGGGTTCCTGATTTTGTAATATCAATCGCAGGAAACGTTCTTTTGTCCGAAAGTTTCCGATCCAAAATAATTTCTGAGTTACCGGTTCCTTTGAACTCCTCAAAGATAACCTCATCCATGCGCGACCCTGTATCCACCAATGCGGTTGCAATAATTGTGAGAGACCCCCCCTCTTCAATATTGCGGGCTGCCCCTAAAATACGCTTAGGACGCTGCAAAGCGTTCGCGTCCACACCACCCGTTAAAACCTTACCCGATGAGGGAACAACAGTGTTGTAAGCGCGCGCCAAACGCGTAATGGAGTCAAGAAAAATTACAACATCTCTTTTTTGCTCTACCAAACGTTTAGCTTTTTCAATAACCATTTCAGCGACTTGAACGTGTCGGCTTGCAGGCTCATCGAATGTTGAGCTAATGACCTCTCCTTTAACGGAGCGGGACATATCCGTCACTTCTTCAGGGCGCTCATCAATCAAAAGAACCATTACAATAACTTCAGGATGATTTTTGGCAATAGCATTGGTGATCGATTGCATCATCATAGTCTTACCAGTCCGGGGAGGGGCCACGATTAAAGCGCGCTGCCCTTTTCCTAAAGGCGAAACCAATTCAATAACTCGGGGGATAAGATCTTTAATGGTTGGATCTTCATATTCTAATTTGAGTTTTTCAGTAGGAAAAAGGGGGGTGAGGTTATCAAAATTGATACGATGACGCAATTGTTCAGGATCGTCACCATTAACTTTATTGACCTTCAAGAGTGCAAAATAACGCTCGCCATCCTTAGGTCCACGAATTTCACCATCCACCGTATCTCCAGTGCGAAGCCCAAACTTACGAACTTGGCTCGGGGAAACATAAATATCATCAGGTCCCGCTAAATAATTGGATTCTGTCGATCTTAAAAAGGCAAATCCATCTTGAAGAACCTCAACCACACCTTCTGCAAAAATCGGGATGTCACGCTCAGCCAATTTTTTCAAAATGGCAAACATGATTTCTTGTTTGCGCAATGTGCTTGTGTTTTCAACTGCAAGTTCCTCAGCAAAGACGAGGAGTTCAGAAGGAGATTTCCGTTTCAGATCGTGTAAATTCAATGATTCCATGGATTTTCGGAGGGTTCTTTCAGATGTGATACCCCACCATTTACATGAGTTTTCAAAAAAAGCAAGTGAAATCTAAAAAGGTTTGAAAATAACCAGAAAAACAATCCCAATTAAAAGGACAAAAGGCACCTCATTCAAAAGTCTGAAAAACTTTTCCGAATAGGGGGGATGACCCTGAGAAAACTCCCTTGCGCATTTGGACATAAATCCCTGAAGCCCAGCAAGGCCCAAAACCAAAAGAAATTTTACCGAAAACCAATGCTGGTGAAAATCAACAACTCCAGGCACGCAGACCAAAAGAAGACCTAATGTAAAAACTGCAATCATCGAAGGGATCATAATGATTTTCAAAAGCCTTCGCTCCATCATCGAAAACGTCTCATAAGCTTGTGTTTGTGGCTCAAAACGATGATGATAGGCCAAAAGACGGGGAAGATACAAAAGACCCGCCATCCAAGCCACAAACGCAAGGATGTGGAGGGCTCTCAGGAGATGATAATTCTCCAGAAGAAAGTCTTGAAACATATCATTAACTCCTTTTACAAAATGGAGGGCATTCTTTTTGGCCACACTTTTGAAATGTTTGAGGGCAACTGAAAATCGGTGTGTTTCCACTCATCAAATCGTAAAGACCTTGAATAAAAGAGGAATCTGTAGAGACAGTAGGAACTCTGTAATAACCTGGAGCTCCTTCCGTTTCCGCCAATTGTCCATACATTTGATCCAACTCATAAAGTGTTTCTGAATGCTCAGACACAAATGCGATGGGAACCATAATAATAGGTTTTTTGGCACGCGCAGCCGCTTTCAAAACCTCTTCTGTGTAGGGTTTAATCCAAGGAAGCGGACCCACCCGAGATTGATAAGAAACTATCCAGTCCAAGTCAGAAATGTTAAGTTTTTCAACAATGGCTTGGGCTGTCTTTTCCACCTGCATCTGGTAAGGGTCCCCCGCTTTAATGACCTTTTCAGGAAGACCGTGAGCGGAGAGGATTAGATAAGGTTTTCCATGACGTTCTGCCTCAGCATAAATTTCTTGAATCTTTGAGACGATGGGATCAATAAAACCAGAAAGGGTGGGATAACAACACACGGCTCGTGTTTGGGGATGCCAGTTAAATTTTTCCTCAAGAGCGCGCCACATCTCGAGGGCTGAACCTGTTGTTGTTGTGGAATATTGAGGATAAAGGGGCAGTAAAATTACCTCTTGCGGATTCAGTTTTCGAACCTCTTCAAATACGACCTCTGTACGCGGAAAAGCATGACGCATAGCCACAAACACTTGAGTTTCTGGATCAAGCAGTTGTGAAAGAGCGTCTCTTTGTTTGAGCGTTTCCTCGTAAAGGGGCGATTTTCCGCCTAAACTTTCATAAATATGGCTTGCTTCTTGAAGACGCCGCGAGGAAATCAGCTTGGCTAAGGCCCAACGAAAGGGGTTGGGAAAATTGATGATCGCCTTGTCATAAAAGAGGGAAAACAAAAATGGCCCCACTTCCGCCATAGACGTTGGCCCCCCTAAATTGAGGAGGACAACAACCCGTTTTATTTGAGATCCCTGACCCATGTGACTAATTTCTCGACGTTTTCGATGGGAGTTTCCGGTTTAATACCATGCCCCAAATTAAAAATATAGGGGCGAGATCGAAAATCACGGTGAATATTTTGAATGTTTTCAAAAAGCCTGTCCCCACCTTGAATTAAAATGTCTGGATCTAAATTACCCTGAAGAACGATTTCAGGTGGTGTATTTTCAACGACTTCCCTACGATTAGCCCCTTGATCCACACATAAGGCTTGGATTCCTGTTTGAACGTACTGAGGCGCCCATCCGGTCGAGCCTTTGGGAAATCCAATCACAGGAATATGGCGATTTCTGGCTTTAAATTGAGAAATGAGACGGGTTGTAGGACCTACAACCAACTCTTCAAAAAGATCACACGGAACCGCCCCAGACCAGGAATCAAAAATCTGGACAACCTGAGCGCCAGCCTTGACTTGAGCGTCAAGATAACGCGCAGAAAAATCAGAAAGTAAATTGAGAAGTTTTTTGCAATTCTCGGGCGCCTCACGGACAAACTTTAAGGCCAAAGCAAAGTCGGAGGTCTTTCCTCCCTCGATCATATAGGTCAAAACCGTCCAGGGTGCCCCACAAAAGCCGATAAGGGCTGTTTCCTCAGGAAGGTCGGCCCGCACCCCCTTGATCGCCTCAAAGACCGTTTTAAGGGCACTGAGGGACTCCTCTTGATCTTGATTAAAAAAATTCTCATCCAATGTAAGTGGTCCACATTTAGGACCTTCCCCCTTTTCAAACCAAACATTTTGACCCAACGCATGAGGTACCACAAGAATATCAGAAAAAATGATGGCCGCATCAAATCCAAAACGACGAATGGGTTGTAAAGTCGCCTCAATCGTGAGCTCAGGGGTGAAACAAAATGAGATGAAATCCGGAGACTTTTCTCGTAACGCACGATATTCAGGGAGGTAACGACCCGCCTGACGCATGAGCCACAAGGGAGGGGATTCAAGGATCCCTTGATTGTTTTGAAATATGTCCAAAAATTTCATATCACCCTCTTCCTTATTAATTATTTATTAATCTTTTGTAGTAGTAGTAGGAACCCCTGAATTGTGGGGATCAAATTTCATCCCTTTTTTATCCACACTTTCATTTTATCCACAATAGGGTTTTGAAAAGTCCTGTGAATTATGGGGATAAATTTGGAGATGAGTTATAAAAATGATTTCTATAACTCGTAACATGGAATTGGCAGTAAGAAGATTGGCCTCACTTTCGGTATAATGAAAGAGTTTTCAAAGGGGGGGGGATGACAGCTGAAAAATATATTAGTCTTGCAAAAACAACGCGTGCTACAGTTATATGCGACCTTCAAGAACTCGTGAGTTTGGTGGCTTTACAAAAATCGGGGAACGCAAATATACTTGCTATTATTAGAGTTTAGAAAATGATAAGATGAATTAAAAGTTTTAAAAATAAGGGGGGCGTAAAATGAAAAATATATCCTATATACTATTATTGATGTTAAATTTTCTTAATTATCAAGTTTCTGCATGTGGTGAGGGTTGTTCAAATAATGATGACTGTAAAAATAAACCCACTAAGGATTATTGTAATTTTTGTGATCCATTAGAGCTGAATAAATGTGTTGATTGGGAGACATATCTAAAGTCAGTTTCTGTGAAAAATTCTTCCTTTTATCCTGTATTACATTAAGAGTTTTTTATTTTCTCAAAAGAGGAAAAGGCCTTTTGCTAAGTTTTAGAAAAGAAATATTCAACGATAGGAATTGTATCAAGCTTAGGAGTTATATTAAGCCACTTCAAAACCTTTTCTTTCTCCTCCCAACGGACTTTTTTGTTTTCCATTTTTTTAAGAATTTGAGAGGCATACTCAGCCTTGGGATCACCCAATTTTCTGAAGTATCCAATCATCTCAAAAACCCTCATCACAGTGCGTTCTTCTAGAAAAAGAGATCTCAAATGCTTTTCCGCGTAATGACGAAGCTTTAAAGGGGGGCTCATTAAAATTGAATCTTCCTTTTCCGCAAAAATAAGGTCTTTGACCAAAGGGTGATCATCATCAAAGATGAGATAACCTTTGAAAATGTTATGTTTTTTTACATAAGTTGTTTGAGAAGAAAACTTCGAGAGTGGTATGTGATCACCCAGCATATCATAAAGAAGAGCCACCCGGGTTAAATAACGTGTTCGTTTCTCAAGATTATTAATTTCATAGCCGTAAATGAATCCTTGTAATTTTGCCGTATCCTCATCGGGGGGCGGGCAACCTTGAAGCAATCGAGAAATAGATCGCATAAAATTATAGGAGTATAAATCGCCTTCACCCCCATTTAATTTGAGGCCATAGATAAAGTAGTTTATTTTTGGAATGTCTAAATTCGAAATGAAAGCTAGGACTTGATTCCAATTTCCTTTGGCGATTTTGTTTTGTGTATAAAGAAGGGCGAGGGTCTCAAGTCGTTTTGATATTAAATCGAAATCAACACGTAAAGTGTGTTTTTGGGAATCATCAGTCCGGAAAGACTCTGAATAAGACAATCTCAGGATTTGTGTTTTTTCATCAGTCCCTAGATCTTTTAAATAGTGCTTACTTAAAAAAGAGGAGAGGAGGGGATCCCAAAAATCAAAACCATATTCACGTGAATACTCAAAAAAATAATTACGTTCTTGAGGTGTTGATTTCCAAAAGATTTCAAACCTTTTGTCTGGATCAAGCTCTTCCCAATCCTCTACGGAAATAGAGGTTTTTTTGACTGTAATCTGATTTTTCTTCTCTTCATTTTCAGGAGTTTCTGAGGTGTTTACAGCGAGAAGATTTCCTCCGAAAAGGGCAAGGAATGAGGTACAGATCATAAGGTGGCGAAAACACATAAAGGATCCTGCTGTGATTTTTTTGATTTTCATGTGTTTCAGGAAAATAGTTTTTGGAATCCCCGTCAAGGGATAAATCTGTGGAGAGATGAAAGTCCATTATGTTTCATTCACACCCTGGGATAACTTTGATCACAGCTTCAAATCCCCTGCTGGAATTTGGGATGAAACCTGATAAGATGGCAAAAGTTAACAAAAACGTCTTTTATCCTGAATTTCATCAGGAGTTATGCAGAGGTTTTCCACAAGGGAGTGTGGGTAATGCGGATTTTGGGGCTTACCGGCGGAATTGGTGCAGGAAAAACAACAGCAAGCCGTCTTTTGGCGTATCTTAAAATTCCTGTGCACTGTTCGGATCAAGCAGTTCACAAGATGATGGCGCACACTCAAACCGTGATTGAAAGTATAAAGTCCCATTGGCCAGAAGTGATTCAAGGGGGGGCTGTGAATCGGCGGGCTCTTGGAAATATTGTCTTTTCAAATGAGGAGGCTTTAGAGATTTTAGAACGCATTATTTTCCCGGAAGTCTATGTAGCACAAAGGCGATTTTTAAAAAAGCACGCTCGTCTTCGGACACCGTGGGTGGTTTTGGATGTTCCGCTTCTTTTGGAAACAGGGGCTCAGATGCGTATGGATTGTGTGACCTCGTTAATTGCCCCTCAAAACATGAGAATTCGTCGTATTTTAAGGCGACCAGGTATGAGAGAAGGGATGATTCAAGGTGTTCTCAAGCGTCAAGTGGATGATCAAACGCGAAGGCGGAAGTCTGATTTTATTTTGCATTCTGGCTTGAACTGCGGTAGTTTGCTGCCTCAGATCAATGTGATGTTAAGCCGTTTACCTCAAAAAGGGCGACCTCATTGGCGACCCGGGTGGGGCCTAGCCTGGAAGAAGTAATACTAGGTTACCTCATTTTAAGGAGTAAAACATATGTTGTTTGCCAAATCTAAGTTATTACTAACTGCTACCTTCTTCTCATTTGCTTTGACCTCACCTGTGTGGGCTATCGGGGAAGATAAAGACTCTCGAATAGGTGTAAAACCTGTGCCTGTTCTTAAAGAAATTCCTGTGGACGAACTCAAGGTCATGAACAGCAAGATCTCCACGTCTATAAATTATTCTTATAATAGTGAAGATAGTCCTCAAAGAATTATGGATAAATTAGCCGCATACTTTTCCTCAGAAAACCCCAATTTATTTAAGAGAGAAAAATTAACATTTGTGAATGGTTATCTATGTGGAAGGCCACATAATTCTAATACTGCAATGGAATTTCTCGCATTCTTAGAGTTTTTAAAGCACGTTCCTGGGAATATAGACACTTTGAATGAAATTCTTCCTCAGAGGGCAACACCCTATTCTTATTTTCAGCTAAATGAGGGCATACAATCCAAGTTATATGATCTAGCTTCCTCACAAGAAATTGAGAAAAAATGGTCCTTAAAAGATAGTTTTTACAACGCAGTAAGTTCATTCATTCGGAACGATCCTCGTGATGATATGGCGGTTGCTCTGGCCATTGGGCTTTATACGAATGCGCTTACAAGAGAGCGTGTTTATTATCCTGTTATTTCTTCTATTGAAAGTGTTTATTTCAATAAGGGTTTAAGAAAAAAATTCTTTGAAGGGCTTTTCAAAAATCGTCTCTTTGATGATAAAATACAGCCCTCTCACCAAAAAGAAACAAATATTTTTGTAGCTTCTTATGCGGTCTCCTCTTTTCTGAAAAGTGCCACCCTAGAGGATTATAGGAGTACAATGCTCTTTAAGGACGCCATAGATTTTAGAAATAATTATGCTGGGCAAATTAGTGATATGAAATTACTAGTGAAAAAAGAAAAACGAAATGAACCAACGAAAGAAAATCTCGAATGGCCACTCTGGAACTTGGGAGCAAAGTAGCAAGAGGTTCCTCCCTTTACCCTTTAGTCTTCGCAAGTTTTCATGAGGCGGCCATGCTTTTTATATCTTTCCTAATGGCAAACGGTGCTGTATTTCTTATTGAAAGAGAACCTAACCTTAATATATCAAAGCATGCGTGAAATTGTACTCGATACAGAAACAACGGGACTCGATCCGGGAAAAACCAAGGAATCTGGACATCGCTTGGTGGAAATTGGATGTCTTGAGCTTGATAATCTCATTCCCACGGGACGTGTTTTTCATTGTTATATCAATCCTGAGCGAGACATGCCCGCAGAAGCGCAAGCCATCCATGGGCTTTCCGGTTCATTTTTAAGTCAACACCCCATTTTTGAAAAACATGTGGATTCCTTTTTAGATTTCATTGGGGATGCGCCCTTGGTGATTCATAACGCTAGCTTTGATATGAAGTTTTTAAATGCGGAATTAGGGTGGCATGGGCGTGAAATTTTACCCATGACGCGGGCTTTGGATACACTCAAACTCGCCCGGTCTTTGTTCCCTGGGGCACCGGCCAGTTTAGACGCCTTGTGTAAGCGCTTTGAAATTGATCTTTCAGGACGTGAAAAACATGGTGCCCTTTTGGATGCGGAGCTTTTAGCGCAAGTTTATTTGGAACTTAAAGGCGGACGCCAGCCTGGATTTAGTTTCGCGAGTGCCTCTAAGGAAAAAGCAGCTTTAGAGGAAAAAGTGTGGAAACGCAAAGACCCTTTACCCTCGCGGAATTTCCCTCTTACACCTGAGGAAAGAGAAAATCACGAAGCCCTTCTTCAAAAATTCAAAGAACCCCTCTGGAAACAGGGGTAGGATTATTTGATGGAAGGAGCACAATCCCTGTTCAGGTCAGCGACGGAGTAGCTGTTTTCATAACTATCTCTCCAGCAGCAATTTTTTGCGCTTGTGACAAGAGGGGAGACTTTATACATCTCCCCTGTTTCTGACGTTTTTTCTATGCGTTTGTTGCTTGGGTTTGTTGTGTGACTTCTTGATTCTCGCGCGCTAATTGTTGTTGGTAGAGGCTCGCAAAATCAATGGGGGTCAACATCAAAGGAGGGAAGCCACCTTCTTGAACTGTGGATGCCACAATGCTGCGGGCGAAGGGGAAAAGAATGCGCGGGCATTCCACCATCAAAATGGGGCGGATATATTCTTCGGGAACATCTTTGCCAATGGTAAAAAGACCAGCATACAAAAGCTCTAAAATAAAGATGCTTTCTTTATCGCGCAGGCAATTCACTTTCACATGAAGACCCACTTCAAAATTTTTCTCTGATACATGGTTGGCTTGGGCTTCGATATTAATATCGAAATGTGGTCGATCACCACCCTGGAAAAGAGCCTTAATCGCATTAGGTGTTTCAAAGGAAAGATCCTTTACATATTGACCCACAACGGTTAATGCGGCTTCTGCACTTTCTGGAGCTTCATGAAGCCCATTTGTTTCTTTTACCTCTGTTGTGTCCAAACCATTTTTTATTTTTTCTTTTTTTGCCATTTTTCAACTCCTTTATGATTTTACGAAACCACGATCATGGATTCAATTGGCTCTAATTACAATATATAACATGACTTCTGATAAGAAATCGTTAAAATTTGTGAGATATCCTTTAATTGACATGAATTGCAATGTTTTCGTGAGCACTGGATCATTGTGAAATCTTGTGTTAAAGAGCCTCAGGTTATTAACATAAGAAGACGATATTATGGAACTTGAAGTTGTCATCTTGGCAGCCGGCCAAGGCAAACGTATGAGGTCTGTCCTTCCCAAAATTTTCCATCCTTTGGGCGGAAAACCTATTTTGGATTATGTAATTGAAACGGCCTTGTCCTTAAAACCTCAAAAAACGGTTTTGGTCTTAAGCCCCATTCTGGAGAAATATGCTTTTTCTCGCGTAAGTGCGACTGTCTTTCAAGATCCCCCTCAAGGTACAGGAGACGCCGTGAAATGTGCACTTCCAAAATTGAATTGTAATGGAGATGTCTTGGTTCTTTTTGGGGATACCCCTTTGGTCACGAAGGATACGTTAGATCGTCTTATTCAAAAAAAATCAGAAGATTCAAGTTTGGGCGTTTTGGTTTTGGGAATGGAACCCGAAACACAATCGGGATATGCGCGCTTGAAGGTTTCTTCAGAAGGATATCTTGAAGAGATTATTGAAGATAAAGACGCCAATGAAAAAGACAAAGATATCCGCATTTGTAATTCCGGTGTGATGCTAGTTGAAGGGGGCCTTTTAAAAGACCTTTTGCCCAAATTGACGCCTAACAATGCCCAAGGTGAATATTACCTGACAGATTTGGTAAAACTAGCCCGAAGCACGGGGAGAAAGTGCGGGTATGTCACAGGTCATCCTGATGAGTTTATGGGAATTAATTCCCGAGAAGATATGGCGCAAGTGGAGACAATTCTTCAAAATCGCTGGCGGAAAAAATTTATGGCAGAAGGCGTGACATTAAGGGATCCGGCAAGTACCTATTTTAGTTATGATACAGACATTGCTCATGATGTGACTATTCATCCTGGCGTTGTTTTTGGGTCTGGCGTTAAAATTGAAACGGGGGCTGAAATTCTTCCCTATTGTAGGATTTCTGAATCCCACATCGGGCCTTGGGCGGTTGTGGGGCCTTTTGCACATTTAAGGCCAGGAACGAAATTAGAGGAAAAAGCTGAAGTCGGAAACTTTGTTGAGGTTAAAAAATCAACCTTCCGCAAAGGTGCTAAAGCAAAGCATTTGTCTTACGTGGGCGACACGGATGTGGGTGAAAAAGCCAATATTGGTGCAGGTACCATTACGGCCAACTATGATGGATTTTCAAAATTTAAAACGAAAATTGGTGCGCACGTTTTAATTGGCTCAAACTCCACTTTGGTGGCCCCTGTGGATGTGGAAGCTGGCGCGATTGTGGGTGCCGGAAGTGTGATTACAGAAGATGTTCCTCAAGATACCCTTGCCCTTGCCAGAGGCAGACAAGTGAATTTGGAAGGCCGAGCGAAGCTCTTTCGAGACGAACATCAAAAGAAAAAGGAAGCTTAAATTATGTGTGGTATTGTTGGAATTGTTGGAAACAAGAACGTTGCGCAAAGGCTCATTGAAAGCTTAGGGCGACTTGAGTATCGCGGCTATGATTCGGCAGGGATTGCCTCCGTTTATCAAGGAAAAATTGAGCGTAGACGCGCCATAGGTAAGCTAATTAACCTTGATAAACTTGTTCAAAGTGAACCTTTGCAAGGGCATACAGGCATTGGTCATACGCGGTGGGCGACTCATGGGGAACCTTCTGAGCGTAATGCGCATCCGCACTCCAATGGTCGAGTCGCCGTTGTCCATAATGGTATTATCGAAAATTATGCCGAGATTCGAAAGGCACTTCAAGCCAAGGGAATTTCGTTTGAGAGTGATACGGACACCGAAGTCGTTGTTCATTTAATTACCTCGTATTTGGATGAAGGATTACCACCTCAAAAGGCCGCTCAAAAAGCCTTTCATGAACTTGAAGGGGCCTATGCTTTGGGTGTTATTTTTGAGGGATATGATAATCTTCTTATTGGGGCCAGAAAAGGGGGGAGTCCTCTGGCGGTTGGTTATGGCGATGAAGAGATGTATTTGGGATCAGACGCCATGGCTTTGGCCTCTTTAACAAAAAATCTTTCTTATTTGGAAGAGGGGGATTGGGTTGTTTTAAGTCCAAAACGCGTGACTATTTATAATCAAGTAGGTGAGGAAGTGGATCGTCCCAAAAAGACGAGCCAAGTTTCTCTTGAGTCCTTGAGTAAGAAAAATTATCGCCATTTTATGCTTAAAGAAATTCATGAGCAAAAAGATGTGATTGAGGAAACTTTGGCAGAAGTTGCAGAAACCATAGATCACCTTTCTTGGGATTTTCTTAAAATCCCAAGGCTCACAATTGTGGCGTGTGGAACATCTTATTACGCAGGACTCGTTGCTAAATATTGGTTCGAACAAATCGCAAGACTGCCTGTGGAAATAGATATTGCTTCTGAATTTCGTTATCGGACCCCTCCTATGGAAACGGGGGGGCTTTCCCTCTTTATTTCCCAATCGGGGGAAACGATTGATACATTGGCGGCCCTTGAATATGCAAAATCACAAGGTCAACATATTCTCTCCATCGTGAATGTTCCCGAAAGCTCGATTTCACGGGCTTCTGATGTCACACTTTTGACAAAAGCAGGTCCTGAAATTGGGGTAGCCTCGACAAAAGCGTTCACAACACAGCTTGTCGTTTTGTCGTATTTGGCCATTTCCATTGCGTTGAAAAGAGGACAGATCACAGATGAAAAAGCCATGCAATATCGCCATGATGTGCAAGGTGTTGCACAAGGGATTGAGCTTGCCCTTTTGAAAGAATCTGAGATTGAAAAATTGGCCCACAAAATGGTCAAAGCGCGTGATATTCTTTATCTGGGTCGGGGTGTTAGTTATCCTATTGCTATGGAGGGTGCACTTAAGCTTAAGGAAATTTCCTATATTCATGCCGAAGGTTATGCTGCGGGCGAAATGAAACATGGTCCCATTGCTCTCATCGACGAATCTGTGCCCGTAATTGTTGTGGCACCATTTGATGATGTTTTTGAAAAAACAATCTCCAATGCGCAAGAAGCCCTTGCACGAGGGGCTCAACTCGTTATCATCACGGATGAAAAAGGAAAAGCCAAACTGCATGAGATGGTGACGGATGTGATTATGATGCCAGAAACAACTTTATTCACAAGTCCATTGATTTATACGATTCCTGTTCAACTTTTGGCCTATTATACAGCCCTTTTAAAGGGCACAGATGTGGATCAACCACGAAACCTCGCAAAATCTGTGACGGTGGAATAGGAGACAAAAATGTCATGTAAGCTTCGCTTTGCCCCCAGTCCCACCGGCTATTTACATTTAGGAAATGCGCGGACGGCCTTAATTAATTGGCTTTACGCTCGGGCCCATGGCGGAGAGTTTGTCTTACGTATGGACGACACAGATCTCGAGCGTTCAAAAGATGAGTATGCCCAATCTATTTTTGAGGATATGGCCTGGTTGGGACTGAACCATGATCATTTTTTCAAACAATCTGATCGTCTGAAGCGTTATGAAGGGGCCGCAGAAGAGTTAAAATCCATGGGTCGTCTTTATCCGTGTTATGAAACTTCTGAGGAATTGGATCTTCAGCGAAAAATACAGCTCTCTTCAAATCGTCCGCCGATTTATAATCGTGCCGCTTTAAAATTGACGGATGCTGAAAAAGAAAAATACGACGCTGAGGGGCGTCAACCCCATTGGCGTTTTAAACTCGATCCCGGTGTTGTCGAATGGAATGATATGGTGCGGGGTATTGTCCGCTATGAGGGGCAACATTTAAGTGATCCCGTTCTTATCCGAGAATGTGGAAGCCCTGTTTATACATTAGCTTCTGTTGTGGATGATAAAGACACAGGCATCACCCATATTTTAAGGGGAGAAGACCACGTTACCAATACGGCCGTTCAGATCCAGCTTTTAGAAGCTCTCTCAGGAAAACCGTGCACAATTCAATTTGGTCATACAGCGCTTGTTTCAGGTGCTCAAGGAGAGGGACTTTCTAAACGCGAAGGAAGCCAAAGCTTGCGAGAGCTTCGATTTGAAGGCATGGAGCCCATGGCGATTAATAGTCTTTTGGCGCGTCTTGGAACGTCGGACGCGGTTGAACCCAGTATTGATTTGAGGGGATTGGTCGAGACATTTGATATTCAAAAATTTGGAAGGTCCACCCCTAAATTGGATCCTCAAGAACTTTGGCAAATGAATGCCAAAATTCTTCATATGATGCCTTATGATGTTATTGAAAAAGAACTCAAGACGTTGGGCCTTCCCGAAATCACTCCTCCATTTTGGTCTGTGATTCAAGGCAATTGTGAAAAACTCCAAGACGTGAAATCCTGGTGGGAGATTTGTTATGGAAATATCTCCAATTCTGTTGAGGAAGTTGAATTTATCGATATTGCTTTAGGGCTTCTGCCCGAAGATCCTTGGGATAACTCCACATTTCAAGAATGGGCTGGGCTTTTAAAAGGGGAAACGGGCTTAAAGGGCAAGGCCTTGTTTATGCTTTTACGTAAAGCACTCACAGGACTTGATCACGGTCCTGAACTCAAGGACTTGATTCTTCTGATGGGACGCCTCAAAGTGAGCCAAAGATTAAAAACCGCTAAAAACTAAAAGGGCAATCATGGACATTTATCTCCACAATTCTTTATCTCGCAAACGTGAAAAATTCACGCCCTTGAGCTTAGAATCCGTGGGGCTTTATGTCTGTGGACCGACAGTTTATGACCGAGCTCATATTGGAAATGCCCGTCCCTATACGGTCTTTGATGTGTTTGTACGTCTTTTAAGGCGACTTTACCCACAAGTGACGTATGTTCGAAATATCACCGATATTGATGATAAAATTATGGATGCTGCAAAAAAGAACGGGGAAGATATTTCTGAATTAACCCTTCGTACAACGCAGAAATTCCACGAGGATATGGCGGCTATTGGCAATTTTGCACCAGATATTGAACCCCGCGCCACAGGTCACGTAAGCGAAATGATTTCAATGATTGAAGATCTCATTGAAAAAGGTCATGCGTATGCTGCGGAAGGACATGTTCTTTTTTCGGTTAAAACGTTGCCGTCTTATGGTGAACTTTCGGGGGTGAATCAAGATGAAATGCTCAGCGGCGCCCGGGTGGAAGTGGCTCCTTATAAAAAAGATCCTGAGGATTTTGTGTTGTGGAAGCCATCCCTTCAAGATGGTATTATGCCCGGATGGGAAAGTCCTTGGGGATATGGTAGACCCGGTTGGCACATTGAATGCTCGGCTATGTCCTCGAAATATTTAGGTCAGACATTTGATATTCACGGCGGTGGACAGGACCTTATTTTTCCTCATCATGAAAATGAAATTGCGCAAAGCAAAGGATGCCATCACGGTGCCCCATTGGCCCGATATTGGGTCCATAATGGCATCTTGACTGTGGGCGGTGAGAAGATGTCAAAATCCTTGGGTAATTTTATTACTGTTGATGATTTGCTCTCCAAAATGCCTGGGGAACTTATCCGATTTGTGATTCTCTCTACCCATTATCGGCAGGCTTTGGATTGGAATGATCAGGCTGTCACACAAGCCAAAAGTGGGTTGGACCGCCTTTATAATGCCCTTCGGGGACGCGTGATTCAAGAGCAAGAGTTGTCTCTTGACCATCCCCTCGCTTTGGCATTGGCTGAGGATATCAACACACCTTTGGCCATAAGCTATCTTCATGAACTTGCCACAAATATTAATAAATCCAAATCTGAGGACGAGAAAAACAAACTCGCCAGTGAACTTAAAGCGACAGGTTTTGTGTTAGGGCTTTTGCAACAAGATCCAGAAGTTTGGTTTCAAGGGGACTTTCAAGATGATGAAATCATCTCCCTTATTGAAGCGCGAGAAGAAGCCCGCAAACGTCGTGATTTTACGGAGGCTGATCGTCTTAGGGATGCTCTTTTAGCCAAAGACATTATCCTTGAAGATAGTCCTCAAGGGGCCTTATGGAAACGTAAGGGTTAACTCAATTGTAGGAGTTTTTATGCGTTATTTGATCCTGTTCTTTTTAAGTGTTTTTTTGAGGATTGCTCCTCTTTTTGGGATGATAACGGATGATGCTCCAAGCACTACACCCCCGGTGAAAATAGCTATTTTTGATATTCATGGAACAGTGGCATGGCCATTGCGAGAAAACGAATTTAATCGTGTAAGCCCTCACATTCCCACGCTAAAAAAACTACCCACAGCTATTGATAATCTCTTCCATATTACAATTCCTTATATTGAGGTTTTGATGAATTGGCTTTTGGAGCATGATTGGAAAATTATATTTTTCACAGCGGCAGATAAGGAGGTGGGTGAAGGGTTTGTGAATGATCTTGTAACCTCCTTTTGGCCTAATAAAAAAGTTCAGAATTTAAAAGATCAAGTCCAATTTCAACTGTTTACCCGAGAGCATATAAAAATAGTGAAAGGGCCACACCCCGTAAAACCTAATCTTTATAGTGAAGTTCAAAAAAAATGGGGAAATCCGAAAGACTTAAAAAAAACCTCTGATGAAGGCGTTCCCAAAAAATCATTACGTTCAATTTTGGGTGATCAATTTCCCCATGCCATTTTATTTGAGGATAGTTCAGAAAATGTTGATTATGGAGAAGAGGTTCATGTTCCCTTGGATCCAAAAGTAGATCGATTGAAAACGGCGACTTTTGATGTTGAGTCCTATCTCAAAAATATTCGGCAAGAAGACAAGCCGTTAGAAAAATATTATTTTAATTTGAAAACAGATGGTTTGTTTGCTCTCAATAATGCGTATTATTGCCTGGGAATTTTATCAAAAATTGATGAAGTGATGATGAAAAATCCTAAAATAACTACAAGACGTGCTCTTGAAGGAATTCTTTTTAAAGAGAACGTTGAAACCCTCATAAAAAATCTTGACTCACAATTAAAATTTTTACCTGTAGGGCTTTATAAAACCATCGAGCATAATCTTAAAATTTCCTTAGAGACACAAACCAAAACCTATCTCGATAAAAAAGAAACACGTGAATTTGTAGAGAGTGGTCTTCAGATTGTTCAAAAAACCGATCCCCAGTCTAAAATTTATTTTGATCCCAAAGATTATTTGCCCCATCTTTACCAAATGGAGAATCAGAAAAAATGACAGGGATGTTGCTTCTTTATTTCAATGACGATGTTTCAAATTGAAAATCTGACATGGAAGGATACAAATGGATGGGGATTTACCTCTCTTGCCATCGCGCTTTTGCCTGGGGAAGCGCTTATTTTAAAAGGCGCCAACGGGGCGGGGAAGTCGACATTATTGAGGATTTTAGCGGGCCTTATTCCGAGTACGATTATGATCCCTCCGATGCTACGCCATTATCTGGGGCACAAGTTGGGGCTTATCGAAAACCTAACGGTGGAACAAAACCTGAAGATCTTTGAAAGTTTATCGGAAGACAATTCAAAAAATAATATTATTAACTTGTGGCAACTGGAACCTCTTTTAAAAACGAAAGTGCGTCATCTTTCCCAAGGTCAAAAGCGACGGGTGGCTCTCTCCCGACTTCATTTTGAAAAGCGGCCTTTGTGGCTTTTGGACGAACCTATGGCAAGCCTGGATCATGCCATGAAAGATCTTTTTTGGGAGCATCTTAATGTCCATCTCAAATCGGGGGGGCTTGCGATTTTAGCGCTTCATGAGGAAGCTCAAATTGAATGCTACCCACAAATTTTAAACCTGGATGTAAAGGCTCATGATGTTTTTCAAACTCTTGCTGCGTGAACTTCAGGTTCTCAAATCTCAATCGGGATTAGGTCTGCAAGCTATGGCCGCCTATGCCCTCATGGTGAGTCTTTTTCCCTTTCTTTTAGGCCCCTGGCCCCATCTTTTGGCGCAAGCAGGCCCTGCTTTTATTTGGCTGATGAGTCTCATGATCTTTTTGATGGTGATGCCCCAGATTTTTCAAAAGGATGTAGATGAAGGCGGAATTGATCTTTTGAGAACCACTCCCTTTTCTCCTCTCATGATTTTGAGTACAAAAGGCCTGGCGCTTATTTTGGGGCTAGGACTGCCGCTTCTTCTTGTTACAATTTGTCTCAGCCTTCTTTATGACATGGGCTCTGAAAGTCTTTTCTTCCTTTGGATTACTTTGGCATTGAGTTTTCCGCTCTTGATTTCGTTTGTGCTTTTTGGATCCATCTTGGGCGCCTCATCCCAAACAGCGGGCAGTTTTTTTATTGTCTTTTTGATTCTGCCCTTTACATTACCGCTCGTGCTTCTTTCCCTTCAAGTCATTGAAGAAGGAAGTTTAATGGGATCTTTTCGTTTGATTCTTGCGCTCAATCTCGTCATGATACCGTTCAGTTTGGGGATGGCGTCATACATGATGAGGGATGTGTTTGCACGATGATACATACGCTCGCAAAACCACGGATATTTTTTAAATTCGGCGATTTTCTTTTGCCGTTACTTTTCATTGCGCTTATGATTTTGGCGCCGTGGGGACTTTATGAGGCCCTTGTCCTTTCCCCTGTTGATTATCAGCAAGGAGAGGCGGTGCGGATTATGTATGTACATGTGCCGGCGTCGTGGATGGCTTTGGGTGCTTATACGGGGCTAGCAATTTCAAGCCTTTTTTATCTCGTGTGGCGCCATCCTTTGGCTGATATTTTGGCCGAAGCGATAGCACCTCTGGGGACAGTTTTTACGGCCTTGAGTTTGATAACAGGTGCCATTTGGGGGAAACCCATGTGGGGTACGTGGTGGGTTTGGGACGCGCGATTGACCTCCGTATTGGTTCTATTCTTTATTTATCTTGGCTATCTTTTTTTAAGGGCCTCCATTGAAGATCCTTATTTAAAAGGTCGGATTTCCGCATTCCTCGCTCTTTTTGGAATGATCAATTTACCCATCATTAAATTTTCTGTGGAGTGGTGGAATACGCTCCATCAACCTGCGAGTGTTTTTCGTGCGCAAGGTTCTGCCATTCATCCGGGAATGATGGCACCACTCATGCTTATGGCCACCGTTTATGTTTTGGTTTTTGTGATTGCCCTTTTTTGGCGTGCAAAAGCCCTTTGGAAAAATCGAAAAATGGCGGCGCAAAATGCTATTTGAGCCTTATACATTTTATATTTTAGGGGCCTATGGATTTGCCATCTTAGGCCTTCTTGGCATGTTAATTGGCGCGTATCTCAGTTATCAAAAGGTAATGCGATCGGACCGATGAAACCCAAACATAAACGACTTTTAATGATCTCAGGCGTTTTGGGGTGTTTTGGCCTTGCGGCTTTTCTTGTGATGAGTGCTTTGGAAGATAATATCGTCTTTTTCTTTTCCCCTTCTGAAATTTACACCAAAGTCAAAGATCCTCAAAAATTAGTGCGCTTGGGTGGTCTTGTTGAAAAAGGAAGTCTGAAACGTGAAGGCACAAAGGTTCATTTTATTGTAAGCGATGGATCTGCCAAACTCCCCGTGATTTATGAAGGAATTCTTCCCGATTTATTTCGGGAAGGCCAAGGTGTTGTGAGTTTGGGATATCTTAAAAAAGATCATTTCGAAGCCCAAGATGTTTTGGCCAAGCATGACGAAAATTATATGCCGCCCGAGGTGGTGGACGCTTTGAAGAAAACAGGACGTTGGCAAGATGCTGAGTGAACTTGGGGAATTGTGCTTGGTTTTGGCGACAGGCTTTTCAGGCGCGCAAATGATTGGCTCTTTTTGGGGCGTTGTCAAAAGCCAACGGCGGGGGGAGGTTTTGGGACAAGTCTCCCAAATGCTCAGTTTTAGTTTTTTGGGCGTGGCCTTCTTTACTCTCATGTGGGCCTTTGTGGTGAGTGATTTTTCTCTTTATTCCGTAGCCCTTCATGGTCACAGGGATATGCCGCTTTTATATAGGATTTGTGCGGTGTGGGGGCATCATGAAGGGTCCCTTTTGCTCTGGACACTTTTTTCTTCAAGTATTGGTGTGGGGTTCATTTTTCAACTCAAAAGTTCTCTTTGGTTATCGCGCCTTTTGGCGATTCAAGGAATGCTTACATTTTTGTTCCTCCTGTTTCTTCTCTTGTCCTCAAATCCTTTTGAGAAGTTACCGTTTCTCTTGCCTGAAGGTGAATCCCTCAATCCCCTTCTTCAAGATCGGGCTCTCTCGTTTCATCCCCCTATTTTGTACGCAGGATATGTGGGTATGGCCTCTCTTTATACTTTTGCATTCGCAGCCCTCTGGCGGGGGGATATTGATAAGGACTGGACTTTAGCATTGCGACCTTGGGCCTTGGGGGCGTGGGGATTTTTAACCCTTGGCATTGCTATGGGAAGCTGGTGGGCCTATTATGAACTTGGATGGGGTGGATGGTGGTTTTGGGATCCTGTGGAAAATGCCTCCCTCATTCCCTGGCTTTCGGCCACTGCCTTTCTTCATACGTTAAGGACGCTTCAAAATACAGGAAGCCTCAAATTGTGGACACTGAGTCTGGGGATCCTCACATTTGGTTTGTGTTTGCTCGGCACTTTTTTGGTCCGATCAGGGCTTATTACCTCTGTTCATGCTTTTGCGCTTGATCCTGAGCGGGGCATTTGGATTTTCTCGATTCTTTTGGTTGTTATGGGGCTTGCGGTGGGGTTTTTGATGATACGGGCGCGCAACTTTATTTCAACGCTTCCTCTTTCGTTTCTCCAGTATTCAGGATGGATGGTCGTTAATAGTCTCGTTTTGATGGTGGGGCTTTTGACCGTCATTTGGGGGACTTTTTATCCGTTGATTCTGCAAAGCTGGAATGGGTCTCAGATTTCTGTGGGGCCACCTTTTTATGAAGCCACATTTGTCCCCATGATGATGCCGCTTCTTCTCATCATGGGGGCGCTACCTTTTATGTCTTGGACAGGGAAATCTCAAAATCTTCAAAATCTTTCTTATAGCGGGGTTGGAGCTTTGATATTTCTGGGACTCGGTCTCTTTTGGGTACATCCTCAAAGTTTGATGGTGCTTTTGGGGCTCACGCTTTTGGGATGGCTTTTTGCAGGAACTTTGCGGTGGGGAAAACTTACCCAACTCAAAGTCCCGGGCGCTTTTGCGCACTTTGGTTTTGGAATTTCCATCTTGGGGATGATGTTATCGACCCTTGGAAAAGAATCGACTATGCTGTCATTGCAAGAAAATGTCCCCGCACGGATCGGGCATTATGAGCTCACGCTTCAAGGCATTACAGGGGGACAAGGGCCTAATTATGTGTTTGAGGAGGCGACCCTCGTTCTTTCGAAAAATGGAGATTTCAAAGGCTACCTCAGGCCCGAGCGACGCCTTTATTGGCCCAACAATGTCCCCCTTCATGAAACGGCCATTTGGAGCAATGTTTTCACCGACGTTTATGTTGTATTGAATGAAGAGCTTCCGGGTGGCGGACGCCTGATTCGTGCGACAATTTATCCTTTCGTCTCTTTCATTTGGATGGGCTGCCTTATTATGGCGCTGGGGGCTTTGGTTTGGGTGATTTCGAATTTGCGTCTACCTTCGCGTTGTTTTTTAAAAGTGCAAACTGCAAGCCTGTTTTTCCTCTTTTCTCTCAATGCGACTTCGCCAGAAGCACGAGCTCTTTTTGAAGAAATCAGATGCCCCGTTTGTATAGGACAATCCGTTGTAGATTCAGGATCTGAAGAATCTCTCGAAATAAAATCTTTCATTGAGACGTCTTTGAATAAGGGTTTTTCGCAAGAGGAAATCAAACAAAACTTGGTCTTAAAATATGGCGAGAGGATTCTTTTAAATCCCCCCTTCAATGCTAATACCTATTTTCTTTGGGGGACTCCTTTTGCGCTCGTCTTTCTTGTGGGGGGAGGATTTGTCATTCGGTTTTTGAGAAGAAGATAGAGTTTTTGAAGGGGAGTGAGAGATGCCTCCCTCACTCCTTTCATGGTGATTTACTTTGTATACTTCTCTTTAATAGGGCCGTTGAGTGTATTGTTCAATTTTTCCAAAAGGGCGAGATTATATTTTTTTACCCATTTTCTTGCACATCCGTATTGTTCCCAAGTGATTTCTTCAGGGAGAGGATCTAGATGGATAACTTTTTTCAAATTTTCAATGGCAATTTTATCACCACCAAGTGCATTTTCTAATCCCCCAAATAATCCGCCGTGTTTTTGACTCGGTTTTGTTCCGAGGGAAGGGCCATTTTCGATTAATAATAGCGCTTCTTGACGCAAACGAATGCGCCCTGACGCAGTTTTATTCAAGTTGTCCCAAGTCTCAAGATCCTCTGATTTAGGGTTGATCATGACAGAAGATGATTTTGATGTGGTATCTTCTTGTTTTAATAAGGTATCCACAGATTTCTTTTTCTCATCAGGTATGGAAAGTGCATTGCTATAATGAGAAGGAATGTTTTCCTGAACGACAGTTGTCTTTTGCGTTAAAGCGGATTGGGCTTTTTGATCTTTTAACTCTAAAGCCTTCAATAAAAATTCAGTGTACTTTTCTTGGGCTAATTTTGACCCTTTTTCTGGCTTGGCGGCATAAAGGTCTTTCATCCTTTCAAGCCAAAGTTGCTTTTTAGCATTTAGAGATGTCTCATTAGCTTTTTTTATGCCTTGGACTATAACGTTATCTAAAGTTTCCCAATCTGCATTTTCTGTGAGTTCTTTTGTCCATTTTCCAGCCGTGCAGGGTGTGCTGAGACTGAAAGCCATTGATAAAGCCATAAGACCGAAAACTGATGATGATAAATTGATTTTCATGATAACGCTCCTTTTTACAAATACAAAAACGTTTACTTCTTATTATTTAAAAGATAGGTTTTTGTGTTGATTATGCAAGGAGAAAATTAAATTCTTTTTCAATCGTTTTGGCAGCATTTAGGTTCCACAGCTTTGGGATAATCAGAAGGACTAGACACTGTTAGCTAATTATTGATTTAAGAACGATGTTATTACTCCAGTAATAAAACAGATGACGTTAGGAGGCGTAGGTAACTTCTTTTTTGAGGAAATAGGAGCGAACGATCTCGGGGCAATTTTGGGTGCCAAAAAGATATTTTGTGATGTTGGTTTTGAGTTCCTGCAATGACTTGGCATGTTTGCGTCCGACAGCATTGCTTTTCACGTCTTGATTCAAAAGCTCATCTGGATTCAAATCTGGGCTGTAAGCGGGCAGAAAAAATACCTCAATTTTTTCTTTGTTTTCCTTCAAAAATTCACCGACCACTTTGGCGTGGTGTACTTTGTGATTGTCCACAATGAGAAACACTTTTTTCTTGGAAGACTTGATTAACCTTTTGAGAAAATTAAGAAAAACCTCTCGCGTAAAATTCTCCTCAAAAAGCATAAACCGCAACGTGCCCTGATTCGTGACGCTCGAGATCATATTGATTCGAAATCGTTTTCCCGTTCCTGAAATCACAGGCGTCTGACCCTTGGGGCTATAAGTTGTGCCCGTCTGATGATCGGAACGAAAGCCCGCCTCATCTCCCCAATGAATCTCGGCATTTTCAAGGCGCGCCCGCTTGGCAATCGCCGGATAAACCTCTTTAAGCCAAGCCTGAACTTCTTTTTCGCGACGTTCATAAGCCCGACGCACCGGCTTTTGGGGCGTAAATCCCCAACGTTTCAGATAGTTCCCCACGGAGCGAATCGAGAGTCGGATGCCAAAAGTGCGTTCGATCAACTCTCCCACAGCCTCTCGCGTCCAGAGCATAAAGGGCAGTTTTAGCTGGTCGGGACAACGATCGGTGATCATTTTGACGAGGCTGGCGCACTGGTGGGGCTTCAAGCGCACCATGTCTTCAGCCCGGCGCCCTCGTTTTTTCTTCAATAGCGCCGCCTGGCCCCTTCTTCGATAGCTCGAAACCCATCGGCTGACAGTGCCTCGCGCTACTCCCAATAAATGCCCCACTTCCGCATGCGTCTTCCCGCCTTCAACAACTGCCTTAATCCCCCTCAAACGAAGGCTTTCTTGGGCGTCTTGCGTTAACTTTCGTGCATCTCCTAATTTCATACCTTCTACTTATCACATTAATCTCCTCATGTCTCCTGTTTTATTGCCGGAGTAATAAGAAGTGCGTTTTTTCGGTTTAATATCCCCTTGTTTATGAAGACATATCCATCGATAGATCGTGGTTTCTCCAACGTTAAAAACCTTTGCAGCCTCTCGCTTACGGTCGCCGCTCGTAATGGAGGAGATGACCTTTTTCCACAGGTCTTCCGAATATGCTTTTGCCATACCCTCCTTATACCTAAACTTTTCCTAAAAATCTATCTATTTATAGGGGAAGGACTATATCATGATTGGGTCTTAAGTTCTTCATGAAGTAGGACTAAAGGATCTTTTTTCTTGCCTTGGCGCCCATTTTTATTCAGGAGAATTTTAGGATCCTTAGAAGTTAAATGTTTAACTAAAAGGTGATCAGCAATCAGCTCTACAAAAGCCTCATAGGCAGCATCTTGATATACATTGGTGGAACAGGCTTG
This sequence comes from Candidatus Bealeia paramacronuclearis, assembly GCF_035607555.1. NCBI lineage: Bacteria > Pseudomonadati > Pseudomonadota > Alphaproteobacteria > Holosporales > Holosporaceae > Candidatus Bealeia > Candidatus Bealeia paramacronuclearis. The sequence continues at coordinate 61,123 of NZ_JAVHWZ010000001.1, read as the reverse complement.
ATATTCACGAATTTGAAATTTTTCAGACGGCAAACGAAATAAATCGGGGTGTGTATAAATTCGTCCTTGAGCATCAAGCTTTGCCATGCTCTTCTTTGCAAAGATGCACTCCGTATAATTGTTTGGATCCTCTTGAAATTTTTTAAGATGCACGGCTGGATTTCGAATGCCCGCAATAACCTGTTCCTCTACACCCCTAGCTGATGTCCAAGTATATTTGTCCATTGTATCTGGACTCATTAAAAATTGAAACATGCGGGCTCCTTTCAAAATTGAAAGTTTCAATGCTTCCTTGTAATAAAACAAGAGGATAGGATCTGTCCTCAGATGATTGAGCTCTAGTTCTTGAAGGAGCGTAGTAAATACATTGAGCCCTCTTATATTTGTGTTTTTAACCCAAAAATCATAAGCATCTTCCATACCGGGTCCCCCAGCAAAAGGGTGAAAACTTCCGCAAGTATAGGCCTCGAACATTATACTTTCCTGAGAACAATAAAGTAAACGTTTTATATTTTTTAAATAATCATATTTATCTGAAGGCCCAAAACAAGATAATTCTTCATACAGTCGAAAACATGCTGGAGGACTTTTTTTAAGTCCTAGTATGTTCTTAATCTCTCCATAAATAGAATATAAAAGGCTGTTACCTGAATTGTGAGATGAATAAATTGCGAACATGTTTGGGAAAGTTTGTTCAACTTTCATCATCCGAGCCATTTGAGAGGAGAGAAAAGAAATTTTAGGAAGGGGGCCATAAATGAGTGCATACTGCTGATTAGTCATTCCAACATTTTTTGGTGCCTCTTGGAGTCGTTCCAATCTCCAGCTTAAAATTCCAAGATTTCCCTCAGGATCTGCATTTTTCTCAATTAACTGTGTCAAGTCTAATTCTGTCATTTTTGACAGATCAGGAGTACAAGTTGTGCATTCTAAATAGGATATACCAACGGATGTACCAGCTGATGTATCATTTACTCTATTTGAATGAGGATCTACTTTTTCAAGCGTTTTCCGTGCGAGATTGATTGTTTTTCGTGCCAAAGCCTCTTCTTTTATGGGATTTGCGAAAAGAAGTGTGCTGCAGACAGTAATTGAAAGAAAAAAATAAAATGTGCTGATCTTGAAGTTAAATTTAACATTACAATTCTCCAAATAAAATGCATTTTGAGAATAGATAATTATTTTTTTTATAAGTCAAGTATTTTTTTTAGAAGTTCGTCTATAGCACTTCTCCGTTAGATTGATAGAGATTGGCTGAGGAGTTTATGTAGTTGGGTGGGATAGGGTTAACACCCTCGCCTTTAGGCGAAGACTTTAGTATAATCAAGATATGGAATATCGAAGAGGATCACATAGTCTATACGATTTAAAGCATCACGTTGTGTTCTGTACAAAATACCGGTTTAGGATACTGACAGGGCCAGTGCGACTCGGACGAGAGAACTGATAGGAGAGATATGCGCTGCGAATTACGTAGACATTGTTAGCGGAAGTTTGAGTCCTGATCACATACATTTGCTAATTTCGGCCCCAGGGCCACCTCATGAAAATTTTTGAGTGAGGATATTGGAAAGGATGTTGTCGTCCCAACCGGCCATTTTTCTAAGCCTTTTAATAGACTGACGCTTCATTTTATCTTTGGTAAGCTGTAAAAGATTTAAAGCCATATGTCGAATAATAGCCATAACTTGAGGGGCGTTTTCTTTCCTGATGCGAGATTGATCTTCTCCAAAAGACATGTCTAAAACCCAATGAAGATTATTTTCTATCTCCCAATGACTTCGAATAGCCCCCAGGACCTTCTGAGGAGTTTCTTGGAGAGAAGAGATATAATATCGTGTTTCGTAAGTGGTTTTATCTTTGGTTTCTCGTTTAGAATCAATACGAATGATACTATGAATTGAGCTCCAATGAGGATGCCGCTCTCGCAGCCAGGCCACATCATGTGTGACCCAACATTGCCTTGTCTCAAGGCGGCCATGACCTTTATCGTAATCCTTAAAAGAGCTGATATTGTTAATTGTTTTCAATTCGCTATCACTCAAGCAGGTTGTTACATCTTCGCAAAGAGTTCCCTGATTTCCTTTTAAAGAAAAAATATAGTTTCCCTCTTTCTGAATGATTTGATCGGCAATGTCATATTGACATCCCATTGCATCAATGGTGACTGTTGTTCCTCTCAGGTCTAACCATTCCAAAAGCTTAGGAATCGCTGTGATTTCATTGCTTTTTTCTGAGACTTTTTCCTGCGCTAACACCAATCTGGCTTCTGACGCATAAGCGCTAACCATATGTAACATATCAGTTCCCTCATCAAAGCTATGCCGTGATGATTTTCCATCGATAGCAATAACTTTCTTTTGCATTTGAGATTTAAGACTTTCGACCCAACTTCGAAACAGCTCTTGAAATTCCTTGGGATCTATTGCTCTAAAAAATCGACGATAGGTATCATCGCTGGGAATTCCGTTCTTGTAAGGTAAGAATTGACGAAGGTAGTCAATCTTTGCCTTTCCAAAGTCTTCAACATCCTGCCATCCTTCTGCTCCAGATATTACAGCGCACAGAGTGACAAGGCGTATTTCTGACATTGTGTAGTCTCGATTACGCTCAGACCTTGGATCTTCTATATCTTTAAAATGATCTAAAAAACTAATTTCAACTTCTATTCCCATTTCTACCTCCTGTTTTTTTGAGGTAGGCTCTCATTTTTTCTATCTCTTAGCTATTTTTTTTTCATGAGGTGGCCCTGATTTCGGCCCCCCCAAGCGTGTCGCTTTCAAAAATCATCCCATATATTAAGGGAAAAAGTAGTAGAAAGCGGCTACAAGAATTTGAACACCTTAGGAAGAGATACTGGGGTCAATATTTGTGGGCAAGAGGATATTTTGCTGTAACTGTAGGGAATGTGAATGCAGAGGATGTTCAAAAATATTTAGAGTAGCAAGAAGAACATCACAAAAAAGATGACTTTAGAATTTCAGAATTCTAGCGTTTACGCGTTGTTCTGCTTTGCAAGCGTTTACCAAACTACCGGTTTTAGCCGGTAGTAGTTGATATCAACCTACTCTTTAGAGGTTGTCAACTTTGCCAATAATCGTGCCCGTGAAAAACATAAAACTCCTTCGTGGTTGATCTCAATTCCTCTATGATTTATCACAAGGGTGAAAGGATAATTCATGCATCCCCATATTCCCTTTATGATTGCGGTCGATGGACCTGCAGGGGCGGGCAAAGGTACTTTGGCCAAACATTTGGCTGAAGTCTACGATTTTGCCTATCTCGATACGGGGCTTTTGTATCGGGCGATTGCCTATGAAATGCTCCAAAACGGATACGATTTGGCCGACGTTCAGCTCGCTGAAAAAATAGCGGGTTCTTTGGATCCAGCTACGTTTAAAGAAAGTGCGCTGCGGGATGAGGCTGTGGGTGGGGCGGCCTCCTTCATTTCAGCTTATCCTGGGGTAAGAGCCGCCCTTCTTAAGTTTCAACGGCATTTTGCCCAACATCCTCCCTTCTTTAAAAAGGGTGCGGTTTTGGATGGACGGGACATTGGAACCGTAATTTTGCCAGAAGCCCAAGCTAAGATTTTTGTGACTGCCGATCTTGAAATCCGTGCCAAAAGGCGCTTTAAAGAAATGCACGAACGCGGCATCGAGAGCCGCTATGAGGCGATATTTGAAGAGATGCAATCGCGAGATTTGCGGGATGAAGTCCGGAAAATCTCCCAACTCAAACCCGCAGAAGACGCCTTGATAATTGACACCTCTCATCTCAATATTGAGGAAGTCTTTTTGTGTGCTCAAGACTTTGTGTCAGAAAAATTAAAAACGTCTCTGTGACAAGGGTTTATTTTTCTTGAGATTTCGTACGTAATGTGGTACCGTTAAATATAAAATGGAGGTATTATGGAAATTTACCAAGCGAGCAAAGCGCGAGAAAATCTCTATAAATTGATTGACTTTGTCGCAACCTCTCATGAGCCCGTTTATATTTTAGGCAAACGCAACAAAGCTGTGATGATTGCGGAAGAAGACTATCGAACGCTCATTGAAGCCCTCCATATTGTGTCCGTCCCCGGGATCCGGGATTCTATTTTAGAAGCTCGCAACACCCCCCTTCAACATTATCGAGAAGAACTTGAGTGGGAGTAACGTGTACAAAATTCTCTATGCACCGCCATGTCATACGGACGCCAAAAAGCTCGCAAATTCTTATCTTAAAGAAAAATGCCAAGCGCTTTTGAAAACCATTGCAGATAGTCCTTTTCAAGATCCACCGCCTTATGAAAAACTCTGCGGTGATTTGGCGGGATGCTTTTCTCGAAGGATTAACATTCAACATCGATTGGTGTACGAAGTGGATGAACATGCCAAACTCATAAAAGTCTTAAGGATGTGGACTCATTATGAATAAACGCCCGAGAATGAAGAGGGAGATACTTCAATGAAGTCCATAGCAAAAGATTTTTCAAATAAGGATTATGAAAAACATGCGGCATTATTTTTTACGGAGGAAGGGATCGTTGTTAATTCTCACACATCTTCCCCTCTCCTGCAGTTTGGAAAAATAGTAAAAGAATTAGGAATCATCATCAATGAGGCGTATGAAGACGGAGAGAGACCCTTCATTATCACATGTGAAAGCCTTTTAACTCCTGATCAAATGATGAAAAAGGGATTTCATATTGAGAGCCCAAAGTCTTTTTTAATTTCATTACAAAATGAGAAAATACAACAGTGCATTTTGCGTGCAGTTCATTGGTTAACTTGGGACTCAAAGCTTCAGCACTGCAGCAAATGTGGCACTAAAATTCAAAAAGTTTTTGAATCCACAGAAAAGAAATGTGACTCTTGCAAGCACTCCTTTTATCCGAAACTTTCTCCCGCTGTTATGGTCTTAATCCAACGAGAAAATGAAGTTTTATTAGGAAGATCGGCACACTTCAAACCTGGCGTTTACAGCGCCTTGGCGGGCTTTATTGATATTGGTGAAACCGCTGAACAAGCGGCGCATCGAGAAGTAAAAGAAGAAGTGGGTGTGGAAATTGGAGAATTAGAATATTTTGGGACCCAAAGTTGGCCTTTTCCAGACAGCTTTATGATTGCTTTTAAGGCCCAATATTTACGAGGTGCTATCCAAATTGATGCAAACGAAATTCAAGATGCTCAATGGTTTGATTTAAATAACCTCCCCGCACTTCCTTCCCATTCGAGCATTTCCAGAAAATTAATCGAGAGCGTTTTGTTAAAAAATAAAACATGGACTCATTATGAATAAATTCATCATTATAGCAATTTTAGGAGGCCTTTTCATGACACAAAACTCAATGCTTTCGGCAATTTCAGAAAATCTGATTACGCATCAAGATGAGGCGCGGACGCAGCTGAACGTTGAGGATATTAAGGACATAGAAGCGCGCCTTGAAACCGCTTCTAATCTCACACTCCCTCTTGAGGAAGAGCTCAAGATTCTTCATCAGATGACGGAGTTTGAACTGGGGCGATTCTTGCTCAAAAACGGTGGAATTAGTGGCTATTGGACAGCCTATTGGTTGATTCATGGGCCTGCGCAAAATTTGGATCATCCCCTTGAGGATTGGTTGATTAATCGAGCCCCTGCTTTTATGGCCTCGCGGGAGCGCTATCAAATTTTTGCGCATCATATCCAAAACCGCGTAAAGCCTGGCATGAAATTGGCCTCCATTCCTTGCGGTCTTATGGATGATTTACTGCGTCTTGATTATAGCAGCGTCCCAGAAGTTCAGCTTTTTGGATTTGATTTAGACGAGGAATCCATTGCCTTGGCCAAAGGCAACGCCAAAGCGCACGGCAAATCCGAGTCCTCTCATATTGAAAAGCGGGATGCGTGGAATCTTCAACGCGAAAATGAATTTGATATCATCACCAGTAATGGCCTTAATTTTTATGAGTCCGATGATGCCAAAGTCGTGGCACTCTACAAAGAATTTTACAAAGCGTTGCGTAAGGGCGGAATCCTTGTGACAAGCTTTTTAACACCCTCTCCGCAACTTGATTCCAACTCCACATGGAAGAATTTCAATCCCGCAGATGTCCAAAAACAAAAAGCCGTTTTCATGGATATTATGAATGCCCGATGGAGCGCCATGAGACCCGAGGGTTTAACCCGCACCCAATTGGAAGAAGCTGGATTTCAAATTGTTGAGATTATCTATGATTCGCAAGGTATTTTCCCAACCGTTATTGCGCAGAAATGATCACGGACATTAATCACATTAACCTGGCCGTTTGTGACCTTGAGACCTCCTTTTCTTTTTATAAGGATGTGCTGGGACTTAAACCTCTCGTCAAATGGCATGAAGGTGCTTACTTCTTGGCAGGATGTGATTGGATTTGTCTTTTTGAAGATCATGAACGAAAGGGGGTGGGAACGTTATCTTGTTATACTCACGTTGCGTTTTCTGTATCCCTTGACGATTTTGAAATTCTCTCAAAATGCATTCAGGATTCAGGTGCTCCCATTTGGAAAAATAATCAATCCGAAGGGGCGTCCCTTTATTTTTGTGATCCCAATGGTCACAAACTCGAAATTCATGTGGGTGATTGGCAATCACGATTAGCTTCTAAAAAGGCCAGTCCAGGCACTTGGAAAAACGTGGAGTGGTTTTGAGTATATTGAATTTCTCCTGGATAAAGGGTGGAATCCATTTTATGCTGAGGTCATTAAAAAGGGAGGCCCTATGCTCGATTCATCACAACAGCGCCAAATCATGGTGGAATCACAAATTCAACCCAGTGATATTTCATCATCTTCATCAAAAGAGATTCTTCGGCTATTTGGAGAATTGCCCCGTGAGAAATTCACACCACGGCAACTCAAGCGCATTGCGTATATGGATGATGAGTTTCCCTTATCTCACAATCGCTTCATGTTAAGACCACAAGTTTTGGCACGGATGATTTCCCTTGGTGATCCCAAAACTTCCGATCGCGTGCTGTATATTGGATGTGGGCTCGGATATGGACCTGCGATTTTATCAGCACTCTGTTCTTCTCTTATCGGCCTTGAGTCTTATACGGATTTAAGTCAGCAGGCTGAGGAGGTTATCAAAGAACTAAACTTAAAAAACATCGAAATTGTAAATGGATCCTTTTCAGAAGGATGGTCAGAACAGGCGCCTTACTCTCTTATTTTTATCGAAGGAAAAATTGATCACATTCCCCCCATGATTTTAGATCAATTGGGAAATGAAGGGCGAATAGTTGCGATAAAGCAACAGCCCTCAGGGCGTACAGAAGTTGTAAAAATTGAGAAAGAACAAGGTGTTTTGACGGAAATCCCTCAATTTTATGCTAATGCGCCTTACCTTGAGGGGTTTGAGGCTTTACATGAATTTGTTTTTACAAACTAAAAAAAAACGATATAGTGTGCGAAGCTTGGAACATTAATTTATCAAAGAATCGTCAAAAAATGATTGCTAAAAAACTCATAAATTCATTTTTCATTTTGCTCATGTCCTCAGCCTGTTTCGGGCTTCAGGCTGGTTCAGATTCTGAAATTTCTTCGGCGGGAGAAAGGGTTGTTACGAACCCTCAAGATTCACCTGTTGTAAGTCTTGAAGATGCTCTGTCTCGAACCTATATGCAGAATACGGATCTCGATGCACAGCGTGCACAATTACGGCAAACCGATGAAACTGTTTCTCAAGCCGTGTCTCAATGGCGTCCTAGTGTGACAGTTCAAGGCCAACAAAATAAAAGTTGGGATTTTCCAGACCATCAACGACGTACACACAAGGCAAGTACTGGAGTTACAACGACAATCAATCAAAATATCTATGCCGGTGGAAAAACAATTGCAGCAACACGTTCTGCGGAAAGCAATGTTTTGGCAGGTAGAGCTGGTCTTTTTGATCAAGAGCAAAAGAGTTTATTACAAGCCGTTCAAGCTTTCTTTGATGTCATAGCCAAGCGTGAAACTGTGGAAGCCCGAAAGAAAAATGAACAATTCTTAAAACGGACTTTAGAGCAAACTCAAGCCCGTTATGAGGTGGGTGAAGTGAGCAGAACAGATGTCGCTGCCGCAGAAGCTAGTTATGCCGAAGCCTCTGCCCAACGTGTTGCTGCAGAAGGTGATTTTGAAGTTTCCAATGCCACTTTCTTCCAAGTTGTAGGAAGTCCTGCTGGGAAATTAGCGATGCCCAGCAAAGTGTTGTTGCCTTTGCCCGATGACCTTGAAAATGCAATTAAAACTGCAGAAGCTAAAAACCCAACCATTAAGGCCGCATTTCATTCTTTAGAGGCGGCAAAGCATCAAGTTGATGTTGTAAAAGCTGGCCTTTTACCCTCTGTGGATGTGTCGGGATCCAATTCACGTGTTCGTCAATCGGCTTCTTTTCAAAGTGATGCACGAAATACGGATTTAACTGTTGGCGTCACCGCAACCATGCCACTTTATAGTCAAGGAATCGTGAGCTCTCAAGTGCGGCAACAATACCAAGCCGTAGCACAACTCAAAGTTCAACTTGAAGGGGCACGTCGAAGTGTTCGCCAGTTTGTGACTCAAGCCTGGGAAAGTCTGATTGCGGCACGTAAGTCCGTTGAGCAATATATCGCAAGCGTCAAGGCTGGAAAACTGGCCGTTGAAGGAGTGACAGAAGAAGCCACCGTCGGTGTTAAAACAGTCCTTGATGTTCTTGAGCAAGAAAAGAGATACATAGACACACAAGTCAGTCTTATTCAGGCAGAGCAAGCCCTCATGGTTGCGAGTTACCAAGTCCTTCAAGCGCAGGGCCAGTTGACTGCACAAGAGTTAGTACTCAATGTTAAACCTTATAATCCAGAAAAACATTATGATGACGTGAAGTGGGCGGCAATTCAATTCTGGGAAGGTGAAGATGAGCGTTATGTTAAAGATAAGGATGAAGCACAATGAATCAGCCGGCGACACAGTCCTCTGATGAACCTTCGATGGAAGAAATTCTGGCCTCAATTCGTAAAATTATTTCCGAAGATGATGTTGATGGGGCCCCACAAGAACACACTGAAAATGTTGTAGAATTCAAGTCTAAACCTGTTGAGTCCCAAGATGATGTTTTGGAATTAACTGAACTTGTGGATGAAGAGGGGAATCCGTTGGATCTTTCTGAAGATACAGAAAATAATAATGAAGTTGAGGAGGTCGTAATGACATCTACGCTAGACACGACAGTTAATGAAGTCGATAGTGAAGAGTTCGCTCAACCTGAAACGGAGACGACTTTTGAAACCGAAAACACTCATTTTCAACCGACTTTAGGAGATGAGGATGAAGATGACTTTCAGGTTGAGATTGAAGCCACACCTCGCAACCCGTTGATTTCTGAGAATGTTCTTCAAGATGCAGCGTCTTCATTGGGGGCACTTAATAAGCTTGTCAGAAAACAAATCCTCTCTCCTGAACCTTCCATGGAAGGTCCTTACGGACAACAGACCGTCGAAGATTTGGTCAAAAGCATTTTGAAGCCCCTTTTAAAAGACTGGCTTGACGCCAACCTTCCCTCCCTCGTGAAGTGGATTGTGGCCGAACAAGTCGAAAAAATCGTTCAAGAATCTGCAGGATACAATCAAAGTCTTAAGGACGAGTAAAAAGCCATTATTTTTCAGGTCCCTATCTATCGTTCGCCCTCTTTTTCAAAAGCTTAATATAGGTTTACTTTTTAAAAAGAGGGCTTGCGGTGACGATGTTATTACCAGCCTAAACTTTCAGGGGTGATCCCTATCTTTTTCAAGGATTCCTGAAGGTGCACTTTTAATGCCGGATACAAAAAGCGAGTCTGACCCTTTGTGCTCGCGCCACGAGAATGTGGCGCTTCGGTATGAACAACGCGTCGCTCTACTTTAAACGCCTTGGACTTTCTGAGCTTATTAAATTCATCTTCCGAGATAAATTCAATTTTGTGTCCAAGTGTGAACTTTAAGAAAAATGCAAATTGACGTGAGGATCCACTGGTTCCATAGATTTTTCCATTAAATGAAGTTCGAACTAAATTCTTAAGGGAGTCCCATTCAATTTCTGATTTGTTATCAAATACACTTTTAAAAAAGCTCCTCGATTTTGCCTTTATATGGTCTGTTTCAAACTGAAGGAGGGACGATGTCTCTTTTGATTTCGTTTTTTCCTTGATCAGTTCTTTCTTTTGTTTGTCATAATTTTCATGGTTAGCCTTTGGATCAAAATTAAAATCCTCCTCTTCAGAAAATGTTATCGTCACGCTGTCCTTTTCTTGAGGAAGAGGCTTTGAATTAATATTTTCTTGCATTTTTTCAGAGCTTATACTTTTAGGAAAATCCTTGATTTGATTGAAGGCAACATCCGAAGTTAATGTCTTTTCAACGGGATTTATTTGTATTTCTTCTTTGATTTCTTCCTTTGACTCTTGAAGAGACATCTTTTCTGGCACAGGTTTTTGGGAGGGCTTCTTTTTGCCAGAATTCTTTTTTTGTTTGGAATTTTTTGACGATGTTTTCTGAAGCTTCTTTTTTTCTAATTCCTCTTGTTCTTTTTTGATTTTAGCCTCTATGGAACGTACTTTGTATTCATCGTTTTGACGTATCACCTCAACTCTAAGACCTTCACTGTCAACAGAATCTCTCCCCCACCAATAAGGGCCTATTTTCGCAAGCAAAACATGATAAAATGAGACTTCATCCTTATACAATTTTCGGACGATAGGTGTGAGCTTCCCCTCTGCAGCAAGCTTACCAAGCGCATCTTCATACATCTTCTTTTCTTCGTTGGCATAGGCAGAAATCAACGATGCGCCAACCTCATTTCTTGGCAATTTAAAATCTGTTTCGCTTAAATGATCGTACAAATCTCTTCGAAATGTTGTCGCGTTATAAATCAGGGGGCTTTTATGAGTATCTCTGAGGGTGGATGCATAGTGTTTGAGGTCCTTTTTTAAACTCAAATCTACCCGAAGTTTATCCTTTGATGAAAATCCAGTGATTTGATGGGTCTCCTCATCGCTCAATAGCTGTATTCCAGTGAGTTTTTCAAACTTTTGTTGTGCTTTTTTAAAATTCGTTTGAGACAGATCAAGTATAGATTGTAACTCTTCCATCATTTTTGTTTTCATTACAATATGTTGCTCGAGATACTCATCAATCTCAGCAATAACATCTTCCATTGACTCTCCAATAAATGGAAGGAAAACATGTTCTTTTTTATTTTCTAATGAGGATTCGGGCTGAAGCCAACCGGTTAGCTCTAGCTCTCTTTGCGTCACAGGCATTTTAAATGTAAATGTGTGATTTTCATTGCCCGATTTTTTCTCTTCTTGATCCGAGGAACGCTCCATAGCGGAAAGGGAAAAATCACTAAAAACACAAACCGTTGACAATAAAATTGCTTTGTAAACATATTTTAACATCATAAAAACTCCAAAAAAACTTATTCATATTCTTTATATATTAATTTTTGTTTTTAATTGCAACAATAAAATAAAAAAATAAAGAGAATTGGTATACGGTCTCTCTTTTTTGCTTAACAGCCCCACACATTCTTGGTATGACGGGCCAACCTTGTCTTGAAATAAAGTGATTGATGAAAATGGACTACCCAAATTTTTCTTTTGAAGTCTTGAAAATTGCCGCTACGTCCCGGGCACGTTTGGGGCGCATTTACACACCACATGGTGTTGTGGAGACGCCTAACTTTATTTTTTGTGCGACAAAAGCCGCCATTAAAGGGGGTACACCTCAGATGATGCGAGAGGAAGGATCGCAGATTATTCTCTCCAATACCTATCATTTGATGTTGCAACCCGGTGCTGAGCTTGTACGCAAAATGGGGGGGCTTCATAAGTTCATGGGTTGGGATGGACCAATGCTGACCGACTCTGGGGGGTTTCAGATTTTCAGCCTGGGGTATGGGTCGGTAGCTGATGAGATTAAAGGCCGCAGATCCACAGAGCGCCCCAAAACTCTTCTGAAAATCTCAGAAGAAGGGGCTACGTTTAAATCTTATTTGGACGGCAAAAAGCAAGTTTTGACACCTGAAAAATCAATCCAGATCCAACGGGATTTAGGCGCGGACCTCATTGTTGTTTTTGATGAGTGTACGCCTTTTCATGTGGACAAATCCTATACGGCCCGTTCTATGCGCATGAGTCATCGGTGGGGATTGCGGTCTCTTGAAGAATTCCAACGTGGAGCTTCTGGTGTTCAAGCGCTTTATGGCATTATTCAGGGGGGTGTTTATCCAGATTTGCGTCAAGAAAGCGCGCAATTTGTAAATGATCATGGCTTCTTTGGACATGCCATTGGTGGATCTTTAGGGGCTTCCAAATCTCAAATGACAGACGTTGTCGGGATGACGGCTTCCCAACTTGCGCCTGAGCGCCCGATCCATCTCTTAGGCATTGGAGGTGTGAGTGATATCATTAACGGTATTCGACAGGGAATAGATACCTTTGATTGCGTTCATCCCACTCGGATTGCCCGCCACGGAGGTGCTTTGGTGCCACGGCATTTGCGTGATGAATTTGGGACTCCTCATAAAGAACATATCAATATCCGCAATGCCCGCTTTCAAGAAGATGTCAATCCCATTGATTCTACTTGCGGATGCACCACCTGCCAGCATTTCTCAAGGGGATATTTGCATCACCTTTTAAAAGCCAAAGAGCTTTTGGCCATGACCGCTATTACAACGCACAATGTTCATTTTATGAATCGTCTGATGACATCACTGAGAAACGCCCTTCAGGAAGATCGTTATGAAGACGAAGTGAAGTTCTGGGAATAATCTGAAAATCTCACATCTTTTCCCACTTGACCCTTAACACTGTATCAGAACCATCTATTAATCCTTTGGAAACTTTTATTGAGACTCTCGCAAATGAAAAATCATAAGGCCTCAATTCAGAAGGGACTTTATGATTTTACAAGCAGTCCTTTCAACAAAATCCATATATCAAGAGTTGTGTGTTAAAAAAAATCATGGCAAACTCTGGGCTTCCATAATAAATGCGAACGGAGGCACACTTAATGCGTATTTTCCTTTTAAGTTTTACACTTATTTTTTCACTCCTGTGTTTTAACGAAAAGGCATCAGCAGGTCCCAATAGTCGCTCCCTCTTTGGATTTTTAAAACAGTCCTCAAAGTTTACTCCAAAGAAACAAGCTTTCAGTACCGAGAAAATTCACACGCAACGCCTCATTAGAAAATTTGAAAAAGAACGGAATCTTTTTGCAAAGGAAAATGAGAGTCTTTTGAAAGATGATTTAAAATTATTTGACCCTCTTGCACACACTCAACAACTTGTTTTTAAATCAATTAAACTGGCTTTCGGCGGATTTGAACAGCCCCCACATCATGAAGATTGGGAAATGCGTCCCGTTGCATCCCCTTATATTATTTTGACTGCCAAACCCAAGCTTACATTGAGATTGGAAAAAAACTTTTCTGGACTCAATGTCATTGCCACACAAGGTCCATGGGATTATAAGTTAGGCACAATGAATGAAGATAATATAACCGCCGGCGTTCAAAAACTTTTATCAGGCCTTACTCATGCCACCGATAAAACATGGATTCCCGCTTATGTTGGAATTTTGACCAATGAGAAGGTTTTTAATGTGCTAGCTTTGGGAATAGCAATGGAAATTCATTCTCAATACAATATTTACAAAACACAGGGACATTTTAAAAATCGGCTACCTATACCAACTATAGAGGATTGGGAAAGGGCGCGTGTCAAAAGTGTCTTGCATCACTATGACCTTTACATTCAGGGACTCGAATCAAAGAAGGAGGTCTTTTAATGCGTATTTTCTTTTTAGGTTTTACTGTAGCACTTTCAATCATTGCTTTGAGCAAAACGGCAACGGCAATGCGCTTCAAATCCACTTTCGAATTTCAGAAAGTTTTAAAACAAATCCCCGCCAAAAAATCATTTTCAACGGAGAGTAAAAAAAAGATTGAAAGTCTGAAACTCAGACAGAAACTTTTTGAAGAAGAGAACAAAAAACTTCTCAAAAAGCACTTCTCAAAAGCAGACATTCACAATGCTGAACTGCAGGGTCGGGTTTTTAAGGAACTCACAAAAGCGTTTCAAGATGAGCCGCAGATCCCCAATCCTGGAGATTGGAAAAGAATTGGGTTTAGAAAAGAAACTCTCTGTGATCCCACCAGAATGCTTCAAGACCTTTGTTGTGTCAGACTATCCGAAACCCCCTCATCTTCGATTTATTCCTTCATAGTGTCTGTAGGTGAGTTTGAGTATCTTTTGGGAAATTGCCACACACGAACGCCGGAATCTGGATTCGAAAATTTTTATAAAAATATTAAAAAAGCCCATCTAACAGAGAAGAGATATATTCCCCACAAAATTGTTTTCTTAAATGAACATCATTTAAGGGTTTGTCCGACGGGAGGGCATCTTGAAACACCACTGGACTCCCCTTCAGAAGAGGTTTGGGAACAGGTGCGTGTGAAAATGGGTCTTAAATACTATGACTATCTGATCAAAAAGATTGAAAAAGATGATTACTTTTTAAACCCAGGAAATGTTTACGTTTCATGAAGTTATTCCGGTCCATTGCCACCGTTGGTGGATTTACGCTTTTAAGCCGTATTTCGGGTTTCGTTCGTGACGCCTTGATTGCGGCTTTTTTAGGTGTAAATGTCACAACGGATGCGTTCTTTGTGGCCTTTAAACTTCCTAATTTTTTTCGGCGATTTTTTGCCGAAGGGGCCTTTAGTGCGGCATTCGTCCCTATTTTTTCAGGGCTTTTGGTCACTTCGGGAAAAATTCAAGCCAAAGCCTATGCGGACCAAGTCTTTTCCGGTCTCTTTTTAATACTATTCATGTTTGTACTCTTATTTGAAGGGGGAATGCCCCTTGTGATTACGCTCATTGCCCCTGGTTTTTTGAATGATCCTGAAAAATATCAATTAGCTATTGAACTTTCTCGCATCACTTTTCCTTATATTTTGTTTATTTCTTTAGCGGCCATGCTGAGCGGTGTTTTAAATTCCATGGGAAAATTTGGGGCTGCGGCAGCTTCTCCCATTATCCTCAACATCACAATGATTGGGGCCGTTTTGGCGGTGGCCTTTTGGGCATTAAACCCAGGAGACGCGATGGCTATGGGCGTTTTTTCGGCAGGTTTTTTGCAATTGAGTTGGCTTTATTTAAGTACATGGCGTGAGGATTTTAAAATCAAATTCACCCGTCCACGCCTGACCCCTGATATTAAAAAACTCATTCGTTTGGGAATCCCGGGAGCAGTCGGTGCAGGCGTTGTGCAAATCAATATTTTTATCGATACCATCTTGGCGTCCCTTCTCCCCACAGGTGCAGTCTCCTATCTTTTTTATGCAGACAGGCTCAACCAATTGCCGTTAGGCGTCATTGGCATTGCGGTTTCAACCGCCCTTTTGCCCGAGCTTTCAAAGCAACTGAAATCCGGAAGTCACGAGGAAGCCCACGAAACGCAAAATCGTGCGCTCGAGTTTGTCCTGGCCATCACATTACCTGCTGCTATGTCTTTGATGGTTTTGTCTTATCCTTTGGTGAAAATATTGTTTGAGCGCGGCGCATTTACTCCCGAAGATGCACTCGCCACATCTTATGTTTTGGCAGCATTTTCCGTAGGTCTTCCCGCTTATGTCATGATCAAAGTTTTCTCGACATCTTTTTTTGCGCGACACGATACAAAAACGCCAGTGAAAGTGGCTATGATGGCGGTGGGTTTGAATCTCACCCTCAATCTCATTCTTATTGGATCTTTAAGTTATGTGGGCTTAGCGCTGTCCACAGCCATTGCCGCCTGGTTTAATGCGACACTTTTGGCCACAAAATTGTATAAATCAGGGGGCTTTAAAATTGATACGCGACTTAGGGAAAGAATTCCCCGCCTTGTCATTTCAACCTTTATTATGGGTGCATTTTTGATAGGTCTTGAAGTTCACCTTTGGTCATTTTTAGAAGGGGTGTTTTTTACACGCTTCTTGGTTTTAATTACTCTTGTGAGCGCAGGACTTATCATCTTTGGAATTATTTCCTATCTCATCAAGGCTATTGATATGAGCGAGATCAAATCTTTTTTCAAAGCGGTGAGTTAATAAAAAATTGCATCTTAGGACATGGCGGGATAAAACACTCTCGAATTTACTAAATTAAAGGTTTTCTATTCCATGAAATTAATTCGTTCCATTTTAACTGTTGGTGGATTTACAGTGGGGAGCCGCCTTGCTGGCTTCGTCCGTGAGGTTCTCACGGCCTCGCTTTTGGGGGCAGGAGCGGCTTCGGATGCATTGGTCGTGGCCATTAAATTGCCATCTTTTTTCAGGCGTCTTTTTGCAGAAGGGGCCTTTAATGCTTCCTTTGTCCCGCTTTTTGCGGGGCTTCTTGCGACAGAAGGCAAAGATGCGGCGAGGACATTTGCCGAACAAATTTTTACCCTTTTAATCACAATTCTTTTGGTTCTGGTTCTTATTGTTGAGCTCTTCATGCCCTACCTTTTGCCAGCATTGGTTCCTGGATTTGAAAAAACGCCAGAGCGACTTTATTACGCCATTGAATTTAGCCGCGTCACATTTCCCTTTATTTTCTTCATTTCCTTAACGGCTCTTTACAGTGGAATCCTCAATTCCTTTGATCGATTTGCGGCCGTCGCTTCCTCGCCCATGGTTGGAAATTTAGCCATTATTGCCATTGTCTTTGGATTGCATGCTCAATTTTCCTCAGCCGGTTATGCTTTTGCGATTGGAGTTACGGCATGTGGTGTGATCCAATGGCTTTGGGTTTTATACCCAGCTATTAAAAAAGGCATGTATTTGCGCCTTCATCGTCCCCAAATGACGCCTCAGGTCAGGAAATTTTTTGTGGTTTTAGGCCCCGCCGCTTTTGGATCAGGGATCGTCCAAATCAATCTTTTTATCGGCAGTTGGATTGCCTCTTGGCTTCCTACCGGCGCCATTTCTTATCTCAACTTTGCTGATCGCTTGAATCAATTGCCTTTAAGTGTGATTGGGGTTGCGGTTTCAACAGCTCTTCTACCGCTTTTGTCCAAACAAATTCGCGCGGGATCTTTGGATGAGGCTTCTGCGAGCCAAAACCTTGCCCTTGAGTTTTCGATGTTTTTAACCCTTCCCGCAACGCTCGCCTTAACTCTTATTGCCCATCCTTTGGTTTCGGCCGTTTTTGAGCGCGGAGCCTTTGGATCGGAGGACTCTCTTTCAACCGCCTACACTCTCATGGCCTTGGCGTTAGGACTTCCCGCTTACGTTTTGATTAAAGTCTTCACAACGGGATTTTTCGCTCGCCAAGACACCAAAACTCCAATTTACACGGCCTTAGCCGGAATTGTGGTGGATATCGTCTTAAGCCTTCTTTTAATGGGAAGTTTAAAGCAAATCGGAATTGCCTTGGCCACAGCCGCCGCCGCCTGGGTGAATGCTCTTCTTTTAGGATATTTATTATGGAGAAAAGGACATCTCGTGATTGAAAATCGACTGCTCATGTTCTTCCCTCGTCTTTTACTTGCGTGTCTTGGGACGGGTTTGATTTTGGAGGGTCTCAATGACATTCTCGCGCCTTTTTATGAAGGTGGTGAATTAATGCGCGCAAGTGCTGTGATGGGACTTGTAATTACGGGGCTTGCAGCCTTTTTCATTCAAGCTTATCTTCTGAAAATTGCACGTTTTCACGATTACAAGGGACGCTTTGCCTCTTAAACTAAGGAATCATTATGCGCATACTCTCAGGGGTTCAACCCACCGGAAGCTTTCATCTCGGCAATTATTTGGGCGCCATTAAAAATTGGGTCAAAATGCAAGATCAGGGAGAATGTCTTTTTTTAATTGTGGATTTGCATTCTTTAACAACTCATCCTCAGGCTTCTGAATTAAAAGCCTCGGTGAGATCTGTTGCGGCCGCCTATATGGCTTCAGGCATTGATCCTGAGAAAAGTTTTATATTCCCGCAAAGTGCCGTGATGCAGCACACAGAACTCGCGTGGATTTTAGGATGCGGGACGCCTTTGGGATGGCTCAATCGTATGACCCAATTCAAAGAAAAAGCAGGAAAGCAAAAGGACATGGCCAATTTAGGCCTTTATGCCTATCCGGTTCTTCAGGCCGCCGACATCCTTTTGTATCAAGCTACCCACGTCCCTGTGGGTGAGGATCAAAAGCAACATTTGGAGCTTGCGCGTGATATTGCCGGCGCCTTCAATCGCAATTATGAAGAGGAATATTTTGTCCTCCCAGAGCCCGTAATTCCCCCTGAATCCGCCCGCATTATGAGCCTTCGTGATGGCACGTCCAAAATGAGCAAATCAGATCCATCCGATTATTCTCGTATCAATTTGAGTGATGACGATGAGACGATTCGTCTCAAAATTCGAAAAGCCAAAACCGATCCCGAACCCATTGGAGACACTGTTGAATCCATGGAGGCACGCCCTGAAGCCATAAACCTCTTAAGCATCTATAGCGCCTTATCGGAGATGACTTTAAAGGATACGATTGAAAAATACAAAGGGGCCTCTTTCTCAACCCTGAAGTCTGATTTGGCGGAGCTCACGATTTCTGTTATTTCTCCCATTCGCTCCAGAATGATTCAGCTTTTAGAGAATCCTGAAAAAATTGATCAAGTTTTGGCGCGGGGAGGGGCTCATGCTCGAAAATTGGCCGAAACCCACATGACACATGTTTATGAACTTATTGGTATTGAGAAGGTATAAAGGCGCCATACTTGACGCCTTAAGGTAATAGATTGTTATTCAATAACCTCAACTGTGCAAGAGTTTTTCGCGGGAACATCATTTCGTATCTTAAATTTTACGGCTTTAGTTTTGTCATTAATTTTCACGATAGCAGGGGAGCAGTGCCACCACTTTTGTGCATAAGAGGGATCTACCTGGAAATTTACAAGAGTTGTATATTCTGTGTTTCTTATAAGATCTACACTTTGAGTTTGTGACTGTGTACTCAGTTTATTTTCAAAAAAGACGTCTGATCTGTGCTTATTTTTTTCTGTGTTTTGAATAAACAAAAAGACTATTTTCCGAATTCTATGATCTTCAAGCAGACCATCAGTCTCATAGATAACGTCTAGTGTTGCCTCGAGAGAGAGAGGTAAAGAGAGAGCAAGTGCCGTGAGAAGAAGTAATTTTTTTATTATTCTTTATTAAAACACAATTTGAAACCTCCTGTCCATAGGCTTTTTGATTGAAGACAAGGGTTTTGAACCATTTTAGAGACTATAAAATAAGGTAATCGTAACTTTCCCCTTTCACGCCCCGTTGCGTTCTGGGGCAAGGTATGAAATAAATATACTCAAGCATTTTTGCGATAAGGAGAGAGTTTATGGACAAGCAACGCGCCCTTGAGGCCGCCCTCAGTCAAATCGAAAAGGCCTTTGGAAAAGGGTCGATTATGAAGCTCGGGCAACAAGATACTATTTTGGATATTGAGGCCGTTTCTACAGGATCTTTGGGCCTTGATATGGCTCTTGGAATTGGGGGGCTTCCTAAAGGTCGTATCATTGAAATTTATGGACCTGAAAGCTCTGGTAAAACGACTTTAGCACTTCATGTTGTGGCCGAAGCGCAAAAAGCTGGCGGCACATGTGCATTTGTGGATGCGGAGCATGCTCTTGATCCCGTTTATGCCCGGAAATTGGGCGTCAATACGGACGAGCTTTTAATCTCACAGCCAGATGCTGGTGAGCAAGCACTTGAGATTGCCGACACCCTCGTGCGCTCTGGCGCTGTGGATGTTTTGATCATCGACTCAGTAGCCGCCCTTGTTCCCAAGGCGGAACTTGAGGGAGAAATGGGCGATGTCCATGTGGGGCTTCAAGCGCGTTTGATGAGCCAAGCCTTGAGGAAACTCACAGGTTCGATTTCCAAAACTCATTGTATGGTGATTTTCATCAACCAAATTCGTCAAAAAATTGGTATCATGTTTGGAAATCCAGAAACTACCACAGGTGGAAACGCGCTCAAATTCTACGCGTCCGTGCGCTTGGATATTCGTCGCATTGGCGCCCTTAAAGATCGTGACGAAGTCGTTGGAAATCAAACCCGTGTGAAGGTTGTGAAAAACAAAGTCTCCCCGCCTTTTAAGGTTGTTGAATTTGACATTATGTACGGCGAGGGCATCTCTAAAACTGGTGAGATTTTGGACTTAGGCGTTAAAGCCGATATCGTTGAAAAATCGGGTGCGTGGTATTCCTATGGTACACAACGGATTGGACAAGGTCGCGAAGCCTCAAAGACATTCTTGAGAGAAAATCCAAAAATCTGCCAAGAGATTGAAAACAAAATCCGCGAGAATGCGGGTCTTGTGATGCAAGCCTTGACAGCCGCCGCAGTGGCGGATGAGGATGCTGCTTAATTACGAATCCCAACCCTGGAGTCATTCTGGGGTTGGTTAGAATGTTGTCATTGTCATGCTGAATTCATCATTTTAGCATCTCAAAAAAATCCTGAGTACAAAACTCAGGATGATGTGTTGGAACCCAATTTATCAGGATCGTTTTCTATGCTCACTACCGTTGAAATTCGCAGCCAGTTTTTAGATTACTTTAAAAAGAATGGTCATACCATTGTACCCTCAGGTTCCCTTGTTCCGCACAATGATCCCACATTGATGTTTTCCAATGCGGGAATGAACCAATTTAAAAATGTCTTCACAGGTCTTGAAAAACGGGAGTATAAAACGGCTACGACCGCTCAAAAATGCGTGCGAGCGGGGGGAAAGCATAACGATCTCGACAATGTGGGATACACCGCTCGTCATCACACTTTTTTTGAAATGCTTGGCAACTTTTCTTTTGGTGATTATTTTAAAGAAGAGGCCATCTCTCTTGCATGGAATCTCATCACTCAAGACTGGAAAGTTCCACAAGAAAAACTTCTTGTGACTGTTTATGCGGAAGATGAGGATGCTGCCACGTTATGGAAAAAAATCTCAGGACTTAATGATGAACGTATCATCCGGATTTCCTCCAAAGCCGAAAATTTCTGGACCATGGGGGACACCGGTCCTTGCGGCCCTTGCTCGGAAATTTTCTATGATCATGGAGCCCACATCCCCGGAGGCCCTCCTGGAAGTCCGGACGCAGATGGGGATCGCTTCGTTGAAATTTGGAATCTCGTCTTCATGCAATACGAGCAACTTTCCCCTGAAGAACTGGTAAACTTGCCACGCCCTTCCATTGACACAGGGATGGGACTTGAGCGCATCGCAGCTGTTCTTCAAGGGGTTCACAACAACTATGATACGGATATTTTCAAATCCATTATTGAAGCCTCTGAAGAAATTACAAAAGTGAAAGCAAAGGGCGTTGCTTTGGCCTCCCATCGCGTGATTGCCGACCATTTACGCGCTGTTTCTTTTTTGATGGCTGATGGCGTTCTTCCCAGCAATGAAGGGCGTGGATATGTCTTGCGGCGGATTATGCGAAGGGCTATGCGCCACGTTCAGATGATGGGATACAAAGATGCCCTTTTGGCCAAATTGGTGCCTGTCCTTATCGAAAAAATGGGAATGGCCTATCCTGAACTTAATCGCGCTTACCCCCTTATTGTGGAAACATTACTTTTGGAAGACAAACGCTTCCGTCAGACGTTGGAACGGGGACTCAAACTTCTTGAGGAAGAAACCGCAACGCTGAAATCTGGAGCAAATCTTTCTGGAGAGGTCGCCTTCAAACTTTATGATACTTACGGTTTTCCCCTCGATTTAACGCAAGATGTTTTGAAGACACAAAACCGGAATGTAGATTTAATCAGCTTTCAAGATGCCATGGAGCGCCAAAAAGCCGAAGCGCGCAAGGCGTGGGCTGGATCGGGCGAGAGCAAAACCGAAGGACTTTGGTTTGATCTGCGCGAAAAGCATGGTGCGACTGAATTCCTAGGATACGCGAGCGATCATGCCAGTGCAAATATTTTAAGCCTCATCCAAGGTGGCCAAGAAATCAATTCGGCTAAAGCTGGAGATATCATCTCAATCATCACCAATCAAACCCCATTTTATGGAGAGGGTGGTGGTCAGATGGGGGATACCGGGCTCATTATCGCTGATTCTGGAAAAATTGAAATTACAGATACACTCAAAAAATTAGGTGACCTTATCGTTCATCAGGGCCGCGTTTTGGAAGGCGAAATTCGCCTCAGCCAATCTGTGGATCTTTCCATCGACCTTGAACGCCGTAGTGTTCTTCGTGCCAATCATTCGGCCACCCATTTGCTTCATACAGCCTTGCGTACCCTTTTGGGATCTCACGTGACACAAAAAGGCTCTCTTGTGGCACCTGATCGTTTGCGCTTTGATTTTAGTCATCCCAAAGGACTCTCATTTCAAGACATTGAAGAAATCGAATCCAATGTGAATGCGCAAATTCGGAAAAATGCGCCGGTTGGGGTGAGACTTATGTCTGCAGATGAAGCCATTGAAACAGGAGCCTTGGCACTTTTTGGAGAGAAATATGGTGATGAAGTTCGCGTCATTTCCATGGGTATTTCTGAAGAAGGATCTTACTCGACAGAGCTCTGTGGCGGAACACATGTGGATCGCACCGGTGATATTGGTTATTTCAAAATCATCTCTGAAATTGGGATTGCGTCAGGCGTGAGACGCATCGAGGCCCTGACAGGAAAGCGTGCCGAAGATTACGTCCGCGCGGAAGAATTAACGCTTTCCTCCCTCTGCCAAATTTTGAAGACTCCAGATGTTCTAACCAAAGTCTCTGCACTTTTGGAAGATAAGAAAAAGCTTGAGCGTGATATTCAAAATATGCGTCAACAACTCGTCAAAGGCGGCGCTTCCGGAGGTAGTTCTGACATTCAAAAAATTGGGGATTTTTCTTATGTCTCCCGTCAACTCAAGGACGTTCCTGCTAAAGATTTAAAACCTATCGTGGATGGTCTTAAAGAAGAAATCCGATCGGGGATTGTGGTTGTGGCCAGTGATGCGGAAGGCAAAGTTTCCCTTGTTGTGGGCGTAACCGCGGATCTCACAAGCCGCTTTAGTGCGGTGGATCTTATTCGCGAGGCCTCTCCTGCCTTGGGCGGTCAAGGTGGCGGCGGACGTGCTGATATAGCACAAGCCGGAGGGCCTAACGCGTCAGGAATTCCTGAGGCTTTCAAACGCCTTGAGGAAAGATTACGGGCTTAAGGAATTTTCGTTAATTTTCTTTTTCTAGATAATTTTTTCAATTTCTATTTTAATAAGAGAAAAAAAAGTAGGAGCTTTCAATTAAAAATAGAATCATTTTTTTAAATCTTATATTTTTTGCACTTGTGTCAATAACCAATTTTCATTTTGATTGAGTATAAGTTTCTCTCTTGCTGCCATGCGCGTAGAGAACGACGGGAAAGAGCCCATAGAGCGTGGGAAATTAGAAATAAGCCCCCGATTTGAAGCCGGGGGCAAGCAAGCATCAATACCTATTTAGGCACCAAACTCATCCTCTAATATCTCGACGATTTTTTCTAAGTAGAGGGAATTTTTCTTGTCCTCATCTGTTCCAATTTTTATTTTTTCCAAAACACTAGTTCCATAGGATTTTAAGTTTTCACTTATAGATTGTTTTGTCTGCTTCCACATTTCATGAGCTATATTTATAACTTCGAGTCTAAAACCATCAGTTGCTAAAAACGTTAATGGTTGCGGGTTAGGAAGAGTTTGAGCTTTTTTATACTGATTGTTTTCTTCTTCTAATTTTGTACTGAAAATTTTT
This sequence comes from Candidatus Bealeia paramacronuclearis, assembly GCF_035607555.1. Lineage (NCBI taxonomy): Bacteria > Pseudomonadati > Pseudomonadota > Alphaproteobacteria > Holosporales > Holosporaceae > Candidatus Bealeia > Candidatus Bealeia paramacronuclearis. The sequence goes on along the minus strand of NZ_JAVHWZ010000001.1, from coordinate 37,398 downwards.
TGAACTCTATTATTATTTTTTTCAAAAAATTCGTTTAGTTTTGATATGGTTTTGTCTTTTTTAGAACCTTGAGGTTTATATCCCAAAAGTTCAAGTCGAGATAATTGAGTTTGAAAAAAAGCAATTTTTTGGATACTTTCGGTGTCACCAATTTCTGCTTTTGACAACAAATTTGGGAGTGAGGTTTTGTTGACGTCGTTAAAGTTTTTTAGGCAACTTTGTAAACGTTGTTTAGCACTGATATAAGTATTACCATTATCCAGTTTTTTGCTGGGGATGGAAGATGGAAATTTTCCATCATCATCGTCACTGTCGTCTTGGATCATTCCATAAACTGGGCTGCAAATTAAGACTGCCAGTGCTGCTGACATAAGAAGTTTTTTTTGAAATAAATTAGATAACATGAAAACACCTTTTCAATAAATTTTAATAAAAAATGCGATTTTTTCGCATATTTAATTTAGTTGTTACGTTTTAATTTGGCAAGTTTTTTATCGTGTAGGAGTTCATATAGAATGAGACTCAAGAGGTAGAATGAGGTTCAAGAGGTCTCGAGAATATGAGAGTGAATATAGTGCAAAGGAGTGAGGCCTTTCAAGGCGCGATGAGGCCTATAAGAATTATACTTTGAGACAGCTTGAGAGAGCTCAAAGCGCATAGAAGCTATGGAATCAGCCAGGAGGTTGTTTTGGTTGTAAAATCCCCCCCGGAATATTCGATTTCCCCGCTCAACGCCGCCGTTGTAAGTGGGCTTTTTGGGCGACAGAACAATCAGCGAAATTCCAAGTTCTTCACAGACTTCCTCAAATTCCGCCATAAATTCAGAGTCACCGTCGACTTGAATGGAGTGAATTTTAAAGGGGGCCTGCTTTACAAACTCAAGCAAGAAGCGCTTGGCACTTGAGCTCTTGGCATGGGCATACACACTCGCATCGATGAATTTCGAGCACCTCTCCCACGCCTGAAAGTGCTTGAAACAGATACCATTTTTGGTGACTGTCATGTGGTCAATCTGCACCCGCTCACCAAGCGTCATCGTTTTATAATCCTTGAAAGTCCCAGGTTTTGCATGGCTTTTAAATTGTCTTTTTCTTTTTGTTCTCAGGGCGGAGGGTGATTTTTGCACAAGCCCCTTGTTTTTGAGGGAGGTCAGGATACGGCCGACGGTGCTTTCGCTCAGGATTTGCCCATGGTCTCGCTTGAGAATGATGGCGATTTTCTCTTTGCCATAGGTGGGATTTTCGCGGCGCACTCTCAAAACAAGCTGAAGCTCTGCCTCTCCCCAGCGCGGTTTGTTGAGATTTCGTGGCCTTTTTGAAGGGGGAACACTCCCTTTGTTAAGGTCCTTCAGGATCTTCTTGTGGCGATAATAAGTTGCGCGGGACATGTCGCAAATTTCTTGGCACGTGGAATCGCAAACGTTTTCAGATTTCAGCTTTTCCAACGCCTCACGCCGTCTTCATACCGTTTGCGATAGACGTCCAAACAGTCTTGTGTACGCGCATATGCATAAAGCCTATGCATATTTTTATGTAATCCGTGGATCCTCAGCCAATCCTCCATCAATAGGTTTTTTACATTTTTTTACATTTCCTATTCTTGAGGCCTGGTTTTGGTAGGGCAATGGAGATGAGCTGAGCGCGCCCCCAAATTGCGCTGTAGCGAAGCTCATCTCCATCCCTCACAGTTTTGTCTCACTTCTATCTGAACTCGGACAAATTGAACGCTTAAAAAAAGAGCTATTACATAATAAGATGAAAGTTGATGAAAGTTCTGTCGCATTTGTTGGAAGAATAGGCAAAGAATCGTCTTGCGCCTCAAGCGAAAGATGAGGATGAGGCGAATTGAATTACCTACCCCTGAAAAACTTTTCCTTAAGGTTCATTTCCTTAGCTTTGACGTCTTTCAAATTCACGAGTTACGCAGTTTGCAGGAGAAGAGAGAAGAGATAAGGTGAGAGGGAATATTTATTAAATGAGAAGAAATGATGTCTCGACACAAATGCACAAAATCACTTTATCGTTCATTTTTACAAGCCAGCAGTGTGCGCTATTCAGGGTTGGCACTTTCGGAGGTGTCACCGATTCCATTGTCGCATGACAGCGTCAATCGATGGTTGAGTTCTAGTGCATTGCGTCCGAGCGGAGTGTGGAATCTTACTCAATCTCTTATTAACAAGAAAGAACCTTGTTTTTTAGTATGTGACGATACAATTTTGGATAAAAATCGGAGCGAGAAGATAGAGCTTGTGCATTATCAGTATTCTGGGAATGCCCATGATGTTATTGCGGGGATAGGTCTTGTCAATTTGGTATGGCATGGCCTGAGGAGTCATGACTCTATTCCTGTTGATTATCGTATTTATGATAAAGCCAGCGATGGCAAAAGCAAGAATGACCATTTCAGGGAAATGTTAAAGCTGGCTCAAGACAGAGGGATAAATCCGGATGACGTGGTTGCAGACGCTTGGTACTCGAGCTTGAATAATCTGAAGGCCATTGAATCCATAGGCTGGACATGGGTGATGGGGTTGAAGAAAAACAGGAAAGTGAATCGTGGAGAAACTCTTGAAAAGCTGGACATTCCAGATGAAGGACTGAAAGTTCACTTACGCGGATATGGATGGATTACTGTTTTCCGGTTTGTTGCCAAAAACGGTCGCACGGATTATATCGGAACCAATAGGGATAATCCCTCTCGTGATCATATTGAACTGGTCATGAAATCGCGTTGGAAAATCGAAGTTTATCATCGGGAATTAAAGCAAACATGCGGTCTTGAACGCTGTCAGTCTCGCACGGGACGAGCCCAAAGAAATCATATATTTCTTGCCATTTCGGCTTGGATTCAAAGATTTAAAAGACGACTTGCTGGAGGCTTCTCTTTTTATCAGCAGCAGTGGGATGTTATTAAGCATGATATCTCTAGAGAAATAACAAAACTCATGTCTTTCGCTTAGATTCCCACCCTTTTGCTGCAAACTGCGTAACTCGTGAAATTGCATTCTTTCACGTGACCAAATCCACGGATATGTTCGGGCAAGGTGGCTAATTCCACAGCCACATCATAATTATGAAGGGAGAGATGCGGCAAAAGAGAGTACACTAAATTTTCATACCCCCCAATTAATGAGCGCTCTGTTTTTCGCTCGTGCGTATATCCAAAAATATCCAAAGCTGTGCCGCGCAGGCCTTTTAGTTTTGCTAAAATTTTGAAGACTGAGAAAATCCAGGGACCATAAGTGCTTTTTTTAAGCTGACCAGTTTTGGGATCTTTGTAGGACAAAAGCGGGGGAGCGAGATGGAATTTCATTTTGAGATTTCCCTCAAATTGATCATATAGTTCCTTCAAATAGGTGCCATCCGTGTAAAGACGTGCGACCTCATATTCATCCTTATAGGCCAAAAGCTTGGCATAATACTTAGCGACAGCAAGGGAGAGCTCTTGGCGCCCTAATTTTTGATCCTGGGCTTCAATTTTTCTTACGAATAATTCATAACGCTCTGCATACGCTTTGTTTTGATATCCCGTCAAATGCTGCTTGCGATGATTAATAACCGCCTCCAAACTTTGAGGGATCTCTTTCGCCTTTTTCTCAAATTCAAGGTTGGCAGCATCTTCTACGGCCTTAAAATCCAAAACCGCATAGCGCCCCCAATGAAACGCCAGTTTGTTAAATTCAACGGCCACAGCATTGAGTTCGACAGCCTTTAAAATGGCCTCGTGATGAATGGGAATGAGACCTTTTTGATACGCATAACCTAGAATAAAGAGGTTGGTAGCAATAGCATCCCCCAGAATGCGCGTAGCCAAATGAGTAGCGTCAATAAAATCAGTGTGCTCGGCACCCAATTTTTCAAGAAGATTTTGGCGGAGTTTTTCGTGCTTAAAGTCGTAATCGGGACTATGAATGAAGTGACCCGTAATCGTTTGGTTTTCATTAATGATGGCTTGAGTGTGCCCCGTCTTAATTGTGGCAAGCGCATCAGGACCCGCAGCAACCACAATATCGCATCCTAAAATAAGATCTGCCCTTTCTCGTGAAACGCGGGTGGCCTGAATATCTGACGGTTTTTGAGCAATGCGAATGTGGGAGACAACGGCCCCTCCCTTTTGAGCCAGGCCTGCCATATCAACAATTGAGCACCCCTTTTTCTCAAGATGCGCGGCCATACCTAAAAGAGCACCAATGGTCACAACTCCGGTGCCTCCAACCCCTGTGAGATAAATACTGAAGGGGGCATTTAGGGTTGGTAAAATGGGATCTGGTAAATTCTCAAGATGTGCCGTTTTCCCCGTGGACGCTTTGGCTTTCCGGGGACGGGCACCTTCAACGGTTACAAAACTGGGGCAAAACCCATTCACACATGAAAAGTCTTTATTGCAACTGGATTGATCGATGGTGCGTTTTCGTCCCAAGGGCGTTTCAATGGGCTGCACGGAAACACAATTAGATTTAACACTACAATCCCCACATCCTTCGCACACTCTCTCATTAATAAAAATACGCTTTTGGGGATCTTCCATAAGTCCCCGCTTCCGACGTCTCCGTTTTTCAGCCGCACAGGTTTGATCATAAATTAAAACGGAAACACCAGGCCATTTTTTAAGGTCGTCTTGAAGAACGTCTAATTCATCACGATGATGGATTTTAACTCCGGGCGCAAATCCGGCACCTAGTGGATATTTATGAGGCTCGTCCGTTGCAATGACAATTTTCCGCACCCCTTCGGCGTACAATTGTTGCGTGATCATGGGAACCGTGAGTTCCCCATCCACATGTTGCCCGCCAGTCATGGCCACAGCATCGTTATAAAGAATTTTATAGGTGATGTTCACTTTTGCGGAAAAAGCGGCTCTAATCGCTAAAAGCCCAGAGTGAAAATAAGTACCGTCCCCTAAATTGGCAAAAATATGACGTTCATCGGTGAAGGGTGCTTGCCCCACCCACGTCACACCCTCTCCGCCCATTTGTGTAAAAGTTGCTGTGTTGTGAGCAATCCAGGTTGCCATATAATGGCATCCAATTCCCGCAACCGCACGACTTCCTTCGGGCAGATGAGTTGTGGAAGTATTGTGCGGACATCCTGACACGAGTTACGCAGTTTGCAGCAAAAGGGTGGGAATCTAAGCGAAAGACATGAGTTTTGTTATTTCTCTAGAGATATCATGCTTAATAACATCCCACTGCTGCTGATAAAAAGAGAAGCCTCCAGCAAGTCGTCTTTTAAATCTTTGAATCCAAGCCGAAATGGCAAGAAATATATGATTTCTTTGGGCTCGTCCCGTGCGAGACTGACAGCGTTCAAGACCGCATGTTTGCTTTAATTCCCGATGATAAACTTCGATTTTCCAACGCGATTTCATGACCAGTTCAATATGATCACGAGAGGGATTATCCCTATTGGTTCCGATATAATCCGTGCGACCGTTTTTGGCAACAAACCGGAAAACAGTAATCCATCCATATCCGCGTAAGTGAACTTTCAGTCCTTCATCTGGAATGTCCAGCTTTTCAAGAGTTTCTCCACGATTCACTTTCCTGTTTTTCTTCAACCCCATCACCCATGTCCAGCCTATGGATTCAATGGCCTTCAGATTATTCAAGCTCGAGTACCAAGCGTCTGCAACCACGTCATCCGGATTTATCCCTCTGTCTTGAGCCAGCTTTAACATTTCCCTGAAATGGTCATTCTTGCTTTTGCCATCGCTGGCTTTATCATAAATACGATAATCAACAGGAATAGAGTCATGACTCCTCAGGCCATGCCATACCAAATTGACAAGACCTATCCCCGCAATAACATCATGGGCATTCCCAGAATACTGATAATGCACAAGCTCTATCTTCTCGCTCCGATTTTTATCCAAAATTGTATCGTCACATACTAAAAAACAAGGTTCTTTCTTGTTAATAAGAGATTGAGTAAGATTCCACACTCCGCTCGGACGCAATGCACTAGAACTCAACCATCGATTGACGCTGTCATGCGACAATGGAATCGGTGACACCTCCGAAAGTGCCAACCCTGAATAGCGCACACTGCTGGCTTGTAAAAATGAACGATAAAGTGATTTTGTGCATTTGTGTCGAGACATCATTTCTTCTCATTTAATAAATATTCCCTCTCACCTTATCTCTTCTCTCTTCTCCTGCAAACTGCGTAACTCGTGCCTGAGCAATAATAAGGCAGACGCAGAAGATCAGCCTCTTTTTTCTTTTCTTCCAAAAGTAAACGGATATGCGAAACTTTTTGTTGAAAGGATTCTGATTTTAAGAAATGCAAAATCCTCTCACCTAAAGCCAGGGCAATTTGGAGGACATTGAGTTCATAAATTTCAGGAAGAAGAGTTCTTCCTTTTTCGTCAATTTTCCCCACGACCTGAGGGCGAATTTTTTCAGGGAGGCCATATAAAAGATCGCGAACCTGAGATTCGATAACGGGTCGTTTTTCTTCAACAACAAAAACCTCTTCAAGACCTTTAGAAAATTCTAAAATTCCTTTGGGCTCAAGCGGCCAATTCATAGCAACTTTATAAAGATCGATGCCAGCCTCACTACAGTCTTTTCCAGAAAGTCCTAAATCCTCAAGAGCCTGCTGCACATCGTGATAGGATTTTCCGCAGGTGATAATTCCAAATCGTGGTTTTTTGTTTTTCAAAATATGTTTATCTAAGCCATTGGCGCGCACGAAAGCTTTGGCAGCTTCGAGTTTATAAAGCCGCAAGCGCTTTTCTTGTTCCAATGGTGCATCGGGCCAGCGGATATTGAGCCCTCCCTCAGGAATGAGAAAATCGGACGGGGTTATGATCTGAATGCGATCAGGCGTTACTTCAACTGAGGCAGAGGTGTCAATGGTATCAGCAATAACTTTAAAGCCCACCCAACACCCAGAATAACGAGAGAGTGCCCATCCATAAAGTCCCAAATCCAAAATATCTTGGACATTGGAGGGGACTAGATTCGGGATGGAGGCATCCATAAATGCGTACTCGCTTTGATGGGGCAATGTTGAGGATTTGCAAGAATGGTCATCCCCCGCTAATGCCAAAACACCACCAAATTGAGACGTTCCGGCAGCATTGGCATGTTTGAAAACGTCCCCTGTACGATCGACTCCAGGCCCTTTTCCATACCAAATCCCAAAAACGCCTTGATAACGACAGCCTGGGAAAAGGGGAGTTTGTTGAGAGCCCCAAACGGCGGTGGCGCCTAAATCCTCATTAATGCCGGGGATAAATTCAATGTGACTCTCTTTTAAAAAATCTTTGGCGCGCCATAAAGCCTGATCATATCCGCCCAATGGGGATCCACGATATCCAGAAATAAAACCTGCTGTATTGAGGCCTTGTTTGAGGTCATAAGCGCGCTGCAGCATGGGAAGACGTACAAGAGCCTGTGTGCCCGTTAAATAAACCCAACCCTCATTGCGTGTATATTTATCGTCTAAATGAACATCTCGTAGATCCATAACCGTCCCTGATTCTTTTGTTTTTATGGGGCGATCTTACTGGATTTTAATTAATTTTGGCAATGTAAGTTTGTGGGATGAATATGAACAACTTTTAAAATAGAGATACTGATAAAAGCCACATCATCACGAGCCTTCAAATGGCACCGGTTTCACCAAAACTTGGCAATTAGGAAATTCCTTTTGAATTTCCGCCTCAACATCAAGGGCGGCTTGATAGGTTTTCTCAAGACTTAAAGTCTTATCCATCATCAATTCCATCTGGGCAAATTTTTGCAAGCCTGAAGACCTCGTCCTTAAATCTTCAATGGCTTTGACTTCCTTGTGACTCAAAGCAATTTCAACGATGCGGTGTCTCAATTTATCGTCTAGCTCGCGGTCCATCAAAATATTAAAGGCCTGTAAAATAATGACCCAAGCGGTCCAAAGAATATAGCCCCCAATCAAAATACCAAAGAAAGGATCAATCCAGTGCACGCCCAAATAATGTGACCCCAAAAGAGAGACGATAACGGCCGCATTAATTAAAAGGTCGGAGCGATAATGCAGCATGTCTGCGGCAATGGCTGTGGAGCCTGAAATCCGTACCACGTAAGATTGATAAGTCACAAGAGCAAAAGTCACGATAATGGCCAAAGCCATTACCAAAATACCAAAGTCAGGTTGCTCAATGGGAAGAGGTTCTGAAAAGCGATTCCAAGCCTCATGCAAAAGCCATAGAGCCGACAATCCAATAAAAAGAGATTGTCCCAAACCCGCCAAAGATTCGAGTTTTCCATGTCCAAATCGATGCTCTCGATCTGCAGGCTTTAAAGCATGATGCACCGCAAATACATTAATGAGAGAGGCAAAGGCATCTAAAAGTGAATCGATAAGAGAGGCCTGAAGGCTTACAGACCCTGTCATCCACCAGGCAAATAACTTAAATCCAATTAAAAATGTAGCCACCGATACAGAGGCATAAGTGGCCAATCGAATTTGGTTTGAATGTATCATCTGAATCCCATTGACAAAGTATATAGGGCGATTACACTTGGCTTTGACTTGAGAGCTCCCCTCAAAAACTCTCAAATTTTATCCATACTATCATAAGGATTTTTAAATATGAAAACAAAACTCATTGCCTCAGGTATTGTTATGGCAATTTTAGCCACCGGTTGTGAAACGGGTCCCAAGCAAGCTATTGGAACGCTGGGCGGTGGTGCCTTGGGCGGTTGGGCAGGATCTACAATTGGAAGTGGTCGCGGTCGCGTAGTCGCTACTGCTGTGGGCGCCGTCCTGGGTGCATTCTTAGGTAGCACGATCGGACGTGAACTTGATGCGGCCGATGAGAAGCTTGCTAAAAAAACAGCTCAAGGATCTTTTGAAAGCTCAAAAACAGGCCAAACTTCAAGCTGGAGAAACCCTGACTCTGGACACTCGGGAACCATTACACCGACTAAAACTTATCAAACCCAAACCGGTGATTATTGCCGCGAATTCCAACAAACCATCGTTGTAGGCGGGAAAACAGAACGCGGTTATGGTACAGCTTGCCGTCAACCTGATGGCAGCTGGGAAATTGTGAAATAAATTTTGTTAAAAATTAACCCATACCACGGGCAATGATGCCCGTGGTTTTTAGAATAATTAGAATAAAACCTAACATGGAGACTCAAAATGAATAAAACCATCTTTTCTTCTTTCTTAGTATCTTTGGCGCTTTCAATTGATCTTTCTGCAAATTCCACTTTAAATTTTAAAGATCACATGCTGTATTATTTAACAGATTCAAAAAACAATACGGAAATTGCTGTTGGCCCCATGAGCGTTGCGGCAGGGACCTATACAATTACGGTTTCTGTGCCAGACAAGGCGCCTGGAATGGATACAGGTTGTTCCGTATCTGCAACTTTTGTGGATAATACTAGCTATGATATCTCCTCAAATGTGCCCTTTCCTTCCGATTCTTGCGTAATTAACATCAACAAAACTGAAAACAAGAAATAATACTTATTAAAAGAAGAAGGGCACACTTTTGTGATATCGCATTTAGTGTGCCCACCCCTTCAAGTCTTCACTCAGTTGGGGCAATATTAGCGCAGAAACCCCATAAGACAAAAATCCCATAAAACCTATTGCGATTGCTGGAAAAATACAACTGCAAGGCCCAATGCAATCGGAAATTTTGACAGCGGTTTTGAGAAGAGCCACCTTACTCCAAGGAAAGAGGCTTAAATCATAAGGGTCAACTTCTCCAAATTTCGACTCTAAGATCGTAAGGTAGGACTGGGCTTTTCCAAAATCCAGTAAGTCTGGAAAAGTTTTTGTGAAACGCATTCCTATCATAATCTGGTGCAAATCTCTTTTTAAGTCGTCTTTTTCAAGAGGCCAATGGCTCAAAAAGGAAAAGATTTGATCAATTCCACGTCCGTTCCCAAGTGATCCCACAAGACAAAATCCAGGACATGCGCATTCAGGAAGACAACTTTCAATAAGCACCTCTGTGGCTTTCAGAAGTTTTGACTTCAAAGGCTCAACGGCTTTTCGGAATTCCTCTGGAGATTGAAATTGTTCCCTTAACTGTTCTAATTTTTTCAAAGACAACTTTTGTGAACTGATCCGTGTTCTATAATCATTTATAACATCAAGCTCATTTTCAATTTGATTTATGAGCTTTTCAGCTTGCGTACTGTGTGAAACACAAGAAAATAAGGCCCCCATAATAAGAACAACAAATAGTTTTTTTATTTTCATGGGAAACTCCCGTACTTTAATTCAGTGATGATTCTCACAAATTTTCATAAAACACATCAAGGTTCAACCCCTAAATACGGGGCGGTCTTGTAAAAACTTATCGTTTGATCATTCATGTTTCCAGGGGATATTGCCAGTCCTCCTCTCATCCGCTAGTTTTAGAATTTATGCGTCCTCATTTTTGGAATTTTTATGTCGACCTATCCTGTTATCATTTTGGTAGAACCACAATTAGGGCAAAATATAGGTGCGGTAGCACGGATTATGCTCAATTTGGGATATCATGAATTGCGTATCGTTAACCCCAGGGATGGCTGGCCCAATCCAGACGCGCTTATTAATGCATCTGGCGCGGATCAGGTTTTGGAGAACGCCAAAATCTACCCCATACTTGAAGAATCCATTGCAGATCTTCAGTTGGTTTATGCCACAACGCCGCGCAATCACGACATGATCAAATCCATTGAACGTCCTGAAAGTGCTGCCCAAAGATTGGCCCCCCTTATAAAAGAAGGCACACGTGTAGGCCTTCTTTTTGGATGCGAACGCTGTGGGCTTAACAATGACGATGTCGCCTTATGCGAAGGTATTATTACGATTTCCACCAACCCTGAATTTTCGTCCCTCAATCTTTCTCATGCCGTCAGCGTTGTAATTTATGCTTTTCGGATGGCTCTTGAAAACCCTCTCCCTTCTCATTTCCGAACCGGAAAAACGAAGATTGCCACGCAGAAGGATTTACTTTCATTTTATGCTCATCTTGAGGCGTCTTTAGATCAATCTGGATTTTTAAGACATGAAAAAAAACGACCTACAATGATCCGTAATATCCGAAATATTTTTAACCGTATGAATCTGACTCAACAGGAAATTCAGACGTTGCGCGGTATCATCAGAAGCCTTGAGGAAGGATCTTCGAAATGACACGATCTCAGCTTTTTTTCTATAGTCTTTTGGCACTACCTTTGGCGTTTGTAGAGCTTCCCCTTTTTGTAAATTTGCCCAAATTTTATGCCGAAGAAGGAATGAATCTGGCTATCATTGGCTATGTCCTTTTAGTCGTGAGATCTTTGGATGCACTTAAAGATCCCATTTTAGGATATGCGGCTGATTATTTTTACAAAGGGCCCGCCAGTCGCTTTTTCATGATTGGCCTTTTTGCACCACTTTTGGCGTTGGGATTTTATCTTCTTTGGAATCCGCCTGAGGAGGGCACCTCTTTGATCTTTTGGTTCGCGCTCACGCTCTTTTGTGTGCATTTTGCAGATAGTGCCATGATCATTGCTTACTATTCACTGGGGGCCGAAATGGCGCCTGATTATCATGAACGCACACGGGTCACCAGCTTCCGAGAATCCTTTCGAATTGTGGGGCTTTTGATGGCCGCCGTAATCCCTACAATTTTAGTTAATCGGTGGGGGCGGGAAGAAGGATTCTCACAATTCTCTCTCCTTTTTATAGCCGTCCTTTTGGGAGCTTATCTTCTTTTTCTCAAGTCAAAACCAAAAACATCACCTACACGCTATGTACGTGAATGCATCAAATGGCAGGATCTAAAATCCGCCCTTCAAGACAAAGATTTTCTTTGGATTGCAGGTCTTCATATGCTCAATGTTTTTGCCTTTTCGTGCCCAACCGCTCTTTTTGCGTTTGTCGCTTCTGATATCGTTTGCGAACCGCAGCAAGAGGGTTTTTTTCTTATGAGCTATTTCGTCTCAGGGATTTTAGGCATGATGTTATGGACGACAATCTCTAAAAAGTGGGGCAAGAAAAAAGCCTTATTAGCCTCCCTTTATCTCAGCGTTTTCATCTTTGCATTTGCGATATTTTTAAAACCCCACATGATTCTTCCTTTTTATGGAATTTGTTTTTTAGCAGGACTCTCCTTTGGCGCAGATTTGGCCCTTCCTCCTTCAATTTTAGCCGATGTGATTGCCGAGCAAACGCACCTCTCAAAACCGCCTTCTGGAATTTATTTTGGTGTTTGGAATATCACAGCCAAATTCTCAACGGCCTTGGCGCCAGGGCTCATCTTTCCTTTTTTAAGTCACATGGGCTACGAAAAAGGAATCACTTCACCAGATTCTTTATTTTATCTTTTGGCCTGTTTTACCTTGCTTCCTGCGGGATTAAAGCTCGCAACAGCGATTCTTCTCCAATTATCTCCTTTGGAAAAGCGAAATCTTTAAGAAAATCATTTGACATTTTCATGAGGATCATTATAGCTTGCCCCAAATGTTTATTGTAAATATGGCCTTTAAGCCAAGGATAGAGAGAGCATGACAAAGCGTATTGATGCGAAATATAAGATTAACCGTCGTTTGGGCGTAAACCTTTGGGGTCGTCCAAAGAGTCCTTTGAACAACCGCGACTACAAGCCTGGCCAACATGGTCAACGCCGTGCTGGTAAATTGTCTGACTATGGAATTCAGCTCCATGCCAAGCAAAAGCTCAAAGGCTATTATGGCAATATTAACGAACGTCAATTTCGCAAAGTCTATCAAGAGGCCGTCCGTCGTCGTGGAGATACTGGTGAGAATTTGATTGGTCTTTTGGAGTCCCGCTTGGATGCCGTTGTTTATCGCATGAAGCTGGTACCCACAGTTTTTGCCTCACGTCAATTTGTGAACCATGGTCACATTTTGGTGAACGGCAAGCGCGTCAATATTCCTTCCTATCAAGTGAAGGTGGGTGATGTGATTGAAGTCAAAGATCGTTCTAAAGAGCTTTTGATTGTCCTTGAGTCCATCAAATCCGGCGAACGTGATATTCCTGATTATATCGAAGTCGATGCCAAAGGCACAAAGGGTACTTACCTTCGTGTTCCTACCCTTTCAGAAGTTCCTTATCCTGTTCAAATGGAGCCCAACCTCGTGGTCGAGTTCTATTCACGATAAGACATCCTTCTAAGAAAAATCAAAAGCCCTGCAAATTTTGTGGGGCTTTTTTTATGGGGTCACAGGCTCTAACCTGAAATGGTGAGTTATGAAATCTCCATCCGGAAAACGGGCGTCATAATCACAGGTCTTTCCTGGAATGCTATCGGGATGAGTCACGGCTTTTGTATAAAGTTCAAAACTGGGTATGGGTTCGGAACGTTTCAAGAGCGTGAGTTTGTATTCCTTGTTTTCCAAAGTGAGAACATTGTTTTCCCCTTGAAGGATATCATGATAATGCGCATTGATGGTTCCAATAGAAGGACATCCTTCTGGACCCTTAGGGAGGATTGCTGATGAAAGCGGAAAATTTAACATCACAACCCCTATAATTAAGGCACAAGAAAAAATCATCTTAAAGCTTGAAATTGACACGGGATCAGCTCTCCTTGATTTTGGATAAGCTTCATAATAACTCAAATTAGAATGAAATTCACGCTCAAGAAATGATTTTGAGAAAAATCGGTGAGACATAAAAAAAGCCCCTGACTTCTCAAGGGCTCTCTTCGTTTTTCAATTTCAAAAGAAACTACTTAATTTTCGCTTCGTTGAATTCAACATGCTTACGCACAACAGGATCATACTTGCGGAACTTGAACTTTTCCGGTTTTGTTTTAGGGTTCTTTTTCTTGACGTAAAAGAAACCTGTTCCCGCGCTGCTCAAAAGCTTAATCGTCATTGTAGAGGCTTTAGCCATGATGTTTATCCTTTAATAAAACTTTGCCACACCATACAAGGCCCTGCAAAACTGTCAAGAAAAACTTTTTTAGGGTAGCTAAAAATCGCTAGCATTTTCTTTTTTCCACAAGAGGTGTTAAAGTTGAACATATTATTTTAAGGGCAAAATCAGAAGAACCATGAATCACTCCCTTTTTGAAAGCTTTCGCGAAGCCGCAAAAAAATCACCCTCTAAAATCATTGTGGAGGATGCATTTGGGGAATCGCTCACCTATCGAAAACTAGAGATCAAATCTTTGGTTTTAGGGCATGCATTCAAACACGTGATTCCCCATGATGATACTATCGGGATATGCCTTCCCAATACTGCAACTTTTGGCATTGTGTTCATAGCCCTTCAGTATTTGGGGAAAGTCACCGCCATTTTAAATTACACAACCGGGTATCGCGGACTAATCAGCACCGCACAAACGGCAGGACTTAAAGTCATTTTGACATCACGAAAGTTTTTAGAAAAAGCCCATATGACGGAAACTTTCGAAAAACTTGCCCGCGAAGGTTTGACAATTATTTACCTTGAAGACATTAAAAAAGCAATTACGCTGAAAGATCGGATTCTTGGATGGACAGGGGTGTCTTTGATAAGCCATCTTAAATCCTCTCATGATCCGGCCATAATTCTTTTCACATCCGGTTCGGAAGGGGAGCCCAAAGGTGTGATCTTGTCCCATGACAATCTCTTGAGTAATGCGCATCAAATCTCTGAGAGAATTCCTTTTTCCGAGCACGACGTTCTATTTTCAAGCCTGCCTTTCTTTCATGCCTTTGGGCTTTTGGCAGGACTCATTTTGCCACTTCTTTATGGCGTTAAATCCTACATTTATTTCTCGCCCCTTGATTACAGAGAAATCCCTAAGAAAATACAGGAAACGCAGGCCACCATTTTATTTTCAACAAATACATTCCTTAAAGGCTATGCCACAACAAGTACCCCAGAAATGCTCAAAAGTTTGCGGGCGGTTTTTGCAGGGGCTGAAAAACTTCAGGAGGAAACCCGCCTTCTTTATCATTCGCGATTTAATATTCCCGTTTACCAAGGGTATGGTGTAACTGAGGCCTCCCCCGTGATTGCAGTCAATGTAGAATACTTTCACAAGCCAGGATCCGTAGGCCCTCTCTTAAAAGATATTATTACAGACATTCGCCCAGAGCCTGGGGTTGCACGCGGAGGGCGCCTTTTTGTCAAGGGCCCCAATGTGATGGTGGGGTATTACGTACCCTCGCATCACTTAACGATTCAGCATCCTCCAGAAGGGTGGCATGACACGGGCGATATTGCCGAAATTGATTATGATGGATATCTCTTTATTTTGGGGCGCGCCAAACGATTTGCTAAAATCGGTGGAGAGATGGTGTCCTTGGGTGCCCTTGAATCCGCACTTGAGGCAAAATGGCCTGGGTATAAACATGCGGTTTTGGCTCAACCCCACCCCACAAAAGGAGAAGAGCTAATTCTTCTCACAACCCATCCCGCGCTTTCAAAAGAGGACATGCGAGCCACTTTAAGTGGCGCTGGATTTTCCAACCTTTCTCAACCCAAATCCGTTATATTTAGAGAAAGTCTACCACTTCTTTCAACAGGCAAAATTGATTACAAAAACCTTGAGGAGATGATAAAAAATGAACCAAGCGGAGAGGCTTGTTTGTAAGCCTTGAATTCACTTCGAAGGGGTTGTTTTTCTCCTGCGGTGTATAAAATGATACGCGTCTTTTTGTATTTCGAGTTCACTCAAGGAGACGTCAGTTTTTTTCAATATCTGATAGTTTTTCAGTATTTCAATTTCAAGTTTTAGGTAGAGTGGGAATAGGTTATCTTGATTGGAGTATTTAGATAGTTTTTTATACGCGCGAAAAAACCACGGGGCTAGCCCCGTGGATGTAGCGTTCCCCCAAGCCTTCTTGCTATGATGCGAAGTATGCAGGTAAGGAAGCAAGGACACTGCGCCTACCAATGTGAGTATCACCTGGTGATTGTGAGCAAATATCGACGGAAGATATTCAATGAAGGTAGTTTTGCGTATTTCACAGAAGTGATGAATCAGATAAGGGAGAAGATGCCTGAAGTCATCATCCTAACGATGAATCATGATAAGGATCATATTCACTTACACTTACACCTATCTATTCCCCCTAAGATAAGAGTTAGCGATGCAGTTCGAACCATAAAGTCCATGAGCGGCAAATTGTTGAAGAAAAAATTCGAGTATATGAGAAAAGCTTATTGGGGCGTGGATGGTATTTGGTCAGATGGTTATTTTGTATCCACAGTTGGGGTAAATGAGTACGCGATCAAGCGCTATATAGAGCATCAAGGGCAAGAAGACTTGGGGCAAGCGCAGCTTGTACTCGGCCTATAGGCCGACCGGGATACCACGGGGCTTGCCCCGTGGAGGTTTACTCAACTGACAACAGATGTGACAGAACCCGATTGGATTGCTCTGAACTCGGACAGTCGTATTTTGCAAATACGGCAAAAAAATAGAAAAAACCAGCCCTAAATTTGCGGGCTGGAGATGGGGATGTAATCAATAGAAGGTTAGAGCTTTAAACTTCCGACTACTCATCCGACTTCTTTGCAAGTTCTGCAAGCTTTGCCCGCCTGATTTCTGGAGCATTGACCAGCTTTGAAAGCGTTGCCCGCCTGAGCTTGGCATCTGCAGCTTTTGCCTCTTCCTCCTTCTTTTGAGCAAGCAGTTCGTCACTGACCAGCTTTGAAAGCGTTGCCCGCCTGAGCTTGGCATCTGCAGCTGATGGTTTAGCCGAGACAGATAATCCTGTCATATCTTGATCGCTTGAACTGGCTTGTGCTACTTGTGGGGCAAGCGGCAATAGAGATACTGCGATTACTAACGTGGATAATTTTGTCATTAAAGATAATTTTTTCATAAACATCACCTCAAAATATAAAGTTAAAATTAAAAAAAACCAATTGGCTCCTTTCCCACATATAGTAATCACTGAATTTGATTTCAAGACCTTCCAAAATTTATTTAAATAGTCGCCCCTGAAATATTGCCTAACACGTTGAATCAAATTAATTTTATGCTGAAAATTTGATAGTATAATTGCAAGAAATGAGGATCAACGGATCGAAAGCTTGCAATATGAAACCGTCAAAAACAGATACATCTCAAACTGAACTTTTTAGAGAACGCCTGTCCAATCAGTTAAACCCGCAAGAGCCATTGTTTATTCTCGCGGGGCAAATCAACTGGTCATTATTTGAAGAATCCTTTGGCGCAGAATTTACAGATGGTCCTGGCCAACCTCCCAAGCCCATTCGATTAATGTTAGGGCTCATGATGTTGCAACACATGAATGCTTTGTCGGATGAAGAGGTTGTGAAGCAGTGGGTTCAGAGCCCTTACTGGCAATACTTTTGTGGCTTTGATTATTTTCAGTGGAAGATACCTGCCGATGGGAGCTCCATGACAAGGTGGAGAAAACGCATTGGGAAAGAAGGTTTAGAAAAGATTTTAGCACAAACCATCGTTGTCGCTTTAAGAACTGAAACCGTATTGTCAAAGGATTTGCAAACCGTGATTACTGACACAACGGTGATGGAGAAAAACATTGCTTTTCCGACGGACTCAAAATTACTGAATCGGGCAAGGGAACATCTCACGACAATGGCCGCCAAAAATGGCTTGAAGCTGCGCCAAACCTACAAGAGAACGGAGCGAACGGCTGCCATCAATGCTGGCAAATATGCGCATGCGAAACAATTTAAAAGAATGAGAAAAGAAGTCAAAAAACTGAAAAACTATCTGGGGAGGGTGACCCGAGATATTGAGCGCAAGATCAAGGGATCTCTCAGGGGAATTGCATGAAATAAGTGTTGTATTCTCTGGGTTTTCTATTGCCTTTCGACTAAAATCTGAGGTTTATAGTGGCAAAACAGATCATTTAGTATGGAATCTGAAAAGTCTGAAGACCTTGTAAGTCCTATAAAAATAGGAAAAAATTTTCATGAGGTGGCCCTGGGGGATAGGGTAAACACCCTCGCCTTTAGGCGAAGACTTTAGTATAATCAAGAGGTGGAATATCGAAGAGGATCGCATAGTCTATACGATTTAAAGTATCACGTTCTATTCTGTACAAAATACCGGTTTAGGGTACTGACAGGGCTAGTGGCGACTCGGACAAGAGAACTGATACGAGAGTGACTTTAGAATTTCAGAATTTCAGAATTCTAGCGTTTACGCGTTGTTCTGCTTTGCAAGCGTTTATCAAACTACCGGCTTTAGCCGGTAGTAGTTGATATCACTATCATCCTTTATTGCACCCTTTCTTTCTCAAAAATTTTCATGCAATTCCCCTGTTATTCTCCCTCAACACCACATCAACTAGAAAGGGCAAAGAGCCAATTATTTACATTTGCAACGGCATGCGTTAACACACACTGGATCAAGCGTTGCAAGAATGCCAGCAGGTTCCAACGTCCCGCTTTCACACGTTAAAAGCCCCGGACACTGCCCACAACCACTTTTGCAATCAAGAGTTGTCCCTGCAGAAAGAGAGCCTGCAAAAGCCGCAAATCCTGTGAATACGAATATCGAAATTATTTTTTTGTAAGTCATAATTTTTCCTTTTGTTTTTTATATTGTTAAAGGGATCCCTGTTTCCCTTTGCAAAGAAATGTATCACATAAATTCTTAAAAAAGAATGAAAGAATTTTGGCTCTTTCCCCTTTTTAGTTGATGAGAGTTAAGCATAGCGTTTGAAGCCCTGCAGATCAAGGAAGAGACGTTGAAAAAGAGACTCCGGTTTTAAAATTCCATAGCGGAAGCATCTCGATTGTTGCCAATAATAACTGAAACAGCGTCTTAACAGATTGGTAAGGAAGTGATAATGTCTTATCAATCGTTAGGGTTGAGTGCAAGTCATGAATAAAATCCATCCCTATAAAGATAAGTCAAAAATCGAGATGCTTCCTATGTGGTCATCAGGGGAATTGCATGAAAATTTTTTCCTATTTTTATAGGACTTACAAGGTTTTCAGACTTTGCAGATTCCATACTAAATGATCTGTTTTGCCACTATAAACCTCAGATTTTAGTCGAAAGGCAATAGAAAACCCAGAGAATACAACACTTATTTCATGCAATTCCTCTGAGGGATCTCTGGAGTTAAAGGAGACCTTTGCAGATTTATTGGGCATGGCAAATCGACTTCTTGTCCAAAAGAAAGACAGCTCCAACAAACTCTACAGTCTGCATGCTCCTGAAACCTATTGTATCGCAAAGGGCAAGGCCGCCAAACCTTATGAGTTTGGGTGTAAGGTGTCATTGGTTTTAACGCACAAACAAGGATTGGCATTGTCATCTGGCATTGCCTGAGAATGAATTTGATGGACACACGCTTAACAAGAGCCTCAGAAAAGCAGAGGAAATCTGGGGAGCCAAGATTGTTGAGGAGTTTGTGGACAAAGGATACAAGGGCCATCGTGTCATGGATACAAAGATCTACATGTCTGGCCAAAACAGAGGTGTCACCAAAGCCATCAAGAAACGCCTAAAACGCAGATCGGCCATTGAACATCATATTGGGCACATGAAAGCTGATGGAAACCTACGTCGAAATTTCCTCAAAGCAATCCTTGTGGATGCCTTCAACGCCCTGTTGTGTGCCGTTGGCCATAATTTGAGGATGATCCTGAGAAAGATCATATCCTTTTTTATGCTTTGGTTAGCAATCTCAATGCGGATAACTCAGCCGGACAATCATCAGGTTAGGTCGTTAGCCTGCGTTTAAAACAATTCTTCAGAGTCGACTAAATAACCCAAAAAAGCCTTGGAAGTCAGATTTCAGGGCTTTTTTATTTTCTGCCTTCATAAATCCAAAACAATCACTTTTAAAAAGGAAAAAATTTATCACTCATTTTTAAAAGATGCGACAGAACCGATCGAAAAAGACGTCTCAGGCGCTGGCTTGGATCCATTCTGTCAAAGCAGTTTTGCTTTGAACGCCCACTTTCATGCCCACCATTTGCCCACCTTTGAAAAGCATTAATGTGGGGATGCTGCGGACGCCCAACATCGCTGGTGTGTCGGGATTATCATCGATATTGATTTTGACGATGCTGGCTTGATCTCCCAGTTCTGTGGAAACTTCTTCCAAAATGGGGGCAATCATTCGGCAAGGGCCACACCACTCCGCCCAAAAATCAACGAGAACGGGCTTTGCAGATTCGAGAACATCTCTTTTAAAAGTAGCATCGGATGATTTGATAATAGACATAATGACCCCTCGTTTGAATTTTGGCACTTAGCCTTTCAAGTGCCCAACATATAAAAAATGTATTAAAAAAGTGTTAACAATTTAGGACGCAAGGGACCATTCGTCAACGGAAGTTTGTGCCAAAATTTCAGCTTGTTTTTGACGTAAAAGTTCAGGAGAAACCCAATCTAACCTTGGAATTTCTATCCATAAAATACCGCATTGAATTTGAGCACTTGGGTAAATATCTTGGATTAGTCGCGCATAAATTGCTAATTGGACAACATAATTTTCAGGAAGAGTTTGTAGTGTGGTTGCCGTTTTATAATCAATAATTTGAATATGATCAGGGTTGATAATCAGGCGATCAATTTGTCCTGAAATTTTACAGTCACCTATTTGGCCAAAAAGAGGGACTTCCCCTCGAGAATTTTTGCCAAAAAGATCAGGATAGTTTTCTAAAACTCCTAAAAGTTGTGAGGAAAGTTTTGCGCGATCTTTTTCCGCATAGCCCTCTTGAATAAGTACAGTCTCAATGTGAGAGATTCGATTTTCGGGGGATAATTCAGGCAATCGCTCGAGAAGAGAATGGACCAAAATTCCTTTTTGAATGGCTTTTGAGGAGGTAATTTCTGAGGATTTCACGAGGGATGGCCTCAGAGTTTTAGACCCCTTTTCTTGTGTTTCATAATTTTCAAATAGCCAATTGGGAATTTGTGGTTTGGGAAGATGGAAAACGGTTTCTCCTCTTTTTTCGCTAAGCGTTCCTGAAATAACGCTTCTGTCACCTTTCCAATGTGCATCCCCTTCAAAAGGAAACATCTCGGACAACGGCGCTACGCCCTTTTGAATGAGATTATACCAGCAAGTTTCTGGAGTCGTGCGCCCCGTCTCCCAACCCGCCACATAAAGTTCATCTTGAGCACGAGTCATGGCAACATACAAAAGACGCCGGTATTCTTGAGACTGTTTTTCTTGAATGTGAGCTTTTACATTTGCGGCTGTTGAACAAATCTCGGTTTGAGGGGAGAGCCAGAGAGGAAGACCACAGCTCTCTTCAAAGGAAAAGGGCGGATAATCGGAGGGCATTTGCGTGGTATCGGGCAAAATGACGATGGGAGCTTGGAGGCCTTTTGAGCCATGAACAGTCATTACGCGGACTTCATTCTGTTCCTCAAGGTCTCGTTTGATTTCAAGTTCTCCAGCCTGAAGCCAATTTAAAAATCCTTGAAATGTGGGAATTTGATCTTTTTCATGGCGCAAAGATAAGGCCAGGATTTCCTCAAAGGCATCTTGAGATTCGAGCCCAATGCGCGCTACGAATTTTTTCCTCATTTTGTAAGGGCCAAAAAGCCATATCAAAAATGTATAAGGCGTTCGCTTTTGAGATTGTGCCCGAATGAAAGAGAGAGTCTGAAAGAGAGACTCAAATTTTGGTATTTGCAAACGCTCCCACAAGGATGCCTTGCCGCGATTCCATGCCAGTTCGAATAAATCCTCGTCATTCATTCCCACGAAGGGGGAGCGCAAAACAGTTGCAAGTGCCAAATCATTTTCAGGCAAAAGCATAAATTCCAAAAGAGCGATGACATCTTGCGTCACAATATGTTCATGCAGTTTTAGGCGATCGATTCCCGCAACGGGCACACTTTCTTTCTTGAGAAAGTGTATCATGTCCTCAACAAAAGCACCGCGTTTGCGAACTAAAATGAGAATGTCACCAGGGCGTATGGCTCGATTTTGCCCTTCCATCCAACGATTGTTTTGTAGCCAGTTTTTAATGGTTCGAGCAAGTTTTTGCGCCAATTTCGTACGGGGTAAAAGTGACTTTTCGCGATCTTCGCCAATATCCCACGGTTCAAATTCGCTTTTTTCTCCCTGAGGTGCAAGCGGCCAAATTTCCACATGTCCTGGGATATGAGAGCGGAATGCCTCATGGCGAATTTCTTCTAAAGCCTCTGTTGGTAAGAGAGGCATATTTTGAAATACGGCATCAACAGCCTCCAAAATGGCGGGCGCTGACCGGAAAGAAATTCCAAGCCCCACCTTGGTCCAGTTCCTCTCTTTTTCAAGTGCGCGCGCTTTGAAAAAGGATTTCATCCTGGAAAACGTCTCAGGATCGGCGCCCTGAAAACTATAAATCGATTGCTTTTCATCGCCCACCACAAAAAGGGTTTTGTTGAGGGAGGAGGAAAAAAATTCTTCTGTCAGGGCTTTGATGACCTCCCACTGAGAGGGGCTTGTGTCTTGAGCTTCATCAATCATGATGTGATCCACACCACCATCAAATTTATAAAGGACCCAAGGAGCGCTGCCCGGGGCTTCGAGAAGGGCAAGAGTTTCTAAAATGAGATCACCATAATCAAGAACACATTTCTTTTTCTTGGCCCTTTGGTAAGCCTCAAGCAGTCCTTGGGCATAAATGGCAAGGGCTTTGGAGCGTCTATAAGTTTGGAAAACCTTTTGGCTTTCTTGAAATCCTAAAACACGTCGTGCTTCATCTTCTAAAAACTGGGCTGCATCGGGATGTGCAATTGAAAATGCCTTTGTGTAAAGGCGGGCACGAATTTCGCCTTTTTGGGTTAGAAACCCACTTTGATAGAGATCGAAATCTTTTGATTCAAACCCTTGTAAAATGTGGCCTGCCAGTTTGGTTTCGGTGGCACTCCCCTGACTTAAATGATGCGTTATTTCCCGGATTTTACAGTCTTCGCACCTTGCCCAAAAAGAAGAAACATAAAACTGAGATTCATTTTGAATGCCTAGTAAAGTTTGAAAAGACTCTTCTTGAGACAGAACATCGGGAAATTTTTGGAAGAATTTTTCCCACAATCCGCGTTCCGAAAGAATATCTTCGGACAAATTGAGAAAGGAAACTTCTGAAATTTCTTCTAGCAAAAACGCAAGGGCGTTTTTGAAATCACTATGAGGAGGATTCTCAAACAAATGACGTTGAGCTTCTTTCAACAAAAGCGTCGACTCCATTTCATCAATGACTTGAAAATGAGGAGGAAGTTCTGATTCCAAAGGAAAACGTTTCAAAAGAGATTGACAAAATCCATGAAGGGTTTGAATTTTAAGTCCTCCCGGACTTTCAAGAACAACATCAAAAAGGGTGCGTGCACGGATGAGATGATCGGGCAAAATAGTGCCATCGCGAAGGGCCTCTATATCGCATTTGAGTTTTTCTTCGCCGGCAACTGCCCACTCACCAACGCGCGCTTGCAAACGATTGGCCATTTCGGCCGCAGCCGCATTCGTAAACGTCAGGCACAAAATGCGTTGAGGGGGCACCCCATCCAAAAGCAAATTCAAAATACGATCGCACAAAACCTTCGTTTTGCCTGATCCTGCGGAAGCAGAAACCCACACATTGGCCTCAGGATGGGAAGCTTGGCGTTGGGATTCTTGGGCTTTGAGTGCGAGTCGATTCATCCACGCCTCCATTCTTTGGCGCGAGAAACGCCTTCGTAGTCGTTATATTGCAATGCTTTTTCAGGTAAAGGTTCTGCGGCATAGCCCTGATTGGGATCTTCATAAAACTCAAGCAAATTGAAAAATCCATCAAAAGCTTGGATGGCCAAAAGTGGTGCATCTTCCTTAATATGTTTAATCTCGCCTCCAGCCCCTGTGTTTTTGAGCCACCAAAACGCCAAAGATAAAGGTTCCCGCACACCCAAAGTTTCAAACCCCCCTTCTTGAAGAATGGCGGCCTCAAGAGGAAGTTGGGGCGCAAATCCTAATTCTACATCTTGTGATGTGGGGGGAACTCCCGTTTTGTAATCAATCACAGCCACCCGTCCTTCAGGATAAAGATCCAAACGATCAGCTTTGGCTTTTAAGGTATAACTCCGCAAAGGCGTTTTAAAGGTAATAGAACCTTCGGCTTCCACATGCGTCCTGAGCTCGGGATAGTGTGTGCGCAACTCCCGTTCTGTTTTTAAAAACCAGACGCCAAATCGTAAAAAACGATTCCACCAAAAAAGGCGTGTTGTCGAATCGAGAGAGATTTTATCGAATTCCCCTTTTGCTAAATTTTGAATGTGATCCCACGCCCCCATATCCAAAAGATCGAGGGACGACGTAAAAATAGTCTCTAAAATTTTGTGAAATAAATTTCCCCGATCTGCAGCTC
This sequence comes from Candidatus Bealeia paramacronuclearis, assembly GCF_035607555.1. Classification (NCBI taxonomy): domain Bacteria; kingdom Pseudomonadati; phylum Pseudomonadota; class Alphaproteobacteria; order Holosporales; family Holosporaceae; genus Candidatus Bealeia; species Candidatus Bealeia paramacronuclearis. Next base: position 13,162 of record NZ_JAVHWZ010000001.1, on the reverse strand, counting down.
TTGGAGGATAATTAATGGGATCAAATGGCCTTAATTTCAAAATATGTCTGGCATAATAGGCATAAGGATCTCTCCTCAACATCTCTACATGAGTCACATAAAATTGGGTGGGACGGGCTGCCAAAGGTGGTGTTGGCGCCCCTGCTTCAAGTGGAATTGCAGTGTGTGAAGAGTCCAATTCCTGGGCCAACGTTTTATAAAACTCATCCCGTGGCATCCTTAATTCTTCGCCTTTCAAAGTAACTTCAAGGCGATTTAAAAACCGAGAGGGAACAGTGGGGGTTCCCCCTTTTCTGAGACTGCGTGTCAGTATGACTTGAGGGGAGGAAAAAGCACTTCCAAAATCATGGGCAGAAAGGCCAATTCGCCTTTCAGGCGAGGGAAATTCCATGGAGGCACGCATGGGACGGCTGAGCCAGGGATCTTCATGAATTTCGGGGGGCCAACTGCCCTCATTTAATCCTGCTAAAATCATAAGTTCACATTTAGTAAAACGCGCCTCAAGGACACCCAAAATTTGAATGCGAGCAGGCCCTTCTCCTTTTTCCTGATGACTTTGCCGCCCCATCAATTCATCCAAAATTTCAAAATAATCTTTCATAGAAAGATTTGAAAATCCAGAAGACGCCGCCTCTAACTGATTTAAAAAGAAGGAGAGCCTTTGGAAATCTGTGGACTCTTCAAATTCGGGCGCGATTTTTTCAAGTACGGATTTTAATTTCTGTGTCCATCTCTGAAGGGGGTGTATTTCCTTTTGGGAATTGAGAAGCGGCGAAAGGATTTCAGTGAGGGCCCTCGGGAAGATCTCCCCCTTGTCATCCTGAACTTGTAGCAACATCTCCCACGTCCAATCACGTTGAATCGTTCGGAAAACATTTTTCTCAAGCGCTGTGATATCCCCTTCACATCGGACATGAGGATGTTTTAAAAATCCCAAAAGATCGATAGGATCAAAATGATCATTTGAAATAGCACCGATGAGATTGACGAGAATTCCCTCAGGCTCCGTCCGGAGCATTTTTGAAAGAGGAAGCTCAATGCCCCAGCGTTCTAATTCCGCACGAATGCGGAGTTCAAGCTCTTGATCTGCAGTAATCACAACGGCGGCTTTTTCCGGGTCTTCCAAAACTTCCCGCAAAATAACCGCAATGGTGAGCGCCTCCTCTGAAAGCGTTTTGCATTCCACAAGATTGAGATTTTGAAGGGCATTTAAATTGTCATTCTGGAAAGAAGACGCGTTATTCTTTGGATTCACCATTTTGCGAAAAAGGGTGGCACGGGCTTCCGTTAGAGGATCCAAAGCTTCCAGCCATGGCCAAAGCAAAATCTCTTGATCCAATTCTTGGGTTAATCGTCTTAGGGATACTTGCGGATGGGTATTTTCCACTTGAACCTCAGGATCGAGTTCATTGTCATAAGCGGGAAGAACTACTCGACCTTTTTCAAAAGACAAAATGGATTTAAGAAGAAGACGTGTTGCGGGCATGGTTCCTGTAGAACCTGCTGCAATAATGGGAAATGCTGGCGGATTTGACGCCCAAAAACGCACCAAATGATCGGTGGATTCCCAGTGGTGGGCATAAGGTTCGATATAGTGATTTTCTCGCAAAATCTGGGGCCAGGACTCAAATAGAATTTTGAGGAAATCAAGGGTGATTTGCCAATGACTTGCGTAAGTTTCGGGCACAATATCGTGTAAGCGCTCCAAAGGGACGCGCTCAATTTGGGATTGATCAATGAGGCTGATGAGATCTTGCGTCAGCTTTAAAGAGAGCGATTTAGGAAGGACCCCTTTTAAAGATTCTTTTTGAAAACGTTCTACCAATTGGAGCAAAAGTCCTTGACGCATGAGAGGAGGGATGACACGCAGATCCCCAGGTGAAGGAAGGTCGGGGTAGAGTAGCGGGTTGGGCTCGCTCCCCACTTCTCCCAAAGGCGAAATCCGAGGCAGAAGAAGCGCCTTTCCGCTTTGAATTTCATAAAAGCAATTTTTGATTTCTTGGCAAGCCCGCCGTGTTGGTAATAAAATTTGAACTTGGGAAAGTGCCAAAGGATCACAAGAAAATTCCTCTAAAACACCACGAGCCAACGTTTTTAAAAAATGATGACCTAAAGGTATATTGTAAAGTTTACCCATGGGCTCTTTGCCTTTGAAGATCCTCCTCGAGTTGCCGAATAATGGGCTCATAGGAGTCAAGAGCTTCTGGTGTCCCGATGTGAAACCAAGGACCTTCAAAAGGGGCTCCATAAAGTTGGCCTTTTTCCATCAGCTGATTCCAAATTTTATTAAAAGAGAAAGGTGCGATTGCATAACCTTCAAAAGCTGATTTGGAAATAATCTGAACGCCGCCATAAATGTAAGGGGCATCTTCTCCCACTTGAGGGCGTCGCAATCGACCTGCCTCATCTAAGAAAAAATCACCCCGACCTTCGTATCCATAAGCTTCATTTTTAGGCACAAGCATTAAAAGGGACTTCATCTCAGTTGTCCAAGCTAATGACATCTTTTGCAGGTAGGAGGATGTTGCATCGATCCAAACGACATCGCCATTTAATACAAAAATCGGATCGGACTCGAGCAATGGAAGGGCTTTAAGAACGCCTCCTGCGGTGTCCAAAAGTTCAACTTCATGGGAGATTTTGGCAAACCCTTGAGCGGCGGATTCAATTTGAGATCCTAGGTAATGGGCATTAACGACGCAATTGAAAATGTGGGCATTTTGAACATGCTTGTAAGCACGCGCGAGCATTGTTTTCCCAGCCACCTCAATGAGAGGCTTGGGACACGTGCTTGTTAAAGGGCGCATGCGCTCACCCTTTCCTGCGGCTAAAATCATGGCGGAAGAGGGTGTCATAAGGGTCTCACTCTCAAATGCGTAGGAAGATTCTCCTCAAACCAATTCTTCATTGTAGTTAATGCCGGATGGTTGAGATCGTTTTCTAAAAGTCTCCAAACGCGAGGAATAAAATCGATGTATCTGGTTTTTCCATCCCGTTTGGCAAGACGCATAAAAATTCCGATAATTTTGGAATTCCGTTGGGCACCCCATAAATAATAGCTGTGATAAAAATCATCCACATTGAAGTAAGGATAGGCGGTGAGATAAATTTCCAACATCTTTTGGACAATGTGGGGATCCACATCCCTTCGGACTTCTTCTAAAAGGGAAACCAAATCATAGGTGATGGGCCCCCACAAGGCGTCTTGAAAATCAAGAATCCCCAGCTTTTGAATGTCAATTTCTTCAGGGATCCACATCAAATTGTCGACCATATAATCTCTCAACACAAGCGTCTGAGGCAGGTGCGGTTGGGCGTCATATAAATTCTTCCAAAGACTTTTGTAAGAGTTTCGCGCTTCCTCAGGCACGGGTTTTTTCAAAACTTCTGGCGCATACCAATCAATCAGAAGTGATGCTTCTTCATAAAACTTATCAAAATTATAGGAAGGAATTTCATGAGAATTATCTTGAAATTTATTGTGAATTTCAATGAGACCTTTTATGCCCAATTGATAAAGATCTTTTTCTGAAATACCCTCTTGAAGGGCTCGGTTGAAAGTCAGATCGCCTAAATCTTCAAGAAGATAAAATCCATTTTGAAAATCCTCAGCATAAATTTGAGGGGCACGGAATCCCTCAGCCTTTAAAATTTTTGCAATTTTGAGAAAGCTATCATTTTTGGATTTCTCGTCTTCTGAAATCATGAGGATCCGGGATTCCGCCTCGGAAGAAACCCGATAATATGTCCGAGGTGAGGCATCGCCTGCTACAAAGGAAAGTGCCGTGCTACAGCCATTTAATTTTAAAAATGTATTTAAGTTTGAGTCAATGTCTCGATGCGTTTGTGCCATGAGAGAGGGGCCTCAATTTGAAGTCGTCGTTCACCCTCCTTTTCACCATACTCAAAGGTAAGATGCAAGGATTCCTTTGGAATATGGTGTCCCATCTTCTCTGGCCATTCAATCAAGGCGACACCTTCAGAAATTTCCTCAAGTCCCAATTCCCAAATTTCTTCGGGGGATTCCAAACGATAAAGATCAAAATGCCACAACGGAAATCTTAGCGCAGTATAGGTTTGCACTAGTGTAAATGTAGGACTGGGGACATCCTCATTTTCGCTTGTAAGAGCCCGAATAAATGCCCGTGCAAAAGTAGATTTCCCAACGCCCAAATCTCCAAAAAGAAGAATAACTTCGCCCACGTGCGCACATTCGGCAAGCGCTTTTGCCAAGTTTTCCGTTTCATTTTCGGTAGTTAGATTTATGATCATTCGTTTTCTTTCAACTCTCAAGTGAACACTCCACGGGGCAAGCCCCGTGGTATCCCGGTCGGCCTATAGGCCGAGTACAAGCTGCGCTTGCCCCAAGTCTTCTTGCCCTTGATGCTCTATATAGCGCTTGATCGCGTACTCATTTACCCCAACTGTGGATACAAAATAACCATCTGACCAAATACCATCCACGCCCCAATAAGCTTTTCTCATATACTCGAATTTTTTCTTCAACAATTTGCCGCTCATGGACTTTATGGTTCGAACTGCATCGCTAACTCTTATCTTAGGGGGAATAGATAGGTGTAAGTGTAAGTGAATATGATCCTTATCATGATTCATCGTTAGGATGATGACTTCAGGCATCTTCTCCCTTATCTGATTCATCACTTCTGTGAAATACGCAAAACTACCTTCATTCAATATCTTCCGTCGATATTTGCTCACAATCACCAGGTGATACTCACATTGGTAGGCGCAGTGTCCTTACTTCCTTATCTGCATACTTCGCATCATAGCAAGAAGGCTTGGGGGAGCGCTACATCCACGGGGCTAGCCCCGTGGTTTTTTCGCGCGTATAAATGAGGGGCCCGATTCGCAAAACCGTCATGCTGAATTTATTTCAGCATGAGGATGACTTATTGCTTCAAATCTTTTCGTAAATCAATCTACTCCTTTAACTTGAAGGTGCCTTATTGAGGATTTGAAAGTTATCATTAATGCAGTCTATCCTGGAGCTGGCGATTTTTGACCATTTGGCAAAGAATTCGTCAAGGGCTTTCCTAAATTCAGTGGCACTTTTAAAGACACAATTATTGCGTACGCACTCATTCATCACTTTCCATAACCTCTCAATCGGATTCAAATTGAGGCTGTAAGGAGGGAGATAATACAGGACAATTTCATAGTCCTCGGCAGCCTGCTTTGTTTCTTTGCTGATAGTATAAGGGAATTTTTGGGGCCTTCGGATATTTCTTACGTAAAGCCGCAAAATGCTTTTCCATGGCTTTGTTATCAATGGTTTCATGGGCTGCAATGGTAACATTCCTGGTTTCTAAATTGAACGGCATCCGTAAACTCAACCGGCTCATCCTCAAGGAGGGTTTTGAGAAGTGAGATGGTCTTGAACAGTTTCATAGGGAATCCGCAAAGCTTGGGCGATTTGTTTTTGAGTCCAACCTTCTGCATTTAGCAAAACCGCTTTGATGCGATCAGCCACACGGCGATCTCTTTCTTTACTGTGCTGAAATTCTAGATCTTGTTTTTCTTTAATTGTCAGTTCAATTTTCATGCCTTGTTTATACATAAAATTTTATTGAATCGCAACGGTTGTTTCGTTCACTCCTCTGATTAATAAGGCTTCTTCATTGCCGAGCGGTATAGTTCTGAAAATGAAAAAAATTAACTTATTTTAAAGAAATTTGGTGCAGTATATTATGACACGAGTTACGCAGTTTGCAGCAAAAGGGTGGGAATCTAAGCGAAAGACATGAGTTTTGTTATTTCTCTAGAGATATCATGCTTAATAACATCCCACTGCTGCTGATAAAAAGAGAAGCCTCCAGCAAGTCGTCTTTTAAATCTTTGAATCCAAGCCGAAATGGCAAGAAATATATGATTTCTTTGGGCTCGTCCCGTGCGAGACTGACAGCGTTCAAGACCGCATGTTTGCTTTAATTCCCGATGATAAACTTCGATTTTCCAACGCGATTTCATGACCAGTTCAATATGATCACGAGAGGGATTATCCCTATTGGTTCCGATATAATCCGTGCGACCGTTTTTGGCAACAAACCGGAAAACAGTAATCCATCCATATCCGCGTAAGTGAACTTTCAGTCCTTCATCTGGAATGTCCAGCTTTTCAAGAGTTTCTCCACGATTCACTTTCCTGTTTTTCTTCAACCCCATCACCCATGTCCAGCCTATGGATTCAATGGCCTTCAGATTATTCAAGCTCGAGTACCAAGCGTCTGCAACCACGTCATCCGGATTTATCCCTCTGTCTTGAGCCAGCTTTAACATTTCCCTGAAATGGTCATTCTTGCTTTTGCCATCGCTGGCTTTATCATAAATACGATAATCAACAGGAATAGAGTCATGACTCCTCAGGCCATGCCATACCAAATTGACAAGACCTATCCCCGCAATAACATCATGGGCATTCCCAGAATACTGATAATGCACAAGCTCTATCTTCTCGCTCCGATTTTTATCCAAAATTGTATCGTCACATACTAAAAAACAAGGTTCTTTCTTGTTAATAAGAGATTGAGTAAGATTCCACACTCCGCTCGGACGCAATGCACTAGAACTCAACCATCGATTGACGCTGTCATGCGACAATGGAATCGGTGACACCTCCGAAAGTGCCAACCCTGAATAGCGCACACTGCTGGCTTGTAAAAATGAACGATAAAGTGATTTTGTGCATTTGTGTCGAGACATCATTTCTTCTCATTTAATAAATATTCCCTCTCACCTTATCTCTTCTCTCTTCTCCTGCAAACTGCGTAACTCGTGTATGAGAATTAAACTTTATCAAAAATTAAAAAAGAAAGGGACAGGTTGATGAAAAAGGAAACAATGAAAAATATCGCGGCAGTTGCACTTGTATGCGTGATTCAGCTGGGGATGACCTCTGCAGGGAAATGTGATGGGATCAAAATAGTTTACTGTAAAACCCCGGATGGGAAAACAGGGCACTGGGGTATGAATTATGGAGGTACTAACACACAGAGGGACCTTCAGAGAGTTAATGCAAAAATTAATTGCGATTGTGGTGTGTTACGTTGCACAATTGGAAGAAGCAAAGTAACTACCGCAGATGGAAATTACGCATGTGGATACGTCGCCGGAGAGGGAGCCACGCTTGACACCTCTAAAGGGAGTGAGAGTTATCCAGGATTTGACTGTGATTTTCTCCGATAGAGAGAAATTTATTGCATTCAATACATGGTTCGTGGATTCAAGGATGAGATGCAAGGGCATGTATGCTAACCATCTAATATCCAAGATATTTTTCTTGCCATTTTTTGATGACAGCTTTTTCAAAAAAACCTGAAGCGACCCGGATCAAGTCCGGGACTAAAGGTTAAGAGCGGAACACAAATAGAAGAAACTAGCTCTCAAAAAGGAAGGGACATGCCGCCGGGAAGCTTGAGCCCGCCTGTTATTTTTTTCATTTCCTCAGCCCCCAAAGCTTCTGCTTTGGACTTGCCATCATTAACCGCTGCGATAATGAGATCTTCCAACATTTCAATCTCGCTCGGATCCACCAAAGTGGGATCAATTTTAAGCGATTTCAAATCACCCTTACCCGAAAGCACAACCTTCACCATGCCTCCGCCTGCGGATCCTTCAACGGTGAGTTCACCTAATTTGTCTTGAACGTCTGCCATATCTTTTTGCATTTTTTGCGCTTTTTTCATTAAATCGCCAATATTTCCAAACATTTAATTCTCCATTTCTATAACGTCATCAATGTGTGCCCCCGGAAAAAGCTTGAGCGCTTGTGAAACCAAGGGTAATGATTTTGCGTCCTCAATCCGCTTTTGACGGGCAATCGCGCGTAATTCACCTAATGTAAGTTGACCGATCTCGCTGGAAATTTCAATCTTCCAAATAGCACCTGTGGCATGGTTAAGAATTTTTCCAAGCCGTTGCGTAAAATCAGAAGGTGCCTTAGATGTCAGACGTAAAATCAAGTGATGGTCTTGAAGGTCAACTAAATGTACATCATGGACAAGATGCGCTTCCAGCAAAGGCTCGCGGGCAATATGTAAAATCTTACAAATATCTTCAAGGGACGTTGTTGTCTGAATGGGTTTTAGGACTTTTTTTTTGAGCCATCGGGTTCAAGCCCGCCTACATTTTTGATAAGGGATTCCAAAGGCGGCAAGGACGACAAATACGAAATGCGCACCAAAAGCATCTCAAGGGCCTGGATAGGATGGGGGGAGCTCAGAATCTCCTGATAACCCTTTAAAAGAGCTTGCCAAAGGCGTGTCAAAGCGGGCACCGCCAGATTTTGTGACAAACCCCTTAGGCGCTCTTTTTCTTCTGCAAAAGGTACGTTCAAAAGCTCTAAATCAGGTGTGGCTTTTAAAAGTGTTAAATGATGTACAATGTTCATAAAATCTTTGAGAAGAGCCACGGGGTCTGCCCCCTGTCCTATCATTTCGCGTAATTGGGAGATGGCCTTTTGAATCTCACCTTGCGCCAGATTTTCAAAAAGTGCATAGAGCGGTCCAAAATCCATAAGTCCCAGCATTTCTTGCACATCGGATGCTTTGAGATATGCCTGGGTTTCTCCATTGGTTGCACGCGTAATGGCTTGATCGAGTAAGGAAAGACCATCCCGGGCGGAGCCTTCAGCAGCGCGAGCGATTAGAAAAAGGGCCACCTCCTCAAAGGCAATTCCTTCTTTTTGGCAAATAGCTGCAAAATGCGTTTTGAGGGTTTCAATATCAATGCGTCTTAGATCAAATCGCAAACAGCGCGAAAGAATTGTCTGAGGGACTTTGTGAATTTCGGTTGTAGCAAAAATAAATTTCACATGAGAAGGGGGTTCTTCGAGCGTTTTTAAAAGCGCATTGAATGCACTTTTTGAAAGCATGTGAACTTCATCAATAATATAAATTTTATAGCGTGCAGAAATGGCTTTATAACGTGCTGCTTCAATAATTTCCCGGATATCTTCAACGCTGGTGCGGGAGGCTGCATCAATTTCAATTACGTCCATATGGCGATCAGTTGCAATCGCCACACAAGATGGACAAATACCGCAAGGCTCAGGCGTGGGACCGCTTTTTCCATCGGGGCCTGTGCAGTTAAGTGCTCGCGCCATAATCCGTGCCGTTGTGGTTTTTCCCGTTCCTCGAATTCCGGTTAAAATAAAAGCATGACCCAAACGGCCGCTTTCAATACCTTTGCGAAGGACTGTGGCCAGAAGCTCCTGACCTATGAGTTCACTGAGTTTTGTTGGACGGTATTTGCGCGCAAGAACTTGGTAAGGCTGAGCCGCATCCTCTATAGGAAACAATGCTGTTGATTCTTGCGTTTGTGACTGACTCACAGAAAATCATCCTTAAATGTTAGGTGAGGAGCCCGACCACGACCCGCCTTGAACTCGTTACGGCTGCTTTCTTCCGAATCTGACCGGGTTGGCGAGAAAAGCGCCCATAGCGACTCCTCACACTCCTTATAGCAAACTTCACCGGGGGGAAGGCAAGACAATTAATTGGACAACCGGAAAATCTCAAGCCTCGCTCAACAAAATATCATCAACGTCCCCTCTGGGAAGCCGCATGGAAAAGGTTGAGCCTTGATTTGGAATACTTTCAACGGAAGTTGTTCCGTCCAATAGCTCAGTGTAGCGCTTGAACAAAGACAATCCCAATCCAGTGCCTCCATGTTTCCGTGTGGTGGAAGAATCCGCTTGGATAAAGGGATTAAATAGTTTTTCCAATTGTTCGGATGTGATCCCGCATCCTGAGTCCTGAACGGAAAAAAGGATCCAATCGTTGGGTTCAACTTTGACGGTCAAAACAATTTTTCCATTCTCCGTAAATTTTGCAGCGTTGCTGAGAAGATTAAGAAGGTTTTGTCGAATTTTGACAAAATCTGAATGCATGAGTCCCAGATTCTTATCGATTTCTAAAATAAGCTGATTCTGATTCATTTTCATTAAAGCTTCGACCATGCTTGCCACATTAACAACCATATCTTGAAGGGAAAATGTTTCTTTAAAGACTTCGGTCTTTCCTGCTTCTAACTTTGAGAGATCGAGAATATTATTAATGAGGGCCAAAAGATGCTTTCCTGCCGAATTAATTTGATTTAACTCCCTCGATATTGGAAAATTGTCTTCTTCAGCTTGCTCTGAGAGGAATTCACTATACCCAATAATGGCATTTAAGGGTGTCCGTAGTTCGTGGCTCATCATTGCCAAAAATTCAGATTTGGCCTTATTAGCGGCCAAAGCCTCCTCACTCAAATGACTCAATGTTACTTCAACCTTATCCCGATAGCGAATATAGGGCAAAATTACATAGTAAGTGATAATGGGAGTTGAAGTGAGGACGAGAGTAAAAGGATCCACCAGCATCTCAAAAGTGGGGCTGAGTTGCCCTTCGAAAAATGACAAAACATACATAATTAATAATTCGATAATCAGAATTATTGCTGCAATTTTTGTCGCAATAAGTAAAAATTCGTTATTGAGCATTTTTTTAATCATGATAGCAATTCTTACACAAAAATGGTTAAAAATCCATTAAGAAAAGAAAAACACGATCCCTCAAAAATTCCTCAAGTGGCTCGCTCCTCTCGATACCTTCAAGGAAAATTTATACCGTGTTGGACTTCATACTTGAATGTGCCCCCTCATTTTCACAAATAATTCTTTGCGCCTCTTGAGAGGGGGTGGATTTTTTGTCTTTGATTAACGTAAGGGATTTTTGAATTTCAGCATCCCACGCCGTTTGAATTTTTTGCCACAATAGTGCTTTCATTTCCTCCTCAAGCCAATGCTGCGCTTGGGATTGCCTTCGTGTCTGCCACTCCCCAGATGTTTGGGTAACCACTTTATAATCTTCAATATCTTTGAAAAGAGCTTGGAACCCCTTGGATTCTATCGCAGAAATTACCTCAACTTTAGGTGTCCAGGATTGAAGACGTGGGCGACTCATCTCTAGGGCACCACGATAGGCTTGTGCTGTCTGGAGGCATCTTTCCTCAAGACCTGAGTCTGCCTTGTTGATGACAATCAAATCAGCAATCTCCACAATACCTTTTTTGATCCCTTGGAGTTCGTCCCCCAAAGCCGGTCCCAAAAGCAACAGAACCATATCTGAAAGATCATAAACGGCAAGCTCTGATTGGCCCACGCCCACGGTTTCAATCAAAATTATATCAAAACCTGCCGCTTCTGCGATACGAATAACATCTGTTGTGCGTTGCGCAGTGCCGCCTAAAATTCCACCAGAAGGGCTGGGGCGAATAAATGCGTCGGGACTTTGGGAAAGTGTCACCATGCGGGTTTTGTCCGCAAGAATCGATCCTTTAGAAAGGGTAGACGAGGGATCAATAGCCAAAACTGCCACGCGATGCCCTTTTTGGAGGAGATCACGGCCAAAGCTCTCAATAAATGTGGATTTTCCAACCCCCGGCGCACCCGAAATCCCAATACGAAAAGATTTTTCCGTAAGGGGCAAAATCATTGCAAGGAGTGCTTGGGCGTTGTGTTGATGCTCAGGACGCGAGGACTCTACAAGAGTCATGGCTTGTGCAATAGCGCGCCTATCCCCTTTCACGAGATTATCTTTGAGCTCTGAAATAATCATGCACTTAATTTATCACGAACCTAAAATGAGGGGTATAATCTTTTTTGTAGGAGTTCATATAGAATGAGACTCAAGAGGCCTCGAGAATATGAGAGTGAATATAGTGCATAGGAGTGAGGCCTTTCGCGGCGCGATGAGGCCGATAAGAATTATACTTTGAGACAGCTTGAGAGAGCTCAAAGCGCATAGAAGCTATGGAATCAGCCAGGAGGTTGTTTTGGTTGTAAAATTCCTCCCGGAATATGCGATTTCCCCGATCAACACCTCCGTTGCAGGTGGGCTTTTTGGGGGGCAGAACAATCAGCGAAATTCCAAGTTCTTCACAGGCTTCCTCAAATTCCGCCATAAATTCAGATCTTCCCTCAACTTGAATGGATTGAATTTTAAAGGGGGCCTGCTTTACAAACTCAAGCAAGAAGCGTTTGGCGCTTGAGCTCTTGGTAGGGGCATACACACTCGCATAGATAAATTTCGAGCCTCTTTCCCAAGTCTGTAAGCGCTTGAAACAGATACCATTTTTGGTGACTGTCATGTGGTCAATCTGCACCCGCTCACCAAGCGTCATCGTTTTATAATCCTTAAATGTCCAGGGCTTTGCATGGCTTTTAAATTGTCTTTTTCTTTTTGTTCTCAGGGCGGAGGGTGATTTTTGCACAAGCCCCTTGTTTTTGAGGGAGGTCAGGATACGGCCGACGGTGCTTTCACTCAGGATTTGCCCATGGTCTCGCTTGAGAATGATGGCGATTTTCTCTTTGCCATAGGTGGGATTTTCGCGGCACACTCTCACAAGCTGAAGTTCTGCCTCTCCCCAGCGCGGTTTGTTGAGATTTCGTGGCTTTTTTGAAGGGGGAACACTCCCTTTGTTAAGGTCCTTCAGGATCTTCTTGTGGCGATAATAAGTTGCGCGGGACATGTCGCAAATTTCTTGGCACGTGGAATCGCAAACGTTTTCAGCTTTCAACTTTTCCCAGAGCCTTACACCTCCTTCATAGCGTTTGCGATAGACGTCCAAACAGTCTTGTGTAAGCGCGTATGCATAAAGCCTATGCATATTTTTATGTAATCCGTGGATCCTCATCCAGTCCTCCATCAATAGGTTTTTTACATTTCCTATTCTTGAGGCCTGGTTTGGGTGTGGCAATGGAGATGAGCCTCGCTACAGCGCAATTTGGGGGCGCGCTCAGCTCATCTCCATCCCTCCCAATTTTGTCTCACTTCTATCTGAACTCGGGCAACTCCTCTGATTAACAAGGCTTCTTCATTGCCGAGCGGTATAGAAGACAAAGGAAAACACAAGTGGCAAGAGCTCACCGGTTACGGTCGCTGGGCTGGGGCTGAGAACAGTATGCACCCTTACAAATCACTCACCGGAGGAAAACTCAGAGCCAAACATTTTCAAAGCCAAGAAGTCGAAGTTCAGATCGTCGTGCAGATCCTCAATCGCATGGCGTCCCTTGGCATGCCCAAAGCCAGACCCTCAACTTGATCGTTTTTTCACACCTCACCTAAACTCGCCTTTATCTCTGATTTATGCACCACAGCCA